>CAZBDU010000036.1:0-47479 GCA_964490725.1 uncultured Spirochaetaceae bacterium | reverse complement strand
TCTTCGATGGTAATCCGCGGCATTTCAACCACGGGGGCCACTTCATATTGTCTAGGGCAGGCGCGCTCCGCGGGGATCGAAGAAATACAGCCCCTGCAGGTCGAAGGTCAGCGAGCAGCGCCGCCCCTCCATGATGAGCCGGTCGTCCATCCGCCCCCGGGCCACCAGGCGCCGCCGGTTCGGGAGGACCACGTGGAGCAGGCACTCCGAGCCCAGGTTCTGAACCAGCTCCACCGTGGCATCCACCGTTCCGGCCCCCGGCCGGCCCACCGCCACGTGCTCCGCGCGGATCCCCATCACCAGCCTCTCCATCCCGAGCCGGCGGACCCGGACGCCCACCTCCGGCGGCAGCCTGAGAACCGCCCCCTCCGCCCGCAGGAGAGTGGAGCCGTCGTCCACGCTCACCTCCACGGCAAGCAGGTTGGCCGAGTCAGCGCCCATGAAGGAGGCGATGAAGATGGTGGCGGGCTCCTCGTACAGCTCCTGGGGGCTTCCCGTCTGCTCGATGACGCCCCGGTGAAGCACTCCGATGCGGTCCCCCATGGTCATGGCCTCGGCCTGCTGGTGGGTGACGTAGAGCACGGTCACGCCGGTGGCCCGCTGCACCCGGCGCAGCCTGTGCCTGGCTTCGCTGCGCAGCTTCTCGTCCAGGTTGGACAGCGGCTCGTCCATGAGCAGAAGCCGCGGCCGGCGCACGATCGCCCGGGCCACCGCCACGCGCTGCCGCTGCCCCTCCGAAAGGGTGCGGGGCATCCTGTCCAGGAGATGGCCGATGTCCAGCAGCTCCGCCGCCTCTTCCACCCGGCGCCACATCTCGCGGCGCGGAGGCCGCTCCCTCAGGTGGCGGAGCGGAAAGGCGATGTTGTGCGCCACCGTCAGGTGCGGATAGAGGGCGAAGTTTTGAAACACCATGGCGACGTTGCGCCGCTCCGGAGGCACGAAAACGCCCGCCTCCACGTCGGTGACCGCTTCTCCGGAAAAGCGGATGCTCCCGCCGTCTGGCTCCAGCAGCCCGGCGATCAGACCCAGCAGCGTCGATTTGCCACCGCCGTTGGGCCCCAGCAGCACGAACATCTCGCCGGGCTCCACCCGCAGATCCAGACCCCGCAGGACCTCCACGCTGCTCCGCCCGTCGGAGTAGCTCTTCCTCAGGCGCCGGATCTGAAGCCCCACCGGTCCGTCCATGACCCCTCTATCTTACCGCTGGCAGCGGTGGGCGAGGAATACACCGGTCGGGCTATCCCGGCCTTCAGAACATCGTGTTGTCGTTCGCCGACTCCTCCGGGATCACCTGCAGCACGTCCCAATGCTCCACGATGCGGCCGTCCCCGTCGAAGCGCAGGATATCCATCCCCGCGTAGCTCCGCTCTCCCGGCCACTCCTGGAAGCAGTGCAGAACCACGTAGGGACCTTCGGCGATGATCCGCTTCACGTGGATCCACTTGCCCGGGTACTCCCTGGCCATGCGCGCAAAGTACTCGATGAAGCCCTTCTTGCCGTCGGCAACGTGCGGGTTGTGCTGGACGTAGCGGTCCCCCACGTACCGCTCCACCGCCTCCTCGGGGCGGCACCGGTTGAACGCCAGGTCCAGAAAGTCGACCGCGTCCTTCTTCATCCGTTCCAGGTCTCGACCCATGGAGCATAAGATAGCAACGCGGCAGCCGCCGGGCCAGCCGGGCCTCGCAGGTGCATTCCCGTTGGCGCGTACCGGGAGGGCGCGCTATACTTTTTCTTGACGGCAGTGGGGATTGCCTGGAGGATCGATGATACCGGACAACCGATGCGGGCGGGACATGCAGATGAGACGAATGGATCCAGAGCGCGGCGGTGGGCCCCGCGGCGGTGGGCCCCGCGGCGGGCGGGCCATCCGCATTCTGGTCGCGGACGACCATGCCGTGGTGCGCCAGGGAATCGCCCTGCTCCTGAAGCGGGAGCCGGACATGGAGGTGGTGGGCGAGGCCGCCGACGGGGAGGTGGCGGTGGCGCAGGCCCGCGAGCTGGCGCCCGACGTGGTCCTGATGGACTTCAGCATGCCCAACCTGGACGGGATCGAGGCGACCCGGCAGATCCACCAGGCGCATCCGCGGATCTGCGTCATCGGCCTGTCCATGTACCAGGAGGCCGAGGGGGCGGAAGCCATGCTGCAGGCGGGGGCCTCCGCCTACCTGAGCAAGACCGGCAGATCCGAGATCCTGCTGGAGACCATCCGCCGCCTGGTTGCGGAGGACTGAAGGCCCCGGGCGCTCTGCCTCAGCTCCGCAGGCGGTATCTTGCCATCTTCTGCGCCAGGGTGCGGCGGGTGATCGCCAGCTCCCGGGCGGTCCTGGATTTGTTGCCGCCGTTTCGCTTTAGGCAGGCGGCGATGACGCTCCGCTCGTAGCGGGCCACCACCTCCGCCACGCCCTCCTTGAGGGCGGTCGCCTGCGCGCGCTCCACCGGGGGCTCGCCGGCAAGCTCCGGCCGAACGGCCGCTGCGCTACCGGGCAGGAGGCTCTTCTCTCCCAGCAGCACCACCTGGTTCATCGCGTTTTCCAGCTCCCGGATGTTGCCCGGCCAGCTCCGCTCCTGGAGGGCCGCCGCGGCGGCGGGGCTCAGGGTGACCGGGGCCCGGGCGTAGCGCTGGCAGAAGGCGGCCAGGAAGTGCTCCGCCAGCAGCGGGATATCCTGCCGGCGCTCCCGCAGCGGCGGCAGGTGGAATCGGACCACGTTGATCCTGTAGTAGAGGTCCTCCCGGAAGCGGCCTTCGCGCATGAGCGCGTCCGGGTCCTTGTTGGTGGCGGCGATGATGCGCGCGTCCACGCTGATCGTCTTCACGCCGCCCACCCGCTGGAAGGAGCTCTCCTCGATGACCCGCAGCAGCTTGGCCTGGGTCTCCAGGGACATGTCCCCGATCTCGTCCAGGAACAGCGTGCCGCCGTGGGCCAGCTCGAACTTGCCCCGCTTGCGCTCCACCGCCCCGGTGAAGGCGCCCCTTTCGTGGCCGAACAGCTCGCTCAGGAGCAGGGTCTCCGAAAGGGCCGCGCAGTTGATGCCGATGAAGCTGCGCTCCCGGCGTGCGCCGGTGAAGTGGATGTACCGCGCCAGCACCTCCTTGCCGGTGCCGCTCTCCCCGGTGATGAGCACCGTCGCCGGGCTGTCCTTCACCCTGTCCGCCCTGCTCAGCAGCTCCCGCAGGGCGGGCTCACGAGTGAGGAAGTGGTGGGGCAGGCAGCGCCTGCTGAGCTCGTCCTTCAGGAAGCGGTTCTCGTTCTTCAAGGCGCGCAGCTCCAGGTTTCGCCTTACCGCGTCCATGAGCTTCCTGTTGTCGATGGGCTTGAGGAGGTAGTCGGCGGCGCCCTCCTTCAGCGAGGTCACCGCGCTGTCGATGCTGCCGTAGCCGGTGACCATGACCACCACGATGTCCGGCTCCAGGCGCTTCAGCTCCTTCAGGAGCTCGATGCCGCTGCCACCGCCGCTCAGGCGGATGTCCACCACGGCCACGTCCAGCGAGACCCGGGAGGCCACAGCCTCCGCGTCCCGGTAGCTGCCGGCGGCGTGCACGGTGAACCCCTCCCGCCCGAAGAGGGTGGCGAGCCCGTGGCGGATACCCTCCTCGTCGTCCACCACGAGGATGGAGGCCCCCTTCACCTCTGCGCTCCTCTTTCCAGAAGCGGCAGGCTGAGGCCCACCCGGGTGCCCCCACCCTCACGACTGCGCACGCGGATCCCGCCGTTGTACTTGGTCACGATCCCGTACACCACCGAAAGCCCCAGGCCCGTGCCCGAACCGTCCCCCTTGGTGGTGAAGAAAGGATCGAAGATCCGTGGCATGACCTCCTTGGGGATGCCCTTGCCCGTGTCGCTGACGGACAGAGAGATGCACGGGTGTCGCTGGTTGAGCCGCGTGCAGACCAGGATCCTGCCTTCCCCGTCGATGGCCTGGATGGAGTTCTTGATCAGGTTGATGGCCACCTGCTTCAGCTCGTCCTTGCTGAGCGCCGCGGGCGGCAGACCCTGCGCCAGCCGCGTTTGGATCCTGATGCGATTGTCCCGCGCCAGGGAGTAGCCCAGGAGCCTGAGGGTCTCCTCCACCGTCTGGTTCACCGCAGAGCCGGAGCTGTCCCCGGAGTCCGTGGAAGCGAAGTTCAGCAGCTCCTGCACGATCCGGGCGATCCGCCGCGTCTCCTGCTCGATCCAGCGCAGGGAGATCCTGCGCTCACCGTCGGCCTCCTCGGCCATCAGGTTCTGCACGTTCGTCAGGATCGAGCTCAGAGGGTTGTTGATCTCGTGGGCCATGCCCGCGGAGAGCATGCTGATGGAGGAGAGCTTTTCCGCCTGGAAGATCTTCTGCTCCAGCTCCACCTTGGCGCTGATGTCCTGGGCCACGAACACGCAGCCGGAGGCCTCCTCGAGCTGCCCTTGGGAGCTGTAGAAGGGATAGAGCCTGATTTCGAACACCCGCGAGCTGCCCGAGCGCTTGATCTCCAGAAACGACCCCGACCGTCTGTCCAGGATCGAGCGGATCTGCTCCAGCACGGTCCCGTCCACCAGGTCGATCCCCAGCGAGGCCAGCGGGGTCCCGATGATCGGGGAGCCCTCCAGGGCGAAGGACTGCAGGAAGGAGCTGTTGGCCTTCTCCACCACCAGGTCGCGGTTCACGATGGCGATGCCGGCCTGGATGGAGTTGATGATCTTCTCGTTGTACTCCTTGAGGAGCACCGTCTCCTGGAGGTACTCCTGCATGGCCGCCCGGCTCCCGTGGAGCTCGCCGGCCATGTCGTTGAACCCGGCGGTGAGGCGGGCGATCTCGTGGCCTCCCCGCGGCCCCACCCGGGTGTCGTAGGCGCCGGCCTTGATGCGCTCCATCGCCGCCAGCAGCTCCGCGATGGGATGAGTGATGTTGCGCGAGAGGAAGAGGCTGAGAATGATGGTGAGCGCCGCCCCGGCGGCGCTCACCAGCAGCACCGCCCGGCTCACCAGGAGGATCCTCTCGTTGTAGGCCTCGTTGGACAGGTACACCCCCAGGAAGAGCTCCTCTCCCTCCTCCCGCTGCTCCAGCCTGCCGATGCGCTGGAAGGCGATATTCATGCGCCCGCCGCTGATCCGCTGGTCGTAGGTCTCCAGATAGGCGCTCTTCAGCCGGCGGGGATCGAAGCGGGCCGGCGGCAGGCCGCGGGGAAAGGAGCCCACCAGGTAGCGCTCCCCCAGGTACAGCGCCACCTGGGATTTCCTGTTCAGCGTGAGCTGGCTGCAGAGCTCCTCATCGATGCGTTTGAGCAGGAACACCTCCAGGAGCCTGCCCGGAGCCAGCTCGATGGTGGTGACACCGGTCAGACAGAGGACGTTGCGGATGAGCCTGAGCTCCAGGTAGGGCTGGTCCTTCACCCTGGCCAGGCCCTGCAGGTCGGCGGCGTTGAAGGTGCTGTAGGTCACCGGCACCACCTCCAGGGTCCTCCTGCGAGGGTCGCGCAGGATCAGGGTGTCGATCTTGGAAACGAAGATGAACTCCTGGAGCGACCCGGCGAAGTCCTCCCGGGGGGGACGGCCCTGGGAGGCGGCCAGCACCCGGGCCAGCCGCCGGTCGGCTCCGATGCCGATGAGGCTGATCCAGATCTGGCGCTTCCAGGAGTTGAAGCTGTCATAGATGATGGCGGCCTCTTCAGTCAGCTCGCGCCGGGCGTCGTTCAGGTTGGTCCGCCGCGTCAGGTCGGTGATCACCAGGATTGTCAGCGCCGACCCGAAGGCGATCACGCCGATAAAGAACAGCAGCGTCTTGGTAAACAGCTTCATCCCTGTCCGGCTCCGCCGCTCCCCGGCTACTTGTCCACGGTTTCCGCTCCCACGATCAGGCTCACCACCTCGTCGGGGTTGGTTTCCCGGGTGATCCGCTCGGCCACCTTCTCCCCGCGGCGCATGATCACCAGGCGGTCCGCCACGGAGAAAACGTCGTGCATCTGGTGGCTGATGACGATCACCCCGATGTCGTGGGACTTGAGCAGGTTCACCGTGGCCAGCACCTTCTTCTGCTCCGCCACGCCCAGGGCGGCGGTGGGCTCGTCCATGATGATGAACCTGGCGTCCCAGTAGATCGAGCGGGAGATCGCCACCGCCTGGCGCTGGCCCCCGGACAGCGCCCGGATGCGGTTGCGCAGCGAGGGGATCTCGATGTCCAGCTTCTCCAGCACCTTGCGGCTCTCGGCGCGCATGGTTTCGTGGTCCAGCACCGGGATCAGCCCCAGCCACTTCTTCATCTTCTCCCTGCCCAGGAAGATGTTCGCCGGGGTGGTGAGGTTCTCCGCCAGGGCCAGGTCCTGGTAGATCGTTTCGATTCCCATGGCCAGGGCGTCCATGGGGGTCTCGACCTGCACCTCCCGGCCCTGGAAGAAGATCTGTCCTTCTTCGGCGCGGTACACCCCGGAGATGACCTTAATCAGGGTGGACTTCCCGGCCCCGTTGTCCCCGAGCAGCCCCACCACCTCTCCGGCGTTCACCCCCAGGCTTACCTTGTTGACCGCGGTGAGCCCTCCGAAGCGCTTCACGATGTTCCTCACCTCCAGCAGGTACCCCATTCGGGCCTCCTTCTAATCGTCCTTGTGGATCAGCTCGGGGAAGAACTGGTCGATCAGCACGGCGAAGATCAGGATGAGCCCCACGGCGATGAACTTGTCGAAGGTCTGCACCCCGGCCATACGCAGGCCCGTCTCCAGCACGGAGAGGATCAGGCAGCCCAGGATCGTCCCCCAGACGGTGCCGCTGCCGCCGTAGAGGCTGGCCCCCCCGATGACCACCCCCACGATGGAGTCCAGCAGGAAGGAGACTCCCGCGTCGGCCTTGCCGGTCACGTACTCCAGCATGTAGATGATCCCCGCCAGGGTGGCGAAGAGCGCGGAGATCATGTAGGTGGCAAGCAGGTGCCGCTGGGTGTTGATTCCCGCCCGCACGGCAGCGTCGATGTTGCCTCCGATGGCGTAGGCGTGCTGGCCGAAGCGGCTGCGCTTCAGCAGGAAGGCAGCCACCGCGACGAATGCCGCGGTCAGCACCACCATGCTGGGAATCAGCTCCACCACCCTGGTGCCCCGCGCCACCTCGGGGCGGCTGAACAGGGAGAACCCCTTGCCCGCCACGTAGTAGAGGAAGTAGCTGTTGCCGATATCGTTGGCCAGGATCGGCACGTCCTTGGCCGCCACCCCCCCGATCATCAGAAGGGAAACCCCGTAGGTGATCCCCCCCGTGGAGAAGGTGGCCAGAAAGGGAGGGACCCGCAGGCGCCCCACCAGCAGCCCGCTGAGGGCGCCCGGCAGGAGGCCTACCACCAGGGTGATCAGGATACCCGCCAGGATGGCCGGCCCGGGGGCCATCCCCCCCCTGACCAGGCCGGCGACGAGCTTGGCGGAGACGATGGTGGCAAAGCCCATGACGTAGCCCACCGACAGGTCCACGCCGCCGGTGACGATCACGAAGGTCTCCGCGGTGGCCAGCAGGAACAGGGAGGTGCCGTAGAAGAGCACGATCTGCAGGCCGTTCAGCGTCAGGAAGCCGGCCCCCACGACGCTGAAGACCACCAGCTCCGCCGCCAGGAACAGGACCGCCCAGCGCTGCCCCAGGAACGTCGTCAATCCGCTTCGCCGCATCATCTCGCGCTCCATGGCTCGTTCAGAACAGATCGGGAAAGAGCTGGTCGATCACCACCGCCACGATCAGCACCACGCCGGTAGCGATGTAGCGGTAGAAGGACTCCACCCCGGAGAGGTTCAGCCCGTTGTCCAGCACCTGCAGGATGAGCACCCCGATGACGGAAGCCATGATCCTGCCCTTGCCGCCCATCAGGCTGGCCCCTCCGATGATGACCGCCGCGATGGCGAACAGCTCGTAGTTGGCTCCCATGGGGGTGAAGTTGCCCGTGCCGGTCTGGAACACGTTGACCACCCCCGCCAGTCCGGAAAGGAAGGCGGAGAGCAGGTAGACCCGCCGGAGATGTCTGCGGGTGTCGATCCCCGCCCGCACGGCGGCATCCATGCTGCCGCCGATGGCGTAGGTGTGCTGTCCGAAGCGGGTGTGCTTCAGCAGGTACCAGAGCGCGGCCAGCACCACCAGGATGAAGATCAGGGAGTTGGGAAAGACCCGCACCAGCTCCTTGATCTGGGAATCCAGGGTACCGGCGGGCCGGGAGAAGAAGCTTCCGGCGCCGGTGACCGGATTGTGGTAGTATACGAAGCCGTTGCCGATCTCCCTCAGGCCGGGGGGCAGAAAGGCCACGGGAAAGCCGCCGCCGCTGGCGTGCAGGGTCACCCCGTAGGCCACCCCCAGCACCCCCAGGGTGGCGATGAACGGCGGCACCCTGAAGCGGGCCACGAGCACCCCGCTGGCGAGCCCGCAGGCCAGGCTGGCCAGCATGGCCGCCACGACCCCGGCGGCCGCGGCGGGAAGCGCAGGCCAGCCCACCCCGTATTGAACGTACCAGAGGTCCCTCATGACCCCGGCGCAGATCACCGAGGACAGGCCCATCACGTAGCCCACCGACAGGTCGATCCCTCCGGTGATGATCACGAAGGTCTCGGCGCTGGCCAGCAGGAGGTAGATGGTGGCCGCGTAGAGAATGTTCTGGAGGTTCGCCAGGGTCAGGAAGTTGGCTCCCGTGAAGCTGAACACCGCCACGGAGGCCAGGAGGAAGAAGGCCGCCCAGTTCTTGCCCAGCACGGACAGAGCGGTGAACCGCGGCTCCCCGCCGCGGAGCGCTCCAGAGCTCGCCTGCATGGCTCCTCACCCCTTTCCGTTCATCGATTCTACGTCATGACCGGAGCACACGCAATCGGAGACGGGAGGGCCGGTCTTCCCGCGAAGACCGGCCCGGGACAGGACATGGGCTACTTCTTGTAGATCCACTGCTGCATGTCGGGGTCGTTGACGTTGTCCTTGGTGAAGAACTCGAACCCCGGGATGACCTTCTTGGGGATGGCGGTGCCCGCGGTGAGGTACTTGTAGCCCCACTCCACGGCCAGGGAGCCGATTTCTGCCGGCTTCTGCGCCAGCACCAGGTCCACCTGACCGGCCTTGAGCGCCTGGATCAGGGTTTCGGTGGCGTCCCAGGTGGCGATCTTCACCGCGCCGGTGAGCCCGGCGTTCACCACCGCCTGGTAGGCGCCCTGGGCGCTGAACACATTGACGCCGAAGATGCCCACGATGTCGGGGTTCTTCTGCAGGGCAGCGGAGACCTGCTGCATGGCCTTCTGCTGCACGTCCAGGCAGTAGTCCACGCCCACCAGCTGCATGTTGGGGAACTCGGCGATCCCCTTCTTGAAGCCGTTAACCCGGCCGATCACCGAGGAGGTGTCCGGGTTGGTGGACTCCACGAAGACCTTGCCCTTCTCCCCGATGAGCTTGGCCAGGTGCTCGGCCACCTTCTGGCCGCCCAGCTCGTTGTCGGTGCCGATGTAGGAAAGGGGGAAGGAGTAGTTGCTCGACTTGGAGTAGTCTCCGTCGCCCAGGAAGGTGTCCACCGTGATGATCTGCACGCCGCTGTCGTAGATCTTCTTCAGCGGGGCGATGAGAGCGTCCACCGCGGTGGGGGCAATGAGGAGCATGTCGATGCCGCCCTTGGCCATCATGGCCTGAAGGATCGGCACCTGCGCCTCCGGGCCCCAGGTCGTGGGGTACTCACCCACGGTGAGATTCACCCCCAGCTCCTGGGCCTTGGCCCGTATGCCCCGTTCCATGGTGAAGTAAAACGGATCGGCGATGCCCGGCATGAAAGCCATGCTCACCGCCTTGGCCGACGCCGGCTCCTGGCCGCCGCCGGCGAACGTAGGCACCGCCGCGAGCAGCACCAGCGCCGCCACCAGAACCGCCTTTGCACTCTTGCTCATGCTGACCTCCTGAGGAAATCGAGAAATGGTTGACAACCGAAGGATTGATAAGCAAGCGGCGTGCCGGGCCGCGCGGATCAGCCGCTTTTTCTACAGATTTCGTTTTATTCTTTTCCGTGGAACGGGTTGCGCGGCGGCGCCCCTCGCCGCGCCCCGGGCCTCACGCCCGCTGGGGGGGCGGCGCAGGCGCCGCCGGCTGGATAGGCGGGTATCCAGCTGGATACACCGGTAGCCACCAGCGGCGGCTCCACCGGGCCTCAGGGCTCAGGGCTCCAGGGAGCGCAGGAACCGCGGCAGGGACACGAAGTTGCTCTCCCGCAGGAAAGCCCCCTCGCGGTAGTAGCGCACGTAGGGGATGAGGGCGTTCCGCCAGAACTGCTCCTTGAAGCACAGGAATTGCCGGAAGTAATGCACCCGGTTGTACAGCAGGTGGAAGACCACCAGGGGTGGCCCCGCCTGCTCCGCCCCGGCGGCCAGCTCGTCCAGGTAGCGGTCCATGGCCGTCCACTGGGGGCACCAGTCCTGGCTGAGCACCACCGCCACCCGCGGCGCGGCCCGGATGACGCCTTCGTCGAACTCGCCGTGCCTCATGGCGTGCTCCGCCTGGGCGCGGGAGAGGACCCTCCTGGATACCATGCCAGGTAGACCCTAGCCCGCCTACCTGCCGCTGTCAACCCGGCGGCGCTGCGCACGGCGCGCACGCGCTGCTGTCATCCCAGCGCGCTTCTCGGCTCGCCCCCGTCTTTGTCTTGGCCCTCCGGCGGCTGTGGACCCACTCGCTGGCTTCCGCCTGGCTTCCCCCGCCCGCGCGGGGATACAATGATGTTCGCAGGACGACCTTCGAGCAAGGATGAAGCGGACGGGGGGACAACATGGACCGCGTCAGTCTCGTGATCGTCGCGGCGACAGACCCGGCGGGAGAGCCTGTCGCCGCTCAACAGCTGTCTTCCGATGTCTTCCGAGGATGTGCTGGAGAGCCTCCTGGCAAGGCTGGCAGAAAACGTCCTCTGCTCGATAGCGACGGTCACGCCCGATCATCGGGCCCACGCCAATACGGCCTATTCCTCCTACTCCGATGATCTGGTGCTCTAGTCTCTGTCCCACCCCAACGCCAGGCACTGCAGAAACCTGCAGACCAATCCTTCCCTGGCAATGACGGTGTTCGCCTCTTCCCAGCGGTGGGGCGGCCCCGATCGAAGGCTGCGGCTCTTTGGCAACTGCGAGCCGGCCAGCGGGGCGAACGCAGTGGAGGCGAGCCGCTCCTACGAGGGACGCTTCCCGGCCTATGCAAGCTGGCAAGAGGGCCTTGGTCGTGACGACCCGGGCAAAAGCTATCGCCTCTATCGCTTCCTGGTAGCCAGCGTCAAGGTATTCGACGAACGCAGGTGGGGGCGGCCTCTTTTCGTGGAAGCGACTGTCCAGCGGCAGGGACATGGCTGAGGCGCCCGACTTCCCGGATGGCACCCGCGATCGCTGCGTTCACTATGGCGGAATCCAGTCAATCTGGCGTCTTCTGCCGTTCGGGACGGGACCGCGGAGGCAGTGCGGGCCCCGGACGGCGCCCGCTGCCGGCGCTTTCAGCCGGCGAAGAGGGCTTCGACCTGCCCGCTCACCCCTGCCCGCAGGCAGAACAGGTCGCCGCTTTGAGGATGCTCCCGCAGGTCCCCCTCCGGGAGGCCGTGGCGGGCGGAGGTGACGTACAGGGTGTCCAGTCCCTCCCCGCCGAAGGCGCAGCTGGTAGGTCTGGTCACGGGCAGCGGGACTTCCAGCATCTTGCGCCCTGCGGGATCGTAGCGGGCGATCTTCCCGCCGTCCCAGCGGCAGCTCCACACGCAGCCCTCGGCGTCCACGGCCAGCCCGTCCGGCACCCCCGGCTCCTCCTGGGAGGAGACGAAAGCCCGCCGGTTGGCGATTTGCCCGCCGCCCGCATCGTACTCGTAGGAGTAGATGGTCTTGCGGATCGAATCGGTGTGGTAGAAGGTGGCGCAATCCGGGCTCCAGCCCAGCCCGTTGGAGGTGATGATCCCCTCCTGCAGCCGCCGCAAGGATCGGTCGGGGTCCAGCCGGTAGAGGGCGCCCAGGGGCTCGCTCTCCGCCCGGTGCATGCTGCCCACGAAGTAGCGTCCTGCCGGGTCCACCCGCCCGTCGTTGAACCGCACCCGGGCCACCTCAAAGGGGGCCTCCAGCACCGGCTGCAGCCCGCCCTCTGCGTCCCCGCGGAACGCCAGGCGGCTGTCGCTGGCCAGCAGCAACCCGCCGGAGGCGCGGAAGGCCAGGGAGATCAGGAACTCCTCCACCGGGTGGCGCTGAATCCGCCCGCTCGCCGGATCGTAGGTCAGGTACATCCGGCCGAAGGCGTCCACCCAGTACAGCAGCTTCTCCTGGGGGTGCCACAGGGGTCCCTCGCCCAGGAGGTTGCCCACCGCCGCGACGTGCTCCACCTTCATTTCGCTCTACTCCTTTCTTCCTTCAGATCTTCCTTCAGAACTGCCGGCGGCCGCGACCGTAGATCAGCAGCAGCAGCAGGATGATGAGCCCCGAGATGATGCGGCGCCCGGCCTCCGGGATGGAGAGGATGGGCAGCAGCGACTGCACCAGCACCATGATGATGGCCCCGCCGATGGTGCCCACGTAGCTTCCCGACCCGCCCAGGATGGAGGAGCCGCCGATCACCACGGCGGCGATGGAGTTGAGCTGGTAGGGATCGCCGATGGTCAGGTAGCTGGTCTTGGTGTAGCCGGTGAGCAGGATCCCCGTGAGGGCGGCCAGCCCTCCGGAAACGAGATAGATGCTCACCAGCACCCAGGGCACCCGCACCCCGGAGTACACGGCGGCCTTGGGGGAGTTGCCGATGGCGTACAGCCACCGCCCCCAGACCGAGCGGTGCAGCAGCAGCACGATCGCCGCGGCCACCACCACCCACACCACCAGCACGTACGGGAAAACCCCCAGGAAGCGGCCGGTAGCCAGCTCACTCAGGAAGGGGGCGGCGCTTCCCTTGGGCGAGCCGTTGGTGTACAGCAGGGCCGCCCCCTGCGCCACGCTGGTCATACCCAGGGTCATCACCAGGGGATGGATGCCCAGAAAGGCCACCCCCAGGCCGTTCAGCGCGCCGATCCCCAGACCCAGACCCAGGCTGATCAGGATGCCCACCAGGAGCTGGTCGTTGGCCCCGTTCATGATCGTGGCGGAGACCACGCCGGCCAGGGTGATCACCGCGCTCACCGACAGGTCGATCCCCGCCGCCAGGATCACCAGGGTCTGTCCGGCGGCGACCAGCCCCAGAAAGGCCGCCAAGTTGAGAATGAGCAGCAGGTGGCCCGGCTCGGCGAAGCCGGGGGAGAGGATCGCTCCGAAGCCCACCAGGATCGCCACCGCCAGAAAGGGCCACGCCAGCGCGGGGATCCTCAGGGACCTGCCCTGCCGGCCGCTCTGCGCCAGGCTCGCCTTGGCCACGGCTCAGGCTCCTCTTTCCCGCCGGCCCAGGATGCGGTGGGTGCGGAGGAAGTCCGAAAAGGATCCCGCCGCCAAAGCCAGGATGACGATGGTGCCGCTGAACACGTACTGATAGTAGGCGGACACCCCGATGAAGAAGAGGATGTCTACCACGATAGTCAGCACGAGCACCCCGCCCACCGCCCCCAGCGCCCCGCCGCGGCCGCCGAGCAGGCTGGTCCCCCCCAGGACGGTGGCGGCGATGGAGTTCAGGGTGTAGGGGGCGCCGATCATGGGGTCTCCAGTCAGTGTTTGGAAGGCCAGCAGCAACCCCCCCAGGGCGGCGAAAAAGCCGCCCGCCAGGAAGGCGGTGAACCTGGCCAGGTCTACGTTGATCCCGGAGTAATAGGCCCCCGCCTCGTTGCCGCCGACGGCGTACCAGCTCTGGCCGATGCGGGAACGGCGCAGGGGAAGCCAGATCAACAGCAGCACCGCCAGCAGGAACAGGCCCGGCACCGGCAGGAACCCCAGCTGGCCGGTGGAAAGCCAGTTCAGCCCCACCGGAATGAAGCCTCCCGGCTGCGGCAGCACGTACAGGGCCACTCCCGTCAGCACCGAGGAGCTGGCCAGGGTGACGATGATCGACTGCAGCCGCGCGCGCACCACGAAGAAGCCGTTGAAGGCTCCGATGGCCATCCCCACCGCCAGGCAGAGAACGATCACCCCGGCGTTGGTCCAGCCGGAGCTCTTCATGAGGGAGGCGGCGATCACCATCACTACGCTCATGGCCGGCCCCACCGAGAGGTCGATCCCCTTCACCAGTACCACCACCGTCTGGGCGACGGCGGCGAAGACCAGCGGCAGCGCCGAGCTCAGAAGGCTGGTGATCGCCCGGGTGGAAGGAAAGGAGGGGCTCACCGCCGTCTGGACCACGAACAGGACGGCGAAGACGGCGTAGATCAGAAGCGCGCCCCGATTGTGTCCGATGGAAACCCGCACTTGCTCGCCCGTCAGAAGCGGCGCATCCCCCCGCCTGCTCATCCCTGCTCCTGTCCTTTCTGGTTCGCCCCCACCGCCGCGGCCACGATGTTCTCCTCGGTGATCTCATCCGCGGCCAGCTCGCGCACGATCCTTCCTTCGAACATCACCAGCACCCGGTCGCACATGCCCACCAGCTCGATCACGTCGGTGGAGTTCATCAGGATGGCCCTGCCATCCCGGGCCAGGGTACGGATGAGGTGGTAGATGTCGCTGCGGGTTTGGATGTCCACACCCCGGGTGGGATCGTCCAGCAGCAGCACCCGGGGGTCCGCGGCCAGCCACTTGGCCAGGGCCACCTTCTGCTGGTTGCCGCCGCTCAGCGTCCGCACCGGGGCATGGGGCCCCTCCGCGTGGACGGACAGGCGCTCCATGTTCTCCGTGACCACCTCGGCCTCCGCGCTCAGGTCCACCAGGCCGAAGCGCTGCCGCTCCCGCAGCGTGGGCAGGGCGATGTTCTGGGTGATGCTCAGCGGGACGATGACGCCCTCGGTGCGCCGGTCCACCGGCACCATCCCCACCCGTTCGCGGATGGCGTGCTGGGGATGACGGATGTTCACTCTCCTTCCCCCCACCTTCATGGAGCCGCCCCAGCGGGGGTGCAGGCCGAAGAGGGCCAGCATCAGCTCGTGCTGCCCCTGCCCTTCCAGGCCCGCCAGGCCCACCACCTCTCCCTCGCAAACGGTGAAGGAGGCATGCCGGACCCCCTCGGCGCTCAGGTCGCCCACCTCCAGGGCCGTCGGCGCCCGTTCCACGGCAGCCGAGTCGGCCTTGGGCGGGAAGATGTCCTGCAGATCACGGCCCACCATCATCCGCACCACCCGCTGGTCGTCCACCTCCGAGCGGCTCACCGTGCCCACCTTGCTTCCGTCCTTGAGCACGGTGATCGTGTCGGCCAGCTCCATCACTTCCGGAAGGCGGTGAGAGATGAACAGCACCGATCTGCCCTCCTCCTTGAGCCTGGCGATCAGGTCCAGCAGCCAGCGGGTGTTGGCGCTTCCCAGCGCCGAGGTGGGCTCGTCGAAGATCACCAGCCCCGGCTCCAGCGCCAGGGCCTTGAGGATCTCCACGACCTGCTGCTGCTCCAGCGGGAGATCGTCGATCCATTCCTCCACGCCGATCTGCATCCGGTAGCGCTTGCACAGCTCGCGGCTACGCTGCCGAAGCTCCCGGCGGGCGATCACCCCTCCGGAGGTCTCCTCGTGGCCCAGCCACAGGTTCTGGTATACCGGCAGGTAGGGGATGAGAGAGAGCTCCTGGTGCACCGCCGCCACCCCCAGGCGCTGGGCCGCGGCGGGGGAAGAGGGCCGGAACGGGCGCCCCTCCAGCAGCAGCGAACCGGAGTCCGGAGGCAGGCCCCCGGAGACGATCTTCACCAGGGTGGACTTGCCGGCGCCGTTCTCTCCGACCAGGGCGTGCACCTCTCCGCGGCGCAGCGTAAGGTCTGCCTCACGCAGGGCGACGGTACCGGCGTAGGACTTGCCTACGCCGGTCGCTTCGAAAAAAGCCTCTGTGTCGCTCACCGCTTCCGGGTTCAGGATTTGGAGCCGCCGAACAGGGTCTTCAGCTGCTCCGGGGTCAGGTCCGTCGGCAGCCACAGGCTGTCGGGCATGTCGGTGCGCACGTACTGGTCCAGGTTCTGGTCGGTGATCACCGGCGGATTGAGCAGGATGGTCTGCTTGACGTCCTGGCCCTGCAGCGCCTTGATGGCCGTCTTCAGGGCCTCCACGCTGAGAGAGGGCGGCTGGGCGGGGGCGATCGAGTCGAAGCCCGTGCCCTGGAGCTTCCTCCACTCCTTCAGCAGCCCGTTGTTGGCCTCCCCGGTCATGGGCGGAAGCGGGCGCCCCGCGGCCTGGAAGGCGTAGATGGCCCCCAGGGTCATGGCCCCACCCTGCGACCAGATGCCATCGATCTTGGGGAAAGAGGGCAGCAGGTTGGCCACCGCCTGCTGCGCAGTGGCCTGGTCCCAGTTCGCGTTCACCTCGCTCAGGATCTTGATGCCAGGATTCTGATCGAAGATCTTCTTGGCGGCCTGCCAGCGCTCGTTGTTCACCGGCGTTCCAGCCACCCCGTTCAGCACGATGATGTTCCCCTTGCCGTTCAGCTTCTTCACCAGCCAGTCCGCGCCCACGGAGCCGAACTTGGTCTGGTCGGTGTTGACGTTGATGGAGTACGGCGAGGTCACGGTGTTGTCGAAGGAAACCACCAGGATGCCCGCCTCGTGGGCGGTCTTGATCACCGGGTCCAGCGCCGTGGCGGAGTTGGCGTCCACCAGGATGGCGTCCACACCGCGGGAGATCATGTTGTTGATCTGCTGGATCTGGCTGGCGGTGTTGCCCGTGGCGTCGGCCACCACGTAGTCCTTGAGCGTTCCGTCGCTCTTCTGCTTCTCCGCGGCGAACTTGAACTCCGCCACCATCTGCGCCCGCCAGGAGTTGCCGCTGAAGGAGTTGCTCAGGCCGATGACGTACGGGCCCTTCTTGGCGCCCACCAGGTAGTCGGGCATGCTGTTGCTCGACGGCTGTGAAGCCGACGAGGATTCCGAGCTGCCGCCGGCAAAGACCGCCGGGACCGCCAACGCTGAGAGCACGACAAAGCCCAGCAGAAGTGTCACGACCCTCGCGGTTCGCGTTCTTGCGTTCACGTTGTGTCCTCCTCGATAACCGATATATGTGTATGCTGCCTTCGGATGAGCGTGCCGGCACTGGCACGGCACTGGCAGCAAGTAAAATCTAACGGCGCGGGAAGGCCCCGGGGAATAACCCCTAGCGGCTAAATAGGCGTTCCGATTGGGTCATGCCCGCCGGAAGCGGGCGGAGGTGGCACCGCTCCCTCACCAGGGCCAGCTACGGCACCGAAAACCTGGGGCACTTCGGACTGGCCTTCGACGCCTACACCCATTTCACCTCCCCGATCCGCCGCTACCCCGACCTGGCGGTCCACCGGCTGTTGAAGCGCTACAGCTCCCGCCGCGGCAAGAGGTCGGAGGAGGGACGGCCCACGCAGGCCCTGCGGCGCTCCCTCGAGGAGACTTGCCGGCACAGCTGCGAGATGGAGCGCGCCGCCACGGCCGCCGAGCGGGACTACCGCAAGATGAAGTCCCTGGAGTTCCTCTCTCGCAAGGTCGGCAACATCTACCGGGGGGTGGTTTCGGGGGTGCCTTTTTCGGCCTTTTCGTGGAGCTGGACCGCTACCTGGCGGAGGGGCTGGTGCCCGTGCAGAGCCTGGGAGAGGAGCGGTTCATCTACGAAGAGGACGGGTTTCGGCTGGTGGGAAAATCCAGCGGCCGCAGCTACCGGCTGGGGGACCGCGTGGAGGTCAGGGTGCGGCGCGTCTCTGCGGCGGAGCGCAAGGCCGACTTCCTCCTGGTCTGACCGACGGAGCTACCGCCGCGGGGAGGAAAGACGGCCGGCCAGGAAGCGGTGCGCCAGCAGAGCGCCGCCCGCGGCGCCCAGGAGGTCGGCCGCCAGGTCGAGCCACTCCGAGTCCCTTCCCACCAGCCCCTGAAGCAGCTCCATCAGAGCGCCGAAGAGGGTGCAGACCGCCGCGACCAGGGCCACGCGGCTGAGCCGCGTTCCCGGGAAACCGGCTGCCGCCATGAAGCCCAGCACCGCGTAGGCCAGGACGTGAAGGACCTTGTCCCAGCCCCCGAAGGTGTGCGCCCTCTCCAGGGGCACCGGGACGAGGGAGAGCACCAGCACCCCGACCCCGGCAGCCAGGAGCAGCAGTCGGAAGGTTCGGACTCCCATTGCGGGCACAATGCGCCTCCATGCACCCTGCGTCAAGCAGCCGTCGCGCTCTACCGGCGCGACCGGCGCGCCTCGCTTCTGGCTTTCTTTCGTTTCAGCTTGCGAATCGCCTTCTTCCTCTGCTCCCGGCGTTCGTCCGAGGGTTTCGTGTAGTACTGCTTCTTCTTGAACGCCTTGACGATGCCTTCCTTCTCGCGCATGCGCTTGAAGCGTTTCAAGCCCTTTTCCAGGCCCTCTTCCTCGGTGATGACAATCTTGGCCACGCTACCTCCAATCTACAGTGTCAACAGCATGAGACTGATCGGATCGTTTGAATCCGGCAGACCGGCTCCCCGGGCGCCACTCTCGGGAGGCTGCCCCGGAACCAGCAGTGCGTAAGACTAATGCCGTAGGGTGTGGAACGGGCCACCCCGCCCGGTTCCAACTGACTGTCTATACTGTCTATATAGTACAGCGAAACCGCGCCATTGTATACACCGGGAGGGCGCCTGGCCCGTCTTTTTCCCGGGCGGTTGATCTTCCCGTTCCATTGAGGTAGCTTGAGGTAGCTTGAGGTAGCTTGCAGGAGGGTCTCCGCAAGCCGTCCCTTTCCGGCAACGCCTGGACTTTGATGCCCGTTCAGACGACTTCAACCTCCATCGACCTGCGGCGCCGGGCAAGGCGTACTCTGGCGTGCTCGACTGGAGGCTGGGCAGGGATCCGCTTCACTCACCAAACCGCAGGAGGTTGGTTGGATATGCAGGAACCCAGGAGAAGACGAGGGCTGGCACGCGCGCTGGCGGCGATCGTGCTGTCGCTGGCGTCCGCCGGCGCCGCCTACGCGGGCGGAGCAGGGGAGAAGCAGACCGCCGCGGCCGCGTCGGTGAACGGGGTCTTGATTCCCCGGGCCTATCTTGCCCGCGAAATCAGCCGCTTCGAGCAGCAGGCGCTCAGCCAGGGACAGGCGCTGGACGAGGAGGGCAGAGCTCGCCTCAGGCGCCGGGCCCTGGACACGGTCATCGACATGGAGCTGCTGTACCAGGAGAGCCAGAACCGCGGTTTCGCCGTTGCGGAGGAGCGGATTCAGGAGCAGATCGACCGGATCCGCGGCCGCTTCCCCGGCGAGGCGGAGTACACCGCCGCCCTACAGCAGAGCGGCATCAGTGAAGAGGAGCTGCGCATCGAGATGCGCACGCAGATGGCCATTCAGGACATGATCGACAAGGACATCGCTCCCGCGGTGTCGGTGACCGAACAGGACGCCAGGAAATACTACGCCGGCAACCCCGGCTATTTCCTCACTCCGGAACAGGTGCGGGCGCGGCACATCCTCATCAAGGTGGACCCGGAGGCGGGCGCGGAGGCCAAAGCCCAGGCCAGGAAACAGATCGAGGAGCTGCGAAAGCGCGTCCTGGCCGGGGAGGATTTCGCCGCTCTCGCCAGGGAGTACTCACAGGATCCCGGCAGCAGCGCAAACGGAGGCGATCTGGGCTTCTTTGGCAGGGAACAGATGGTTCCCGCCTTCTCCCAGGCGGCCTTCGCCCTGGAGGTGGGCGAGCTGAGTCAGGTCGTGATCACGGACTTCGGCTACCACCTCATCCAGCTCACGGACCGGAAACCCGAGTCGGCCCTGCCGTACGAGGATATCAAGGCGCAGATCGTCCAGTACCTGCAGCACGAGAAGACCATGACCGCTCTGGAAGAGCTGGCGGCGAAGCTGCGGGACAAGGCGGACATCCAGGAGTACGCAGCCAAGGAGGGGTAGCCCCCCTCCGCCGCCCCCGGCGGCCCCCAGCGCCCTCAGAAGGTCTGGAGGAGCAACTCCACCTCCCGCTGCAGAGCATCGGCGGCGGCCTGGGTCACGAAGCGGGGCGCGAAGCCCTGCACCTGGTTGACGAACGCCCGAAGCTGCGCGGCAGCCGCCTGCTCCCTGCCGCCTTCCTGGAAGGCGCCCACCCGCTCCAGCCGGTCCAGGAGGATGCGCTCCGTGTTGTTGCCCCCTATCGACCCGCCCGCCGCGAGGTAGCGCACCAGCTCCGCCAACCCCTCGGCCGTGGGCACCAGGGAGTACTGGGCCATCTGGGGGTCGTGGTCGCTGGTGCCGCGCGGGCCGTCCCCGCCGTAGTCGGAAGGCCAGTCGCTGTTGATGTGGGCCGCCCGGAAGCGCAGCAGCTCGGACAGAAGGCTCGGGGTCACGAACATCTGGTCCAGCGTCTGGGCCTGTCCCGTGTACACGTAGCTGTAGGCCGCGGCGGGCGCCTCGGCCAGCAGCCGGTCATACAGATTGGCCAGTCCCCCATCGTAAAGCGCTCCAAGCTGGTCGCTGGGGAACAGCGGCTGGCCGGGGCTGAAGGGATCGTCCGGGCGCGGGTACACGTTCAGGTCCCCGCCCACCACCACGCGCACCCGGGGCCAGGCCTGCTGCAGCGCCGCCACGATGGCGGCGTTGTAGGCCGCCTGCTCGCTGCGCTGCCCCACCCGGGCGTCCGGTCCGCTGCTGAAGTGGTTGCTCGACAGGTACAGGTCCGTGAACACGCTGGCGCCGATCTCGCCGCGCCATATGCGGAACAGCCCCACCTGGGGCGCCCGGGTGAACACATCGTCCCCGTCCACGCCGGTGCTGGTGTCCACGTCGGCAGGCAGGGAGGCGTTGAGCGCCTTGGGGTTCTGCACGTCCCCGTTACCGGGCAGACCGGGCGAGCGGTACGCCACGGAAGGGTTGGCCCCCAGGACCGGATCGTCGGCAGCCGGAGCCAGCAGCTCCACCCGATCACTGCGGTACAGGAACGCGGAGACGATGCCGCGGTCGTCGGCCCCGTCCCGGTCGTAGGCGGCCTGATAGTCGGGTCCCCCGGCGGCGCGGATCACCTCGGCCAGCTCCTGCAGAACGTCCGGGCGCCCGTCGGCGTTGTCCGTGCCCCCGTAGGTGAGCACCCCCGCCGCCACTGATGCGATGTCCTGGTCCTCCACCTCCTGGACCAGCAGGAGGTCGGGGGCATGCAGGTCCCCGACGATCTGGGCGGCGATCTGAGCCAGCCGCTTCTGGTAGACGGCGTCGCTTTCGGGCACATAGTCGAAGGGCGGGTAGACGCCGGGACAGCCGGGGTTGCCGGGGAAGTCGCAGCCGTCGAAGGGATCGTCCCGGTAGTCGTAGAGGTTCTCCAGGTTGTAGGTGACGATGCTGTAGCCCAACTCGCGCTCCGGCGGAGCCGGCGGCGCGTTCAGCGCCGGGTCCGCGCCGGGGATGAGCTGGGGCTGCTCCGCCACCTGGACCTGGTACTTACCGTAGGAGTAGTACACCCCCCCTACCGGCGCGTTGGCCAGGGTGTCGAAGGTCCGGGCGGGGGCGATCAGCACGGTATTGTCCCCCGCGGCGGCCTTCACCCCCAGGCTGCCCATGACGATGCGGTAGCCATTGCCGTTGTCGAAGAGCTGGTCCGGGATGTCGTCCAGGGGATGGGCGTCCCGGAAGGCGCGCCGGGCATACGGATCGGAGCGCAGCGCGATAGGGCTGAAGTGGGTGGCCACCCAGACCTCCCCGTCCAGCGTGCTGGCAAAGACGTCGCGCCCGTTCAGCACGATGCTGCCGCTGGGGATGCGCGCCCGCATCCCCTCCCGGCGCTCCCAGTAGCGGTTGGCCTCACCCAGGTCCGCAGGCGGACAGGCCGCGAAGGCGGGAACCTCGGCCTCCAGGTTCACCCCGGAGCGCGCCACCTGCAGGGCGCTGGCGCTGCCGAGCTCGGTGAGATCGTAGTACTCCGAGACGCGGCCGCGGACGATCACCTCGTCTCCCACCTCGGGAATGTAGCCGCCGATCAGGGAGGTGTAGCGGCTCATGTAGACGAAGATGCCATCGGAGGAGGCCGGGTCTGCGTCCGCCGTGGCCGGGGTGTTCTGCAGGAAGAAGCCGTAGCTGGAACCGCCGCTTGCGGTGCGGGCCAGGATCTTCTGGTAGATTACCCCCCGCACCACCACGGTCCGGCCGGCGTAGGGAGAGGAAAAGGTGGTCCCGTCCTCCCCGTCACCCACCGATCCCTGCACCGTCCCGATGGCCAGCACCTCCACTACCTCCACGCTGAGAGCACACGTGCCGGTCTGCGCCGCCGGGCTGTCGTTGTTGGTGGCGGTGATGGTGACTGCGTAGGTCCCGGCAGGAGTGTCGGAGGCCACCGAAAGGACGGCGCTGGCCGTGCCTCCGGAGCCGCCGGCGGGCGCCACCTGGCCCAGGGAGATCCCCCCGGCGGCGGGAGCGGGCGCCACGGAGGTGATGGCGATCTCCACCACGGTGCCGTCGGCGTCCGTTGCGGTCACGGTCCTGGTGGCTCCGTCGCCCTGGAAGGCGGTGAGCCCCTCCCCGCAGCTCACCACCACCGGCTCGCCGGCGGCGGCAGTGAAGGTCTGCCCCGCGTTCGGGGCCCCGAAAGTGCCGGAGGCAGGACCGCTCCAGGAGAACTGGCCGTAGGTGGAGCCGCTGCCCGTGAGCTGCAGCGACTGGCCCTCGGGGGTGCCGGAGCTCTCGGCCACACCGATGTCCGTGCTGACCAGACCCGCGGCGGGCCCGTCCGTGGCGGTGAAGGTCCCCTCGTAGCTGAGGAACAGCGCCACCGAGCCGTCGGGAGCAACCAGGGCTAGGCCGTCGGGCGAGCCGTTCTGGAGCCCGTTGGTGGGGAAAAGGAAGACCACAGTGCCAAAGCCGCCCTGCTGGTCGGGGATGGTCCCAGCCAGCGCTCTGGTCCCGTAGACTCCGCCGAAGGAGCCGTTGTACAGCACCAGGCTGTAGCCGCCCAGGTCGGTTCCTGCCGGGCCGGCGATCTCCACGGCCTCTGCGGTGTCGGTGCCGGCGTTGTCGTAGTGGATCTCGTTGATGAAGACCTGCGCCCCCGGCGGGGCCAGTGCAAAGCCCGCGGCGGGCACCAGCAGACCCAGAAGGACTGCAACCGGCATCAGACGGCGGACCTTTCGGTTCACGGGGACCTTCCTTTCACGCCGGCGGCCAGGCGCACGGCCAAGCTTTCTCTATCAGCCCGAGTATAGGGCGGATGGTTCCCCGCCGCAACTTCACTCAGCACCCCGGGCAGGTAGAGCGAGGCGTGGGAGCGAGGGGTGGAGACCGGCGTGCTCAGGCGATGCGCGCAGGGCGCTCACCCGAGCGGCCCCCTGGGGCAAGCGCCGCCTCCAGCGCCTCGTCGATCCGCTCCACCAGCACGAACTGCAGGTCGTCCCGCACTTCCTGCGGAAGGTCCTCCAGGTCCCGTTCGTTGCGCCGGGGCAGGATCACCCTTTTCAGCCCCGCCCGGTGCGCCGCCAAGACCTTCATCTTGATGCCGCCCACCGGCAGCACCCGCCCGCGCAGGGTGGCCTCGCCGGTCATGCCCGTCTCGGAGGCCACCGGCCGGCCGCTGAACAGGCTGGCCACCGCCAGCACCATGGCCAGCCCTGCGGAAGGCCCGTCCTTGGGCACCGCCCCGGCAGGCACGTGGATGTGCACGTCCGAGTCGGCGAAGCGCTCCTCGTCGATGCCCAGTTCCGGGGCCTTGGAGCGCACGTAGCTGTGGGCGATGCGGGCGCTTTCCCGCATGACGTCGCCCAGGTGGCCGGTGAGGGTGAACTCCCCCTTGCCCTTCATGCGGGTAGCCTCGATGAAGAGGATCTCCCCCCCGAAGGGGGTGACCGCCAGGCCTGTGGCGATCCCGGGGATATCGACCACCTCGGCGGCGTCCGCCTCGAACTTCTCCTTCTTCAAGAAGTCTCTCACCAGCTCCGGGGTGACCTCCAGGGAGGCGGCCTCTCCGGCGGCGATCCGAACCGCGCTCTTGCGGCACATGGCGCCGATCTGCCGCTCCAGGTTCCGCACCCCGGCCTCCCGGGTATAGTCGCGGACGATCTTGCGGAGCGCCTCCTCCCGGAAGCCGAGCTCCCCCTCCTTAAGGCCGTTGGCCCGCAGCTGCCGCGGCAGCAGGTGGAGCTGGGCGATGCGCACCTTCTCGTACTCCGTGTAGCCGTCCAGGTGGATGATCTCCATCCGGTCCCGCAGAGGCGGCGGGATGGTCTCCAGGAGGTTGGCCGTGGTGATGAACATGACCTCACTCAGGGAAAACTCCACGTTCAGGTAGTGGTCCCGGAAGGAGTGGTTCTGCGCCGGGTCCAGCACCTCCAGCAGGGCGCTGGAGGGGTCCCCGCGCCAGTCGGATCCCACCTTGTCGATCTCGTCCAGCATGAACACCGGGTTGCGCGTCCCCGCCCGCCGGATGGCCTGTATTATGCGGCCGGGCATGGCCCCGATGTAGGTGCGGCGATGGCCGCGGATCTCGGCCTCGTCGCGCATCCCCCCCAGGCTCATGCGGGTGAAGGTCCTGCCCAGCGCCCGGGCGATGCTCTGGCCCAGGGAGGTCTTGCCCACCCCCGGGGGGCCCACGAAGCAGAGAATCACTCCCCTGGAGCCCTCCGAAGGCTGTCCGGCGGCGGGTGCCTCCTGTCCGCGGTCCCTGAGCAGCTTGCGCACCGCCAGGTACTCGATGATGCGATCCTTGACCTCCTCCAGGTCGTAGTGATCCTCGTCCAGCACCCGGCGGGCGGGCTCGATGTCGAGCCGGTCGGCGCTGGCGCGGCTCCAGGGTAGCTCCACCATCCAGTCCAGGTAGGTCTTCAGCATGGGGTACTCGGCCGACTGCGGCGGCATGGCGGCCATGCGCTTCAGCTCTCGCCTGGCCTCCTTCTCGGCCTCCTCCGGCATTCCGGCCTTCCCTATCTTCTCGGTGTACTCCGCCACCGTGTCCTGGTTCTCGTCCAGCTCTCCCAGCTCCTTCTGGATGGCCCGCAGCTGCTGGCGGAGGAAGTACTCCCGCTGCGCCTTGTCCATCTCCTCCCGGGCCTCGGACTGGATCTTCTGACCCAGGCTCAGCACCTCCTTCTCGTGGGAGAGCCGGGCTATGAGCGCGCCCAGCCGGTCCTTCAGCACGCTCATCTCGAGGAACTCCTGCGCCTCCTTCAGCTCCATCTGAATGTTGGCCGCCACCAGGTAGGCGAGCTGGCGCGGGTCCTCCACCATGTCCAGGAAGTTACTGGCCTCCTTGGGAAGGTTCGGGGAAAGCTCGATCACATCCCTGGCCACGTCGCGAAGGGACCGCTGGAGCGCCTCCAGCTCCAGGTCGGCCTGCGTTTCGTCGGCCAGGAGCTGAATGTGCGCGCGCAGATACGGCCGGGGCTCCAGCCAGGAGTCGATGCGGAACCGCTCCAGCCCCTGGATCAACACCTGCATGCTGCCCTCCGGCGCGCGCACCACCCGGATGATCCTGCCCACCGTGCCGGTCTCGTATACCTGCCCGGGCGCCGGCTCCTCCACGGCGGCATCCTTCATGGCCACCAGGCCGATCAGGCTTTCCCCCTGCAGCGCCTCCTCCACCAGCTTCACCGAACGTGGAATGCCCACGGACAGCTGCGTCACCGCGAAGGGGAAAATCACCGTGCTGCGCAGCGGCAGAACCGGAAGCTCCTTCGGGATGTCAATGATCGCCCGGCCGACGCGTTCAGGGTTCGCGCTATTCGACATTCTTCCGCCTCCCCCCTTGAGAAGATACTAAGAGGCGGGAAGGCCGCAAACCCGCTTCGGGCGGCAGGCCAGCGCTCAGGCGGCGGGCGCAGTCTCCGGCCACGCCGGCGGGACAGCGGGGCGCACTGCAGGCCCCGGGGGGTCGGTTGACGGCTGCAACCGGCTGGATTATGCTTGCAGCAGCCACTGAAGGAGGTCACTGGTCCGCAGCGTGTAGCGCGCCCCGGCGAACCCGCACCGGCGGATCCCCTGTTCTGACATGAGGCATGCAAAAGAGCGCCAAGGCGGGAGCTCCGCCGTGCCGGAGGGGCGTTCTGTGCCCAAGGTCGCCACCGGCATCGCCGGCCTTGACGCCGTCCTGGAAGGGGGCCTTCCCCGCGGCAAGGTCACGCTGGTAGGCGGCGGGCCCGGTTCCGGGAAGACCGTGCTGGGGCTGGAGTTCCTCTACCGCGGGGCGCTGGCCGGCGAGGCGGGCATCTTCCTGTCCTTCGAGGAGAGCGCGGAGGCGGTGCGCCGAAACGCCCTGGCCATGGGCTGGGACCTGGCCGCGCTGGAGAAGGAAGGAACGCTCTTCCTCATGGGGGTAAGAATCAGCCCGGAGGCGGTGCTGGCGGGCCAGTTCGACTTGAAGGCCCTGTTCGCCATTCTCGAAGGAAAGGCGCAGCACATGCAGGCCGGACGGATCGTCGTCGACGCCTTCGACGTGCTGCTCCAGCTGTTTGACGACCTTTCCCGGGAACGGGACGAGCTGTACAGGCTGCACGCCTGGCTGCAGGCCCGGCAGCTCACCGCGATTCTCTCGGTGAAGGAAGGGCCCGGCGCCGGGCCGGCGGGCCGCTACCAGTTCCTGGAGTACCTCACCGACTGCGTGCTACGCCTGGATCAGCGCGTGTCCTGGCAGCGCAGCACCCGCCGCCTGCGAGTGCTGAAATACCGCGGCTCGGGGTTCGGCAGGAACGAGTATCCCTTCGTCATCGAGCGCGGCGGCCTGGCCCTGGTGCCCATCACCACGGTGGAGCTTCATCACGCCCCTCCGGGGGAGCCGGTTTCATCGGGGCTGCCCTGGGTGGACCGGATCCTGGGCGGAGGCTTCCGGCGCAACTCCAGCGTCATCATCTCCGGGACCAGCGGCACCGGGAAGACCAGCCTGGCCTGCACCTTCGTCCAGGCCGCCTGCGCCAGAGGAGAGAAGGTGCTCTACCTGGATTTCGAGGAGTCCAGGGAGGCGCTGGTGCGGTCCATGCTGAGCCCAGGGATCGATCTGCGCCCCGCCCTGGAGGCCGGCAAGCTGGAGATCCGAACGGCCATGCCCGAAGGCAGGGGCGCGGAGGAGCACCTGCTCCACATCCTGCGCGCCATGGACAGGTTTGCCCCGAATCACCTGGTGGTGGACGCGGTCTCCGCCTGCGAACGGATGGGGGGCCCCGACGTGGCCTTCGACTTCGGGGTGCGCCTGCTGGACCAGTGCAAGCGCAGGAACGTGACCTGCCTGCTCACCAACCAGATCCGAGGGATGCTGGACGTCCAGGAAATGAGCGGGATGGGCCTCTCCTCGGTGATGGACACCGTGGTCCTGCTCACCCAGCACCAGCAAGACCGTGAGGTGGGCCGGCGGGTGCTGGTGCTCAAGTCCCGGGGAGTCAGGCACTCCAGCGGGCTGCACGAGTTCCGCATCACCGATCGCGGGCTGGCCCCCGGGGGCGAATCCGGCGCGCCCGCAGGAAAGACGGAGCGGAACGATGGGTAGCGCCGCGCAGGCGGACAACGGGGCCGCCCCGGGGACCTACCTGCTGCGGCTGTTCGTGGCCGGGGAGGAGCCGAACTCCCGGCTGGCCCGCCAGAACCTGGAACGTATCTGCCGCCGGCACCTGGCGGGACGCTTCAGGTTGGAGATCGTGGACGTCCTCAGCGACTACCAGGAGGCGCTCCGGCACGAGATCTTTGTCACCCCGGCCCTGCTGGGCAACGGTCCCGGTGTGGAGGCAACCGTGTTCGGCAACCTCAGCGACACGGAGAAGGTGCTGACGGCCCTGAAGCTCGACGGAGGCGCGGATGAAGGATAGGCCACCGCGAGCCTCCTTGAGGGAAAGGCTCGCCCGGGCGGAGTCCGCGATCGCCGCCCTGCGCGGCAAAGAGGTGGACGCCATCGTGGGGGAAGGTCACGTCTCCTACGTCCGCCTCCGGGAGGCGGAGGAGGCGCTGCGCACAAGCGAGGCCCGCTACCGCGCCATCGTGGAGGACCAGACCGAGCTCATCTGCAGCTGGCTTCCTGACGGGACGCTCACCTTCGCCAACCAGGCCTGGTGCAAGTACTATGGCAGGCGCGCCGAGAGCGTGCCGGGCGGCGATTTCCTGGCCGCCGTATATCCCGAAGACCGGGCCGCCGTGAGCGCCAGAATCGCCTCCCTGCGGGCCGAGAACCCGGCGGCCGCGGGGGAGCACCGGACGGTGCTCCCGGACGGCGCGGTGCGGTGGCAGATGTGGACGCACCGGGGGATCTTTGCTCCTGACGGGCAGCTCAGGGAGTATCAGTCGGTGGGCAGGGACATCACCCAGCGCCGGGAGGCCGAAGAGGAGGTCGAGAGGCTGAACGCGGAGCTGGAGGCCAGGGTGGTGGAGCGCACGGACCGGCTCAGGCGCCTGGCCCGGCAGCTCGCCGAGGCGGAGCAGGCCGAGCGGCGGCGCCTGGCGCAGCTCCTGCACGATCATCTGCAGCAGCTGCTGGTGGGGGCGCGGATGCTGATCCAGACCGCGGCCAGAGCCGGCGCGGAGGCCGACACCCTGGAGAAGGCCGACGGGCTGCTCGAGGAGTCCCTGGACATGGCACGCACGCTGGCGGTCGAGCTCAGCCCGCCGATCCTCCAGCGCGCCGGGCTGGCCGCCTCCCTGCGCTGGCTGTGCGAACAGATGGACCGTTTCGGGCTGCGCGCGGCCATGCAGGTGACCGGAGACCCGGATGGCCGCGTCACCGAGGAGCTGCGTCTCTTTCTTTTCCAGTCGGTGCGGGAGCTGCTGTTCAACGTGGTCAAGCACGCCAGCACCGACACCGCCCGGCTGTCTCTGTCCCGCTCGCCGGAGGCGGTGCGGATAACGGTCCAGGACGAAGGGGCGGGCTTTGCGGGCAAGGAGGACCCGAACGGCCCCGGCTTCGGCCTGTTCAATATCCGCGAGGGACTGTACCTGCACGGCGGGGAGCTGGAGGTGACCAGTGCTCCCGGGCAGGGGACGCGGGTCACCCTCACGGTTCCTGTGAACGGCTGACCCGGCGCCCCCCACCCCGTGCCTGCGCGCCCCCTACCCGCTGCTCAGTAGCTGAATCGCAGCAACGGCGGATAGAAGTGCCGCCGGCGCTTCCGCGCCACCGGAACCAGCGGCGGCCCCGCCCGGGCCTCCCGCTCCCCGCCGCGATCCACCGAGCCGGTGTAGATGAACGTCGAGCTCACCGCGATCCCCCCGCCGATCGAGGTCACCACGACGGAGACGCCCATGAACACGTGGGCCACTCCCGTGTCATCGGCGAAGGCGTAGCCCAGGGAGATGGCGAAGGTGACTGCGCACGCCGCCGCAATGAAGGAGGTGATTTCCTGCAGCATGGGCCGCGGAGCGTCCGAGTCCAACAGGTTCAGGTCGCTCTCCACTGCGCCGAGGCCCTTGGCCATGTTCCACGTGGAGATGCCCCAGAACACCAGGCTGCCCAGGCCCAGGATCCCGCCCATCAGCGGATCTACCGTGAGGGCCACCGCCCCGGAGACCGGGTCCAGCCCGCAGGCAGTTACGGACAGCCAGGTCCAGCGCAGCGCCCGGCTCAGGTCCTCCTGCTGGTCCCCGTGCAGGGTGAGCTTGAGCGGGGTCGACCCCTGCGGCGCCAGGGCCGATGCGCCGGGGACCAGGGAGAATCCCCCCACGGACAAGCCGGGAAGAGGTCCCGCTGCTGCCAGGCCGGCCGAGAGACACAGCAGCGCCGCGGCGATCGCCACCACGCCTCCCGGGGCGCGCCGTCCCTCAGGCTGGCCGCGGCCTCCTCCAGAGCTCGGACCGGATCGACGCGGGGAGCGCTCGCGCACCCGGCCACGGCGAGAACGATCGCCGCCGCCAGCAGGTCCCTCTGCCGCACCCGCCAGGCACACCGCCTTTCCCCCAGACTGTCTCCCATACGGAAGGGTCTATCACGCCGGCGCGCCACTGCCCCCCGGCGCCTCCAGTCTCAGGGCCGCCCGGCGCAGCGCGCGTCAGACTGGAGCCGCCCGCTCAGCCGCCGGGCACGGCCCCGTCCTGGCGATGGGCCAGCTCCGGCGAGAAGGCCGGCAGGCACACCGAAACATACTCCACCTCCTCGGCAAAGGGGTTGGCGTAGCGCACCGAGGCGCCTCTGCGGACCAGCAGCGACTCCCCGGCGGTAACGGTGATCTCCTCGCCGTCCACGGTCACCCTCTTCTTCCCCCTGATCACCAACGTGTACTCGTCGAACTCCGGCCGCTGCGGGGGCTCCGACCAGCCGGGAGGCGCGATCATGTGGGCGATGCTCAACGCCTCCCCTCCGGCGCTGGCCCGGCCGAAGTGTTCCTCGATCAGCTTGCCGTCCGAGGCGGGCACGCGGAAGGGGGATGCCTGTTTGAGATAGCTCTTCTGCATTGCGCTCCTCCGTTGCGGAGGTCATGATGCACCCGTCGGTCCTCCCGATCAACCGCCTCCCGGGCGGCCCGCGTCCGGCTCGCCTGGGCAGCGCCGCCCGGCCCGCCAGGGGCTTCGCGGCCTGCGCGACCGGCAGGGTCGGCGGAGCCCGCGCGACGGCCTGGCTCGCCAAGCTCGCCCGGTTCGCTGCTTGTCAAAGCTGAGTCTATCACTCATATTTGTTCCATGAACGCGAAGGGCGCATACGTGGCCACGGCCAGCGTGGCGATCAAGGCAGGCAACGCGAGGGTTTGGGATGCGCTGACCAATCCACAGCTCATCAGGGAGTATCTGTTCGGAACCGAAGCAAGCTCCGACTGGAAGGCAGGCAGCCCCATCACCTACAGGGGCGTCTGGCAGGGAAAGTCCTACGAGGACAAGGGCAGGATCCTGGAGGTCGTGCCCAACAGGCTGCTGAAAACCACCTACTGGAGCGCGCTTTCCGGGCTTGAGGACAGGCCGGAGAGCTACAACACCGTCACCTACGAGCTTTCCGAAGAGGACGGCCAGACCCGGCTCACCGTGAGCCAGGACAACAACTCCACCCGGGAGGAGGCCGAGCACTCGGAAAACAACTGGAAGACGGTGCTGCAGAGCCTGAAGGAGCTGCTGGAGGATTAGCCCGGAAAGAAGGGGCGGGGGCCGGCTCTTTCGGGCCGCCTCCCGCCCCTGATGCTACATCTTCTTCAGCGCCTTGATCCCGGAGCTGGTCTGGATGCGGATCTTCGAGGCATCCGGATCCGACGGGTCCACCAGCACGATCCCGTAGGTCGTGCCGCCCTTGTGGATGCGCAGCGGATAGGTGGTGGGGCTCACGTAGTCCGTGGCGATGCGCACGATCTGCGTGCCGTCGAACACGCGCAGCCCGATGTCCAGGATGACGAAGGTCCCGTCCGTCGCATAGGCGCTGGGCAGGTCGTAGCTGTCCCAGACCCGCACGGACCACCAGTAAGTGGCGTTGGGCAACAGGACCACTGCTCCCGGCAGGGTGCCGCTGCCCGGCACGCCGGTGACCTTGCCCGAATCCCAGGCGTCTGAGGCGCCCGAGGAGGTGCCGATGCGGATCTGCCAGGCGCTCTGGTGGTCCCCGGAGGCGTCCGCCTCGTCGATGTCGCTGAACAGCCAGCTGAACAGCGGCGTGTAATCGGAGACGTTGATGGGGTCCACCTTCCCCTGCGTCTGCAGCCCCGTGGGGGCGTTCGGAGCGTCCGGGACCGAGGTGACGGTGACGGAGACATTCGCTGAATCCGTGCGCCCGGTGCCGTCGTTCATGGTGTAGCTGAAGCTGTCCGAGCCGTTGTAGTTGGCGTCCGGGGTGTAGAGAACCTGGAGACCCACGATGGAGGTGGTCCCGTGGGGCGGGTCGGTCACGCTCTGCACCGCCAGCACGTCCCCGTCCAGGGGGATGTCCACGTCGGTGTCGTTGGCCAGCACAGAGACGGAAACGCTTGAATCCTCCGCCACGGTGGCGGCGTCGGCGGCGGCCACCGGGTTGTCGGGAACGGAGCTGACCGTCACGTTGACCGTGCCGACGGTGGTGTGGGTCCCGTCACTCACGGTGTAGGTGAAGCTGTCCGAGCCGTGGTAGTTGGCCGCCGGGGTGTAGCGCACGCTGTTGCTCGCGAGCAGCGTCGCGGTGCCGTGGCTGGGCGCGGTGACCGCCGTCACGTCCAGGGTGTCGCCGTTGATGTCGGTGTCATTGGAGAGCACCGCCCCCGTGTAGGCGGTGTCCTCGGGGGTGTTGAAGGCGTCGGGGTTGGCCACCGCGGGCGTCGGGGCGTAGACGTTGATGGGGGCCGAGACCCACTCGTCGGTACAGGCGGGGTCCCGGTCGATGATCTTGATGTACACCTGCGCCGGCGGGGTCACGCCGGGAAGGAGCCCGAACCAGACGTTTGTAAGGTCGTTTGCCGAGTCGAACGCGCAGAACCCGTAGATGTAGCTGTCGTCGCTGGCGTCGTAGATCTCCACCCAGCCGCGGGCGGCGTCCGTGTTGATGCCGCAGGCGGGCAGGTCCGGCCGCGGGACGAACAGGGCGTCCGGGAAGGCGGACCAGTTGACCACGGGGATGCGGTAGCGAACGTAGGGGGTCCCTTCGAAGTTCAGGTAGTTCTCCGTGCCTCCCAGGGTGATGATCGGATCGGGCAGGCCGGTGAAGCACTGGGCGTACAGCGCGGCGCCGGGCAGGAGCAGGAGCGCCAGACCGGCGAATAGCAGGAGCGCGATCCTGCAGGCACGTCTTCTGATACGCATGTCCATGTCCTCCTGATAGCGGGACAGTGGGGTTACAGGTCCGTCCTCAGCCAGATCTGCCCGGTGACCGGAGATGCCGGATCGCTGGTCCGCGTTTCGATCTCCGCCTTGAAGGCGTAGGGTACGAATAGGAGCTTCTTCCTGGGCGTCAGCTCCACACCGGCCCCGATGGTAACCCCCAGCCAGTACTGGAGGTTGGAGTGAAAGTCCACCGACCCGTCCAGGGGAACGGTCTCGCCCAGGGAGACGGTGAACTCTCCGTCCGTGACGACCACCCCGGTATGAGTCTCAGTCCAGAGGGGCGTCCCTCCGGTCGCCGCGCTGTAGATCTTGAAGGTGAGGTCCCGCGCGCCGGTCACCGGCGTCCCCAGCTCCGTGAGAAAGCCCGTGTACCCGATCAGCTTCTGCAGAGGGTCAGCGGCCGCGAAGAAGGTGACCCCCGCCAGGAACACAACCACTACCGCAATCCTGATGATCCTATTCATCGTGCCTCTCCTCTTTCCGATGATGGTCTCGTGCTTCTGAATGTGAAACAAACTGATGTCGCTTCCCTTCCCTTGGGAAGGAGTACTCCGGAGTCTGGGCCTGGTTGCCCGACGGGTCCGTGGCCAGAATCTGGAAGTAATACCGCTCTCCCGGGGTCAGCCCCGTCAACCGCATCGAGTGCTTCTCCGCCAGGTTCCAGTCGTACTTCTGGAAGGTGTAGACGCCGGAGTCAGTCCCGAAGAGCACCTTGCTCTCGGTGAGCTCGTCGGTTTCCCAGCGGATCACCGCCCAATCGGCCTCCGCCCGCACCTCGAGCTTCCTGATCTTGGGCGGGGCGTCGTCCGGGAACTTGAAGGTCGTGAAGTGCTGCTCCCGCCACTCCTCGCTCACGTTGCCGCTGGGATCCGTTGAGGAGGCGGAGAAGTAGATCTTCTCATGGTTGTCCAGGTTGTAGAGCACCACCAGGTGCCTGGTAGTCATCACGTGGGACACGGCCTGACGGTCCAGGAACCCCCTCGCCGTGCCGAAGTTGACCACGCTGTTGGCCGGTTCGTCGGTCTCCCAGCCCAGCACCGCCACGTGGTCGGCCAGGTAGATCGGTCTGGGCTTCTTGTGGATGTGCGGAGGTGTCAGATCAGGCTCGCCGGTGGTGGTGAAGCTCAGGACCGCCGAGGCCACCGGGCCGTTGCCCGACCGGTCGCTCATCTCCACCTGGAAGGAGTAGGCCGTGAACGGGTCCAGGCCCGTGAGGGTGACGGAGTGGTCGGCGGCGTAGAAGGCCTCCGCGGCCACCTCCTCGTTGAGGGAGCCGGCCCCGTACCAGACCGTGGCCAGCGCGTCCTCGTCGGTCTGGAAGGTGATGGTGGCCAGGGTGTCCGAGACGTAGGAGGCCGTGGGCCCCTGGAGGAACCCCGGCGGGACCGTGTCCGCGTTCCAGGCGGTGTAGAACTGGTCGGGAGCGCTGGTGACCGGACCGTGGTCCCCGAAGTCGTTCACCGTCACCCGGTACTCGTAGGAGGTGCCGGGGCTGAGGCCGGTGAGAGTGACCACGTGCTCGGTGAGGTACTCCGCCACCGTGGCGCTGCTCCCGTAGCTGCCGTCTGCGCCGTACTCCACCGTGGCCTCCACCGCCTTGTCCGTGGTGAAGCCGACCACCGCAAAGGTGTCGGCGGCGTAGCGCACCGAGGGGCCGGCCACGAAGTGCGGCGGGCTGGAAGCGGCGGTCGGGTCCAGGGTGCTGGCCGCCACGTTCTCGCTGCGCTCGGAGCGGTTCAGCGACCGGTCCACGGCCTGGACGCTGTACAGGTAGGTGGTCCGCTGCTGCAGCCCGGAGTCCACGTAGCTCTCCTCCTCGGTGTAGCCCACGTAGGCGTCGTCCCGGTAGATCCGGTAGCCGATCACCCGGATGTTGTCCGTGGAGGCCAGGTAGGAGACCCGGATGCTCGTGGAGTCCAGGGCAACCGCCCGCACCCCCGCCGGCTGGCTGGGGGGCAGGAAGTCCCGGTAGCCATAGGGATAGGGATCCAGCACGGTGCCGTCCCCCGCTGCCGGCACCTTCTCGAAGCTGCCGGCCTCCTTGATCTTCAGGGCGTAGTCTCCGCCCTGCATGGACGTGACGGTGGTGTAGAGGTCGCTACTTTGTAGAACCTCCTGGCCGGAAAGCGTCACCGCCGCCAGAGCCATCAATCCGCAAAGCACGATCTTGTTCATCGTCCCATCCTTTATTCCGCGTTTCGAATCTCTCCCCGTTGTGGAGCCTCCACGGTCAGGGCCGCCGCGCCACGCGGAAGCCGAGGTTGTTGGCCACGGTCGCCGGTCCCAGAGGGGCGGCCCGGTCCGAGGTGCGCAGGTAGGTGCCTATTCCTGAGTTGAAAGCCCCTCCCCGGGTCACACGGCTCACGCCGAACGACGAGTCGATCGGGCCCTTGGGATCCGGGAGGGGACCTCCGCCGGGCAGGGCGTCGTACCAGTCCCAGCACCACTCGAAGACGTTGCCGCTCATGTCGTAGATCCCGAGTCCGTTTGGCTCTTGGATCCCCACAGGGTGCGTGGTGCCGCCGGAGTTGGTCGTGTACCAGGTGTAGGTTCCCTCCTGGCCGGCCCCGGTGGCGCCGCTGACCCAGTCTCCCTGGGTATAGGGCGTTGCATAGCGCGCCGCGTACTCCCACTCCGCTTCCGTGGGCAGGCGGTACCCGTTGGCGAGCCAGTCCACGCAGTCGTTGTTGTTCTTCCCCCCCCCGGGCCCGGCCGCGATGTCCGCAGTCGTATTGTTCGCATTCTGATAGAGGGTTGTTTGCGTCGCGTCGGTATAGTAGACGGGGTTGAGCCCTCCGAGTTCGGAGGCGGCATTACACCAGGCAATGGCATCCTGCCAGGTGACATTGGTCACCGGTTCGTCCGTCGTTCCCGGAGCCCCGTCACCCATCTTCTCCTGGTTGGTGAAGGTGTAGCCGTTTCCGGTCGCCCAGTTCTTGACGTTGATCCAGACCGAGTAGCTGATCTCGTAGGTGCTCATCGCGAAGGCCGTCAGGTTGACCGTGGTGGTAGGCGTGGCGACGCCCGTGTAGCCCATGACGAATCCCGTCACCGCCGGCACCGACACCGACTCCACCCGGAACAGCTGCCCCGTGCCCGTCACCGTGAAGGTGTAGGAGGCGGTGTCCTGGTCGCTGCTGGCGATGGTGACGGTGGCCGTGCGGGCGCCCACCGCGGTCGGGTCGAAGGTGATCGTGAAGGTCAGGCTCTCGTTGTAGCCCAGGTTGGTGCTGGTCACCGAGGGCAGCACGAAGTCCGCCTTGTGCGTGCCGCTCAGGCTCACGGAGCTCACCTGGAGGGTGCTCTGCGCTCCGCCGGCGTTGGTCACCGTGAAGGTCACCGCGGCGCTGGCGAACCCGCCCGCCCCGTCCACCACCACGGAGCCGAAGGAGTACTGCCCCGTGCCGCTGGCCAGGAGCGTGCTGCCCTGCCGGACCTCGATCTTGGCCAGCGAGCCGGTGATGTCGGAGTCGATCAGCCCCAGCAGGTCTCCCATGGAGACCATGTTGTTGCATCCCGCAAGCGCGGCCAGAAGCCCCGCCACGATCAGCAGGGCCGCGCCAGGAACCCAGGCCGCCACCCGGCGGCCGCCTCTGCTCTTTCCGCTCTGCATGCTCGGCATCCTCATATCTCCCAACGAGCCCCTACTCGGCCCAGTCCACCTCGCGGCGGCCCGCCTCCGCGGCGCGGCCGCCGGTGCGCTCCGACTCCAGGTAGCGGTACTTCTCCGGCAGCACCGGGTCCAGCTCCCGGGCCCGGTTGTAGTACTTCTGCGCCTCCTCGTAGTTCTCCATCTCCCAGTAGGTCTTGGCCAGGTTGATCAGCACCGCCACCCGCTCGGGGTCCAGCTTCAACGCCCGCAGGTAGTACTGCTGGGCGGCCTCCGTGTCGCCCCGCAGGAACAGGACGTTGCCCATGTTGGCGATGGCGGGGGCGTAGTTCTGGGAGATGGCCTTCCGGTACTGCTCCTCCGCCTGGTCGAACAGCCCGTACTTGGCGTAGATCGTCCCCAGGGCGTTCAGGTAGCGGGGATCCCCGGGAGTCTTCTTGAGCCGCTCCTGGACCGCCTGCACCTGGGGGAGCATCTCCTTTTCCAGGAGCCTCTCCTTCTCCGCGTGGAAGCGCTCCATCACCTCCCGGTCATCCGGCAGCCGCACGGTCTCCTGGGGCGCCTGGAACCCCACGGCCTCGAACAGCTTCCAGGCCTCCCGGGTGGTGTAGAACACCGCCTCACCCGTGGGCTGGTAGCGCCGCCACTCCCGGGCGGCCAGGTCCCAGGCCTTCATGAAGCCCTGATCGATGGAAGTCACCTCCAGGGGAATCCAGGCCTTGCCCTCCGCGACGATCACGTCCTCCGGCCGGGAGAAGCGCAAGGATACCCGGTCCGGCGGCACCTCCAGAACAAAGGCTATGTAGATGTGGCCGGGCACGGCCACGAAGGCCGTCTCGATACCCACCGCCTCCAGCAGGGCGCAGTAGAGGATGGACAGGTCGTCGCAGTCTCCGGCGCGGTACTGGAGGGTCTGGTTGGGAAACTGCAGGAAATCCACCGCCGAGATGTTCTGCGAGTACTCGATGTAGGGAGTGGTGGGGTCGGGAACGTAGCGCAGCCCGTACAGGGCGAGCGCCTCGTGCAGCCCCATGGCCACCAGCAGGCTGTCCTCCACCGCCGGAGCCCCTTCCCGGCGCACCAGACCGGCCACCTGCTTGGCGAAGCGCAGCACCGTGGGGTCCTTTGCGGTGACGAAGGCGGCGGTTTTGCGGTCGTCATCCCAGGTCATGGCGTTGCGGTCGTTCAGCCGCATCGTCTCCGACTGCTTCACCGCCAGGCGTTCCTTGTCGAAGGTGTACTCCACCACGATGTCCGCCTGAGACTTCGTGCCCTCCGTGATGTTCAGCACGTTCTCCGTGAACAGGGCGTACAGCGGCACCTCCATCTCCTGGTCCCTCTTCATCTCCTTGATCTGGATGCACTGCTTGGGGCTGTCCATGAACTGGGGGACGAACAGGCTCACCGTCACGTCACGGATGGTGCCGCGCTCCTCGTTGCGGATCACGACCTTCCCCAGGGGATTGTCGTCGTAGTACTTGAAGAACACCGGGAAGACCGGCAGGATCTCCACCTGGCGGATCTTCAGCTCCGGCCTCTTCTTACCGCCCAGGTGAAAGGAGGTGTCCAGGTGCGCGGAGAGCCCCTGGAAGAGGGGCTCTGCGGCCGGAAAGGCAAAGTGGTGCTTGTAGCTCACCCCCGCGCCGACGCTGAAGGAGGGGACGAACCGGTAGCTGAGGCCCGCGTTGGCCTGCAGGTAGTAGCTGAAGGAGTATTTCCCCTCGAACACGGCGGCGAACAGGCCGTTCTCCACCGAGGCGCCCAGGTAGAGCTTGGAGACGATGGGGAAGCGGATCCCGGGGCCGATGCCGAGGGAAAAGGTGTTGACGAGCTTGTTCGTGACGGAGGGAATCAGGTTATAGTTCAGACTCGCCTGGGCGAAGGCCGGGGGAAAGAACGGCATGCTGTATTCCCCGGTCAGCTCGGCTCCGCCGCCCAGGGTGTAGCGGCCCGCGCTCGTGCCGATAGGCAGGTTCACGGAAGGATTCAGGCTGAAGCTGACGACTCCCCCCTGCTGGGCCTGCGCCAAGACGGCCAGGCAGCCCAGGATAGCCAGCAGGAATGACCTTTTTGCCATTGATCGACTCCTCCTCGCCAGAGGTCAAACATTGGGAAAGAACCGGTCATTCAACCGCGGAATGGTTTGTACTTACGGTCGAATTATGACCACCGCTAGATATAAAGAGACTTTACCACGCAATGGCCGGATTGTCATGGGGGATCGTCGAAATCCGGCAACAGCGATCTCCTTGCCTCCGGCGGGACTCAAAGACGCCCGTCGAGCTGCCCAGCCGGCTCACCGCGCTCCGCCCGTCGGCCAGATGCTGCTCCAGGGTGGTGAGGTTGCCCCGCAGGTCGTAGCCGCCCACCCGCTGGCGCGGCATCCGCCCGGAGGCGTCCTGCACCTGCAGGAAGGTGGGCTTGCCGATCCAGCTGTCCAGCTCCTGCAGGTACTGGATGTCGATGAACGCCTGGTCGGCACGGTCCTCGGGGTCCCCGGAGCAAATGGAAGGAACACGGGAGGATGGGCGTGCCCCTCCCCGCCGCGGGCGCTCCGGTCAGGGCCCGGGACGCCCCGTAGGCCCCAACCTTGCCTGGCGTCACGGCGGCGGGGAGGGTCGGGCGCGGCGGGGGTTCCGTCCTCGGCGCCCTCCCGGGGCGCCTCGGACCGCCCTTCGGGCGTCCCGCCGATCCCTCACGCGCTTGCTGAGTAACCCATGCCAACGCACCGGCTGTCTGTGGCCTTTGCCTCTGCCAACTTGGCGCCTACCCGTCTATCGCACCGGCTTCCGCTGGCAGTTGCCCGGGCGTACCCGCGTCCAATGCGAACTAGTCACGGGATTCGTAGTATCGTTCCACATATCTATGCGGGAAAGCATCCATGGTAGGCACGAACGTAGCATCCAGAATCAGTGTCTTCGAAGTGGAGTATGAATCTTGGCCTGTCGCGACTTGCTGTATCCTCTCGTCCTGGGCCTCCAGCGCACGATCGACCAGACCGTCGCCTCTCGATGACTCCCATTTGCAGAATGTCAACTTCTGCCTAATGTGCATACACTGCTTGTCCGAATACTTCCGCATCTCATTTCCTGCCAGATTGTTGTATTCCACTTCGTGCCCGTCCTGATAGTACGTCTCTCGCCGCACCCGACCCATATCGGTGACCCCTGTCTTTCTCACCAATTTGCCGTTTTCGTATTCGTACTGGAAATGCTGTATTTCGCCATACGCTGACGACACGACCCGATAGTCAGTCAATAGCCCTTCTGCGGCGTACGTGTAGTATTCGTCCACTTCGAAGTCGTCGTCCGCGAAAGACACTGACAACACGCTATGTATGTGTAAAGGCCGCATCTCCGTGGTGAAAGTCCCCGTGCTCACAAGCGAGCGAATCTCGTTCTTGGAAGTATACGTCTTTTCAGCGGAATACCCGATGCTGAGTGGACCGGAATAGGTGAACTCTTGAAGCACTGTTGTCGTATTGCCATTCATCGTCGTCTGTGAGCTCTCGATCCTGCGCAAACGGGCCCCCTCCCACACCAGTCGTTTGTCCTGAATGACACTCCCGTCAGGAGCAGAATACTGCGTTCTTGCGACTCTCCCGTTCTCAATGGTGTCAACAAACTTGATCCGCTTCGAGTCGTGGTAGTAGCCCGTAACGCGGCTCAGATTACCATTTGTATACCGAGCTTCGTACTGAAACAGTGCCATCCCTTGCGTTGGCGCACTCTCGATGTTTTCGAGAACAAGCGGTCCAAGGTAGTTCCTTTCGTAGTAGTTAAATAGCCCGGCTGCGTCGGTCTCATCGTCAGCTGCCACTTGTTGCGCACAGGATACCGCAAGTGCAAGCGTGAGAACGCAGCAGTACAAGCTCAGACACCCTTCTGTTCTCCGGCTTCGCGGAGCTTGTTCCTCGCGCTCGGAACGGACTACTTGTTCGTTGCGCTCCTGACCAGTCGAATCCCCACTGCCCCGCGCTGCAGTGCGGGAGACCGGAAGCGAAGCCTCGCAGTACAGTACTTGTCGGTACTCTTCCACGTGCACCCTCGATTAGCACGTATATTCGAGAAGCTCTCCCCGAAATTCGCAGGATCGTATCCCCTCGTCGGAGCCCTCGGATTGTTCTTGCGCGATCTGCCGTAGTATCCTACGTCAAAATAGTCCCAACACCATTCTGCCACGTTTCCGAGCATGTCATAGACACCCAGTCCGTTCGGTCGTTTGCTGCCAACTGGATGCACGCTGTCTTTCGAGTTCGCCCTGGTCCACGCAACATCGCCAAGTTCGGCGGAACCGCAGTGTCCGCATGTCCCCCGGTCGGTGGCTGCATACTCCCATTCCGCTTCGGTAGGAAGACGGTAACCATTTGCTGTTTCATCCCAGCCAACCTTGGGGCGCATATCTCCATGCTCGTACATGTATCTTCTGAAAGCTGCTTCATCAAACACATAGACAGGCTTGAGGCCGTCTCTCTCGCTCAGCCAGTTGCTGAACCAAACGGCCTCAAACCACGTGACATAGAAGATCGGCCAGTCGTCAGGAAGCTCAGAGGCCGCGCTCTTGCCCACCATCGAAACAAACTCAAAGCTGTTCCATGGGAATGGGATGCCCACTTCCTCTGCGAAGCGTCGCCATTGACCCACGGTAACCTCATACTTCGCAAGATAGAAGTCAGTCACGTATACTTGATGGGCAGGGTTGTCAGCGCCTTGTTCCACCCCCATCTGGAAATCTCCTCCCTTCACGAACACCATCTCGTTCGTGGATTGCGGAACACACCTTGAAGATGTTAGGACCAGCGCAGTGACAAACAACCAATCTCACCTCCGTCTCATCATCGTCTCTCCAATCAGGGCAGGCTCAGTTCCTGCGACGGCCGTATCTCTATGATTTGGTGGTTCTTGGCTTGTGGTCTGGTCGGATCGAGGGACTCCAGGGTTTCCCCCCCTTGATCCGTCTTGAGAATCCCCGTGAAATGCGTTATGTTGGTCACTTCGTCGTATAGTTCAGTAGTACCGGCTTTGGCCCCGGTCTCGAGAAACTCGCTCGTTGACGGTGAAGTTTTCATTTCTCGTTCAGGGGCTGGATACGCGTATTCGAAACAGGTGGTCCTCCCCAGACCCCGCGCTAACGCTTGACTCAGGGCTGAGAATGTCGCTACCGTCCCCTCCGCATCAATCGCACCCACCGCCTGCGCCTCTTTGATTGCCGTGCTGAGCGCAGACAGCGACATTCCTCCCTCGGTCATGGCAGCGTATGTGTTGATAATAGCTGCAGTTTGACAAGATTGGCTTGTGCGTTCCCCGCTGCTGAAGCCAAACGTCGCGTCAAAGCGACCTTGCTGAATTGGCTGATCTATCGTGAACACAGTGCCTTCCGGATATGGTCTGTACCCACTTCTGGGCTTGTCAGGCGTCAAACCCAAAGGATCAACTAGTTTCACTGGGTTGTTTCCAGCATAGTGGTACAAGGCAAGATTCCTCTGCCAACCCTGGACCGGGCCGACCGGTTCGCTCACCTCAGGTATCTCACCGGTGGGCCGTCGTTTGCTCCTGGTCATCTATTCTTCTTCATAGTAAGTGATGGTCCGTCTCTGAAGCCAGGACTGCACCTTCCTTCCGGAGGGGAGTATCTCGGACACTCTTTGCTCTATCCAGTTGCCACGATTGTCCTGGTCATACTCATAGACAAACACTCTCTTCTCGCTGTCGGTCTCGACCTCTTCGCGACCGACGAATCCATCTTGGTTGTAAGTATATGTCCGTGTGACGCCGCCTCCAGTTTCACGAACCAGTCGGCCTTCCTCGTATTCGTAGACGCGTTCGCCGCTGTGGCCAGGACCGTTGATCGCTTTCAGCAGCTCTCCTCCGCCCCCGAACAGTCGAATCATCCAAGGCTCCCGGTCCCCGGGGTCCAGTGTCTGCACTTCAACTCCACCTTGATCGCTTCGCAGTACCTCACGGTAGTCGTATATCTCGGAAGCATACCAAGGCACCTCTATGGTTGGATCTACCCGGTTTTCGATAACGTCCTCCTTCCACGTAGTCGTATACGACATCTCTGGTATCGATTCATTCACTAGTTCGACAACACGCGCGATCAGTCCTTCCTCAGTCAAGCTGAATCGGTAGTCCGAACTCAGCTGGTACTGTTGCTCTTCTTCGCTCGGTTTCCACAACCCTAGCGCGCGCCGAATGCAGCGTCCAGAACGATCGAACTCGTAGATCAGGTAGTTGGGTTCGCCCTGAAAATCGTACCCGCCCTGCTCCTTTCGCCAATGAAGTCTCGGAGGATACTCGACCCTGAGTGCAGGACCTAACAAGTCGTGTTCACTGGCCGTTTCAACAACTGGAATAACACGATCTTTGGGAAAGGCAGCGCATTGACCTGCCAACGCAGCGAGAATCGCGACGCAAGGGATGATGCTCTTCTTGACAAACACACTACTCCTCTTATCTGTGGCACCGCTCCTTCAGCTATACCGCCGCAGGGTATCCCACCGGATACCCACTATCGCGATAACGAACTGCGCAAGCTTCGTTCGGTTCTCCGAGACTTATGATTGCTGTCAGAGCCGCGGCCGGATCATCCACACTACTTGAACCGCGTGCAAGCCATTCTCTCCCCCCTCGACACGCTTTGTCGACGATGCTCAGAAAGGTGGCAAGAGTGGCGGTCGACTCTTCAGTGAGAAGTTCGCATGCTTCACCAATCACCAAACAGACCTGCTTCTCCTCTATCCAATAGAAATCGTTCAGAACCTCATCCAAAGCGTCCCAGTTCCTGCCGAAGTAGGAGGGCATTTTAGGCGATTCAGCGAGACGCTCATGAAGATCCCTTTCGGACCGCAGTAGACGAGCCGACAGACGAACCGCTCTCCAACCCACCTTGGTGAATTGATTGCCTCTGCTTGCGATCCACTGGTCAATCTCATTGGCCGTCTGCCGGACTATGTTAAGGTGGTTCACACATATGTTCAGTGGTGTGTTCATCTTCACCTCAGCCTGAAGAACGTAGCATAGTGGTCAGGCGAATAGTAAGCAGTGTTGTCAGAGCCTGTGACCAAACGCTCTCCTCGGCGTGGTTGCCCGGGGATTTTCAAATTCGTCCCCCATCTCGATACTGAATCGGTTCGCGGCTCTCCGTGAATTGGGGCAGTAGACCTTCCGTGTTCGCAAACGCCTGGCCGCCTCGCACACTTGGTGGCTTGTCACCATGTTCGTCGATATAAGCCAGGACAGCTCTAGCTTTCTCAACCTCGCTTGGAATGCCAAAGACTTTCTTGTAGTAGCCTTGAATCTTTTCTAATAGTCTCCGATCGCTCGCCACGGACTGCTCTCTTCATCAACGCGTCCGGTCGGATCAGTGTACCTCAGTGGATTATTCTTCGCGTAGCTATAGAGCGCAAGATTCAGCGGGTTTAGCACGCCACCTTGCCCCTCCAGGGGTTCATTTCGGTTTCGAGCCTCAACCTCTCTAGATGCTTCCGGCAAATACTTCCCCAGCGCCGGGTCCGGGCTCATCCAGCGGCCGGCCCGCGGGTCCAGGTACCTCGCCCCGTAGTAATACAACCCCGTCTCGCTGTCCAGCTCCTTGCTGGTGAACCGCCAGCTCACCACCTGCGGGTTGGCCACCTCCTCGATCCAGCTCTCCCCGTAGGGGGTGTACTCCAGGTGCTCGAACTCCGCATCTGGGCGTGCCCCACGCCGCCGCGGGCCGCCGGGCCAGGGCCCGGGGCTGGGTGGAGTCGGGCCCCTGCCCTGTGGGACAACGCGGCGGCGAGGGTTCCGTCCTCGGCGCCCTCCGGGGCGCCTCGGACCGCCCTGCGGGCGCCCCGCCGATCCCTCACGCGCTTGCCTCGCAGCCCATTCCAGCGCGCACCGCCCAAGGGTATCGCCTCAGCCAACCCTGGACCGGGCCAACCGGTTCGCTCACCTCGCCTCCTCTGGTTCAGGTATCTTGCCGATGGGCCGTCGTTTGCTCCTGGTCACCTATTCTTCTTCATAGTAGGCAATGATGCGCCTCTGAAGCCAGGACTGCACCTTCCTTCCAGAGGCGAGTATCTCGGACACTCTTTGCTCTATCCAGTTGCAACGATTGTCCTGGTCAGACTCATCGATAGAACCGATGCCCCCTCCAAAGCAGAAGCGCGCCCCGCACCTCATGTGAGAACCACCCCAGTTTGACGCTGAGTCGATGACCAATCTCCCGCCGGGCCGCTCTTTACTTTCCAATTATGGATACATCCCTTAACACAGAACTGCCGACTGTCACAGGGTGTCCGTCAATCAGTCTTACCGCACGCACCGCTAAGAAGCACACGCCTTCGATGCGTCCATTCCTGTTGAGAACTTCGATGTCACCCACCTTGTACGTTCCTGGTTTTCTCAACAACGGCGTGATTGTGTCAAAGGAAAAGGAGTTTCCCTTGATGCCGGCAATTCTGATCTTTTGCAAGAACTCTACCGTGAAGTAGTCGACATCAGGTATGTTGCTCTCCCATCGGACTGTGAAGTCCTTGAGGACGACTGAATGTCGAAGGTCATCCAGGATTCTGATGTAGTCATAGACATATACATCTCCCAAGTCTATCTTGGTTTCTCGGTAATCTGATACCTCATACGAGTTGTTTTCCACAGATACCTCTGGAACAACATCTACTCCGTCAATCACTACCCAGAATGGTAGCTGCTCTTGCCGCTTTATTCTTATCCTGAACTGTCCGTCACTTCTTATTCTCGCAGTCCCTCTCGGGAGGTCTTTGTCGTCACTCTTGTTCATGACGAAATATGTCAAGTGAATGCCATCAAGCTTGACATAGTCATAGGTCACAACCGTCCCCCGAATCTCAATCTTTTGAGCATTACACCCAGCGAAGGCCATAATCAGGATGATAAGACAGTTGAAAGCACTGAACCTCGTCAAGCAGCGCCCCTTAGCGATGCTGTCAATGCTGTTCATGGCTACTACTCATCTAGTATCCTGGTTTGTTTGAGAAGTTTGTACATGAGATCAGGACTTGCAGCTGGTCATGTGCAGGCCATCTCTCCCAACGTCCAGGACGACCTCCTGCTGTTTCAGCAGAAGTGTCAATTGCGTATCCGGTGATAGATATGCTCCAATTCAGGATCTTCTTCCTACTTCTGTCCATCTCGACCCATCCACATACTTTGACATCCACATCAGGATCGAGAAGGTTTGACACTGCCTGCATGATGGCATCGATCTCTGATCCGCGTATTTCGCTTGGATGGGTTTCAGCCATTCCCGTTGCTCCTATTCGCCCTGCTAGCTCCAACGGACCGACCTTCACTTCTGCCGAAAACCACTTGGCGCTATTGCCGGACAAGCTGCTCACAATCGGTGGCCGCAGTTCCCCATATCTCGCTTCCGAGAACAACTCCAGGTATCGAAGTGGACGGAAATCGCTTGGAACAGTTTCTTTCTGCCCTGCCACGCCGTTCGGGTCTCGATAGGCCAGGGGGTTGTTCATCGCATAGTGGTAGACCGAAAGATTCACCGGCAGGAACACGCCGCCCTCACCCGATAGGTTTTGGTTCCGTCTTCTGGCCTCGTCGTTGACCGGCGCTTCCGGCAGATACTTCCCCAGCGCCGGGTCCGGGCTCATCCAGCGGCTGGCCTGCGGGTCCAGGTACCTCGCCCCGTAGTAATACAGCCCCGTCTCCGTGTCCAGCTCCCTGCTGGTGAACCGCCAGCTCACCACCTGCAGGTTGGCCACCTCCTCGATCCAGCTCTCCCCGTAGGGCGTGTACTCCAGGTGCTCGAACTCCTCGCCTTGCGAATCGGTAACGAAGGTGGTGGAGCCCAGGTGGTCCGGGTGGTACCGCTTCTGCTTTGCCAGCGATTCCCATCTTTACCAACAACTCTTCATCTTTGTCTGCCTCATCGAGAGTCAGAAGCGTGGCGACTTCCTCGTTGGTGATGTAACGATCAAGCGAAGGCTCAACGCCCGACAAGGTAAGCCGGCCTCCCAGCCGAGGGTCGTTCTCGGCGGATCGTGCCCTCCGGTGCATGTCTGACTACACGTCGACCAGATGGAGCGTCAGCATCAATATCAAGGTCCCCAGCGCGAAAGCCACCGTTCCTAGCACTGTCGCAAATACAGCGATTCGACGCTTTCTCGAAATCGACTCATTGGTTCGACGAATCCTGGAAGCGATGACAAGGCAGACAATGCCGCCAAGATACAAAGCACCAACGTGTATCAAGTTCCCAAATCTCACAGGTCAGTCCCTTCTCGGCTCATGTCCACCTATGCGGAAAGTCCGTTTCATCGGAGCACAAGGACCACCAGCAAGTATATACCGGCCAGGATGACGATCATACACAGCACAACGAATAGGTCAGAAAGTTCCAGATATCCTTTGAGCTTGTATGAACGAAACAAGAAACCCGCAATCGCGGCTGGCAACGCTACCAGAATCGCGAGGGTGGTTGTCTTTGTCGGTTTCCCCAGCATCTCGCTCTCCGCTCACCAGTCCACGTAGGTTATAGGGCGGAAGATCTTGAAAGCCGGGTTGTTGTCGAGCAGTTGCCCTTTCGATGCGGCCATGACGTCGTGCACACCAAAGCCAGCTGTTTGAAGCCCGAGCCACATCCAGCCACCGCTAGCCGTGCCAACGGCTTCGAGGCTCATGCCAAGCGACTGGGCAACCAGGGGGGCTTTCGCTCCAACAGTCAGACCAATCGCAACCTCCACAATGCCAGCGGTCACGTTCAACCAACCGCGAGCTCGCTGGTGCGCTATCGCCTTTTCATAGTCTTCGCTCTCCAGGTACTCACGATACCTCGCCTTGATGCCGGATAAGGAGAATTTCCCTTCCTCGGCGATCACGAACCGCTCTTCTCTATTTGCTATTTCGATAGACGCGCCCGCGGGGACGTTTATCTCTGCTTCGGGAGAGATGACAGCTCCGAAATCAATATCCTGACCCAGTACGGATATCTTTCCACCCTGAGTTATGGTGATGGGCTGTTCACCCTGCTCGTAGTACTCGATTGAGTATTCTTCGCTGTCCGTGAACAGACCCATTGGGTCTCTGTACCTAACCGGATTGTTCTTTGCATACGGATACAAAGCGAGATTGACCGGATCGAATACACCGCCCTGTCCGGGTAGATGCTGATTGCGTTGTGTAGATTGTTCGCCAACAGGAGTTTCTGGGAGATAATCCTTCAGTATTGGATCCGGTGAGATCCAGCGGCTCGTCCTGGGGTCCAGGTACCTCGCCCCGTAGTAATACAGCCCCGTCTCGCTGTCCAGCTCCTTGCTGGTGAACCGCCAGCTCACCACCTGCGGGTTGGCCACCTCC
>CAZBDU010000035.1:0-47973 GCA_964490725.1 uncultured Spirochaetaceae bacterium | reverse complement strand
GAGCAACAACATCCATGCCGAACCACCACCCTCGGCCAAATTGAGAATTGCTGGGCCGGACGGGTCCGGCTTGTGCCTGCAGGATGGCGGTGCTATACTGGCTGATCAGGCACCGCGGGTGTCGCGCGATTCCACATCGCCCCTCGGCCGGGGCGCCTTTCGCCGCGGCCGTATACACGCTTCCCCCTTCGAAGCGGGGCATCGCTCGAGTTGCACAGTACCTTGGAGGCCGCCCGTCTCCAAGGTGCGCCCGCCGCGGGCCGCATGGAGGCTCGCTTCGAAGGAAGGAGGCAGTGCGCCGTGAAGATCCTCTTGATATCCCCGTGCAAGGACCCCAGTCTGCGCAAACCGCGGTTCCTCATGATTCCTCAGCTGGCGTTGCATCTGATCGCCGGCCTCACCCCCGCAAAGCACGAGGTGAGGATCATAGAGGAGGAAATCGAGCGCATCGATCTGGACGAGGAGTGCAGCCTGGTGGGCTTGAGCTGCATGACCTCCAACGCGGCCAGGGCCTACGAGCTGGCCGGTGAGTTCCGCAAGCGGGGCAGGACGGTGGTGCTGGGCGGGGTGCACCCCACGCTGCTTCCCGAGGAGGCTCTCCGCCATGCGGACGCGGTGGTGATCGGCGAGGCGGAGGGCGTGTGGCTGCAAGTGCTGGAGGATTTCGAGGGCGGCAGGCTGCAGCGGACCTATCATCGCGCCTGCCCGCCGCTGGATGAGTATGTGGACCTGAAACGCCGCAGGCAGACCGGGAAGAGGCCCTTCGGCGTGATCCCCATCATGACCACCCGCGGCTGCCCCTACAACTGCGATTTCTGTTGCGTCCATGACATCTTCGGCCGGAAGATCCGCCACGTGCCCGTAGCCAACGTGGTTCGCGACATCACTGACTCGGGCGGGAAGCTGTTCATCTTCCTGGACGACAACATCATCGGCGATCCGGGCTACGCCAGGGAGCTGTTCCGGGCGATCGAGCCGCTTTCGATCCGGTGGGTGGGGCAGGCCTCGCTGTCGTTCGTGAAGAACAGCGAGCTCATGCGCCTGGCCGCCCGCAGCGGCTGCGTGGGCCTGTTCTTCGGCCTGGAGAGCGTGTCCACCAGCCAGCTGAAGATCATGCGGAAGTCCCTCAAGGAGGTGGAACGGGTCGGGGAGGCTATCGCCAGGGTCAAGGAGCACGGCATCTATTTCCACGCGTCGCTGATCTTCGGCTTCGACACCGACACCACCGAGACCTTCCCGGAGACGCTGGACTTCCTGGAGCGCCATCGCGTCAGCTCGGCCTCCATCAACGTGCTGACTCCCTATCCGGGCACGCGCACCTACAGGCAGCTGCGGGAGGAGGGCCGGCTGCTGACCACCGACTGGCGGTACTACGATCACTCCACCACGGTGTTCAAGCCGCGGAACATGAGCCCCTTCGAGCTGCAGGCGGGGCGGCTATGGGTGGCAAGGGAGTTCACCAGGCTTCCGGCGGTGCTGAGACGGCTGCCCGCCAACGCGGATCATCCCGCCTACCACCTGGCCATGAACCTGGGCTTCCGCAGCGGCCTGAGGCGCGAGATGGCGGACCTCCCGCGTCTGGCCACACGGTTGTTTCCCGCGGAGGAAGCGTCGCTGTCGGGCTTCCCTGCCTTCTCGCTGGCGGGATTCCGGCTCACGGATCTGCTGCCCCGCGGCGAGGCGCGGGCGATCTGAGCCTGGAGGAGACGGCGGAATGAGAGAACGATACCGGACGGCGGTCTCCAGGACGCTGGCGGCCATCAGGCCCGTGCGGCGCTGGCTGGGCAAGATGGCGCTGATGGTGGTGCTGGCGCCGCCGTCTCTGCTCAGGAGCGGCGGCAACGTCTGGCGCTGGGGCACCCTGCGGCTGGGGACGGCGGCGCGCCGGTACGGCCGGGAGGTGTCTCTGCGGTGGCGCTACAGGCTGCGGTTTCACCAGGTCACCCGGCCCATGGCCGAACGGTACGGGCAGCTGCGCAGGCGGAGGAAATAGCCTCGGCGCCGCCTGCGGGGGAGGGCCGGCGGGGCGCGACGCGCGTGTTATGCGCGCCGGCATCGCCTCGATTGCAGAGGAAGGGAGGGAACGGAAAGATGGAGCTGAACAAGGAGACGAGACAGCGCTACGAAAAGCGGATGCTCGAGGTCATGCAGGACCAGGGCGACAAGAAGCTGAAGTGCGATTTCTTTGCCAAGAGGCTCGGCATTTCGAAAGACTACATCCTGCAGCTGATGAAGTCTCTGGGCGAGCAGGGGCTGGTGGAAGGGGAGATCGCCCAGAGAGCCCCGGAGAAGAGGTCCTGGGTCAGGCTCAAGTCCGGTTGAGCGTCCCCGGCGCGCCGGCCGGCGAAGGACGGAACCGGGGGCGCGAGGCGGGACCCCAGGCGGGCCGGCCAGGACCGCTTGACTTCGTCCTGCAAAACGAGTACCTTGGCGTAGGTTCCAGGAAGGGCTCTCTGGGGCCAAATACATACACAAAGAAGCCCAGACATTCCGACTTTGCATGTCATACCAAAGGGAAACCGACCAGACTGTAGGCCAAACCGACATGTTCTGCTCCTTGGCGGTGAGTGTCAAAGGAAGAAGCGTAATTCTCTAGGAGGAGAACATGAACAAGAAGCTCTACGTCGGCGGTTTGCCGTACTCCGTCACGGATGATCAGATCCGGGAGCTGTTTGCCGCCCACGGCACGGTGGAATCCGCCACAGTGGTCAAGGACCGCTACACCGACAAGTCGCGCGGTTTTGGCTTCGTGGAGATGAGCACGCAGCAGGAAGCCGAGAACGCCATCGCGGCCCTCAACGGGACCGAGATGGAGGGCCGGAGTCTGACCGTGAACGTCTCCAAGCCACGGGAAGGCAGCGGCGGCCGCAGGGGCGGCGGCCAGCGGGACCGCTGGTAGTCTCGAGATCCAGCAACCACTGAAGCACCGGGGCGGAGTCGGTTCGCCCCGGGTCTTCGATACCCATCCCGGGGGAAGCGCGCTCTGGCGCGGGTGAGATCTCTCCATTCGAGGGACGAATCCTGCAACTGTGCAGCCTCCTTCGCGGTCACCCATACAAGAAGGCGCCCGTGTTTCCACGGGCGCCTGTAGCCCTGGGAAGGAAAGGACACGCATGATTCGCAGGATACTGATGGTCTACCCGAAAATCCCCACTACCTATTGGAGCTTCGACTACGCGCTGCCGTTCATTGGCAAGCGGGCCTCCATCCCGCCGCTGGGTCTGATGACCGTGGCCGCCCTGCTTCCCCCGGAATACCAGCTCCGCCTGGTCGATCTGAACGTGCGGGCGCTCAGGAGGGAAGACATCGAGGACTGCGACCTGGTGTTCATATCGGCGATGATTGTTCAGAAGAGCTCCTTCGAGGAGGTGGTGAGGGTCTGCCGGGAGCAGGGCAAGCCGGTGGTGGCGGGCGGGCCGTATCCGATTGCCTCGCATCGGGAGATCGAGGGCGTGGACTTCTTCGTCCTGGACGAAGCGGAGCTGACTCTGCCGCGCTTTCTCGAGGATCTGGAGGCCGGGCGGCCGCAGGCTGTGTACCGCGCCGAGGGCAAACCGGACCTGGCCGGGACGCCCGCCCCGCGTTTCGATCTGATCGATGTGGATGCCTACGACAGCATGCCGCTGCAGTACTCCCGCGGCTGCCCCTACAACTGTGAGTTCTGCGATATCATCGAGATGTTCGGCCGGACCCAGCGCACCAAGACGCCTGTCCAGTTCCTGGGGGAGCTGGAGGCGGTGTACGCCACTGGTTTCCGGGGACCGCTGTTCGTGGTGGACGACAACTTCGTCGGCAACCGACGAAAGGTGAAGCAGCTGCTCGTGGAGGTGACCGCCTGGCAGAAGGCGCGAGGGTTCCCGTTCAGCTTCTCCACCGAGGCCAGCATCGACCTGGCCCAGGACGAGGAGCTCCTGGACCTGATGGTCGCCGCCGGTTTCGCCATGGTCTTCGTGGGGATCGAGACCCCCGATCGGGAAACCCTGCGGTACACTCAGAAGGGCCAGAATCTCAAGACCGGCATACTGGAGAGCGTGGAGAAGATACAGCGGCGCGGTCTGGAGGTCACCGGCGGATTCATCCTGGGGTTCGACACCGATCCGCCGGACATCTTCGACCGGCAGATCGAGTTCGTGCAGGCGGCCGGGATCCCGGTGGCCATGGTGGGGCTTCTCACGGCGCTGCCCAGCACGCAGCTGGGCCGCCGTCTGGAGAGGGAGGGCCGGTTGCGCGGGGCCGCCAGCGGCAACAACACCCACATCCTGACCCTGAACTTCACACCGCGCATGCCGGAGGCGGAGCTGATCGCCGGCTACAAGCGGGTGCTCTCCGAGCTGTACTCCCCGGCGCGCTATTTCGAGCGCTGCGCCACGTTGTTGAGCAGACGTCCGGACAGCGCCAGGGCGGCACGAGCGGTGGACTGGACCGACATCAGAGCGCTTCTGCTCTCCCTCGTGAAGCAGGGGTTTGGAAGCTACGGACTGCTCTACGCACGTTATCTGCTCGGCTCCCTGCTGACCCGACCCAGACTTTTCCCGGACGCGGTGGCGCTGGCGGTAAAAGGCTATCACTTCATCCGCATCACCCAGGAGATCCTGAGGGCCGCCGAGTTCTCGGCCCAGCTGCGCGAAACCCGGCATTCCTTCCAGTCCCGGGTGGCGGAGATCATCCGCAGGGGCGAGGGGCAGCCCGCCCTCTCCATGGCTCGTTCCATCGCCCGCCTGCTCCACAGATCGCGCAGGCGCTACGCAAGCTTCAACAGCGGCATCCAGCAGAACCTGGAACACGCTTTCGCGGAGTTTTCCAGGCACTGCAGGCGCTGGGTAAGGGAGCTGCAGTCGGTAGCCTAGGCGTCCTGCGCACCCTACAACCAATCTCTACAACCAAGGAAGACACATGCAGGAAGACTATTTCGGCAGGCTCGATCTGCTTGAGCCGATACGGCGCGCTCTGCGCGCGGAGAACTTCGTGATCCCCACCCCCGTTCAGGCCGAGGCCATCCCGCTCCTCCTGGCCGGTCACGACCTGCTGGGCAGCGCTCAGACCGGCAGCGGCAAGACCGCCGCCTTCGCCCTGCCGGTACTGCAGAACCTGGCGCTGCGCCGGAGAAGGCCCGCCCGGCGGTCGGTCCGCGCCCTGGTGATGGCGCCAACCCGGGAGCTGGCCGCTCAGATCGGCGGATGCTTCGCCTCCTTCGGCCGCTACCTGGATCTGCGGCAGGCCGTGGCCTACGGCGGCGTCAGCCGGCGGGACCAGATCGAGCGGCTCGCCGGGGGAGTGGACGTTCTGGTGGCCACACCCGGGAGGCTCCTGGACCTGATGGGTGAAGGGCGGGTGACGCTGAGCGGGGTGGAGATCGTGGTGCTGGACGAAGCGGACCGTATGCTGGACATGGGCTTCATGCCCGACCTCATGAGGATCATCGCGGCTCTGCCTGCAGGGAGGCAGTCGCTGTTCTTCTCGGCCACCCTGCCCCCGGGGGTGGTGTCGCTGGCGGCCGGCCTGCTGCGCGCACCGCGGCGGGTGGCCATCGCCTCGGATGCCGCCACGACCCCCCGGATCGATCAGCGCGTCCTGTTCGTCGACCGGGAAAACAAGAAGGATCTGCTGCTTCACCTTCTTAGAGCCGGTGGAATGTCCCGGGCGCTGGTGTTCACCCGCACCAAGCACAAGGCCAGCGCGCTCGCCAGGAAGCTCGCCAGGCAGCGCGTGCGGGTGGACGCCATCCACGGCGACAGAACCCAGGGGGCGCGCCGCCGCGCCCTGGAGGGCTTCCACGCGGGGCGGATCCAGGTCCTGGTGGCCACCGACATCGCCGCGCGGGGCATCGACGTCAGCGACATCGACCACGTGATCAACTACGACCTGCCCAATGAGCCGGACAGCTACGTTCACCGCATCGGCCGCACCGCCCGCGCCGGGAAAAAGGGGATCGCCCTTTCCTTCTGCGACGGCTCGGAGGCGTCCTATCTGCGGGCCATTGAGAAGGTCCTGCGCCGGAAGTTGCCCGTTCTGGAGGGCCAGCCGTTTCATTCGCCTGCGGCTGCCGCCGGGCGGCGGGAAGAACGTGCCGGCGGCGCGGTGCGGCACCCTGGCCGGGCAAGAGCGACCGCCGGGGGGCGCTCCCCGGACAGGCGCCGCTCCACTGCCCGCCGGCGCACACCCCCTCAGGGCATGTAGAAGTACCTGTCCCTGAGATCGCCCAGCTCCTCCAGGGCTGCCAGAGCCTGGGGCTGCAGCCGGTTCGCCACCCCCAGGATGAGGGCGTTGGTGATGGCCAGCGGCACCAGGGGCGAGGGGAAGGTGCCCAGCGGGCCCCGCTCCGCGCAGAGCAGATAGCGGGCGGCCCGGATCATCGGCGGTTGGAAGATGTCGGTGATGAGCAGCACCGGCACCTCCTTTTTCGCCAGCACCGCGGTGAGGCGCTTGAAGTCCACCGAGGGCCTGGCGAAGCTGTAGACCACGGCCAGGTCCTCCCGGCCCACCAGCAGGAGATGCTCGAAGAGACTGCGGCCGGAATCCGAGATCCGCAGGGTGCGGATTTTCAGCCGCCGGAGCCGAAAGTGCAGGTGCACGGCCAGCGGCTCGTCGGGACCGATGCCGAAGATGTGGACAGTGCCGGCGCTGCATATGGCCTGGACGGCCTCCTGGTAGGCCTGGTCGGAGATGCTGGCGATGGAGCTTTCCAGGTACACCATCTCGTTGCGGGTGATGCCGGCATAGGAGAACGGCTCCTGTGCCAGCCCTTCGATGGAGTGCTTCATCCGCTCCACCGGCGACAGGAACTGCCTGTAGTAGGCGAACAGGTCGTCGCGGAACTCCTGAAATCCCCGGTAGCCCAGATTCTGCGCGAAGCGCACGATCGTGGCCTGGCTGACGCCGACGTCGGTGACGATCTTGGCGATGGGGAAGTAGATGACGTTGTTGAGGTTGGTCATGACGTAGTCGGCGATCGTCTTCTGCCGCTTGGAGAAGCTCTCGTAGCGGTCCAGAATGAGCTGATAGACGTTGCGTTCCTGCCGCTCAGTAGCCGAAGGAGGCAAGGGCCGCTCCACGTTCCGCGTCGAAGAGATTTCCGCGCTTCAGGTGAGCCTGGACGGGCATCTCCGGTTTCAAGCCCAGGCAGCGCTCCTCGGGGTTCTTCGCCACCAGCTCCAGGGGTGCATCCGCCGCCCGCAGGTGCACCAGCACCTCGGAGCCCATGGGGTGGGTGGTGTACACCCGGAGGCTCAAGGACGGTCCGGAACCCGGTCCCATCTCGACGTCCTCGGGACGAACGTTCAGCACCACATGCTGGCCGTCGTGCAGCCCCGCCGGGCGTCCCACCGGCACTGCGGCGCCCGGGTACCGCTCCAGTGCTATCTCTGCCCGTCCCGAATCCACATGCACCCGCCCGGCCAGCAGATTGGTCTCCGGGTTGCCCATGAAGTCGGCCACGAAGAGGTTCAGGGGAAAGTGGTAGACCTCAAAGGGGCTGCCTGTCTGCTGGATCACCCCCTCCTTCATGACCACGATCCGATCGGAGAGCGCCATGGCCTCCACCTGGTCGTGGGTGACATAAACCGTGGTGGCCCCCAGATCCAGGTGCAGCCGCTTCAGCTCGGAGCGCAGCCGCATGCGCAGCTTGGCGTCCAGGTTGGACAGGGGCTCGTCGAAGAGCAGGATCCTGGGCTGGGTCACCACCATCCGCGCCACCGCCACCCGCTGCTGCTGGCCGCCGCTGAGCTCGTGGGGATAGCGGTCTTCGCAGCCCGCCAGCCCCACGACCTTCAGGATCCGCGCCACCCTCTCCTGGCGCTCGCTTCTGCCCAGCCTTGCCTTGCGCAGGCCGAAGGCCACGTTCTGCGCCACCCTCATGTGCGGCCACAGGGCGTAGTTCTGGAAGACCAGGCCCAGGTTGCGCTGACCCGGAGGCAGATTGATCCCCCGGCCGGAGGAGAACGCGCAGACCCCGTCGATGTGGATCTCCCCGGCGTCCGGCTCCTCCAGCCCGGCCAGGCAGCGCAGGGTGGTGGTCTTGCCGCAGCCGGAGGGCCCGAGCAGGGTCAGGAACTCTCCCTCCGCGATGCGCAGGTCCATGCAGTCCACCGCTTTCACGGCTCCGAAGCTCTTGCACAGACCCTCCAGGGCGATCCCGGTCATAGCTCCACCTTGCCTCCCAGCCTGTTCAACACCGTGTGCCCCGTGATGACCAGGAACACGATCACCAGCATGATCGCGTAGGCGTGCTGGATGAAGTCCTGCGACTGGTAGCGGAAGATGATCGAGGTCATGAGGGTGGTCCGGGGAGTGACCAGCAGAACCACCACGTCCAGCACCCGCATGGTGGTGATGAAGGTCAGCAGCATCGCCGAGAGGATCCCCGCCCTGGCCAGCGGCACAATGATGCGGGTGAAGCGGGTGCCCCATCCGATCCCATGGACCACCCCGGCCTCCTCCAGGGAGGGGTCGATCTGGTGCATCGCCGAGATGCCGGAGCTGGAGGAGTAGGGCAGGTACTTCACGATGCACGCCAGCGCCAGCAGGCCGAAGGTGCCGTAGAGCGCAGGCAGGGGCCCCCAGTGGCGGGCGAACATGGTGAGAAAGATCCCTCCGAAGGCGATGCCCGGTATCATGTAGGGCACGAAGGACAGACTCTCCAGCAGGCGGGAGAAGACACGGCCCCGGTTCCTCACCACCGCGTATCCGATCAGGATCCCCACGAAGCCGCTCACCAGGGCGGTGGCGCCGGCAAGAAGCAGCGAGTTCCTGATGGCCCTGAGGATCGCGGGGTTGCGGAAGATCCCGGCCTGCCCGTCCGCCAGGGTGTCCACTCCCCTGCCGATCCAGTAGTGCAGGGTCAGGTTGTCGAGCCCGTAGCGGCCGTCCACCCGCATCAGCGTCTGCCAGCCCAGGAGGGCCAGCGGTCCGAACACGAAGAGGACCACGGACAGCAGGATGAGCATAGTGACCGGCCCACGCCACAGGCGCAGGGGCACGGCCTTCTTCCTGCTGCCCTTGCCCTCGATGGTAACGAAGCCTTTGCGGGTCCCCAGCACCCTCTGGTTCGCCCAGACCATGAGGGCGGTGGCCGCGATGAGGACCAGGGCAAGCACGTACCCCTCGCCGTAGAGGCGGTTGTTCAACGCCGAGTAGACCCGCGTGGACAGGGTGTAGAAGCGGATGGGCAGGCCCAGGAAGGCCTGCGTGGCGAACTCGCCCAGACCCTTGCTGAAGGTGAGCACGAAGGCAGAGCCCAGGGCCGGCAGGGCCAGGGGAAAAGTAATCCGGCGCAGGACCTCGAAACGCCCCGCCCCCAGGATCTCCGCGCTCTCCTCCAGCCGGGAGTCGATGTTGGTGAGCACCCCGCGCATGAGGATGAAGGTGTAGGGAATGTAGTGCACTCCCAGGGCGAGGATCATGGGCAGGTAGCCGTAGGCGAGCCACGCAGGTACGTCCACCCCGAACAGGTAGTTCAGCAGCCCGGGGGTGCCGCCAAAGCGCTTGCTCTTGAAGACCATGATCCAGGCCAGCGCCACCGTCCACGAGGGGACGATGTAGGGGATGATGAGCACAATCGAAAAGAAGCGCTTCCAGGGGATGTCGGTGCGCACCACGATCCACGCCAGGAGCGAGCCCAGGCTAAGGGAGATCGCCGTCATGCCCACGGCGATCAGCAGGCTGTGCAGCGCCGGCTCGTAGAACACCGACCTGGAGATGGAGCCGGCCAGCACCCGGTACCAGTAGAACAGCGTCGGCTCTCCGGCGCGGGCTCCGCGCACCAGGCGGGGACCGGTGGCATCGTACACCATGGAGTTGATGACGATGTAGACCAGCGGCACCACCACCAGCACGACCAGCATCGCCAGCAGCACCAGGCCCCAGACCCGCTCCGGGTGCCTGATGAACCTCTTTATCCGGTACGCCTGTGCCGTCAGCTCCATCGCTTGTAGAGGTACCCTCCGGTTGAGTCGGGGCGCCGCCCTCCTACAGCCCCATCCAGAAATCCCGAACCTGGAGCCCCCGCTGGTACACGTACCCGTAGTCGATGTACCAGGTGTAGCTGCCCAGGTCCTCCAGGGTGATGTCCAGCGTGGGCTCCACGTCGCTGCGGGGAGACCACTGGCCGGGCACGTACCAGGGCTCGAAGCCCTTGCCGCCGCTCGCGTCGCCCAGCAGCCAGCGTACCAGCATCCTGGCCGCGTTGGGATGGGGGGCCTTGTTGGCCAGGACCAGGTAGTTCTCCTTGGTGATGCCCACCTTGGGTCGGGTGTTCCAGGCGATGGCGAGCTTCTGGCCCTTCTGGTTGTCCCGCATCTTGGAGGAGGCCACGCTGAAGGCCAGGGGCGGATCGGCCTGCCCGGCGGTCCCCACCGCCTTGGAGGCGGTTCCGTCGGAAGAGGTGAGCACCAGGTCGTTGCGGACCAGGCGGAGAATGAACTCGTAGCCGGCGTTCTCGATGCCGGGGCTGAGCTCGATGGCCTTGCCGAACTCCTGCCGGTAGGCCTGGTCCATCACGTCGGCGTGCTGCACGATGGTCTGCAGGAGGTTGAGGTTTTCCTCGGTGAGCATGGGATCCTTCATCTGGACCTTGCCTTTCCACTCGGGCCGGGTCAGGTCCCAGAGGGAATCCACCGGCGACTGCGGGTACTTCTCGAAGTTGTAGAAGACCACCTTGGACTCCAGGGAATGCACCAGGATGGGCTCCCGGAACTGCGGCGGGATGACCGCGGCGGCAGCCTTGCCGTCTTCCAGCGTCTGGGGCACGTAGTTCTGGATCATCCCCTTGGGCAGGAGCTCGTTGGCCACGGTGGGGCCGGCCAGCATCAGTACATCCACGTTGTACACCCCGGCCGCCTGCTCCCTGGTGAGCTTCTCCACCTGTTCCACGTCAGTCATGTCGAAGGGTTCCACGTCGATGCCGGGGTACTGGGCTTTGAAGCCTTCCACCGCGTCGAAGATGCGCGAGGACAGCGAGTAGATCACCACCTTGCCCTCGGATCTGGCGGCGGCGTAGATCGCTTCCCAGTTCTCCTGCTCCGCGCTTGCCGCCGGCGTGGCCGTCACGGCAGCGGGGGTCTCTTCCTGACTGCCTCCCGCCCACAGCAGGGCCAGGGGCAGCGTGAGGGCCGCCGCCACGAACAGTGCTCTCCTTCTCATAGCGATAAACCTCCTCCTTGTTCTTGCTTTTCGAACCATTATGAACCAAATGGTTCATTTGTCAAGAAATATGGAGAATTTATTTCATTTGTCCGTTGACAGCGCTGCCCCACGATCACTACCATGGGATCGCTATGAGTCCGGCTGGTGCGGCTTCGGTCGCGATCGGGGTCTCCCTTCCCTGGGCATACCTGTGCGGCCGCCTCGAGGAGGAGGACAGCCAGGTTCTGTCCGCTGCGTTCGGTCTGCCCGAAGCCTGCCTGGAGGCTCTGCGGGCCTATGGAGTGGAGGCGGTGGAGCTGCGCTACTTCGACCGGAGCATGAGGGCGGCCGAGATCCGGCGCGCCGTGCGGCTCCTGTGTGATGCGCGGATGGCGATCTCGGTGCACGGGAGCCTGGAGGAGGGTCGCGAGGAGCTGTTCTGCGCCTTTCCCTGGGCCCCCGAGGTGCTGGAGCGCGGAAGGCAGGCGGGCCTGGTCTGCACGGTGCACCCCCTGGAAGGCGCGGCGGAGGGAACCGGGACCGTCCGCCTGCTTGGGACCCTGGCCCGCCAGGCGGACCGGCGCGCGCCTGGCTTTCGCCTGGCGCTGGAGCTGATGCGGGCCAGGCCGCGTCAGAGCCTGGCCGTCACCTACGGCGAGCTGAGGCGGATGGTGGCCCGGGTGAATCATCCCGCGGTGGGGATCTGCTGGGACCTCGGGCATGCCAGCTCCAGCCTCAAGCGGGGTTTTCTCTCAGCGGAGGTTCCGGAGGCGTTCCTGGAGCGCGTGATGCACACTCACATTCACGGTCTGGGCCCCCAGGGCGAAACGCACTGGCCGCTGGATGGGCGGGATGCAGCCCTGGAGAGGATGATCGCGGTCCTGGCCAGGCGGGGCTATTCGGGCATCTACAACCTGGAGCTTTCTCCGGAGCGCTTCCTACGGGCGGGGGAGCCGGGCCGTCTGATCCTCGCCAGCGTGCAGCGGCTGCGGGCCTGCCTGGAGGGCTACGGTCCCGCCCGGACGACCTCCTCCCAGTCGTAGACCGCTCGGACCCTCTGGCCGGGCTGGACCACCAGGAACTCTTCGGGAGGCCACGTGCCGTCGATCAGCATGCGGATCAGGCGGATGTCCCCCAAGACGCGCACGAACTCCCGCCCGTCCGCTTCCGCCTGGCGCCGGCACTGCTCCTCGAGCCGCGGCTGCGCGGTCTCCGGGATGTCGATGTACACCACCCGCTCATCGGTGTTGGCGTCCCGCGAGGGGGCCAGGGACTCCATGATGTAGCGGGCGTTCTCCTCGCCGTACTGGGCCACGAAGTCCTCGTAGGTCCGGTCCAGGCCCAGCAGCCGGCCGGTGGTGCTGTCGTGGATGTAGCCGTCTCCGCGCTCCATGTAGCCGCCCGAGCTGAACGGACGGCTGGGGTTGTCGGAAAACAGCTCCTTGAACCGTGCCCGGGAGCCAAGGAAGATGGTGCAGCAGTCGTGGGCCCGGGGCAGCACCAGAGGGGCGGTGCGCGCCGTCAGTCCTGCGGTGGCGTTGCCGCACAGGCCGTAGGCCAGCAGGATGGCCTCGTAGCGCTTGCCGGAGGCCTCCACCCGGTCGATGGCTGCCTGCAGGATCTCCCGGAGGGAGTCGCTTCTGTCGTGCTGGCCCATCTCGGTGAACTCCACGTCCACGGTGTGGGGCGAGGCGGCGATGCAGCTGCAGACTTCGCGGGTAAACACGTCACAGGCGAACAGCTTGAAGATCATAGGCGTCCTTCAGCGAAAGCGTTGTCTCATGCGCTCGAACATCTCCCGGGCCTCGCCGGCGGAAAGCGCCTCTTCCGCCTCCCGGATCTCCAGGAGCTCCTGGGGCAGCTCCTCCAGGAAGGCAGAGGGAGCGGCCTCCCGGAGCTGGCCTCGCCGCCTCCGGGTTCTGCAGGCGCTCAGGTGCAGCCTTCTCCTGGCCCGGGTGATGGCCACGTAGAACAGCCGGCGCTCTTCCTCCAGGTTGGCCTCCCCCTCCTCGATCGAGCGGGCGTGGGGAAGGAGGTCCTGCTCCACGCCGGCGATGAAGACCACCTCGAACTCCAGCCCTTTCGCCGCATGGATGGTCATCACGTTGACCTTGCCCCGCTCCTCCCGGCCCTGGTCGTCGTCCCGGGTGATCAGGGAGATGCGGTTCAAGTAATCGTAGAGGGATGGGTTCAGGTTGTCCGGGTCCGACTCGTAGGCGGCCAGGGAGTCCACCATGCCCTCCACGTTGCCGAACTTCCAGCGCGCCACGTTGGGCTGCGAGTTCTCCTGCACCAGGTAGCCCCAGTAGTCCAGCGCCTCCACCAGGGCCCTGAGGGAGGCGGCCATCTGCCTGCCGGACAGCAGCCGGCTTCGGTACTCCTCCACCATGGAAAGAAACTCATCCACCGCGGCCACCGTCCTGTCGGGCAGCGGGGTATCCGAGGCGTGGCGCAGCGCCGCCAGTGCCGAGTACAGGGAGCAGCCCCGGCGGCGGGCGGTCTCCACCATCGTCTCCAGAGTGCGGGGGCCGATGCCGCGCCGCGGGCGGTTGAGAATGCGCACCAGGTTCACGTCGTCGTCCGGGTTGGCCAGCACCTTCAGGTAGCTCACCACGTCCTTCACCTCCCGGCGCTGGAAGAAGCTGGTTCCTCCGGACACCTGGTAAGGGATGCCCTCCCGGATCAGCGCCTCCTCGATGGGACGCGTCAGGCTGTTGGCCCGCACCAGCACTCCGAAGTTGCTGAGAGGCAGCCGCTCCCGCAGGGACAGCGTCCGGATGGATTCGGCGATCTCCTGGGCCTCTGCCACCTCGTCTTCGGGATAGCTCACCCGCACCGGCTCTCCCTGGCCCAGGGAGCTCCACAGGCGCTTGGGCTTGCGGTTGGCGTTCCTGGCGATGAGGCCGTTGGCGGTGAGCAGAATGGCGCCGGTGGAGCGGTAGTTCTGCTCCAGGGTGATCTCCGTGAGCGCCGGGAAGTCCTCCTCGAACCGGCGCAGGTTCTCAAAGTTGGCGCCCCGCCAGGAGTAGATGGACTGGTCGTCGTCGCCCACCACGCAGATGTTGCCCCGCTCGCCGGCCAGCTGCCGGATCAGGCGATACTGCTGGGTGGAGGTGTCCTGGAACTCGTCCACCATCAGGTAGCGGAAGCGGTCCCGCAGGGCGGCCAGGGTGTCCGGCTCGCTGTCCCACAGCTCCAGGGGCAGGCGGATCAGATCATCGAAATCCACGGCGTTGTGCAGCCGCAGGTGGCGCTGGTACTCCTGGAAGAGACGGCGGAAGGGTTCGTCCTCCTCCCGCCACGGCTCCACCTGGCTCTTGAGCCGCGAGAAGAGCCCGGAGATGCGGTAGACGTCCAGGGGCTCCCCGCCGGAGCGGATCATGCCCACCTCGCGGGCCACATCCTTGATCAGAGCCTGCCGGTCGGTTTCGTCGTAGATGCTGAAGTTGGGCCGGAAGCCCAGCCGGTCGCCATACTCCCGCAGGATCCGCACGCCGAAGGCGTGAAAGGTGCAGACGGTGAGCCTGGGCAGACGGCGCCCGTGGAGCTGGCGGACCCGCTCGGCCATCTCCCGGGCCGCCTTGTTGGTGAAGGTCACCGCCAGGATTGCCGACTGGGGAGCGCCTCTGCCCAGCAGATAGGCGATGCGGTAGGTGATGACCCGGGTCTTCCCCGAGCCGGCGCCCGCCAGGATCAGCACGGCGCCGTCCACGGACTGCACCGCCCGAAGCTGTTCCGGGTTGAGCTCCCGGGCAAAGGCTGTTCCCACTGGCTCCTTCCTATCGTCTCATGAAAATGTACAGCGCCTTGATGCCCAGAGCGTAGACGCCGGCCACCACCACTCCGGCCACCACGACGCCCAGCACCAGAGCCGGGAAGGCCTTCCGCCGCTCCAGCCCGAGCACCCAGGCGCCCAGGGCGCCGGTGTAGGCGCCGGTGATGGGGAGGGGGATGGCCACGAACAGGGCCAGCCCCCAGGGGCCGAAACGCTCCACAGCGGCGCGTACGCGGCGCCTAGTGCGGGCCACCACGCGCTCGAAGAGGCGGTGGTAGGGCGCGAAGCGGTCCAGCAGGCGATGCATGGTGGCCAGGAACAGGTACACCAGCGGACCCACCAGCGCGTTGGCGCCCACACAGAGCAGGTAGGCCGGCAGCAGCGGAACGCCCCTGGCGAGGGCGTAGGGCAGCCCTCCCCGCAGCTCGGAAACGGGCAGCAGGCACAGCAGGACCGCCACCGCGACGACACTCGCGCTCACAGTGCTTCCACCTCCCGGGAACGCGCTATGATACGGATTTGTGCGGCCTGTGGCAACCGGGGGCTTGGAGGGGCTACGGGCAGCAGAGAGGGCGGGACGGGCTCTGGATCACCTCCCGGAGAGACCCGGGAGGTGAGGCAGCGGTTGTAGCCGGTCGAGGGTTAGCTGACCTTGACGGCTTTGCTGTTCTCCCATAGCCCGTGGATATTGCAGAAGCTGAGCGCGTGGATGGTTCCGGGCTTCTTCAGCATGAAGGTCCCCGAAACGGCGGGCTCCGTGAACGCCGGGCCCTGGTTGGCTCCCTGAGCCGCCTCGCCGTGGGCGTTGAACTCACAGTTGGCGAGCTGGTAGCTGAACTTCTCGCCTTCCGGCTGGAAGAACACCTGGATCCAGCGGATGTGGTGCTCCGTGGTGTTCGGATGGGCGATCTCCTTGCCCACCGAGGCCACGATCTGGAACTTCTCGCCGGCCTTCACGGCGTCCGGGCACTCGATCACGGGAGCGTGTTTCTCCTGTTTCCAGTCGGCGGTTTGAAAGTACTCTCCCAATCTCTTCACTTTTTTTCCTCCTGAGGTGATTTCGCCTCCGACATGCCTTCCGTCCGCCGGAAACGTCTTCGACTACTGTTAAGTATATGCAGCCCGGTGGGGAATGCAAACGTGGCGGGCGGCCCCCGCTCCGCGCGTGCCCGCTCCGCACGCTGGTGCCGCGCCGCCCGGCCCTGCACGTGCCCGCCCGGCACCTCGGCCTGCGCGTGCCCGCCCCGCACCTCGGCCCGGCCCCGCCCGGAAAGCGCGGAAACCGCCGCAGGTTGACAGCGCGAAAGCCCTCTTGCTACAATTCGCCCTAAGTCCTATGCCGCACCCCCGACGTTTCCACAATGTGCATCTGTTGCAGCTGAGCTACGCCCGTGAGGTGGTCGAGCAGCTGGCCTCAGCCGGCGTCGAGCCCGGCGCGGCCCGCCCGGAGGACTTCGTGCACACGGCGGTGCGGCTTCAGCGCCTGGAGCCCCGGGAAGCGGCGGCTCTGTCTGCGCTGGCGGAGAGTGCCGGAGTGGCGATGGCTACCGGACGCAACGGAGCGCTCCTGGGGGGCAGCGTATCGGCGTTGCGCGGGCTTGTCCACCGGCTGGCCGCCGCGGAGGCGGCGGAGGAGCGCCCGCTGGCGCGGCTCGGCCAGGAGCTGTCCAGCTGCCTGGCCGCCAGGCGCGGGGTGATGCGCTGGGGGGATCGGGAGCTGGACTTCCGGCAGGGCCCCCTGGTCATGGGGGTGCTCAACTGCACCCCGGATTCGTTCTTTCCGGGCAGCCGTCTTGCAGACAGCGAGGAGGCCCTGGAGCGGGCCGCCGGGATGGTGGAGGCCGGCGCGGACATCCTGGACGTGGGCGGAGAGTCCACCAGACCCGGCTCCGAGCCGGCCGAGGAGGCGGAGGAGCGGCGGCGGGTGGTGCCGGTGATCGAGGGGATCCGGCGCCGCTGGGACGTGCTGGTCTCGGTGGACACGCGCAAGGCAGGGGTGGCCCAGGCGGCCCTCGAGGCGGGTGCCGACATGATCAACGACGTCTCGGGGCTGCGCGACGACCCGGCGCTGGCCGGGCTGGCCGCCGCCCGGGGGGTGCCCGTCGTGGTGATGCACATGCGGGGCACCCCGAAGACCATGCAGAAGGCTCCCCACTATGAAGACACCGTGAGGGAAGTCCTGGAAGAGCTCGCAGAGATGGCGGAAGGGGCGCTGGTTGCCGGGGTGGCCCCGGAGATGATCATCCTGGATCCGGGGATCGGCTTCGGCAAGCGCCTGGAGGACAACCTGCGGCTCATCAGGCACGGGCAGGCCCTCCGTTCGCTGGGGTTCCCGCTGCTGGTGGGCCTGTCGCGGAAGTCGTTCATCGGCGCGGTGCTGGAGGTGCCGGTTGAGGAGAGGCTGCTGGGAAGCATCGTGGCCGGCGCGGCGGCTGCCATCAACGGTGCGGACATCCTGCGCGTGCATGACGTGGCGGAGACGGTCCAGATGGTCAGGATGCTGAAGTCGCTGGGCCTGGTGCCCTCCTAGAGCGGTCGGGACTGGATCCATGGACGTGTTCGCCAAGAGCTGGCTGCTGCGGGACTACCTGGTGCCCTTCCTGGACATCCTTCTGCTGGCCTTTCTCATCTACCGCTCCTACATCATCCTGGTTCAGACGCGGGCGATCCAGCTGATCAAGGGCGCCCTGTTCATGGCGCTGATCTACCTGCTGGCCTTCTTTCTCAAGCTGAGCACGCTGTTGTGGGTGCTCAATCTGCTGGTGCCCGGGCTGGTGATCGCGATCGCCATCATCTTCCAGCCGGAGCTGCGCCGCATCTTCACCAGAATCGGGCAGGGGACGTGGTTCAGGTGGCAGCGCCGCACCCGCCTGCACCATCTCGATGCCGTGCTGAATGCCGCGGAGATGCTTTCCGCCCGGCGGTTGGGGGCGATCGTGGTCTTTGCCCGCAACATCGGGCTGAACACCATCGTCGAGACAGGCACCCGTTTGGACGCGGATCTGTCCTCGAGCCTTGTCTTGACGGTCTTCACCGAGGGAACGCCGCTGCACGACGGCGCTCTGGTGATCAACGAGGACAAGGCGGTCGCCGCGGGTTGTTTCCTGCCGCTTTCGGAGCAGCCGGATATCCGGCGTTCCTTCGGCACCCGGCACCGGGCGGCCCTGGGGCTGGCCGAAGAAACGGATGCCGTGGTACTGGTGGTCTCGGAGGAAAACGGGGCGGTCTCGTTGGCCTACGACGCGAACCTGCTGTACGACCTGAGCCTGGAGGAGATCGGCAGGCGGCTCCGGCGGGTGCTGGAGTTCCCGGGCGCCGCAGAAGGCGAGGGTGAGCTTGAAGAGTAGGCGCCTCCGCGACCTGATCCTCACCAACTGGCCGGCCAAGATCATCTCGCTGGCCGCTGCGGTGCTGATCTTTGTCTTTTACAGGGTGAGCACGCTGGAGGAGCGCTTCTTCAACGTTCAGCTGAAGATGGATCCTCCAGCGGGCTATGCCGTGGCCAGCCCCTACCCGAAGAGCGTCAGGGTGACCCTCCGCGGCAAAGGGGAGAGCATCTTCCTGGTGTCGGATGACGACGTGGAGGTGTATGCCGACTTCGGCAAGATCGAGGCCCCGGGAGAGTACCGCATTCCCCTGCGGGTGGTGCGCAAGGGGGCGGCCATGAGCATCGAGCCGCTGGAGGTGCGTGTCGATCCGTCGGAGATCCGGGTGGGGTTGGAGCACCGCCTGGAGAGCACCGTGGAGGTCAAGCCGAACCTGGAAGGGAATCCTGCCTACGGCTACGAGCTGGTGCAGTACAACGTCGTGCCCGGCACCGTGGAGATCACCGGGCCCGAGTCGGCCGTCAGGGGGATCCAACAGGTACAGACCGAGGCCATAGACCTGACGGACCGCACCGAAGACTTCACCGCCCAGACCGGCGTGGTCCTGGACAGCCCCGTGGTGCACCTGGTCGGCGGAGGGGCTGTGGAGGTGAGGATCATCATCCGCCAGGCGCAGATCATCAAGACCTTCGAGGGAGTGGACATCATCAGCATCGACCTGTCGCCGGCCTTGAGGCTGGCCGCTCCGCTGCCGGAAGGCAGCATCAAGGTCCAGGGAACACAGATCGCCATCGAGGGATTGATGCCCGGAAGCCTGCACATGATCGTGGACTGTTCCGAGATTACCCGTCCCGGCCAGGTCACGCTGCCGGTGCAGCCGGACGTACCGCCGGACCTGGTGGTGCTCAAGTACGAGCCGCAGGAGCTGACTCTGACCTTCCTGCCCGGAGTAGAAGAGGAATCGAGGCAATGATCCTGGGAATCGGCATCGACGTCGTGCACGTGTACAGGCTGAAACGCTGGGAGAAGATACCCGGCCTGTTCGAGCGCTTCTTCCACGAAGAGGAGCTTCGCAAGAGCCTGCCCAAAGGGGAAGCGGGGATCCTGTCGCTGGCCGCCAGGTTCGCCGCCAAGGAGGCGTTCGGGAAGGCGCTGGGCACGGGGCTCCACGGGTTCGCCCTCCGGGAGATCGCGGTTCTCAATGACGAGAACGGCAAGCCCCACATGGAGCTGTACGGGCGCGCCCGGGAGTCGCTGCAGTACTTCGGGGGAGAAAGGGTGTTCGTGTCGCTCAGCCACGAGCGGGACAACGCCCTGGCCGTGGTTGTGATCGAGGGAGACTGAGGGTGGAGGAGCAGGGCAAGAGGATCACCTTCTTCAGCAAGAATCAGACGGGTTGCCCGGTCTGCGAGAGCACCTTCTTCCGGGAGGACCTGCTGTCGGGGGGCGGACGGCTGATCGCCGGAGAGCTGACCGATGAGCTGCGCCGGCTCTACGAGCCGTCCAAGAAGTACGGGGAGCTCCACCCGCTGGCCTACGCGGTGATGGTCTGTCCTTCCTGCCTGTACGGGGCCTACCCGCAGGATTTTTCGGAGACCACGGGCGAGGCCGCCGCACAATTGAAGGCGGACACCGAACGGCGGGTGAAGAGCGCGCGCCTGGTCTTCAGCGACCTGGACTTTGCAGAGCCCCGCGATCTCCGGGAGGGAGCGGCCAGCTACTACGTGGCGGTCATGTCCTATGATTTCATGGATCCCATGACTGCGCCGTCCTTCAAGCAGGGACTTTCCGCACTGCGGTGCGCCTGGCTGATGAACACCCTGCACCGCAAGTATCCCGGTGAAAACTACGACTACCTCTCGCTGCTGTTCTACCGCAAGGCGCGGTTCTTCTACCTGCTGGCGCTGGAGCGGGCGCAGACCGGCGAGGAGCCCCTGGAGGCCACGCTCAACTACGGGCCGGACCTGGACAAGAACTACGGCTACGACGGCTTTCTCTACATAGCCGGCCTCCTGGAGTACAAGTACGGTCCGCGGCAGGAGCCCGAGCGGCGGGCGGCGGCGCTGGAAAACGCCAAGCGCATCGTTTCCCGCCTCTTCGGCACGGGCAAGGCATCCAAGAGCAAGCCTTCGGCGATCCTGGACAAGGCGCGGGAGCTGTACGACCGGATGAATCGGGAGCTCAAGGAGCTGAGAGGACAGGAGTAGGGGGTGCCGGAGCGCAACATCAGGCTGACCCTGGCCTACGACGGCACGGATTTCCAGGGATGGCAGGTCCAGAGCAACGGCCGCACCGTACAGAGGGTGCTGCAGGAGGAGTTGGCGCGGATGCACGGTCACCCAGTACGGGTCCAGGGAGCGGGGAGGACCGACTCCGGAGTGCACGCCACGGGCCAGGTCGCCAACTTCCGCACCGACCTAGATTCCATTCCGGCCCGGCGCTACCATATCGCGCTCAATTCCTACCTCCCGGCCGACGTGCGCGCCCTGGATAGTGCGGAAGTGCCGCTGTCCTTCAGCGCCAAGCGGGACGCACGGCTGCGCGCCTACGCCTATTACCTGTCGACGGGTGAGGTGGACCTTCCCCACCAGCGCCGGTACTGCTGGCGCCTCCGCTTCCGTCCCGACGTGGCCGCTCTCAATCGCCTGGCCTCCGTGCTGGTCGGGGCCCGCGATTTCAGCGTGTTCTCCGCCGCCGGTGACGTGAACCGCTCCAAGGTCCGGCGGCTGGAGTCGGCGGCGTTCCATCCGGCGGGGCCCTTCCTGGTCTTCCGCGTTGCTGCGAGCTCCTTTCTGTGGAAGATGGTGCGCAGCATTCTCGGCACCATCCTGGAGGTCCATCAGAACGGCGGCGGCAGGGCCGAGATGGAGGCCATCGTCGACAGCCGGGACCGCTCCCGGGCCGGGGCCACCGCTCCCGCGCTGGGGCTGTTCCTGGAGAGAGTGTACTACGATGAATGGTGAACGCGAGCGCCTCCGATACTACCGGCTGCTGTGCCTCCTGGAGGACTATCTGCGGGACGGATTCCGCGGCCAGCATCTGGAGGCGCAGCACTGGCCGGACGCCGCCCCGGCCCGGGCCCCCGCCCCTGCTGCCACTGCCTCTGCTGGCGCCCCTGCCACCGCCCCGGCCCGGCCAGCAGCCTCTGCTGGCGCCCCTGCCGCCGCCCCGGCCCGGCCAGCAGCCTCTGCTGGCGCCCCTGCCGCCGCCGGTCCCGGCCCCCGGGAAAGCGCTGCCCCTTCCGGCGCCCCTCCCGGGGCCGCCGGGGCCGACTCGCTGGAGCGGGTGGCCGCCCAGGTGAAGGGCTGCACTCTGTGCGGTCTGGCCGCCGGACGCACCCACGCCGTACCCGGGGAGGGAGCGGCGCACCCCCTGGTGCTGGTGGTGGGGGAGGGCCCCGGGGCGGAGGAGGACCGCAGCGGGCGGCCCTTCGTGGGTCCTGCCGGCCGGTACCTGGACAAGTGGCTGGAAGCGATCGGCCTGGACCGCAGGCGCAATTGCTTCATCGCCAACGCGGTGAAGTGCAGGCCGCCGGGCAACAGGGACCCCGAGCCGGGGGAGAGCGCCGCCTGCCTGCCCTACCTGGCGCGGCAGATCGCCCTGCTGCAGCCCAGGGTCATCCTGACCGTAGGCCGCATCGCCACCCAGATCCTGACGGACCAGAGCGCCGGCGTCGGCCAGCTGCGGGGCAGGCAGCACAGCTACCGTGGTCTTCCCCTGATTGCCACCTACCATCCCAGTGCGGTGCTGCGAGCCCCGGAGCTGCGCCGCGCGGTGTGGGAGGACCTGAAGCGGCTGCGAGCGCTGCTGGACCATGGCTGAGGCCGGCGCGCCGGCTCCCGCGGGCAAAGGCAGGCTGCTGGAGGTAGTCTTCAACCTGCCGGTGGCGAAGAGCTTCCTGTACGCAGGCCCCCCGGAGGTGCAGGTGGGGCGCCGGGTCATGGCCCCTTTCGGCCGGCGCAGGCTCCCGGGCTTCGTGATCGGGGAGGCCGCCGAGGCGCCGGAGGGGCTGAGCGAGATCCGTTCGGTGGAACGGCTCATCGACGCGCAGCCGCTGTTCGACGAGTCTCTCCTGGAGCTGGCCCGCTGGCTGTCGCAGATGTATCTTTGCTCCCTGGGGGAGGCGCTGGCCGCGATGATCCCTGGCGGGCGCCGGGAGACCGAGCCGGAGCAGCTCGGCGAGGAGGCGCCGCTGCGGACGGACGTGGTCCTTTCCCCCGCCCAGACTGCGGCGGTGCGCGAGGCCTCGCAGGCGCGGGAGGGCAGCTTCTACGTGCACGGGGTGACGGGATCGGGGAAGACGGAGGTCTTCCTGCGGGTGGCGGAGGCGAAGCTTCGCGCCGGCAGGGGGGTGATCTACCTGGTGCCGGAGATCTCGCTGACCCACCAGGTGGTGGAGATCTTCTCCGCCACCTTCGGCCGGGAGGTGGCGGTGCTGCACTCCGGGCTCACCCCCTCCCAGCGGCTGAAAGAATGGCTGCAGGTGTTCTCAGGGCAGAAACGCCTGGTCATCGGCGCCAGAAGCGCCGTGTTCGCTCCGGTGCGCCGCCTGGGGCTGGTGATCATCGACGAGGAGCACGAGGGCACCTACAAGTCCGGGACCACGCCGCGCTACCACGCCCGGCAGGTCGCCATGCACCGCTGCCGGCAGGAGGGGGCAGTGCTGCTGATGGGGAGCGCCACACCCTCGGTGGAAGCTTTCCACCACATGCACAGCGGCACCCTGCGCAACTTCACCCTGGCGGAGCGCCTCTCCGGCGGCAGCCTTCCGCAGGTGAGGATCCAGGACCTGCGCGGAGAGCCCGGCCCGTTGTCCAGGACCCTGATCGCGGAGCTGCGCAGCACCCACGGAGAGGGCAGGCAGTCGATCCTGTTTCTGAACCGCCGGGGGTTCGCCCATTTCTTCCACTGTCGCTCCTGCGGCTACGAGATGAAGTGCCGGCACTGCTCGGTGTCGCTTACTTTCCACAAGGCGCGCAACACCATGGTGTGCCACTACTGCGGCTATCGAGCCGCCCCGGTGCAGGTGTGCCCGGATTGCGGGTCCCTGGATGTAGGGTATTCCGGGTTCGGGACCGAACGGGTGGAGGAGGAGCTGAGGCGGCTGCTGCCGGAGCTGCGCATCGAACGCGTGGACACGGACGCGGTGCAGCGGCGGGGGGTGCTGCGCCGGAGGCTGGCGGACTTCCGCGCCGGCAGGATCGACGTGCTGCTGGGCACGCAGATGGTGGCCAAGGGGCTCAACTTCCCCGGCGTGAAGCTGGTGGGCATCGTCTCGGCGGACACCGGGCTCCAGCTTCCGGACTTCCGCGCCGCCGAGCGGACCTTCAACCTGATCGTCCAGGTCTCCGGCCGGGCCGGGCGCTTCCACCCCGATGGCAAGGTGCTGGTGCAGACGTTCATGCCGGACAACGAGATCATCCGGCTGGCCGCCGCGGGAAGGGAGGAAGAGTTCTACCTGCGGGAGCTCCAGGTGAGGCGCCAGCTGGGCTTTCCTCCTTACTCCCGGCTGGTGCGGCTGGTGTTTCGGGCCTCCTCCGCGGCGAGGGCTTCCGAGGCCGCGCGGCTGTTCGCCGGAAGCCTGCCCGACGCTGCTCTGGTCGCAGCGGAGGCGGAGCTCCTGGGACCAGCCGAGTGTCCTCTGGCGGTGATCGCCGGCCGGCACCGCATGCAGGTGATCCTTCGGGGAAGGCGTTTTCGGGAGCTGCACCGGCTGGCGGCGCTCGCCCTGGAGGGGTTCAAGGGCGGAGCCGGAGTGAAGGTTGAGGTGGACGTGGATCCGGTGTCTCTGCTCTGAACGGGGACGCCGCGGCTCTGCCTGACGAAGTAGCGCAGGAGGCCGGTGCGCTGGTTGGGCCGCTGGGTGTCTTCGCCCTCCACCACCAGCTCGGCTCCGAAGGGCCGGATGCTCACCCCCCGGGCGGGCATGCGCCCGATCGAGAACCAGCGTGCTCCCGCCGCTCTCGATGACGATCCGCGCCTCCGGTGCGCTATTCTGTTTTCACTGCCGCCGGCGCGGTTTTCTTGCCTTCCGGAGCCTGCGCCCCCCCTTGGGTCCCCGGACCGCTCGCCCTGCGCTCCGACGGGCCGGGGGCCCGCCGCGTGTTTTCGCGGCGCGGCGGGCCTGGCCGGGCCCCGAGCCCGGAGGCCGGTCGCGTTGACTTTCGGCGGTGCTGTTGGTAACCTTACCACCGAGGAAGGATACGATGCTGGACATCATTACCCTGGGCGACGAGCGTCTGAAGAAACGCTCCATCGTCGTGCCTGATATCGACGGGAACGTTCAGAGCCTCGTCGAGCAGATGTTCGAGAGCATGCACGCCAACAAGGGCATCGGCCTGGCCGCCGTGCAGGTGGGCTCGATGTTTCGCCTGTTCGTCACCGACGTGGAGGGGGATGCACCCCGGGTGTTCATCAACCCGGACATCCTGGAGACCTCCCTGGAGCAGGTCACGCTGGAGGAGGGCTGCCTGAGCATTCCCGGCATCAACGCCGATGTGGTGAGGCCGCTGGCGGTAAAGGTGCAGGCCTGGAACGAGAGGGGCCGTCCGTTCAGCATAGACGCCGAAGGCATGCTGGCCCGGGTGGTCCAGCACGAGCTGGATCACCTGAACGGCGTGCTCTTCATAGACCGCATCGACCCGAAAAAGCGGGAACGCCTGATCAAGCAGTACAGCCAGAAAGTCCCCACCTGATGCGCCTGCTGTTCGCCGGGAGCCCGGCACTTTCCGTGCCCTCCCTCGAGGCCGCGGCGGCGGAGCAGGAGGTGTGCGCCGTGCTGACCGCTCCGGACCGGCCTGCCGGCAGGTCCGGACGGCCGGTGCCCACTGCCGTCAAGCGGCGGGCCCTGGAGCTGGGGCTGGAGGTGATCCAACCCGAGCGCATCGACGCGGCGACGGCGGAGCGGGTGCGGCGCCTGCAGCCGGAGGCTCTGGTAGCGGTGGCCTACGGCGAGATCTTCCGGCGGGACTTTCTGGAAACCTTCCCCAGGGGCGGCGTGAACCTTCACCCGTCGCTGCTTCCACGCCATCGCGGCCCCTCACCCATCCCGGCGGCCATCCTGGCCGGGGACGCCGAAACGGGCGTTACGATTCAGCGGCTGGCACTGCGCATGGACGCGGGGGACATACTGGCGCAGGAAGCCATCCCTCTGGAGGGTACCGAGACCACCGCGAGCCTCTCCGGGCGGCTTGCGGTTCTGGGCGCCGGACTGCTCGTGCGGACTCTGCGGGAGCTGGCGCAACACGAGGTGGAGCCCAGGCCGCAGGAGGAGGAGCGGGCCACCTACTGCCGGCTGGTCCGCAAGGAGGACGGCCGCATCGACTGGAGCCTGGAGGCAGCCCAGATCGAGCGGATGATCCGCGCCTACAACCCCTGGCCTGGCGCTTTCACCACATTTCGGGGGCGGCAGCTGACCCTCCAGGCGGGCGGCGTCTACCCGCATCCGGCGGCGGCGCAGGGCCAGGAGGGACTTGTCGCCGGCAGCGACAAACGCTATGGTATTCTGGTAACCGCCGGTCGAGGCGTGCTGTCAGTCTCGCGGCTGCAGCTGGAGGCGCGCAGGAGCCTCGACTGGCAAAGCTTCCTGAACGGACACAGGGACCTCGTCGGCTCACGCCTGGGAGATTGAAATGGCAATGCGGGATGGAATCACGACCGTTACTGAGCGCCTTTTGCCCAATCCCAAGGACCCGCCGGAGCGGCGCAGCACCAAGCTGACCGTACTGCTGGTCGTCGCCATGGTGGTGCTCATGGGGCTGGTGGGATTCGCCACCTTCTGGCTTTCACTGCGCGGCGCCGAGCAGGTCCTGGTGCCCGAGCTGGGGCGCAAGGACCTGGTGACGGCGCTGCTGGCGCTTCAGGAGAAGGAGCTCTCGCCCAGGATCCAGCTGCGCTATTCGGCGGACTACGAGAAGAACACCGTGATCGATCAGAAACCGGCCGCGGGGTCGGTTGTCAAGGCGGGCCGCCGGGTCACCCTGGTGGTCAGCCAGGGACCGGTGATCGACACCGTGGAGAACTACGTGGGCCAGAAGGTGTCCGACGTGCGCAATCACCTCCAGACGCTGTTCGCCTCCTACCGGGCGCTGCTGAAGATCAAGGAGCCGGTCTCCTACGTGTTTGACTCCGCCCCTGCCGGGACGATCCTGGCTCAGAAGCCTGAGCCCGGCGCCACAATCAGCGGCGTGACCGAGCTGGAGCTGGTGGTGAGCCGCGGTCCCAAGGGGGAGCTGATCGCCGTGGGCAACTACGAGAAGCTGCCCTTCCAGGACGCCATTGCCGAGCTGGCCGCCGCGAACTTTCCCTTCGTGTTCACCATACGCGCCGCCCGGGCGGACGAGCAGAAGGGAGCAATCGTCTCCCAGTCCCCGGCACCGGAGAGCGAGGTTCCCTACGGCACGGTGCTGCAGCTGGAGATGACCCGCCCCGATCGGGTCCCCAGGGGCCAGGTCTTCGGCATGTTCGAATACGTCCTGCCGGAGTATCCCATCATGGTTGACGTCAGCCTGGATGCGGTGTCCAAGACCGCGAGCACGACGCTGCTCTCGATGAAGAGCCCCGGTGGGCCGATCTCCATCCCCTACATCGTGGACCAGGATGCGGAGCTGGTGCTGTACATCTTCGACAAGGAGGAGATCCGTCAGCACGCGGGGGTGCCCTGAGGCGCGCGCCGGCCGCGCGCGCTGGGCGCCGGCGGCCTCCCACCGGACGGATGGCCGCCCGGCCGCCGACGCTGGCGCGGCGTTGACAGGCGGCCGGCGGGCTGGTATATTCCTATCCGAAACAAACGCGAGCGTCGTATAACGGCATTACCCGAGCTTCCCAAGCTCGTGACGAGGGTTCGACTCCCTTCGCTCGCTGAACGCCAAGACAAGACGGGGCAAGGAGTTACAACCTTGCGCTCGCCGATCGGTGTGCAACTCTTTGAGCGCCGTCGCCGCATCTCTCGCGCAGCCGCAGAATCCGGTCCGCTCCACCGAGTGGTTGGCAGGTGCAGTGCGTGGGCGAATGCTGAAACCCCAAGTCTGCCCTCAGAAACGGCGCAGAACTTCATAGATTGCATTTGCACCAAAACCGACCGATTCGACGGGAATGCGTTCATCTGCAGCATGGATCGTTTGGGCGAAATCGAAGTCTTCTGGGAGTGGCATTGGCAGAAAACCGTAAGTCTGAATACCCAATCGGGAGAAAAAGCGCGCATCGCTGACGGCGCCCAGCAGCAACGGAACTGGAATCCCGTTCTGATCGGCCTGGCGCAGAACGTCAGCCAACAAGTCAAAGAGTCCCATGTCTGGCTCAGGCGGCCCAGGATCGTGGCGCACAACTTCGATTTCCAGTTCGTCACCGACGATTCGAGTTAGCTCCGAGATCAACTCGTCAGGGCCATAGCCAGGAAGCAGTCGTCCATCTAGCTCCACAGATACCTCGCTTGGTATGATATTGAATTTGGAGCTTCCGTGGAGAATGGTTGGACTCACTGTGTTGTGCAAGAGCGGATCAAAGCTGCGACCGCGTTCGCCCAGAGCATTCAGCACCCTGTCAGCCAACAATGGATTCGTCAATTGACCCAGGATCAAACCCCTCAATCCTCCGCTTGCCGATGCGATGGTCTTGAACATGAGGCGCGCGACTGGTGAGACATGCACCGGGAGACGATTTCTGTCTAGTCGTTGAAGCAATCGAGAAAGCTTCGCCATCGCACCGCCGCGGACTGGTATTGACCCATGTCCGCCAGGCCCGCGCACCGTCGCTTTCAGCCAGCACATTTGCTTCTCCGCAACCATGATGGGATAGAAACGCTGCTTGCCGGCATACAAGGCGAATCCGCCGAATTCTCCTATTGCATATCGAATTCCCTCAAACAAGTCGGGGTGATTCTCTACTAGATACTTGGATCCAAGATCACCACCTGCCTCCTCGTCGCACACGATTGCGAGGACCACGTCTCCAGACAAATGCAAGGCTTCCCGCTTCGCTCGCAGAAAAGCGGCCAACATCATGGCCACACCACCCTTCATGTCCAGGGCACCGCGTCCCCACACAAATCCATCTATCACTTCGCCTGCAAACGGGGGGTGTTGCCACTGCTGGTTGGCTGTCGTAACAACATCCACGTGTCCATAGAGCAAAAGCGGGGATGCGCTCCCCCGACCATGCAACCTCGCGATCAAGTTGGGACGCTCTGGCGTTTGGCCCAGAATGGTCGTTTCAACTCCAGCCTCGGTCAGTAGGCCATTGATAAAGGAGATACATTCGGCCTCGTTGCCAGGGGGATTGGTGGTATCGAATTGGATGAGGCGTCGGAGCAACTCTGAGGGACGCTGATAGATAGCTGACGGGTTGCGTTTGGATTCCAAGACAACCTTCTCTAGCGTCCAGATGTGAGACGATCAGGTTCTGAAGCCATCTGGCCGTCCAATAGTAGCACGACGCGACCGCCGGATCAACTCAAGGCGTGGCGCTCGTTCGGGATACGGCGGGTTTCCGGATGAAGGCCATATCATGATGCTGTCATGTGCCGGTCCTCAGCGCACTGGATCGGCGAAAACAGCGCTGGGCGTTCTCGTGCCGTGGGGCCGGTCCCACCGGCGCGGGCCGGCATTCCAGGCTGCCGCGGCGCCGTGACCCTCGTTGACAGCGCAGCGGCAGAGTGTACACTGGTGCTGAATCTCCTGCAGTCGAGTTGCAGGTGGAGGAGGTCTTGTGGCCGTTCAGTCACGCCTGTACTACATCGACGCTCTGCGAATAGCACTGACCGTCCTGGTAATCGCCCATCACGTCGGGCAGGCCTACGGGCCCACCGGGGGCGCCTGGCCGGTCCAGGAGGCTGCGCGGGCGGCTGTCCTGGGGCCGTTCTTCACCGTGAACCGGTCCTTCTTCATGAGCCTGTTCTTCATGATCTCCGGCTACTTCGTGGTGGGGGCCCACGATCGCGGCGGGACGGGCGCCTTCATTCGCAGCCGTCTCTGGCGGCTGGGCCTTCCGGTCCTGTTCTTCGGTCTCGCACTGATTCCGCTGCGAATCTTCCTCTTCGGCGAGAAGATCTCCAGCTGGACCGGCGTGTTCGACGTGGGACATCTCTGGTATCTGGAGCACCTTCTGCTCTTCAGCCTGGGCTACGCACTCTGGCGCTGGCTCCGCCCGGTCCACAAAGAGCCTGACAGGAGTGCCGAGCCGCTGCCCAGGCTGCCCGTGATCCTTCTCCTGGCCCTGATCGTGGCCGTGGCCTCGGCGGCGGTGCGCATCTGGTCGCCCATCGACCGCTGGTTCAACCTGCTGGGCTTCTTCCGGGTGGCCTTCGCGGACGTGCCCCGCGACCTGGCCTTCTTCATCGTCGGCGTCCTGGCCTACGGGCGGCGCTGGTTCGAGCGCTACCCCGTGCGGGCAGGAATGGGATGGTTGGCGGTGGGCCTGGTGGCCGCCGCGGCGTGGTACGCCTACGTCCTGGCCTTATGGCGCTTCTTTCCGCTCAGCGGCAGGGCCATGGACATCGTCTACCCGCTGTGGGAGGCCGTCCTGTGCTGCGGCATGTGCATCGGCCTGCTGGTGCTGTTCCGCAAGGCCTTCCATGCCCAGGGCGCTCTGGGCGGCCTGCTGGCCCGGAGCCAGTACTCGGCGTACTTTTGGCACCCGCTGCTCATTGTGCCTCTTCAGATGGCCATCCTGGGGATCCGGCTGGATCCCTTCACCAAGTTCGTCCTGGTCACTCTGGCGGGCGTGCCGCTGGTGTTCCTGTGGAGCCACGCCCTGCGGCAGCTCCGGCCGGTGCGGGCAGTGCTTTGAGGTGGGCGCCGGCTGCGCAGGCCCGGTGACGCAGCGACTCCGACCGCTGGAGGCTTTAGATGGCCGAGTCAGTGCGGCCGGCCGCGCCGGCCGATATCGGGAGATTGCTCGACCTGATGGCCGGGTTCTACCGGGAGGCCGGCTACGGCATGAACCGGGCGCTTTCTCACCGGGCCTTTGTGGAGCTTCTGCACGACCCTGCCCTGGGCCAGGTCTGGCTGCTCGAGGAAGACGGTCGAACGGGCGGCTACGTCGTTCTCACCTTCGGCTTCAGCATGGAATACGGCGGCCGGGATGCATACGTCGACGATCTGTTCGTTCTGCCCGAGTGCCGGCGAAAGGGACTTGCCCGTGCCGGGCTGGGTGCTGTCCTGGAGGAATGCCGGAGGCGAGGTGTACGAGCCGTTCATCTGGAAGTGGCACGGGCCAACAGGCCTGCGAAAAGGCTGTACGCCGGGATTGGCTTCCGACGGAGCAATCGGCGGCTGTTGACCTGTCCATTGACGAACGAAACGACCGCGATACCGGGGTGAATCGGGCCGCCGACGCGGAGGCCCGCAGGAGAGGCTGCGGCCGCCTGGCCTCCGGGACGCCCGTCGAGCCGCCTTCCGGAAGGCGGGCAGAGGGCAGACCGGCCTACAGCAGGACCTCGACGCCGTACCCGGCGAATCTGCCGTCGGAGGTCACCACCGCTGCGCCGTGGCGCTGCGCCGTGGCGATGATGAACCGATCGGCGGGGTCGCGATGGATTGGCGGCAGCTCTGTGGCCCGAAACGCCACGCTGGCGTCCACGGGTAGGACCTGGAGGCCGTGATGGCTCACCACCCCGTCCCACCATTCGCGCACGGGTACCGGCAACTCGAGCTTTCGAGTGAGCCATTTGAGGCCGATCTCGAATGCGCTGATCGCGGACACGGCCACGATCGGCTCTTCATCGAGCCGCGCCAGCGTTTGCGCCGATAGGACGGGCCGGCCCGCGGCAAGCCACAGCAGGCCGCACGTGTCCAGGATGATCACTCGATTTCGCCCCATTCCTGGGCGGAAAGATCCTCGGCGGGATCGTAGTGGAGCGTAATGCCGGACAACACCGGGTGCGGCTCGGAGCGCTTTGCCTTTGACCGGCCGCGCAGCTCGGCAATCGGCTTGCCGTTGCGGGTTATGACGTAGACTTCGCCCTTGGAGACCTCCTCCAGAATCCTGGAGAGATGGGTCTTCGCCTCGTGCGTGCTGACGCTCTTCATGATTCGAGTCTATGAGACTTAGTCAGATTAGTCAATCGGAGGGCCCGCTGCGTTCAGGGGTGTCGCACCACCTCTACCCGGGGAGCTCCCGGAGATCGAGGCGCCCCAGGCGCCGCCCCAGCGCGGAGGCGGTCTCCGGACACAGATCCTCCAGCTTCCACGGTCGGTACGTGCGTGGGCCAGAGCCAGCCAGAATCGGAAGAGCGGTTCCTGGAGAATGCCATCATCCTGAGCGACATCTTCGTGAGCCAGGGCGGCGGAGTAGCACCCGTGGCAGGGGCGGCTAGGCTCCCGGCGCCTTCCGGGGTTCAGACGGGTGGGGCTCTCCGGGCCCGGCCAGGAACTCCCGCAGGTAGCGGGCCCCCAGCTGGGGGAAGATCACCACCCCCATCATCACGAAGGCCCCCGATATGACCGGGCGCAGGGGCAGCACCTCGCCGAGCAGCCCCCCCACGGCCATGCCCAGGGGGGTAAGGCCGCCGGAGACGGCCTCCAGCAGCCCCATCACCTTGCCGCGCAGCTCGCGGGGCACCGCCAGCTGCACCACGCTCTGGATCAGCACGTTCACCACGGCGTTGAAGAAGCCGCCGATCGCGACCAGGGCCAGCATGAGCGGGAAGTACAGCCAGACCGGAAACAGGGCCACCGAAAGCACGAACAGCACCGTGCTCAGAGCGAACAACCCCAGGCGCCGCTCGGCAGGAATCTTGACCGCCGCCGTCAGGCCCATTCCCGCCAGCGTTCCCACGGTGAAGGCGGCCATCAGCAGCCCATAGCGGGCCGGACCCAGCTGCGGGGTGCGCCGGAACAGCGGCAGGACCAGAACGATGCCGATCATGGCGAAGAAGTTGAGCGCCCCTGCGGCCATCAGGAAGAAGCGCAGGCCCCGGGAGCCCCACACGTAGCTCAGCCCTTCGCGCATGTCGGTCCAGAAGTGCAGGGTCTGGCGTTCGTGGCGCAGCGGCGGCACCCGGATGAACAGCTCGCTGGCCGCGGAGAACAGGTAGGACAAACCGTTGACCAGGAACAGAAGGGGAGCGCCGATGACTGCATAGAGGATCCCCCCCAGGGCGTTGCCGAAGATCCCCGAGCCGGCCCGAATCATGGAGAAGAAGGAGTTGGCCTGAACCAGACGCTCCCGGGACACGATGTCGGGGATCACCGACAGGACCGAGGGGTTGAAGAAGGCCGCCGCCGCGCCGATGAGGATGCCCGCGGCGAAGACCATCCACACCTTCACCACCCCCGCGATCGCCGCCAGCCCCACCAGCGCCACCGCCGTCCCGCGTAGCGCGTCCATGGCGACGATCAGCCACTTGCGGTCGCTGCGGTCCACCAGCACGCCCGCGAAGGGCGACAGCGCCACCCGGGGCAGCATCGAGGCGGCCATCAGGGTGCCCATCAGGCCGGTGGAGCCGGTGACCGCCAGGATCCAGAACCCCAGGGCCACCTCGTAGGCCACATCTCCCAGCGCGGACACCAGCTGCCCCTGCCAGAGAAGGAGATAGTCCCGCGTCCAGACACGCTGCCGCTCCGCCATTCTTAGAGCGGCCCCCCCGTCGCCAGGAGCTTCTCGTAGCGCTGTAGAGGCTCCTCCAGGGCGCGGATGCCCGCCGTCCAGAACTCAATGCCGGTGATATCCTCTCCCAGGGCCGCCTTCGCCACCTCCTCTGCGGAGCCGCCGCCGGTGGCGCGCAGGAACTCCTGGTACCGCGGCAGGAACTCCGCCCCTTCCTGGCGGAAGAGGCGCACCAGCGCCATGGCCAGCAGGAAGCCGAAGGTGTAGGGGAAGTTGTAGAAGCTCACGTCGGTGATGTAGAAGTGCAGCTTGCTCGCCCAGAAGTAGGGGTCCTCGCCGTCGGGCAGCAACGCCTGGCCCCAGACCCGCCTCTGGGCCTCGACCATCAGCTCCTTCAGGCGCGATACGCCGACCTCTCCCTCACGGCGCTCCTCGTGAAAGGCCCGCTCGAACTCGTAGCGCACCGTGATGTCCAGCAGCATGATCGCTGCGTCGCACAGTGCGGCGTCCAGCGTGAGCAGCTTCCGGGCGTCGGAAATCCCCGGGGCGGCGGTGATGCCCTCCGCAAAGAGCTGCTCGGCGAACACCGAGGCGGTCTCCGCCAGGGTCATGGGGTAACCCTGAGCCATCGGCCGCAGGTCGCGCATGAGCCAGCCGTGCCAGGCATGACCCACCTCGTGCGCCAGGGTGGAGGCGTCCCGCAGCGTCCCGGCGAAGGTCATGTACACCCTTTGCTCTCCGGTCAATGCGGAGCCCGTACAGAAGGCGCCCGGGCGTTTGCCGCCCCGATTCTGCGACTCGACCCACCGTTTCTCCAGGGCCATGGCGTAGTAGTCCGCCAGGGACGGGTAGGCGGTGCGGAAGGAGCGCGCCACCAGGGCCGAGCCCTCCTCCCAGGTGAGCTCCCCGGCCTCCTCCAGGGGCAGGGGCGCCTCCCGCTCGAACCACCAGATCCCCTCACGGCCCATGGCGCGGGCCTTGGCCCGGAAGATGCGTCGCGGCAGCTCGATGTGGTCGTGGACGGCTCGGTACATCGCCTCCAGGGTTTTCCGCCCCACCTGGGCCTGGTACAGGGCCGGCTCCAGGTAGTGGTCCTGTCCGCGATAGCGGATCAGTGTCAACCGGTTGCCGGCGATGGCGTTGATGGCCGCGCCGCAGACGTCGGCCACGCCGGCCCAGGCGCGGTTGCCGCCCTCGAAGGCCGCCCGGCCCACCCTGCGGTCCCGGTGGCTCATCAGCGCCCGCCAGCGCGCCATGGGCACCAGCTCGCTGCGGCCGTCCGGCCAGCTCATGCGGAACTCCAGCTTGCCGCTGATCGTGTTGTACATCCTGCCCCAGGCATGGAGGCCGTCGGTGCCCAGGTCGGCGGCGAGCTTCTCCTGCTCGCGGGACATGGTGTGGCGTGCGCGCAGCCGGAGGCGACGCAGGCGGTGTTCGGCGCCGTGCAGCTTCTCGCGCTGAAGCAGCGCCGCGAACTGCCCATCGGCGGCCTCCTTGAGGGCCGGAAGCAGCTCGATTTCCGCCTTGTCCAGCTCCGCAGACAGCCGGCGCAGCAGGGCTTCCTCACGGCTGTAGGCTTCGTTGCCGGCGTCGGCAGCGGCCAGGCACTCCACATAGGCCGCCAGATGCCCGAGGCGCGCCTCGTTTTCCTCCAGGCCCAGCAGGACCTGCTCCCAGCGGCCCAGCGAATCGGCGGTGAGCGCACCCGCCTGGGCCGCCTCCCTCTGCAAGGCGGCGGTGCTCTGGCGAAGGCGCTGCTTGAGCTCCTTCATCTCCGCGCCGTCGAAGGCCGGAAAGAAGCTCTCCAGGTTCCAGACTACCCCCTGCGGCTGCCCAGCGTCGTTCATCGCTCCCCTTTGTGCTCGGACCCCGGCTGCAGGCGACAGGAGCCGCTTCGCAGCCGCACTGCAGACCGCGAGAAGCCTACCCCCAGGACGGCTGCGGCGCAAGAGCAGGAGAGGGAAGAGTGGGAGGGGAGGCCCGGCGAGGGCCTTTTCCACCGGCGATGGCTTTGCTCTCGCCTGCCCTCTTCCCTTATCCTGGAGGGAAGATAAACTGAACGGAAGAGACCTGGAGGTCCCCGCCGCACGACAGAAGGCGCGAGGCTGGCGGCCGACTTCTTGTGGGAGGAGCCATGACACTGGAAGGCAGGAACCTGGTGGCCGGAAGGGCCTCTGCGGAGGGAGCGCGGAGCTTCAGCGCCGTGAACCCTGCAAGCGGCGTGGAGCTGCCGGGGCGGTTTCGTTGCGCGGAAGGGCGCGAGGCCGACAGCGCGGTGGAGGCCGCGGCGGCGTCCTTCCACAGCTATCGCAGGAGCGCCGGCGAGGACAGGGCGCGGCTGCTGGAAGCAATCGCGCAGGAAATCCTGGCGCTGGGGGACGAGCTGATAGAGCGCTGCGCGGCGGAGACCGCCCTGGGCGCCCCGAGGCTGCTCTCGGAGAGGACGCGGACCGTCAGGCAGCTCAGGATGTTCGCCGATCTGGCGAGGGAAGGTTCCTGGGTGGACGCCCGCATCGACACGGCGCAAGCGGAGCGCAAGCCCACGCCCAAGCCCGATATTCGCCGGCTGCTGATCCCCCTGGGCCCGGTAGCGGTCTTCGGGGCTGGCAATTTCCCTCTGGCCTTTTCCGTGGCCGGCGGGGACACCGCCTCCGCCCTGGCGGCGGGAAACCCGGTGATCGTGAAGGCCCACCCCTCACACCCGGGCACCTGCGAGCTGGTGGGCCGGGCCGTCGCCCGGGCCGTGTCGGCGGTCCAGGCTCCTCCCGGCGTGTTCTCCCTGCTGTTCGATTCCGGGACCGAGATCGGAACGCACCTGATCCGCCACCCGGCGCTGGAAGCGGTCGGGTTCACGGGGTCGGAGAGCGGGGGGCTGGCGCTGTTCCGGGCCGCGGTGGAGCGGGAGCGCCCCATTCCGGTGTACGCGGAGATGGGAAGCACGAATCCGGTGATCCTGCTCCCCGGGGCGCTGGAGGAGCGGGCTGTGGAGATCGCCGCGGGGTTGAAGGGCTCCTTCGCCCTGGGGGTAGGGCAGTTCTGCACGAACCCGGGGGTGGTGTTTGCCCTGGACGGACGGCAGCTCGACGGCTTCGTCGCCACCGTCGCCCGGCTGGCTGAGGCTGAGGCGCCCGCGACCATGCTGAGCTCGCGAATCCGCGAGGCCTTCGAATCCGGCGCCGGGAGGTTCGCAGGGGTCCCGGGCTTGCGCGTGGCCGGCCGGTCGGGTATTCCGGTTGCGGCCGAAAAGAACCAGGTCCAGGCGGTGGTCTTCGAGACGGACCTGCGGACCTACCGGGAGAACCAGCGGCTGAGAAAGGAGCTGTTCGGCCCCTCCACGCTGATCGTGCGTTGCGGCTCCCGTGATGAGCTCCTGGCTGCGGTCCAGAGTCTGGACGGGAACCTGGCCGCGGCCGTGCACGGGACCGCAGAGGACCTGGAGCTCCACCGGGACGTGGTGGCGGCCCTGGAGCAGAAGGCAGGCAGGCTGATCTTCAACGGTTTTCCCACCGGGGTGGAGGTCTGCCCGTCGATGCACCATGGAGGTCCCTTTCCCGCCACCACGGACGTCCATTTCACCTCCGTAGGAACCGCGGCGGTCTACCGCTTTGTCCGTCCCGTGTGCTACCAGAGCTTTCCTGATGCGGCTCTGCCGCCGGAGCTGCAGGACGCCAACCCGCTGGGCATCTGGCGGACGGTGAACGGTGAGCTGACCCGGAAGCCTCTGTAGGGATCTTCCCGGGGGACCGGCTCTGGGGAACACCCCCCGAAGGCCGGCCTAAACCGGGACGCTCCTTTCCCGCGCGCGATCCAGTGTGACTGCGGCGGTATCCTGCCGGCGGTATCCTGTCGCAGATATAACTTCTTGGAGATACTATCACCTCCGATGTCCAAACCGGTGGTTCGACTGTCAACAGTTCTAGCAGAGGAGTTGGCGTCGTGGGACAGCCGCAGGAAAGGCATCGTTGCGATGACGTCGGACACTCCATCAGGAGGCTCGTTGCGGCCTGGTATGAGGAACTGGAGGTCCATTTGGAGAGTGTTTCCGTCCGCTACACCAGGGATCCCCACAAGCGCCAGGATTTCATCCAGGAGGCGTTCGTGAGGATACTGCAGGATCGCCCGGACTCGGTTTCAAAGATGAAGCAGCTCGGCGAGAAGGAGCTGCACAACGCCTACAAGCGCGACCTGCGCAGGCGAAAGAAGGCCGCCCGGCTGGCCCAGGCTCGCGAGGTTTCCGACTCCAGGGCCAGCTTCTCGATCGACGTGGCCGTGCGGCTGGTCGTTTCCACGAAACCGCTGCTCCACCAGCTCATCTGGAACCTGGTGGTGGAACAGGGTTTGTCCAAGAACGAGGCCGCGCATCGCCTCGGGCTGTCCACCAGGCATCTGAGGCGCATCCTACAAAAGGATTTCGAAGACGTGAAGCTGATCCTGCGGAACGGCTCCTGACAGCGGGCGCAACGGGGACGGCAAGGCACAGGAGGGGTTGAGCATGCTAGGTGTCAGGCTATGGGCGGAAAGCGCTGAGGAGGTGATCCTGGCCTTCGAGGGGGTCATCGACGAGGAAGCCAAACAGATCTACCGGGACGGGCTCACGCAGCTGGCGCAGGCCTCCCAGGAGCGGGCAACCGTTGATCTCACCAAGGCCACCGCCAGAGGTGTGGCCTTCATCGGTCCTTTGCTGGTTGCCCGGCGGACCCTGGCCGACCAGGGCCGGGAGCTGCGCATCAAGGGGTGCAGCGAGGAGCTCTTCGGCACGCTGTATCTGACGAAGCTGCACGAAGTGATCCGGGTGCTGGACCCGCCGCAGATCGATGCGCTGCCCTGGGGCTGGCACACTCCGGGAGAGCTGGTGGACGAGCTGGCCAGGCGGCTCGTTCAGCGGGAATGTCGAAAATGCCCCCTGCGAGTGGGCGCAGATCCACCGGTCCAGGCTGAGGGCGGCGCGGGCGACGGGGAGGCCTCTCCGCAAGCTACCGGCGGCGCTTCCGCATCCTCCGGCTCGGCTTGACTCTGACGCTGCTGGCCGCCGCCCGCCCGCTGATGAGGATCGCGGCAGCCCGCGGGTCTTCGTTCCGTCGCAGGGAGCGGGAGCAGCGGTAGGAGCCGTGGTGGAGCTCCAGGCGCTCCTCGACGCGGGTGCCCCTGGGCACCCTGATGCGGCAGCTGCACGCCTTCAGCGCCAGCTCCAGCTCGAACACCTGGCCGGGGTGCTCCGCGAGCTGGCTGAGGTCCAGCCTGATGCTGGAGGCGGATTGCACGATCACGACGCGCCTGGAACGCACCCACTGGCCCTCTTTCCGGAGCGAGTGCGCGCTGCCGCGCAGGAGCTGCTGGCGCTCCGGAAGAGTGGGGGTCGTTCCGCGCTGCTGGACGGCAACGCGGGGAATGCCTTCCAGAGTCTTTCGGACCGCCTCCACTGAGCCTGCGCCGGCCACCTCTGCAAGACGGGTTTCCAGCTGCTCCATGGAGATGAGATCGTAGGCGTAGGCGTTGGCGAGCTGCTCCGCCGCGCCGTCTCGTTCGCTATCCAGCTCTTCCTGGAACATGATGATACTCCTGGATCTCCCGAGGCCTGACAGGCTACACCCGCCGAGCCGTGCGCTGCAAGGCGTTGGGCCTCGGATGCGCACCTGGCCGGGGCGGCCATGAGCTCCACAGGCTCCGCCTGCTTGAGAAATCCTCTCACAAGGGGCATGGTTAGAGGTATGAGAAAAAGCCAGCTGCCTTTCCTGAACGCGGTCTTTGCGGTGATCGAAGAGATCACCCGCGCGGAGCTCACGGCGACCAGCAGGAGACTCATCATCAGCTACATGAACGAATCGCCCCAGTCCCCTCTGGTGGAGCGGGCTCGATCCGCCATTACTCGATACACGCAGAAGGAAATGCCCACCCTGGAGGACTTGCGGGCGCGGTCTGCGGGGCAGCGGCTCCAGCCTGAGGAGCGGGCGCTGCTGCGAGTCGGAGAGGAAGCCTCGCGTCTTGAGAGGTAGGCTTCGCGCCTGCCGGATGGGGGCCGGACCGCCTCGCCGGGTGCCCGGACCGGGCTATTTCTGCGAGCTGGTGAGCTGCTGCTGCTGGCTGCCGTCTGCGTTCATGGTGTACAGCTCGAACTGGCCGGTGCGGTCGGAGACGAACACCAGCCGCTGGCTGTCGGGGAACCAGCTGGGAGCGGCATCCACCGCGCTGTTGTCGGTGAGCGCCGTGGCGCCGGTGCCGTCGGCGTTCATCATGTAGATCTCTGCATCCCCGTCCTGAGTGCTCACGTAGACGATCTTCGTGCCGTCGGGACTGACCATGGGGTCGGTCTTGATCACCTGCTGGCGCTGTCCGGGCAGGCCGGGAAAACAACCGCTCAGCCCGGCCAGCAGGGTCACGGCGAGCAGGATCAGGTACACGGTGGGACGTTTCACGGCTGGTCTTTCTCTCCTTTTCGATTCCTTAGGGGCTTGCTCCAGAGGGTACTCTCTCAGCATAGCACGCGGCGTTCCACCGGGTCAAATCACGGAGCCGCGGGAGCCGCGGGGAGCAGGGCCGGGCCCTGCTCTGCGGCGACGGTCTGCGCCGCCGATGCGGGTTGACGGGTGGCTGCGGATACTATACAAATATTAAGTATCCAGAAGAGGAGGGAACCGGTGAGGCGGATCGATGCGGCTCAGGCCAGGGTGGTGCGGATTCTGCTGGAGTGCGGCATGATTGCGGCGGAGGAGTCCGAATGGATCCGCCAGATGCTGCGGGACGCCGGCCAGGCGGAGGAGCGCGAGAGGCGGCCTCCCGCGGCCGCCGGTAGCTACCGGCAGTAGCGGCGGCAGAAGGCACGCAGATAGCGGAGCTGCCGCGGGCGCGGGCAGCGGCCGCTGTATACGATCTCCAACGCCAGGCTCGCCACCCTCCGGGCGGCCACCCCGCGCTGCGGATGGGCGGCCCCGACTTGCCCCGCCCAGGCAAGCCAGCCGACGGTGGAGGGCGCGGGCAGCGAACGGTGGCCTCGGGCCGTCACGATGCGGCGCAGCAGTGCAAGGGCGTCCTGCCGGCCGCTTCCGCGGGGCAGCAGCCGGGGGCGGACGAAGAGCAGCCAGGCGGCCGGCAGAAGCGCCAGGAGGACGGCTGCGGCGGCAACCAGCAATGGAACCGGGCCGATCCGGCGGCGCTCGCGCTCCTCGCGTGGCAGAGGCCTGTGCCCCAGCAGCGAGGTGAGCTGCCGGGTGGTGAAGCGGTTGGCCCGCAGCGCGTACTCGTAGCGCCAGCCGCGATCAGCCTGGTCGTAGTACTCCGGGTTGACGGCGCTGGTAGCCTCCCAGGTGCGCCAGCCCGCCCCGGGGAGGCGCACCTCCGGCCAGGCGTGGGCGGAGAGCCCGGTGACCTCACTGGTTCCGGGCTGCGCGTAGGAGAGGAACCCCGTGGCGTAGCGGGCCGGGATGCCGTTTAGCCTTGCCAGCAGCACGAACGCGGTGGCGAAATGGACACAGTAGCCCGCGCGCGTTTCGAAGAGGAACCGGCTGCCGAAGTCGCCGCCCCCCCTGCCCACCCGAAGCGTGTAGGTGTAGTTGCTGGCCAGGTAATGCTCGATGTTGGAGAGGGTCTCCGCCGCCTCCACTGCGTGCAGGGAGGCGGCCAGCCGGCGGAGCCTGGGGTCCGGCGTCTCGGGCAGCTGGAGATAGCGCTGGTGCGGCCCCGGCGCCCCGGCCAACGGCGCCGCTCCCGCCTGCGCCGTTCCCGCCTGCGGCCCCCCCGCCCCGGACGCGGGCTCCCCTCCGGCCGGCGCCCCGGCCGGGAGCGTCCTGCGGCGGGGCGGCGGCTGCACGGGGGGGGCCTCGTGCGGGCCCTCTCTGCTGCTCAGGAGAACGCTTTCACCGTAGCGCAGGGGTGGATCGAGCCGGAACCCCCGCGCGCCGTCGCCCTGCAGCGGTCCGGCCTGGCCGTCCGGCCCTCCCTGGCCGTCGGGGCCGCTGCGGTAGCGGGGCGGGAGGACCACTCGGCGGGTGTCGAGAGTATGGGGCAGGAGAGGGTAGTAGTCCTGGAGGATCGTGATCTGGATGGCGTCCTCCACGGGGAGGGCGGCCACGACTTCCGGCGCCTCCACCTGGCCGGAACCCTCGTCTCCCGTCCCGGTGCGGCCGGCTGCAGCGCTCCCGGCGCTCCAGGAGCGCCCGTCATAGGTGTCGAACACGGCTGTGCGCAGGTACAGGGCCCCGCCCCGGGAGGTGCGCACCCGGAACACCGGCGTGGCCGCCAGCACCGGTGTGCCGCCCAGCTGCTTATGCTCGAAAGAAGTGCCGAACCCGGGGATGCCGTACAGCAGCGGGAAGCCCGGCAACAGCCTCACCACCGCCGCCCGCAGACCGGGATGCAGCCGGCGGTCAACCAGACGGCTGCCCCGGGAATCACCCGCCAGCGACAGCAGCGCCGCGGGGGCCGCCGCAGCGGTGAGGAACAGGACGTACAGGGCCACGCCGCGGAAACGGTGTTCCCGGGAGAGGGAGCGCCGGGCGTGGCCGGCGAACAGCAGCACCAGGCCGGCCGCGATCGCCGGCAGCGTCCAGGGGCTGCTGGTCACCAACGCCGCCATGCAGGCGCCCAGGAGCCAGAGCAGGGCGGCCGGAAGAAGCCGCAGGCCGCGCAGGAACAGCGTCCCCGCCGCGGATGAGAACAGCGCCACCAACAGCACGAAGAGGCTGGAAACGGTCCCGCGAGGCTGGTGCTCCGCGAAGGCCTGGAACCAGATCTGGTAGGCGGAATAGGGGGTGATGATCAGCCCCACCAGCAGGGCCGCCCCCAGTCCCGCGCTCACCGCCAGAGCCACCAGGTCCGCCGCCGCTCCCGCCCGGCCGCCTCGACGCAGCGATACCATGACGGCCGCCGTCTTCAGCCCGGTCAGTCCCAGCAGCACCCACAACGGAATGTTCGAGCCCAGCAGGAAGCGGGCGGCCAGGGGCACCCCGACCGCAGCCAGCCAGGCCGCCGCGCTACCCACGGGGACGGCCCTCCAGGTCCTCGACGATGGAGCGGGTATCCTCGACCTCGACGATCCTCGCCCCTCGATCGCGCAGCAGGTTGAAGTAGCGGCGGTTCCTGCGCCTCGCGAGGGGCGGGTAGCCGCTGTGGTTGAACACCAGACTGACCGGCTCCCTGCTCTGCAAGGACTCCTCCAGCACGGTGAACAGCTCCGGGTCCATCAGGTGGGAGATCACCAGCACCGCCGAGGGCGCGAGCATCCCGGAAGCAAGGTCATGGCGGTACAGGCGCATGGGGGATCCGGTGTCCTGGAAGAACAGCTCGCTGGTGTGCCGGTAGAAGGCGTCGAAGTCGTCGATCCCTGCGCCGGAAAAGGAGAAGACGGTCCTCCCCGGTGCCCGCACGTGGGTGGCCACTCCCTGCAGAAGAAGGAAGCGCACCAGGGCCACCAGGATCTCAACGGAGGCATCCTCGACGGCCAGGCCGGCGCTCCCCCGGCGGGGAGCGCGGCGGGAATCCAGGTAGAGGGTGACCGCCGGCTCCGAGCCGGACTGGTACTCGCGGATCTGCGGAATGCCGGTGGCGGCGAACTTGCGCCAGTACAGGTGGCGGAGGGACTCTCCGCGACGGTAGGCGCGCAGCTGCACGAACAGGGAGTGATCCGGCAGCAGCCCTCCGGAGGCACCGAGAGCGCTCTGCCTTCCTTCCACCTCCGCAGTGGGGAAGGAGGCCAGCTGCAGGACCCGCGGGTACACGTAGAAGGTCCGGTAGTAGACGCTCAGGCGCAGCCGTACCAGCCCGAGCAGGTCGGGAACTTCCACCGCCTCCAGGCCGACGGTGTAGATGCCCCGAAAGGGGCACCGCAGGCTGTAGCTGCGGGACAGGCGGCCCCGGGCGCGCAGGAGCGAGGTGAAGTCGGGCATCAGCTCTTCCATGAACGGATGCACCTGCTTGAAGCGAACCGTGACCGCCGGCATCGGCAGGATGGATTCATTTGCCACCTCCAGCCGGTAGACCACCCCTTCGTTCTTGACGGGGTGCTCGGTGCTGAAGGACTGATGGTAGCGGATGTGGGACGCCGTGACCGCCAGGTGGACCAGGCTGAGCAGCGGCATGAACAGGACCAGGTAGAACAGACCCAGGAACAGCGCCCCCAGGTACGAGCCCGCCAGGTAGGCCAGCACCAGCACCGCCAGGTAGAGGGCAAGCGCGCGTCCCCGAACGCCCAGCGGCAGAACCGGCTGACCGTTCCGGGGCATGCCTGCGCTCCTCCCGGGGCCCATCCAGGAGGCCCCGGCAGAGCGCGCCCACGGGAGACCCGCCCGGCCCCGCTTCACCGGGGTCAGCCCTCCCGCCGGGCCCCGGCAGCCTCTTCACGGTCCGCCTGGCCCCTCTCGTGATTGGCCCTCAGACTTTCCCTGTCCAGACCGTCGGGGATGCGCGTCTCCCGCAGCACCCGCCGGACCGCCTCGCGCTCGCCAAGATTCTCCATTCGCGACTCCGTGGAGAGCACCAGGCGGTGGGCCAGGACGTCCGGGGCGCACTGCAGCACGTCTTCGGGGATCACGAAGTCCCTGGCGGCCGCCAGCGCCGCCGCCTGAGCGGCGCGCATCAGATGCTGCGAGGCGCGGGGGCTCATCCCCAGGCGGAAGAGGCGGTGGCTGCGGGTGGCGTTGGCCAGGCGCACCACGAAGCGCTTCACCTCCGCGGCTACGTGTACGGCGCGGATCGACGCCTGCAGGGAAAGCATCTCCGCCGCCGTGGCCACCGGGGTCAGCTCCTGCAGGGGATCCGCGTCCCTGAAGCGCGAGAGGATGGCAGTCTCTTCGGACTCCAGAGGATAACCCAGGGACAGGGACACGCCGAAACGGTCCAGCTCCCCCTCGGGCAGCGGGAACGCCCCCAGGAAGTGGGCGGGGTTCTGCGTGGCCACCACGAAGAACGGCTCCGGGAGGGGAAAGCTGCGCCCGTCCACCGTCACGGAGCCTTCCTGCATGGCCTCCAGCAGGCTGGACTGGGTGCGAGGCGAGGCCCGGTTGATCTCGTCGGCCAGAACGAGCTGATGCATGATGGCCCCTGGCTTGTACAGGAACTCCCGCCGCTGCGGGTCCCAGACGTTCATGCCCGTGATGTCCCCCGGCAGCAGGTCCGGAGTGAACTGGATGCGGCCGAAGTCCAGGTCCAGGCTGGCGGCCAGAGAGCGCGCCAGGGTGGTCTTGCCCACACCCGGGTAGTCCTCGATCAGCGCATGCAGGCCCGCCGCGACGGCCAGGAGAAGGGAGCGCACCTGGTCCTGCTTGCCCACGAACACCCGCCCGATGTTGTCCTGCACCCTTGCCAGGAGGGCCGCAGCCCGACGCATCTCCTCCTGGCCCGGCGCCCGGGTCGAGTCACTGGCGGCGTTCATGGGTCCGATCAGTCCTTGTGGTGCTCGATGACGTTGTCCACGGATTCGAACGGATCCGCCTTGTAGTCATCGGCGATGCGGTACCTGACCCGTTCGGCTGCTGTGATCTCGCTGAAGTGAATTTCCCGCAGGTGAATCTTGAGCTCTCCTCGGCGGCGCACGGCCTGGCGGAACAGATCCCAGGCGGGGCTGTCCTCCTCGATGAGGGTCAAGGTCCTGGACCCGCGGATCAGCTCCGCCAGGCGCCCTGACAGCTCCGCCCCGCTCAACCGTTGCCGGCTGTAGCGTCCCTCCTTGTCGATCCGGGTGACCAGGAAACGTTCCACGGTCTTCATCTCCCCCGGCTCTCCCTGCGAAGGGCCGTGGTAGCTGTCCTTGATGCGCCGCTCCAGAGCGTGGGCCGTTTTGGCCTCCATGAGCTCGTACATGCCGGTGCCGGGCTCGTAGGTCTTGGGGTAGATCTCCACGTGGGTGTAGAAGTCGAAGATCATGTGCAGGTGCTTGATCTGCGCTCCGGTGGCGTTGTCCACGCGGAAGCTGCCGGCGTGACGGCCGGCGCCGCCGAAGAAGACGGTGTAGGAACGTCCGTCCTCCAGAGTCTCTATGACCTCGCTCAGGCTCTGCTCGCTCATGGGTAGCCTCCGCCCCGCCGGGGCTCCGGCTCCTCCCCCCCTCCCGGCTCATTATAGCAGGAGGGGTAGGCGGTTGCATACCGGGGGGGCGCGCGGTGGGGCCGGGAGTCCCGGGGGAGCGAAGGGCGGTCGCGGCGATGGCGGGGCCTGGTGCGGAGTGAGCTCCCCTCGGTGCAAGGTCGAAGGCGGTTCACTTTTGCCGGCGGGCGGCCGTATATTGTAGCGGGGAGGGGTGGAAAGGAAGAAACATGGCCCCACGTTCCAGCTGGAAAGGGTTCATCAAGCTCAGCCTGGTGTCGGTGCCCGTCAAGGGCTACACGGCCAGCAATACCAGCAGCTCCATCTCGTTGAACCAGTTGCACAAGTCGTGCCACAACCGGATCCGCTACCAGAAGACCTGTCCGGAGCACGGCGAGGTGAGCAACGACGAGATCGTCAAAGGCTACGAGTACGCCAAGGGGGAGTACGTGGTGATCGACGAGGAGGAGCTGGAGAAGCTGCGCACCGAGAGCGACCGCTCCATTCAGATCGACGGCTTCATCGACCCCGAGGTGATCGATCCCCTCTATCACGCCGGCAAGACGTACTACCTGGTCCCCGACGGCGCGGTGGGGCAGAAACCCTACAACCTGCTCCTGCAGGGGATGAAGGACAACAACGTCTGCGCCATCGCCCAGGTGGTGCTTTCCGGCCGGGAGCAGGCGGTGTTGCTGCGCCCCCTGGAGCGGCTGCTGGCGCTGACGGTGCTGTCCCACGAGAACGAGATCAAGAACCCCCAGTCTTTCTGGGACGAGGTGGGGCAGGCGGAGCTGTCCAAGGAGGAGGTCAGCCTGACCAACACCCTGATCGAGGCCTCCAGGAAGAAGAAGTTCGACTTCGGAGCCTACCGGGACACCTACATGGAGAAGCTCACCCAGCTCATCCAGATGAAGGTGGAGGGCAGGGAGGTCGTTCAGGTTCCGAGCCCGGAAGAGCCCAAGATCATCAACCTCATGGAGGCGCTGAAGCGCAGCGTTGCCGCCGCCCAGGCGGGCTCCCCGGGCACGGAAGAGGGGCAGGACGGCCGCGGCAAGGCGGGCGGGAAGATGGCCCCCAGCACGCGCAGCCGCAGCAGGAAGAAGACGGGCAAAGAGAAGGTTGGCTGACCGGCTGCCGGAGTTCGTGCCGCCCATGCTGGCCCGGCTCTCCGGGCCTTTCGACTCGGACCGCCATCTCTACGAGATCAAGTGGGACGGGTTCCGCACCCTCGCGTTCGTGGATTCAGGCGGGCTGCGCCTCATGAGCCGGGGCGGGCACCGGGTGACCGAGCGCTACCCCGAGCTCGCGGCTCTGGCCTCCTTTCCGGCGGGAACGGTGCTGGACGGGGAGATTGTGATCTTCAAGGACGGCCGCCCCGACTTCGAGAGCCTGCTGCGCAGGAGCCGGGCCCGGCAGAGCACGGCCGAACGGTCCCGGGCCGCCACCTATGTCGCCTTCGACCTGCTCTACAGCGGCTTCAGGTCCGTGATGGGCGAGCCCTTGAGCCGCCGGCGCGCCCGGCTGGAGGAGCTGATCCAGCCGGGTCCGCAGCTTTCGATCTCCGAGGGCATCGTCGGAGGCGGAACGGCCATGTACCGGGAGGCCTGCGGCAACGGGCTGGAAGGGGTGGTGGCCAAGCGGCTGGACAGCCGGTACAGCCCCGGGCTGCGCTCCGACGCCTGGCGCAAGATCAAGAGCGTACAGCATGCCTACTGCGCGATCATCGGCTACCTCCCCAGGGGAGAGGACGATCTGCAGAGCCTGCTGGTGGCGATGGAAGAGGAGGGGAGCCTGCGCTACGCCGGCAGGGTCGGCACCGGCTTCTCGGATGCGGTGCGACGGGGGCTGGCGGGGAGGCTCGCCGCCCGGCGGCGGCGGCAGCCCCTGGTTCCCTGCCCCGAGAAGGGGGTCTGGGTGGAGCCGGGCCTGTACTGCCGGGTGGCCTTCGCGGATCGCACCGGGGCAGGGCTGCTGCGGGCGCCGCGCTTCGAAGAGCTTCTGGAGGGGTGAGAGATGGCGCACCCCCTTGCCGGCAAGTCGGTGGCCGTGGCCGGGCGGCTGGCGTCCCTGAAGAGCGGCGAGGTGCGGGAGATCCTGCGGGAAGCGGGAGCGCGCTACCTGCCCGCGCCGAACCAGGCCGCGGACCTGGTGGTGGTGGGCGAGGGGTGGCTTCCGTTCGGGCCCGACGGCAGGCCCGCGCCCTTCCTGGCGGCGGCGCGGCGCCTCCAGGAGCGCGGCGAAGGCGTGCGGGTCATCCGGGAGGTGGAGCTCCTGCGGCTCCTGGGGCTCTACGACCAGGTGGAGGAGCTGAACCGTCTCTACACTACCGGGCAGCTGAGCCGCATTCTGGAGGTGCCCCTTTCGGAGCTGCGGCGGTGGACGCGCAGCGGTCTGATCAGGCCCTCGCAGGTTGCCCGCCGTCTGGCGTGGTTCGATTTCGAGCAGGTCACCCGTGCGCGGGCCCTGGCGCGCCTGGCCCGGGAAGGGGTGAGCCTGGCGAAGATCCGCCGCGGCCTGGAGGAGGTCTCCGGCTGGTTCCCCGGCGCCGAGGAGGCGCTGGGGCAGATGGAGGTTATCGAGCAGGGCGCCCTGGCCCTGCGGCTGAATGACGGCCGTCGCGCCGAGCCTACCGGGCAGCTGCTCCTGGATCTTTCGGGGCCCGCCGCCACCGCCGGGGAGGATGCCTCCGGGGCCGCGCTGGATCTGCCCCTGGCCGGCGCTGGGGAGCGCTGGTTCGCCGCCGGCCTGGCCGCGGAGGACGCCGGTGAGCTGGAAGAGGCCGCGCTGGCCTACGGGCGGGCGCTGGAGGTGGGAGGCGAGCAGGCGGAGACGCTGTTCAACCTGGGCAACGTCTGGTTCGCCCTGGGCAGGGCGCAGGAGGCGGCCGGGGCCTTCCTCAGGGCGGTGGAGGCGGACCCGGAGTACGTGGAGGCGTGGAACAACCTCGGCGGCGCCCTGGCCGGGTTGGGCCGCCTGGAGGAGGCGGTGAGCGCCTTCCGGCAGGCCCTGGAGCTGGAGCCCGGGTACGCGGATGCCCACGCCAACCTGGCCGCCGCGCTGGAGCGTCTGGGCCGAGGCGCGGAGGCGCGGCCGCACCGCCGGGCGGCGGACCCGACGGGGCCCGGCCGCAGGGGGCTGAGGCTGTGTCTTTTACACATCTCCGAGCCCCACGAGACTCGACGTCATGTCGTATGCCGT
>CAZBDU010000034.1:41991-48676 GCA_964490725.1 uncultured Spirochaetaceae bacterium | reverse complement strand
GGCCGGGACCGCGAAGGCGAAGGCGCCGGCGGCGAAGGGGCCGGCCGGGACCGCGAAGGCGAAGGCGCCGGCGGCGAAAGGGCGGGCCGGCGGGAAGGCGCCGGCGGCGAAGAACGCCGCGGCGGATGCCAACGCGGAGCCGCCGGACAAGGCCCCGGCGAAGCGGAAGAGGAACGCGGAGCCGCAACAAGAGACTCAGGAAGAGACCAGGGACGAGCAGGGGCCCGCCCAGGAGCAAGGAGACCAAGGGACAGAGGAGAATGGCTAATCCACTGGTAGACATGTTTCGCGTCAAGGACCTGCGCGACAGGATCCTGTACACGATCTTCATCCTGATCATCTTTCGTCTCGGAGCCAACATCCCGATCCCGGGAGTCAATCTGACGGCCCTGCGGCTGTACATGACCTCTCAGGAGACGGCGGGGACATTGGGGATCACCGACTACCTGGACTTCTTTGCGGGAGGGGCGTTCAAGAACTTCTCGGTGTTCATGCTGGGAATCATGCCCTACATCTCCATGTCCATCATCATGCAGCTGGTGACGCTGGTGTTCCCTCGCTTGAAGAAGATCTCCGAGGAGGAAGGGGGCAGAAAGAAGATCCATCGCTGGACCCGCTACGGCACGGTGCTGGTGTGCGTCCTCCAGGGGTTCGCGGTGACGGCCTATGCCGACAGGATTCCCAACGCCATTACCCTCGGACGGCTGTCCTACACGCTGATCGCCATCCTCACGGTGACCACGGGGACCATTCTGCTCATGTGGATGGGCGAACAGGTGACCCAGCGGGGGATCGGCAACGGCATCAGCCTGCTGATCTTTGCCGGCATCGTGACGCGGGTTCCCTATGCCTTCTACACCCTGCTGAGCGAGATCCGCACGCGGGAGCTGAACCCGGTGTTCGTGATCGTCGTGATGGCCATGTTCGTGGTCGTCGTGGCGCTGGTGATCTACGAGCAGCAGGGACAGCGCAAGATTCCGGTGCATTACGCCAAGAGGGTGATCGGACGCAAGATCTACGGGGCTCAGAACACCTATCTACCGTTCAAGATCAACCCCTCGGGGGTGATCCCGGTAATCTTCGCCTCCTCGGTGCTGGTCTTCCCGCTGCAGATCGCCCAGAACCTGGGCTCCCGGGTGGACTGGCTGAACCGGTTCGCCTCCTGGCTGCGGCCCAGCGGCGCAGCCTACGTCGTGGCGTACACGCTGTTGATCATCTTCTTCGCCTACTTCTACACCCAGGTGACGCTGAATCCGGTAGAGATTTCCAAGAATATCCGGGAGAACGGCGGCTCCATCCCGGGGATCCGCTCGGAGAAGATGGAGGAATACCTCACCAGGATTCTGAACCGCATCGTGCTGCCGGGAGCGTTGTTTCTGGCCTTTATTGCGGTGATACCGACGATCGTGCAGACCTGGTTCCGCTTTCCCCGATCGGTGGCGCTGCTCATGGGAGGCACGTCGCTTCTGATCATGGTGGGGGTCGACCTGGACACCATGAGCCAGATCGAGGCGCACCTGCGCATGCACCATCACGAGGGCATCGTGCGCAAGGGCCGAATCCGCTCGAGGTATCTATAAAGGAGACAGCGATGAAAGTACGGGTGAGTGTGAAACCGATTTGTGACAAGTGCAAGGTGATCCGCCGGCGGGGGGTGCTGCGGATCGTCTGTGAGAACCCGAAGCACAAGCAGCGGCAGCGCTGAAGAGGAGGAGCCGGTACATGGCCAGAATTGCAGGGGTCGATCTGCCCAACAAGCACGTGGACATCGCCTTGACCTACATCTTCGGCATCGGCAGATCCTCGGCGGAGAAGATCTGCACCGGCGCGGGGGTAGACCCGGGCAGGCGCATGAACGACCTGAGCTCCGAAGAGGTGAATCTGCTTCGCCGGATTATTGAGAATGACTACAAGGTGGAAGGGAGACTCAGAACCGAGACCTCCCTCAACATAAAGCGCCTGATGGACATCGGCTCCTTCCGGGGGCTGCGACACAGAAGGGGACTGCCCGTGAGGGGGCAGCGTACCAGGACGAATGCACGGACCCGCAAGGGCAAGCGCAAGACGGTGGCCGGGAAGAGAAGGGCCAAGCATTAGAGGCGCCGGACCCGCTCGCCCACCGGGCGCAGCGGCTCTCGGCCTCGGGAAACGCCAGGGAGGAAGGTAAAGGTGGCCAAAGCCAAGGGCAAGAAGGAAAAGAAGAAGAAGAACATAGCGGAAGGCAACGTCTACATTCAGGCGACCTTCAACAACACCATCGTCACGGTGACCGATCGGATGGGCAACGCCATTTCGTGGGCATCGGCAGGCTCCCTGGGGTTCAAGGGGGCCAAGAAGTCCACGCCCTACGCCGCTCAGACCACCGCGGAAGCCGCCGCGAGCAAGGCCCGGGAACAGGGACTGAGCGAGGTGATCGTCTACGTAAAGGGACCCGGCGTTGGCGGAGAGTCCGCCATCCGCGCGCTGGGCGCCCTCGGCCTGCGGGTGCGGGCGATTCAGGACGTGACGCCCATTCCGCACAACGGGTGCCGGCCGCAGAAGAAGCGGCGGGTGTAGCGAGGACAGGGAGGAGCGAATGGGACGGTACCTAGGGCCTCAGTGCAGGCTGTGCCGGGCTGAGGGGGTGAAGCTGTACCTGAAGGGCGAGCGGTGCAAAGGTGACAGGTGCGCCATCGCCAAGCGCAGGGGCAAGCCAGGCAAGGGACTGAGGGCCCGGACTCCCAAGATGTCGGACTACGGCATTCAGCTGCGAGAGAAACAGAAGGTCAAGCGCACCTACGGGATGCTGGAGAAGCAGTTCAACCTCTTCTTCAAGAAGGCCGTCGGCATGCGGGGAGTCACCGGTGAGCTGTTGATCGTGCTCTTGGAGCGGCGGCTGGACAACATGGTGTACCGGATGCACTTCGCCGGGTCCCGCAAGCAGGCTCGACAGCTGGTGTCTCATGGGCACATCACGGTGAACGGCCGCAGGGTGAGGATCCCCTCCTACCTGGTGCGGGAAGGTGACGAGGTGGAGGTGCGGGAGCCGAGCAAGAAGCTCGTGGAGGTGAAGGACAGCCTCAAGGAGTACTCACGTTCAGGGGTCGTTCCGTGGCTCGAGGTGGATCCGGACAGGATCTGGGGGAAGGTGCGGGCGATTCCCAGACGCAACGACGTCACGGACGCGGCGGACATCAATGAGCAACTGATCGTAGAGCTCTATTCCAAGTAAGGAGCAGGAATGGCAAGGAAGAATCTTCTCAAAGGCTTCAAGAGGCCCAAGGGAATTACCTTCGAGCATAGCGAGGTGGAGCCCGACTACGGGAAATTCGTCGCCTACCCGTTCGAACGCGGCTACGGCGTCACCATGGGCAATACCCTGCGCCGGATCCTGCTTTCCTCCATCCAGGGCTACGCGATATCCGCAATAAGGATTACCAGCTACGGGGATGACGGCTCGCAGAAGGTCATCACCAGCGAGTACGAAGCGATCCCGGAGGTGAGCGAGGACACGCCGGACATCATCAACAACCTCAAGCAGGTGCAGCTGAAGCTGGACAACGATGAAGAGGAGAAGGTGATCGTCATCGCGGCCAAGGGGCCCGGGGCCATCACCGCCAAGGAACTGGAGATAGACGACACAGTGAAGGTCGTCAACAAGGATCTTCACATCGCAACGCTGATGAACAAGGCCAACCTCGAGCTGGAGGTCCAGATAGACCTGGGGAGAGGGTATGTGCCGGCCGAGCGCAGCGAGAAGTACGTGGAGGTGATCGGTACGATCCCCATCGACGCCATCTTCTCTCCGGTGCGAAAGGTGAAGTACGTCGTGGAGAACACCCGTGTGGGTCAGCGCACCGACTACGACAAGCTGGTGCTGGAAATCTGGACCGATGGCACGATAAGACCGGAAGACGCCCTGGCCGAGGCGGCGAAGATCGCCAAGGACCATCTCAGCATCTTCATCAATTTCGATGAGGACGCGGCGCTGGACGACGAAGAGCTCGACGAGGAGGAGGCCAAGATCAAGGCCATCCTGGACACCCCCGTCGAGGAGCTGGAGCTGTCCGTCCGGTCGAGCAACTGCCTGCGCAACGCCAACATACGAACTATTGGCGACCTGACGCGCAAGACGGAGGAAGAGATCGCCAAGACCAGGAACTTCGGCAAGAAGAGCCTGCAGGAGATCAAGGAGAAGCTGGGGGACCGGCACCTGGTGCTGGGCATGAAGGACTACAGCTCCCTGAGGGCCTACATCAGGCAGCTCGAGGCGGACAAGAGCGAGCAGGCCGCGGAAGTGGTGGAAGAAGATGAAGCATAGGATCGGCTACAATCGGCTGGGGCGCAAGCCCGCACACCGCAAAGCGCTCTACCGGGCCATGGTGACGGCACTGTTCAGGTACGAGCGGATCAAGACCACGCACCCGAAGGCCAGGGAGGTGCGGCGGGTCGCTGAAAAGATGATCACCCGGGCGCGCACCGACAGCGTGCACAACCGGCGAATCATCGCCCGCCGGATCGTCGCCAAGGACGTGCTGGCCAAGCTGTTCACCGAGATCGCACCTCGTTTCGAGGGGCGTCCGGGTGGGTACACTCGCATCCTCAAGCTCGGCCGCCGGTACGGCGACGCTTCGGAAATGGTGCTCCTGGAGCTGGTGGAGCGCAAGGAGGCGGAGCCACGCCGGCGAAGAGCCGCCTCCAAGGAGGCCAAGGAGACCAAGGAGGCCGGGAAGGAAGCCGGAGCGGAGGCAGAGGCCTGAGGCGCCAGATCCCCCCGGGGCGAGGGTGCAAGACCGGAGCGCTGGCGGGATGCCGGGAGGAAGAAGCCCGTGGCTGTGCGGACTCTTCCTCCCTTTTTTTGTGCGCTTCCTGGACGGTCTCCTTCCTGGACGGTCTCCATTGCAGGTTTCGGCTCGAGACGGGGCCGATGCAGCATGCATCCCGGGCGAGGCCCGGCACGGGGGGTTTTTTGCCCCTGCTGCTGTAGGCAACCGTGCACGAAGGCCGATATATGATGTAGTATTGAGAAAAATGATCCGCGCAGGGGACGTGCCCCGGGCGGTCGTGGAGGCGGATCTCCCGCGATGCGTCAAAGCCTGAAGATCTCTCTCAGTCTGCTCATCGCTCTCGTGCTGTGCGGCGCGTTTGCGGTAGCGGCTTTCGCGGGGCTCTACCAGTATCTCCAGGCAGCTTTCTTCGAACCCCGGGTCGAAAGCGAGAAGCAGGCGCACCTCCAGGAGCTGGCCCGGGCCGTGTCGGCCTATCATGAGGCCAACCTGAAGCGCTTCGAAGGCCTGATGAGCCAGCAGGCCGTGACGGGGGCCTTCAGCGCCAACTACAGCGAACAGAATATCCAGAGCCGCGTGAATCTGTTTGGCAAGCTAATGGACGAGTACCCCAGCCTGCAGCTGGTGCGCCTGATCGGACCGGAGGGCAAGAAGATCCACTTCAGCACCCTGCAGGAGGACATCAAGACGCAGGAAGGGTTCCGGCGGGTTTACCGGGACATGCAACAGGCGCAGAGCAGCCTCCCGGGAGAACAGCTGGTGACCCCCGAAGAGGAGGCGCCGCGCCTGATCCTGGACGGGAAGGCTGACCGGTTCATCTACTCCTTTCCGGTGGCCGACCAGATCTATCGGGGCACCGCGCTGCTCTATTTTTCCCCCCGCGGCCTGTCCAACTCGCTGCTGCGGCAACCCTCCCTGGACTTCCGGGAGCTGTTTCTGGTGGACGGCTCCGGCATCGTCGTGAACTTCCCAGCGACCGCGCGGGAGTTGGTGGCGCCTCAGGTCGAGCAGACCTGGAAGCCGGGCACGGGCGGATCCACGAGAAGCGTTCCCCTGGAGCTGGTGTCCAAGGAGGGGCAGAGCGATCGCTACCTGCTCCTGTCCGCCGACACTGGACGGTTCGGCTTCGTCGGCATCCTGGTTCCCACCGGCGCTCTGGAAATCCCGGCCTTCATGAAGGTCATCCTGCTCGTGGCGGTGTTCCTGACGGTCTTTCTGGTGGTGCTGCTCATATTCAACCTGCGGCAGGATCCCGAGGTGGTCCTGGGCCAACGGATCAAGCGTTTGCAGCTGGAGATCCTCTCGGAGTTCATCGCAGGCAAGGAGCGCGTGGACTGGAGGCGCTGGCGCGACGAGCTGGCGGACAATCGCGGCCAGCTCAAGAGCAGGATCAAGCGAGGGCTGGGAAAGACCTCTCCCGACAAAGAGGCCAGGTTGGACGCTCTGATCGACCGCAGCTGGGACGAGATCATCGCCATTATCGGGCGCAGCGCGGAGACCGCCCCCGGGCGGGAAGTCCAGGCGGGCCAAGCCGGTGCCGCGCCTGCGGCACCTGTGGATCTTACTCAGATCGAGAGGATCGTCCAGAAAGCGCTGGAGGGATTCACCGCCGCTGCGGCGCAACCGCAGGCCACAGCCCAGCCTGCGGCGAGACGGCGCGCGCCTTTGGTGGTGGAAGAGATCGGCGTGGATGAAGTGGTAGAGGTCGGGGAGGAGCCACCGGCGGTCGAGGAGCTGGAGGAGCCACCGGCGGTCGAGGAGCTGGAAGAGGCCGGGGCGGCCGAGGAGCTGGAAGAGGCCGAAGCGGCCGAGGAGCTGGAAGAGGCCGAAGCGGTCGAGGAGCTGGAAGAGGCCGAAGCGGTCGAGGAGCTGGAAGAGGCCGGGGCGGTCGAGGAGCTGGAAGAGGCCGGGGCGGCCGA
>CAZBDU010000034.1:0-41891 GCA_964490725.1 uncultured Spirochaetaceae bacterium | reverse complement strand
CGAGGAGCTGGAAGAGGCCGGGGCGGTCGAGGAGCTGGAAGAGGCCGGGGCGGTCGAGGAGCTGGAAGAGGCCGGGGCGGTCGAGGAGCTGGAAGAGGCCGGGGCGGCCGAAGAGCTGGAAGAGGCCGGGGCGGCCGAAGAGCTGGAAGAGGCCGAGGCGGTCGAGGAGCTGGAGGAGGCCGAAGCGGCCGAGGAGCTGGAAGAGGCCGGGGCGGCCGAAGAGCTGGAGGAGCCTCCGGCGGTCGAGGAGCTGGAGGAGGCCGAAGCGGCCGAGGAGCTGGAGGAGGCCGGGGCGGCCGAGGAGCTGGAGGAGGCCGGGGCGGCCGAGGAGAAGCTCGAGGAGCTGGAAGCCCTTGTCCCGATCGTACCGCTGCCGCCGATGCCGCAGGAGAAGCTGGAGGAGCTGCCTGCGGCCGAAGCAGCCGGAGAGGGTGCCGAGGCACCTCCGGGGGCGCCGGCGGAGGAGGCCACAGAAGTAGAAGAGGGTGCGGGAGTCGGGTGGACCGAAGACGCTGCTGTTTCCGTGGAGGCGGAGGCGCTGGAGGAGGCGGAGGCGCTGGAGGAGGCGGAGGCGCCGGAGGGAGCGGAGGCGCTGGAGGGAGCGGAGGCGCTGGAGGGAGCGGAGGCGCCGGAAGAAGGGGAAGAGCTGGAGGAGCTCGCCGCTGTGGAGTTCGACGCCTCCGGTCCCCTGCAGGAGCTGGTAGCAGCCGGTGAGGAGCTCGAGCTAGAGGAGACCCCCGAGGCCGCGCTGTCACCCCGGGAGCGGGAGGACCTCCAGCTGGAGCACCTGGTGGAGCAAGGGACGATCAGCGCGTTCTCGATCCAGGAGATCGAGGACTTCATCGTCGACCACCGGACCAGCGTCGTAATGGAGGAGGGGGTCTACCGCGTCAGGGAGGAGGTCTACGCGAAGAGCGGAGCCCGCAAGAGCCAGGGCGTCGGTTTGATGGCTCTTGCAAAGGCGGTGCTGCGGTCCGGTCAGAAGGAAGAGGTCAGCTCCGGAATCGCAGAGCTGTTCGGCAGCGAGTTTTCCGTTGACCTGGGAGAGGAGATCGGCGGGATCACCCGGACTGCCGGCATCAAGGCGGGAAGCGTGAAGAAGAAGAAGATCCAGTTCTACGACGACGGCCTGGACTACGATGACTATCTTGGCCAATTCCGGGAACCGGAGAGCGAGACCGTGCAGCTGGCAGCCCTGATGGAGCTGTCCCGCAAGGTTCACGCGGTGGGCGCTGCGCTGCTTGCCCGCGACCAGGCGGGAGGCTTCACCGCGGAGTCGAAGATCGGCCTGACTCAGGGCTCGGCCCCTCTGAGCTTCGATCCTGACGAGCCTTTCTTCCAGCGATTCCTGGAGCCCAGGCGGACCGTCCTGGTGGATGAAAAGCTGGAGAAGGTGCTGTCGCTTTTCGCAAAGTTCAGCCGGGAGGACCTGCGCTACGCTCAATCGGCTCTGTTCTTCCCGGCGACCTGCCACGGGGAGGCGGCGTACCTCTTTTTCGCGCTGCCCGAGCAGAAGCGTCGGGGGCTCCACGACTTTGTAGAGGTTCTGAACATATACTAGATACTAGACATATTAGGGCATTGAGCCCGGATGGAGGCGGCGATTCGTTGACAAGGGTTCGCGAATAAATTTACATTGGTACCAGCCTGAACAAGGAGGAAGCGGTATGGGCATCCTACTGATCGTGATTCCTCCTCTTGCCGGTTTGGTTCTAGGTTGGCTGATTCGATGGCTGTACGCCAGATTTCAACTCTCTTCGGCGGAACAGAAGGCAGAGCGGACCGTTCAGGAAGCCCTGAAAGAGGCAGAGGCCAGGAAGAAAGAGGCCCTGCTGGAGATCAAAGACAGGACAATCAGAGATCGAAATCAACTGGAGCGGGAAACCAGGGAACGACGGAACGAGCTGCAGCGCCTGGAACGGCGCCTGATGCAGAAGGAAGAGAACCTAGAGAAGAGACACGACTCTCTCGAACAGCAGGAGAGAGCCATCGCAAACCGCGAGAGAACGATCACGCAGCGAGAACAGGAGCTTGAGAAGGAACAGGATCGCTGGGTCAAGGAGCTGGAAAGGATTTCCGGCCTGACGGCCGTCGAGGCCAAGAAGCTGCTCGTGCAGAGCCTGGAGAACGAGGCGCTGCACGAGGCGCAGGTCAAGATCAACCTGATCGAGCAGGAGGCGCAGGTCACCGCGGAGAAGAAGGCGCGGGAGATCGTGGTGGCTACCATCCAGCGCATCGCCACCGACGTGAGCTCCGAAGTCACGGTTTCCACCGTCAGCCTGCCGAACGATGAGATGAAGGGCAGGATCATAGGACGCGAGGGGCGGAACATCCGCACCCTGGAGACCCTCACCGGGGTGGATGTGATCATCGACGACACCCCGGAGGCGGTGGTGATCTCCTGTTTCGATCCGATCCGCAAGGAAATCGCACGAATCTCCCTGGAACGCCTGATATCGGACGGCAGGATTCATCCGGCGCGGATCGAAGAGATCGTGCAGAAGGTCACCAAGGAGATCAGCCAGACTATCTACGAGGAAGGGGAGAAGGTCCTCTTCGAGATGGGTATCCACACCATGAGCCCCGAGGGCATCCGGGCGCTGGGCCGGCTGCACTACCGCACCAGCTATGGGCAGAACGTGCTGTCTCACTCGAAGGAAGTAGCTGTGATTGCCGGAGCGCTCGCCTCGGAAATCGGGGCCGACGTGGAGGTCTGCAAGCGGGCGGCGCTGCTCCACGACATCGGCAAGGGAGTCGAGGCGGACGGAGAAGGCAACCACGCGGAAGTGGGAATGGAGCTGGTGCGCAAGATCGGCGAGGACATCAAGGTTGTCAACGCCGTGGGTGCGCACCACAATGACGTGGAGCCGGCCAGCCTGGAGGCGGTGGTAGTGCAGATCGCGGATGCCATATCGGCCTCGCGGCCGGGAGCGCGCCGGGAGACCCTGGACAACTACCTGAAGCGCCTGGAGAACCTGGAGCGGATTGCGGAGGGGTTCGAGGGCGTGGACAAGGCGTTCGCCATCCAGGCGGGGCGCGAGCTGCGCATCATGGTCAACACCGACGAGGTGGACGACGAGGGGGCCAAGGGTATGGCCAAGAACATCGCCAAGAAGATCGAGGCCGAGCTCAAGTACCCTGGCCGCATCAAGGTCACCATCATCCGCGAGACGAGAATCGTGGAGTACGCGCGCTGAACGCCACTGGCGGACACCGGTACCGGGAGGGCGGCGCCGGCGGCCAGGTGGGAGCGAGGTGCGCTGCCCTCGTCCGACTCTGGAAGAAAGCGGAAACGGTCTGAGCAGAATCGCCAGGATACTGATGATCGGGGACGTCGTTGGACAGCCCGGCGGCCGGGCGCTGTTCTTCGGGCTGCCCCGATTGGTGAAGAGCAACCAGCCGGATCTGGTGGTCGCCAACGGCGAGAACGCCGCCGGCGGTCTGGGACTCACCCCCGAGATCGCCGACAATTTTTTTCGCGCCGGGGTGGACATCATCACTTCTGGAAACCATATCTGGCAGCGCGCGGAGATCCTGCCCCTCCTGGAGCGGGGAGAACGCGTGCTCCGGCCGGAGAACTACCCCCTCGGCGTTCCGGGCCACGGGCACTGTCTGGTCACCAAGCGCGATCTGGTCTTCGGGGTGCTGAACCTGGAAGGCCGAGTCCTGATGGGGAACACCCGCTGCCCCTTTCTGGTGGGTCGGGAGACCGCGCAGAAGCTGCGGCGCAAGACGAACCTCCTGATGGTGGACTTCCATGCGGAGTCGCCGGAGGAGAAGGAGGCGCTGGCGGTCCACCTGGACGGGCTGGTGAGCGCAGTGGTGGGCACGCACACCCACGTGCAGACCGCCGACGAACGGATCCTCCCGGAGGGGACCGGCTATCTCACGGACGTGGGGATGACCGGCCCGGTGGGCTCGGTCATCGGAATGAAGCGAGAGGTCTCGCTGAAGCGCAGCCTGACCCAGATTCCCTACAAGATGGAGGTTGAGGAGAGCCATCCCGTTCTGATGGCGGCGCTCCTGGAGCTGGAGCCGGAAAGCGGCCGTGCGCTGGCGGTGCACAGGATCCAGCAGGAGTTCCCTCAGCTTACCTGAATGGCCCCCGTGACGCTGCTGAGCCTGCTTTGCACGCGGTTCCCGGACACGGAGCGGGAAGAGCATCTGGCCCGCATCCTCTGCGGAGAGGTCCTGGTTGACGGCGAATGCGTTCGAGACCCGAAGCGGCCCGTCCCGGCGGACGCCGAGCTCACCGGGGCGCCCGCCCGCCGCTACGTCTCCCGGGGCGGCTACAAGCTGGAAGCCGCCCTGGCTGCGTGGGAGCCGCAGGTGAGAGGGCTCTGCTTCATCGACGCGGGCTCTTCGACGGGCGGGTTTACCGACTGCCTCCTCCAGCAGGGGGCGGCGCTGGTCTACGCAGTGGACGTGGGCCGCAATCAGCTCGATTTCCGCTTGCGCCGGGACCCTCGCGTGGTGGTGCTGGAGCGCACGAGCGTGGCCGACCTGACCGCAGAGACCTTCCCCCGGGCTCCCTCCGCCGCGGTAGCCGACCTGTCGTTTCGCTCGCTGCGCGGGGCGGCGCGGCGTCTGCTCGCCCTGGTGAGCCGCGGCTGGATGATCGCGCTGGTCAAGCCCCAGTTCGAGTGGCGGGCCCCGGAACGGTCGTTCCGGGGCGTCGTGCGGGACCCGGCCAGAAGGGCCCAGATCCTGACCGAGCTGGTTTCCGACCTGGCGGCCGAGGGTGTGTACGTGACGCACGCCATGCCTTCACCGTTGCCGGGCCGCAGAGGCAACCGGGAAGTGCTCTTCCGGTTGACGGACGGCCGGGTCGGGAGGCCCGCGCCGGTGGACCTGTCCTCTGTTGTCGGGGGGGCTAGCGGGAGAATGAGCCCCGGCTGAGGGGCTTGCCGATGACCACACCCTCCGGCCCCAGGTAGTCCAGAACCTTGCCCTCGATGAGGATCTGGACTTTCTTGACGGTCGGGAACTCGGTGGCGCAGTACACGATCTGCTCGAGCTGGGCCTCCAGCCCTTGCCGCCCCAGGGCGTTGAACCGGAACCCTTCGCTCACGTCGATGTAGGCTATCTGGTCCTTCACAGCGACGCCGAGCAGCCGCGTATCCGCCGGGACGAGGGTCATCAAGCCCTGGTTGACCTCCGTCGAGGTAGGACCGCTCAACAGGGCCTCCAGGGTGGCGGTCAGAGGTGCGTCGCGGTATTGTACGGGCCGGACCACCGCCCGGAGCTGGATCTCTCCGCTGTCGTTCACGCTGACGAAGTACAGGCGGCTCCTGCGGGTTCTGGTCTGTGGACGCTCCACCGGCGGGCTCTCGCGCTTGGGCTGCGGGCTCACGGTGATGACGACCTCCCGCGGGCTTTCCGCAGGGGGCTGCCGCCCGTCCGGCTGGTCCGGTTGGGGGGCCTGAACGGTCTGCTCCGGCTCGCCTGGGGGACGCGGAGTCTCTGCAGGCTGCTGGCCGTCCGGCTGCCTCGGAGCTGGAGCCGCCGGCGCCCCGCTCTTGTCCTGAAACAGCTTGAGAAAGCCGGTGGAGCGCATGACTTCCTGGACCCGGGTGCGGTTGAAGAGGAACACTACCAGCACCAGCAGAACCAGGGCGACATAGAACAGGCAGCCGAGGGAGCTCTTCTTGCGGGCCATTCTGTTCTTATCATCGGCACTACGCCGGGCCTGGTTGATAGCCTCTGGACCGGCCGGTGAGAGTCTGGCTGGATCGAGCGACTGCTGCGCCTCTGGTCAGCCGCACCGGGATCTCGCCTGGGGGAACCTCTGCCCGCCGCCCGGATTGTTTGACATGCGGCGGAAAAAGCCCGTATATTGGGGCAGATGAAGGTTCTCCACGGGATCATGGTCTCGCCCGGTATAGCCATCGGGCGAGCCTTTGTTTATGCGGAAGATCATGTCTCCGTTCCTTCATACGACATAGCGCCGGCGGAGGTGAGCCGCGAGGAGAAACGCTTCCAGGCGGCGGTGGCCAGGGCTGCCGAGGACCTGGAGCGGATGAGGGAGAGCCGCACCTCCGAAACGGAGCGAAAGTTCCTCGATGCCCATCTGCTCATGCTCGGGGACCCGGAGTTCCAGGGCACCGTGGGGAAACAGCTCGTGGAGCAGCGCAAGAACGTCGAGTGGGTGCTGTTCACCGTGATCGAGCAGATGAAAAGCAGGCTGGACCAGGCCGGCGACGAGTACCTGCGCGAGCGGACTGTGGATCTTCACGACATCTACAGGCGGATCATGGGGCACCTCATGTACCGCAAAGGCCCGTCCCTGGGGGAGCTCGAAGAGGGCTCCGTGCTGGTGGCGCACAACCTGATGCCTTCCGACCTCATCTCCATCAACAAACGCGTGGTGGCGGGAATCGCCACCGACATGGGGGGCAAGACCTCGCACACGGCGATCCTGGCGCGCTCCTTCGAGATTCCTGCGGTGCTGGGCCTTTCCGAGCTGACCCGCTATGTCGCCACCGGAGACGAGATCATCGTGGACGGCAACCGCGGCGAGGTGATCGTATCCCCCGACGAGGCAACCCGCGACCAGTACGCCAACAGCCGCGAAGCCTGGCAGAGGCACGAGCTGCAGCTGCTCAACCTCAACGAGCTGCGGGCGGAGACACGGGACGGGAAGCTCATTCAGCTGGAGTGCAACATCGAGGTGCCCGAAGAGGTGGAGTCCGTGCTAGCCCACGGGGCGGATGGCGTGGGACTGTACCGTTCCGAGTTCCTCTACATCCTGCCGGGGCGTTTTCCCGGCGAGGAGGAGCAGCTTTCGGCCTACGCCCGCGTGCTGGAGTCCATGAAGCCCCGCAGCGTCACGATCCGCACGCTGGATCTCGGAGGCGACAAGATTATTCCCGGGGTCAAGCCCGGGGGAGAGACCAACCCCATCCTCGGCTGGCGGGCGGTGCGTTTCTGCATCTCCCGCCCGGATGTGTTCAAGAGCCAGCTCCGCGCACTGCTGCGCGCCTCGGTCCACGGCAATCTCAAGATCATGTTCCCCATGATCTCCGGGATCGAGGAGCTCAACCGGGTCCTGGAGTACCTGGAGGAGAGCAAAGAGGAGCTGCGCCGCGAAGGGCTCCCCTTCGACGCCGAGGTGCCCGTGGGAGCCATGATCGAGGTCCCCTCGGCGGCCTTCACCTCCGACATACTGGCCAAGAAGGTGAGCTTCTTCTCCATCGGCACGAATGACCTGATTCAGTACACCATCGCGGTGGACCGGGAGAACGAGCGCATCGCCTACCTCTACCAGCCCTTTCATCCGGCGGTGCTGCGCCTGATCAAGCTCATCATCGACAACGGCCATGCCAGCGGCATCCCGGTGGGAATGTGCGGCGAGATGGCCGGAGACACCAATGCGGCGGTGATCCTGCTCGGGCTGGGCCTCGACGAGTTCAGCATGAGCGCCATCGGCATCCCCGAGATCAAGCGCATCATCCGCTCGGTCTCGATCTCCGAAGCCGAGGAAGTCGTGGGTTCGATCATGGATATGCGGTCCAGCGCCGAAATCGCCCAGGCGGTGAAACTCTGGACGGAGGAGCGCTTTGATTTCATCGCCTATTAGGGAGCGGCTGTTCACGGTGGCCATCGTGGGCCGGCCCAATGTGGGCAAGTCCACGCTGTTCAACCGGCTGCTGGGCCGGCGCCTGGCCATCACCGATCCCATGCCCGGGGTGACGCGGGATGCCGTGGAGGGAGAACGGTCCATCCGGGATCTGAGGCTGCGGTTGCTGGACACCGGGGGCTACACCCTGGAGCAGGGCGTCTTCGACCGTCTGGTGACCGGGCGGGCCGTGGAAAGCGCCAGGTCCTGCGACCTGATCCTCCTGGTAGTGGAGGCGGACCGGCTGGCCGGTGAGGACCTGGACTTCATCGAGCGCCTGCGCCCCTTTCAGGAGAAGCTGGTGCTGGTGGTCAACAAGGTGGACGGACCCAAGCAGGAGGCTGCGGTCGGGGAGCTCTATGCGCTGGGAGTTCCCCGCCTGGTGGCGGTTTCAGCGACGCACAACCGCAACATCGCGGAGCTGGAGGAGGCGATCTATGGCGCGGCCGCCGCCGCCCCCGCGCGGGCCGGCGAGGGGGCTGTGGAGGCCCGCGGGGGGACGGAGGCCGGCGCGGCTGTGCGGATGGCCATTCTGGGTAAGCCGAACACCGGAAAGTCCACACTGCTCAATCTGCTCCTCGACGAGGAGCGCTCGCTGGTGTCGGAAGTCCCCGGCACGACTCGCGACCCGGTCTCCGGCCGTTGTCTGTACCGGGGTAGGGCGTTCCAGGTGGTGGATACGGCGGGAATACGGCGCAAGTCCAAGGTGGAAGAGTCGGTGGAGTACTACTCCGTGCACCGGGCCATCGAGACGATCGCCCAGGTGGATGTGGTGGTGCTTCTGCTGGATGCTCGCGAGGACCTGTCGGAGCAGGACAAGAAAATCGCCTCCCTGGCCGCCCGTAAGGGCCGGGGGATCATCCTGGCCCTGAACAAGTGGGACCTTCTGGAGGCGGTTCCCAACCGCCTGGAAGCCATCCGGGACAGGGTGCGCTTCCTGTTTCCCGTGCTGGGATTCGCCCCGGTGGTGGCAGTCTCGGCCCGCACCGGCTACGGGGTGCCCCGTCTCCTGGAGGCGGCGGTGCGAATCGGGCGGGAGCTGAACCGCAAGGTGGAAACCGGCCCGCTGAACCGGGCGCTGGCGCGCTGGATAGAGCAGTATCCGCCGCCGGTGCGGGGGCGCAACGTCAAGGTTCGCTATGGGGTACAGGTGGGTGCCAACCCGGTACGCTTTGTGTTCTTCGTGAACACGCTGAAGGGTTTTCCGGGGCTGTACCGCAAGTACCTGAAGAACCGGGTGCAGGAGGACCTGGGATTTCGCCATGTTCCCGTGACCCTCGAGTTTCGTCAATCCTGATGGGCCCCTGATGGACCCCTGATGGACGGAAAGGCGATCGAAAGGCGCTACACCATCGGGCAGGCCAGCCGTATGCTGGGTCTCCGGCCCCACGTGTTGCGCTACTGGGAGGAGGAGATCCCGCTGGTGGCGCCCCGCAAGAGCCTGTCCGGGCGGCGCCTGTACACGGAACGGGACCTGCAGGTCCTTTTCCGCATCAAGCACCTGCTGTACCACCACCGCTACACCCTGGAAGGGGCCAGGCGCAGGATCTGGAACGATCTGAACGCGCCGCACTCGAACCTGCGCTCGCGGATCGCCCGGGTCAGGGGGGAGCTGCTCGGCATCTGGCTGAAGGTAACGGAAAGCGAGGGCCGAGAGGAGAATCATGGAGGATAGGGAAATCCGGCGGCGTTGGGAAGAGGCCGGCCAGGGCCATCTGTTCGCTCACTGGGGCGAGCGCTCGCCCGCCAGGCGGCGCCGGCTCCTCGAGGACCTGGAGGATCTCGACGGGGAGGTGCTGGCCGGACTGCAGACGGCGCTGGGCGCCGCGGAGCAGCGGAAGCGCCGGCTGGAGCCGGTGAGCTATGTGCCGGAGGGAGAGTGGCGGCGCGACCCAGGGTTCATCGGCGAGGGGGAGGCGGCTCTGCGTGCGGGAAAGGCGGCGCTTCTGACCGTAGCGGGGGGGCAGGGCTCGCGGCTGGGCTTCGACGGGCCCAAGGGCTGCTTCCCGATCACGCCGATCCGCAAGGCCACCCTCTTCCAGGTGTTTGCGGAGAGAATAATCGCCGCCGGCCGCCGCTACGAGCGGAAGATGCGCTGGTACGTGATGGCCAGCCCCCTGAACGTGGAGGAAACCGCGGCGTTCTTCCGCCGGCAGCGGTGGTTCGGGCTGGAGGAGTCGCAGGTGGTGTTCTTCACCCAGGCTCTCTTTCCCTCCCTCACCGAGGAAGGGAAGCTGATACTGGCGGAGGACGGCGGGCTGTTCAGGAACCCCAACGGCCACGGCGGCACCATCAGCGCGTTGCGGGACCAGGGACTCCTGGACAGGATGGCCGGCGAAGGAGTGGAGGAGCTGTTCTACTTCCAGGTGGACAACCCTCTGGTGGATGTCCCGGACCCGGCCTTTCTTGGCCTCCATCGCACGCGGGGCTCCGAGATGAGCACGAAAGTGATCGCCAAGGCCTATCCGGACGAGAAGCTCGGTGTCATAGGGCTCATCGACGGGCGGCCGGGAATCATCGAGTACTCCGACCTGGACAAAGCCCGCAAGCATGCGCGGGACGACCGGGGCCGCCTGGTGTACTCGCACGGCTCGCCGGCAATCCATGTTCTGAATGTTCGCTTCCTGGAGAGGGTGGCCGCGGACCTGCCGCTGCACCGGGCGCGCAAGGAGGTGAGCTGCCTGGTGCCGGACGCAGAGGGCGGCAGGGTGGAGAAGCGCACGGCCACGAAGTTCGAGATGTTCATCTTCGACGCCATCCCCAGGGCCAGGGCCCCCTTGTTCGTCGAGACGGTCCGCCAGGAGGAGTTCGCCCCCCTCAAGAACGCTCGCGGTGCGGATTCCATCGACACCTGTCGCGCCGGAATCACCGAAAAGTACGCGCGCTGGCTGGAGGGCTGCGGAGTGGAGGTCCCCCGGCGGGAGGGGGCCAGCATGCACAAGATCGAGATCAGCCCCTTCTACGCTTTGGACCAGCAAGAGCTGAAGAGAAAGCTGCCAGCATCCGTAAATAGAATCGATGAGGATACGCTTTTGGAATAGGGCTGTGGCGCCGGCCTTTGTGTTCCTGACGGGCCTGGCGTCCCTGTCCGCGTTGAACACCGCCCAGTTGGCGGCCGCGGTTCCGGAGAACTACGAGGTCCGGGAGAGGCTGGCCGAGGTGGTCCAGGCGCCGGTGAGCGAGCGGCCTCCCCGGCCGGCCGTCTATCCGCAGGCGGGGTGGGCTCACACCGTCCAGGCGCGCACCGAGAGCCAGGAAGGGCACCGCTACTACCTCTTTCTGAACGGGATCGACCGGTCATTCCCCATCGCCTCGCCGGGCAACTACATCATCAAGCGCAGCCTCTCCACGGGAGAGTTCGTCCAGATCAAGGTGTTCCTCCGCGGGGAGGCGGGCAGCTTCGTGCGCCTGTTTCCCTTGAAGCGGCGCACGGTCATGGACGTGTATCTGTTCGGACAGCCTCTGTACCGGCACGTCGTGCTGGCGATGCCCCTTCAGTACTTCATCTCCGCGCCGTTCTCCCGCATCGTGGCGCTGAGCGCGGCCACGGTGGATTGGGCGGCGCTCCTGGAAAGCGGGCCGGAGGAGCGCGGCGAGCCGGAGCTCGTTGCCCGCATCCGCGCCACTCTGCCCCGGCTGCCGGACCGGGACGACGGGGCGCTGGACGCCCGGGGCCGGTTCGTGCTGATTGCAGACGGGAGCGAGCAGCAAGGCGAGGTGGGCCTCAACTGCTCCGGCTTCTCCAAGTGGGTGGTGGACGGGATGTTCTTCCCTCTGACCGGGCGCTACCTGGAGATTGCCCCGCTGAAGAAGAAGCACCTGGAAAGCCGCGGGAACCGCTGGAGCGCTCGCTTCGAGGAGGAACGGGACCCTTACTTCGGCCTGGACTGGACCCGCAATCTGGCCGTGAGCCTGAACGCCGCCTGGAGCGGCGTGCGCGGCGGGCCGGAGGACTACGACGTGCGTTCGGTGGAGTTTCTCCGCTACTACGAAGACGTGGGCTACCCTCTGGCGCAGCTGCGGCTTGCCCTGTTCCTGGACTACCGCCGGAATCCCGGCAGCTTCTACCTGGGCTCTCTGAACCGCGAGTACGGCAAGGATCCAGTGCTCTACCAGCACTTTCACGTGGCGGTGTTCTTCCCCTACTTCAGCGCCGACGGGCGTTTCCGGGTGGCGGTGTTCGAGCGCAACGAGGAGAGCAGCCTGGAGTCGCTGCAGGGCCGGTATCCGGATTCCTTCGTTCACCTGGTGCGCCTTCCCCGGGGCTCCTCCTTCGTCCCGCAGCAACCTGCAGGCGCGGCGCGCTGAGGGATCCATGCAGATCCAGGCCGTCGCCTTCGACATCGACGGGACCCTGTATCCCTACTCGGCGATGCTGTTGAAGCCCTTCCTGGTGGCGGCGCGACACCCGAGGTTCTTCTATCATTTCGCCCGGATCAGGGCCGCGCTCCGGCGGATCAGGCCCATCGAGGACTTTCACGCCACGCAGGCGCTCCTCCTGGCCGAGCGCATGGGCAGCTCCCCCGAGCAGGCCCGCAGCCTTCTGGACCGGCTGGTCTACGGCGAGCTGGTCCGTTCCTACCGCACCATCCGCCCCTGGCCGGGCGTGCGCCAGACGCTGGCCGCCTTCAGGAACGCGGGCCTGCGGCTGGCCGTGCTGAGCGATTTCCCGGTGGAGCAGAAGGTGCGCTACCTGGGGCTGGACGGTCAGTTCGAGTGCGCCCTGTGCTCCGAGGAGTCGGGCTACCTCAAGCCCAACCCCGAGCCCTTCCTGATGCTGGCGCAGTGCATGAAGCTGCCTCCCGGGAAGGTCCTCTACGTGGGAGATCGCTACGGGTACGACGTCGAGGGTGCGGCGGGTGTAGGGATGCAGACCGCCTACTTTGCGCCCCGAAGTGTGCCGCAAAATCGCGCAGATATTACCTTCAACAGCTATGACCAGCTGGCCGATTTCGTCCTCCCATCGGATCGTTGACAACGGGGGGACCGGAAGCTATCATGTAGCTTGAAACAGTAGGGCTCGCGTACAGTTGAGAAGACGGCCGGCCGCTTTCAGCGGACGGAACCTTGGGGAGGGGAACGATGTTCTCAATTGGTAATCTCATTACCCTGCTTGCTGTCCTGATCGTTCTGGTCATCTACAGACAGCTGGACCGCAACAACCGTTCGCTGGAGAAAGTCAAGCGCTTCTCGGACAAGATCAAGGAGAACCTGCGTCACGCCGTGGACGAGCGCGCCGGGGAGATGAAGAATCTCGGCATCGAGCTGGCGGTGAACCTGAAGACCGGGCGGGAGGTGCTGCGCCGCGTGCAGGAGGCCGAGGAGCGTCTCGGGGGCAAGGCCCAGGAGATGGAAGGCATTCAGGCCCGCCTGGACGGCTACGATCAGGCGTTGGCCGAGCTGGTCAGGATGACCGGCCGGGTGGAGGAGAACCTGAAGCGGGTGCAGGCCGAGAGCCTCTTCGTGGACAAGGTGGGCAAGAAGATCGGGGAAACCTCCCGGCAGCTGAGCAAGGTGGAGGGAGAGATCGGCAAGGCGCAGGAACGTCTCATTGCCGAAAACCGCGCCGGCCTCCAGGTCCTGCAGCGGGATCTGTCCAGGGAAGCCGAGGCCAGGGCGGCGGAGGTGGCGAAGAATCTGGAGGAATCGGAGAAGAAGGTGAGGGATTTCTCGGTGTACATCACGCGTCTGGAGGGGCGCCGGGAACAGATGCAGCAAGAAACCACGGCACAGCTGCAGAAGACCTTCGAGCAGTTCGAGCTGGAAGCCAGGTCGAAGCGAACCGCCATGGGCAACCAGTTCGTGGCCACCCTGAAGAAGCTTCTGGGTGAGGCGGATGTCCGGGCGGAGGCCCTGAAGCGCAACGCCGAGGAGCTTCTGGGTCAGGCGGGAGAAAAGCTGGCTGCGCTGACCGGAGACACGGACGCCAGGATCAAGGAGCTCCTGCAGGCCGTGGATGCCGAGCTGCGGGAACAACGGGCGCGGTTGGACCAGAGGGCGGCGCAGGCCGTGACGCAGCTGGTCACGGTGACCGGCGAGACCGACGTCAAGGTGAGGGAGCTGCTGCAGATGGTGGGCGCAGACTTTGAGCAACAGCGGGTCCACCTGGAGCAGGCCAGGGCGCAGGCGGCGGGGAAGCTTTCGAGCCTGGGCGATGAGACCCAGGTCAGGGTCGGGGAGCTGCTGCAAACGGTGGACGCCCGGCTGGAGGCGCAGCGAACGAAGCTGGACCAGAAGGCGGCGCAGGCCGCGGAGAAGCTCTCGAGCCTGGGCGATGAGACCGAGGTCAGGGTCGGGGAGCTGCTGCAGACGGTGGACGCCGAGCTGGAAGCGCAGCGAACGAGGCTGGAGCAGGCCACGGGCCAGGCCGCGGAGAAGCTCTCCAGCCTGGCCCAGGACACCGATGGCAGGCTGAAGGAGCTCCTGGCCCAGGAGGACGTGGATCTGGAGAAGCGGCAGGCACGGCTGGAGGAGATGGCGGGCCAGGCGGACGGAAAACTGGCGGGCCTGGCCAGAGACGCCGATACCAGGATGAAGGGCCTCATGGAGCAGGGCGAAAGGGAGCTGAAGAAGCAGCATGACCGCCTGGCCCAGATGGCGGCCCACGCCGCGGAGAAGCTCTCGAGCCTGGCGGCGGACAGCGATACCCGGGTCAAGAAGCTTCTGGGGCAGGTGCACGCCGAGCTGGAGCGGCAGGAGGCTCGGCTGGCCCGGACCGCGGCGCAGGCCGGCGAGAAGCTGGCGAGCCTGGCGGGAGAAACCGAGGCCGGGGCCAAGGAGCTGCTGGAGCAGGCCGGCCAGCGGCTCCAGGAGCAGCGGACCCGGCTGGCCGAGACCGCGGCGCAGGCGGAAGGGCTGGAGGCGCAGGTCTTCGACAACCTCAAGGAGCTGATCCGGCGGGACGCCGCCGAAGTGCGCCAGGAGTGCAGCCGGGTGGAGAAGAGCCTGGAGGAGGCCGCCGGATTCCGCGGTACCCTGCAGGAACAGCTGGCGGCGCTCTCCCAGGAAGCGGAGCGGTACAAGGAGGAGGCCGCCCGGCGTATGGAGCAGGCGGCCGAAGAGCTGCAGCTGGCCGTGCTCCAGCGCGTGGAAGGGCGGCTTTCGGATTTCGAGGCTCAGGCGGACTATCGCTTCCAGAAGCTGGACGGGGTGGCGGGCGACATCGACGCCCTCGAGCAGAACCTCCGGGAGGCCATGGAACGAACGGGGCAGCGCGTCCAGGCCGACTTCACCCGCTACATGGAGTCTTCCGCCGGGGAGCGGGAGGCGCAGCGCCAGGAGGCGGCAGCCAAGATGGAAGCGATCCGCCGCCAGATGCAGGAGCTCGAGCAGGGGCTCGGCGAGCTGAAGGCCAAGGCCTACGAGAACGTCTCCACCCAGCTCCAGGTGTTCGAGGACGAGTTCTTCCAGGACCTGCGGCAACGCAACGTGGCGCTGGAGGACAGGGTGGACAAGTGGCAGCAGGGGATGGAAGCCAGGATCCTGGACATCGAGGGGACCCAGGTGCGCGCGCGGGAGGCGCTGGAGAAGAGCTACGCCGCCCAGCTGAAAGAGGCCGTGGAGAAAGTGAAGCGCGGCAGCACCGAGGATCTTCGCCATCTCGAGCAGGGAATCGTGGACTTCCAGGGCGTGGTGACCGATCGCGTTGCAGCCGCCGAGCGGACCCTCGGCAGCGAGTCGGAGCGGCTGAGGTCCGATCTGGAGCGTTCCCGCGGCGAGGCAGAGGAGGCCTACCGCAAGGAGGTGGCGCGGCTGGCGCAGACGCTGGAGGCCGACGTGCAGCGGGTCAGCACGGAGCTGGAGGAGCGCCTGCATGGGATCGAGAGCTCGGTCAAGGAGGCCCAGGGGCAGACGGAGGAAGCCGTGGAGGAGGCCCGCTCGCGGGTAGCCGCCTGGCAGGCTCGTCTGGACCAGCTGATCCAGGAGCACGAGAGCGTCTTTCAGGAGAGATACTCTAAGAGCCAGGAGCAGACGGAGGGCGTGCTTGCAGCTCTGGGCGAGGAGCTGGCGGCTCAGAAGGAGCAGATCGTGAACGCCACGGCGGCCGAGCGCGACGCGCTTCGCCGGGAGCTGGAGGAAATGGGCCAGAAGGTCGCGGAGCTGCGCCAGGAGATGGCAGCGCGCACCGATGCGGCCCTGGAGCGGCTCGCGGGAGAGCTTGAGAGCTTCCAGGAGGACTTCACCCGCCGCACCCGAGAGGTGCAGTCCGATCTGGACGGCCGGGGCCAGGAGTTCCGCAAGCACCTGGGCGAGCTGCGTGAGCGGTTGGAAACCACCCAGCAGAGCCTGTTCGGCAAGATCGACGAGGGATACAAGCTCCTCAACATCAACCTGACGGACATGGACCGGCGCGTGAAGGCCTTCACCGCGCAGACCAAGCTCTTCGAGCGGGCCGACACGCTGAAGACCAGCCTGGAGGCCCGCATCGAGGAGATGAAGACCGACGTGGAGCGCCTGGCGAGCCAGCGCAAGGAGATCCAGGATCTCGACTCTCAGGTGACGGGGGTGAAGAAGACCGCCGAGGAGGTGAACGGCAAGCTGAGCAAGCTCATGGCGGAGCGCCGGCGCGTGGAGGACATGGACCAGGACTTCAAGAAGCTGCTGAACATATCGCGCGAGCTGGACCACCGTATCGAGACGGTCTATTCCAGCCAGGACGCGCTGCAAGAGATTCAGGCCAAGATCCGCGAGCTGGAGAACCTGGAGAAGGTCACCGAGAGCCGGTTCGAGCGGCTGGAGAAGAAGAGAGACATTCTGGAAACCACGACGGCCGGAGTGGACAAAAGCTTCCAGCAGCTCGACAGTTTAGAGAAGGAGTTCGCCGGCTTGCGCAAGGACCTGGAGTCCTTCCTGGGGCAGCTGGCGGGACTGCGCGGCCAGGTGGAGCTGGTGGCCGCCAACAGAGAGAAGGCAGAGCAGGTGATGGAGAAGATCACCGAGCTGGACTCGCTTCTCTCCTCCCTGGAGCAGCGCATGGAGAAGCTGGAGACGGCCCGCGAGTGGCTTGCCCGCACCGAAACGCGCTTCGAGACGGTGGGCAAGCAGGCTCAGGAGCAGGTAAGGCTGCTGGAGAGCATCCTCAAGGCAGAGGAGAAGAAGGGCCGCCGAGAGGACGGCGCCCCGCCCCTGGACAAGCGCGAGACCGTGGTAAAGCTGGCGCACCTGGGCTGGTCGCCGCACGAAATCGCCCGGACCACCAAGCTGAGCCGGGGAGAGGTGGAGCTGATCCTGGAGCTGGCGCCCAAGAAGTGATGCGGCGGCTGCGGGCATCCTGGCTGACACGGAAGGACGAGGCTGTCGCCGCCGCATGAGCATCATTCCAGACAGCATCTTCCTGCACCTCGCCGTGCTGGCGGCCAGCTTCTTCCTGCTGGCCCGTGCGGCGGGATTCCTGGTGGACGGTGCGGTGGGGATCGCCACCGCCTTCGGAGTGCCCAAGCTCGTCATTGGGATCGTGCTGGTGGGCTTTGCCACCACGGCGCCGGAGTTCGCTGTCTCGGTGATCTCGGCCCTGCGGGGGTTTCCTGAAATTGCCCTGGGCAACGCCGTTGGCTCGGTGATCGTGGATGACGGTTTCGCCCTGGCACTGGGGATCGTGATCGCTCCCGCCGCCATCCGCGTGGAACCGCGCATGCTGCGCTGGTTCGGGCTGTTCCTGGTGGGCGTGGATGTCCTGGCTTTCTGCCTGAGCCTGAACGGGATCATCGCCCGCTGGGAAGGGATGCTCCTGGTGGGGATTCTGCTGGCCTACCTGGCGGCGGTGGTGACGCAGGAGCGCAGGCGGCGCCGCAGAGGGGGTGCGGGGCTGCCCTCGCCGGTGGACGCCGCAGAGGTGGAGGGCCACGTCAAACAGGGGGGGGCGGGGTTGCAGGCCCTGCGCTTTCTCGGCGGGGTGGCGGGCGTGGTGATCGGCAGCGAGTTTCTCATCGACTCCTCGGTGTTCGTGGCAGGCTACTTCGGGGCGTCCAAGGCGGTTATCGGCCTCACGGTGGTGGCCATCGGCACCTCTCTGCCGGAGATCGCCACCTGCGTGGTGGCCTTCCGGCGCGGCCACGGGGAGCTTGCCTTCGGCGACATCATCGGGGCGGACATCCTCAACGTCCTCTGGATCGTGGGCGCCGCCTCCATCGCCAACCCCATCGAGGTGGAGCGACGGGTGATTCTGTTCGCCTTTCCCTGGATGCTGGCGATCGTGGTGACCATGCTCCTGCTGGCCCGCCTGGGCTACCGGCTGGAGCGCTGGAAGGGCGGGATGCTGATGGCGATGTACGGGGCCTACCTGGCCCTGACCATCCTGCTATTCTACTCTTGAAGGGCCCGGGAGGGGGCCCCGAAAGGCGCCCTTCCGGCCGCAGGGCCGCTCCCGTGCAGCCCCAGGCTGCACGGGAAAACGCTTGACGGCGTTGAAAAGCCGTTATTATCTTATCTTCGAAGTCACCTCTGGAAGCTCCCGGGGGATAAGCAGTTCCAAGGAACGTCTAACCTTGCTGGGCAGGCGAATCAAGGACAGTAAGAACATCAGGAGGAATCAAAGACGCAATCATGTCTGATGTCGAGTTGAAGCCGACCCCTGGGGATGAGCCCTCCAGGGACCAGGGCAAGGGCGGGGAACAGGCCGGCGCCACGGCCGCCCCGGAGACCGGAGGCGGGCAGGCAGCGGCCGACCCGGTGAAGGCCCTGGAGGAGAAGGTCGCCGCCCTGGAGGAGGAGAACAGCTTTCTGAAAGACCAGCTGCTGCGGAAGACGGCGGATTTCGAGAACTTCCGCAAACGCATGCTCCGCGAGAAAGAGGAGGCCATACGCTACGCCAACGGGGCATTGCTGAGCGACATTCTGCCGATTCTGGACGATTTCGAGCGGGCCATCCAGTCCTCGGAAGAGTCCAGGGATTTCGATTCCTTCCACGAAGGAGTCACCATGATCGAGAAGCGGCTGGTGAGCACCCTGGAGAGAAACTGGGGGCTGAAGCGTTTCGCTTCGATCGGTGACGAGTTCGATCCCGATAGGCACCAGGCGATCGCACTGGAGGAGTCGGAGCACGATACCTCGGTGGTCCTGGAGGACTACCAGAAGGGGTACCTTCTCCATGACCGGGTCTTGAGACCGGCCAGGGTCAAGGTTTCGAAGCCGGCGGCGGGAAACACAGAGAGTAACGCTTCGGATAACCGAGAGGAGTAGAAGAGTATGAGCAAGATCATCGGAATCGACCTGGGAACAACCAACTCCTGTGTAGCAGTCATGGAAGGAGGCGAGCCGGTCGTCATCACCAATTCAGAGGGGCAGCGCACCACCCCGTCCATTGTAGCCTTCACGCAGAAGGGCGAGCGTCTGGTCGGCCAGCCGGCCAAGAACCAGATGATCACCAACCCGGAGAACACCGTCTATTCGATCAAGCGCTTCATGGGGCGGCGCTACGGCGAGGTTCCCCAGGAGATCTCGATGGTTCCCTACAAGGTGGAGGACACGGGCAACGGGGTGTCGGTGGCGGTGCAGGGCAAGCGCTACACCCCGCCGGAGATCTCCGCAGCCATACTGCAGAAGATGAAGAAGACGGCCGAGGACTACCTGGGCGAGTCGGTCAAGGAGGCGGTGATCACCGTTCCCGCCTACTTCAACGACGCGCAGAGACAGGCTACCAAGGACGCCGGCAGGATCGCCGGGCTGGACGTCAAGCGCATCGTCAACGAGCCCACCGCTGCGGCGCTGGCCTACGGGCTGGACAAGGGTGACAAAGAGCAGAAGATCGCCGTCTATGACCTGGGCGGCGGCACCTTCGACATCTCCATCCTGGAGCTGGGCGAAGGGGTGTTCGAGGTGAAGTCCACCAACGGTGACACCCACCTGGGGGGCGACAACTTCGACCAGAGAGTCATCGACTGGCTGATCGGCAACTTCAAGAACGACTACGGAATCGACCTGGGCCAGGATCGCATGGCTCTGCAGCGGCTGAAGGAGGCGGCGGAGAAGGCCAAGATCGAGCTGTCCACTTCGCAGCAGACCGAGATCAACCTGCCGTTCATTACCGCGGACGCCTCGGGGCCGAAGCACCTCCAGTACAGCCTCACCCGGGCCAAGTTGGAGCAGATGATCGAGGATCTGCTGAACAGCACCAAGCAGCCCTGCCGCCAGGCTTTGGACGACGCCAAGCTGAAACCGGCGGACATCGACGAGGTGATCCTGGTGGGCGGGTCCACCCGCATCCCGGCGGTGCAGAAGCTGGTGAAGGATCTTTTCCAGCGGGAGCCGCACAAAGGGGTGAACCCGGACGAGGTGGTGGCCATGGGTGCGGCCATTCAGGGCGGAATACTCGCCGGCGACGTGAAGAACGTGCTGCTGCTGGACGTGACGCCGCTGTCGCTGGGGATCGAGACCCTGGGGGCGGTGTTCACCAAGCTCATCGAGCGCAACACCACGATTCCAACGCGTAAGAGCCAGATTTTCTCCACGGCCGCGGACAACCAGACCGCGGTGTCCATTCACGTGCTGCAGGGCGAGCGGGAGATGGCCTCCCAGAACCGCACCCTGGGCCGCTTCGATCTGGTGGGGATTCCCCCCGCTCCGCGCGGGGTGCCGCAGATCGAGGTGACCTTCGACATCGACGCCAACGGCATCGTCCACGTGTCCGCCAAGGACCTTGGCACCGGCAAGGAGCAGAAGATCCGCATCGAAAGCTCCTCCGGGCTCTCCGATGAGGAGATCAAGCGCATGGTCCGGGAGGCGGAGGCGCACGCGGAGGAGGACCGCCGCGAGCGGGAACGCGCGGAGGCTCGAAACGAGGCGGACAATCTGATCTACTCCACCGAGAAGAGCCTGCGGGACTACGGGCAAAAGATATCGGAGGGGGATCGGCAGAATATCGAGCAGGCCGTCGCCGCTCTGAGGCAGGCAATGGAGTCGGGAGACGTGCAGCAGATCAGGTCCAGGACCGAGGAGCTGAAGCAGGCCGCTCACCGGCTGGCCGAAGAGGTCTACAAGAGCGCCGCGGCGCAGGGCCAGGCGGCGCAGGGCGGCGGAGGCCAGACGCAGCAGGGCGGCGGTGAACCGGGCGGCGCCGGCGCCGGAGGGGAGACCGTGGAGGACGCGGACTACGAGGTGGTGGATGACGAGGGCAAGAGCTGATAGGCTCGAGGGGACGCTTCAGGTCAGCTTGATTCGGAAAAGACCCGCCCGGGGGGCGCCCCAGGCTGCTTGAGAGAAGTGCTGTAATTGGCGAAGCGAGACTACTACGACGTTCTGGGCGTGTCGCGGACAGCGTCCAAAGACGAGATCAAGAAAGCCTACCGTCGGCTTGCTGTCCAGTATCACCCGGATCGCAACCCCGGTGACCGGGGCTCAGAGGAGAAGTTCAAAGAAGCCACCGAAGCCTACGACGTCCTGGCGGACGAGCGGAAGCGGCAGGCATACGATCAGTTCGGTTTTGCCGGCCTGGACGGAATGGGCGGGGGCACGGACTTCTCCTCGGTGTTTCGCGATTTCGAAGACATCTTCGGAGATTTCACCGGGTTCTTCGATTCCTTCTTCGGAGGCGGGAGGACCAGGCGGTCCCGCTCGCAGAGCGCCGGCAGGCGCGGAGCGGACCTGCGCTACGAGTTGGAGATCCCCTTCGAGACCGCGGTGTTCGGCGGCAAGGTGGAAATCGGCTTCGTGCACAACGAGACCTGCTCGGAGTGCCGTGGAAGCGGCGCCGACAAGGGCAGCGGCCGAAAGATCTGCCCTACCTGCGGCGGCACCGGGCAGGTGCGGCGCAGCTCCGGGTTTTTCTCCATCTCCAGCACCTGTCCTTCCTGCAACGGGGAAGGGGAGATCATCGAAAAGCCCTGTTCGGCCTGCGGCGGCCGCGGTCTGGTGCGCAGCGAGCGCCGGCTCAAGGTGACCGTCCCGGCGGGCATCGAGACGGGCAAACGGATCAGTATTCCCGGGCAGGGCGACGGCGGGACCGGGGGAGCGCCGCCCGGGGACCTCTACGTGTACGTCCATGTGAGGCCGCACGAGTATTTCGAACGGCAGGCGGACAACGTGTACTGCGCGATCCCTGTCTCCTTCACGCAGGCGGCCCTGGGCGGAGAAATCCACGTGCCTACGCTGGAGGACGGCAGGAAGGTGAAGGTCAAGATCCCCTCGGGAACACAGAACGGCAAGATCCTGCGATTGAAGAACGAAGGGATCCCCCACCTGCACAGCCCCAGCCAGCGCGGAGACATGTACGTGAAGATCCTGGTCCAGGTCCCCACCAGGCTGTCGAGCAAGGCCCGTTCCCTGCTCCAGCAACTCGCCGAGACGGACGGCGAGGAGTCCGACCCCCAGCCCATCAAGTTGTCAGAGCTGCGCTCCTGATCTACACTCCTAGGGCGTGCCCGGGGGTCTGGTCGGCTACAGGATCGTATGCCTCAGCCTCATCGGCGCACAGCTGGGACTTGTGGCGCTTCGTGCTCCCGCCTGCGGCAGCAGGCGGGAGCTGGGGTGGTTCTCCGTGAACCTGGCATGTGCGGCTCTCTATGTGCTCGCGCCCCGGGGATGGTGGAGGGCCTCGGCGGCGGCGCTGCTGGTCTGGGCCCTGGGTGCCTACCTGGGGGTCGTCTCCGGGAGGGGCGGGGCGGCAAGGTGGAGCGCGGCGGTCCTTGGGGCGGCCGCCACGACGGCGCTGCTCTCGGCTCTGGGCCTGCAGGCCACCCTTCCTTTCGGGCTGCTGGTGCTCTTCGCCTATGCGCTCCTCGCGGCCTATCCGCTCTACCTGAGCTCTGCGCTCTGCCCGCCTCCCGGTCCCGCCCGGCGGCAGCAGCGCGTCTTCTTCGCCGTCCTGGCCGCCCTGTGCGTCTTCCTGCCGGCGGCGGGCTTTGAGGTGCTGATGACTGCGATGGGCCGCACCCGCTTCCTTCCGCTGGGGCCGCTGGCGCTGCTGCCGCTGGTGGGTGTAAGCCTGTACCTGCTGGGCCACGAGGGCTATCTGCAGGGTGCGGGCTGGCAGGAGATGTACATCCGCCTGGGAATGCAGGAACGGCGCCTGGCGAGCCTGTACTCGCGGCTGGCGCACACACAGCGGACCCTCATGCTCCAGGACCGGCTGGTGGCGCTGGGCGCCCTGGCCGCCGGAGCGGCCCACGAGTTCAAGAACACCCTGTCTTCGATTCAGCTCAGCGCCGAGTTCGGCCTCTCCGGCGGGAAGGAAGGGGAGGCGGCCGAGGCCCTGCATCTGGTGGTGGAGCACGTACGGCACGGCCGCCGGGTGGCCGCCGACCTGCTGGAGAGCCTGGCAGCGGAAGGGCGCAAGCGTCCCGAGCGCCTGGTGCTGACCGAAGCGCTGGCCCCCCTGGCCCGGATCATGCGGGCCTCCTGCCGGCGGGAGGGGGTGCGCTTGCGGGTGGAAATCCCCGAGGAGCTGACGCTGACCGCGCGCAAGGGAGAGCTGGAGCACATCTTGCTCAACCTGGTGAGGAATGCCGCCTCCAGCCTGGCCAGCGCGCATCAGTCTGCGCGGGAGGTGATCCTCCGGGCAAACCGCTTGGGGGACCAGATCGTCCTGGAGGTGGTGGACAGCGGCGAGGGCGTACCCGTCGAGAGTCTGCCCGGCCTGTTCCAGCCCACCGAGGTCCCCGGCGGCGGCTCCGGGGTGGGGCTGTACCTCTCGCGCCTGCTGGCCGAGCGCAACGCCGGTACGCTGGAGTACCTGCCCCAGGAGCGGGGGAGCTGTTTCCGGCTGACCTTCCCGGCGGGGTAGGGAGCAAAAAAACCGGCCCCCGTTGGGGGCCGGTGATCCGTCTGTGGTTGCCCGCTACGGAGGCGGGGCGTTGTCCCAGTCGGCCTCCGGGATCAGTACGAAGGGATCGTACATCCCGTCGGGGTTGTTCGGACCGACCGTGATGTTCCGAACCGGGTCGTTCGGCACATTGTACGTCGGTTCACCTCCCACTCCCGTGGTGGGGAAGGCATCGCCATTCTGGTCCCAGAAGATCTGCACGTAGTAGTCCCCCGCTGGCAGATCGAAGAACGTCCTGTCGATCACCCGCTCGTTGTTGGTGATGACCTCTTCCACGAAGCCGGTGTCGACGCTGTACACATCCAGGTACACGTCCTGGTTACTATGCAGCAGCCAGTACGCGTCGTTGCCCGGGAGGGTGAACTTGACCTCCATCTGGTAGGTCGTCTTCTCCTTGTTGGCGAACTCCGGGTAGAAGCCTTCCAAGATGGCGTCGCAGCCTGCAAGGGACAGGACCAACGCCGCCGCTACGATCAGCAGTATCGTCTTGCTCTTCATAACGCCTGTCCTCCTTTACAGGTAAAGGATGAAGTTGAGCGAAGGCACCCACTTGATGCTCCTCGCCGCGGGTGAGCTGAGCCCCTCGTGGATGATGGCGCCGAAGGTGCCGATCATCCCCTTGAAGCTGGGGAAGATGGCCGTGAAGTCCGCCCCCACTCCGAGAGAGCCGAACTTCAGCCCCAGCCCGGCCCGCCAGTTGGCGCCGAAGGAATGCTCGAACGACTGGGTCAGCTCTTTCTGCTTGTACACATAGATGCTGTTCACCCCGATGGTGGTGTAACCCGCCACCGGGCCCAGCAGGAGCTTCAGCCCGAAGTCCCACATGTTCAGGAAGCCGGGCCGGTACGGGCCAGGGTAGAAGAAGTAGAGCGTATTGCCTGTGTCGTCCACGACGGCCTGCACCGTCCCCGTCATATCCATCACCAGCTCCGGCGGCAGGACGATGGAATCCCAGGCGAAGTAGAAGACCTTCCAGGTCCTGTAGGCGATGTGGAAACCCGGCAGGACCTTGTCGAACACGCCTGTGTTCTGGGCGGCGTAGGCCTGGTCCGCTTGCGCCATGATCACCGGCGTGGCCGAGATCCCCAGCTCGAACTGGCTGTCGGCGTAGGCCTGCGAGGCCAGCGCCAGCAGCAGAACTGCCCCCCCCACTATCAGCAGTTTTCGTGCCATGAAAACCTCCTTGCGCGGTTTTCCCGCTGGCTGTCGTTTGCTCGCCTGTCAATGTAGCTCATACCTGTGCAACTTTCCAGACGAACCGGCCGCTTTTGGGCGCCCCCTGGCTCGTGCGGCGGGGCGCGCCTGGAGCGCTCCTTGCCGGTGAGAGAGGGATGAGGCTATGATGGACGGCGGCTATGAAGGTTCTGGCCGTCAACCCCGGCTCCACCTCCACCAAGATCGCTCTCTACGAGCCCGCAGGCGAGCTGTGGCGGCGGTCGGTGGCTCACTCCAGTGAGGAGCAGGTCCTCTACCCTACTCTGGCCGACCAGCTGGAGCTGCGCCGCGGGGCGCTGCTGGCCTTGCTGGCCGCGGAGGGAGGGGTCTCCGGGCAGGTGGGCGCGGTGATCGGCCGGGGCGGCCTGCTGCGGCCGCTGCCCGGAGGGGTGTACCGGGTGAACGAGCCGATGAAGCGCGATCTCCGGGCGGGCCGTTACGGGGTCCACGCCTCCAACCTGGGCGCGCTGCTGGCCGACGATCTGGCGGCGGAGCTGGGCGTGCCGGCGTTCATCGCAGACCCGGTGGTGGTGGACGAGCTGGGCGAGCTGGCCCGCTACACGGGGCTTCCTGAGATCACCCGGCGGTCGATCTTCCACGCCCTGAACCAGAAGGCCACCGCCAGGAAGGCGGCCAGGGAGCTGGGAAGGCGCTACGAGGAGTGCAGCCTGATCGTGGCCCACATGGGCGGAGGCACCTCCGTGGGGGTCCACCAGAATGGGAAGGTCACGGACGTGAACAACGCCCTGGACGGAGACGGGCCCTTTTCCGTAGAGCGCGCCGGGAGGCTGCCCCCGGGCGACTGGATGCGCTACGTGTTGGGGCACCTCCACGAACCGGCGGAGCTGCAGCGCAAGCTGGCCGGCAGAGGGGGGCTGGTGGCCTACCTGGGCTGCAACGACGCCAGGGCGGTGGAGGAAGCCGCCGCCGCCTACAGCCGCGGGCAGCCCTCGGCAGGGCTCGACGGAGCCCGCTGCCTGGAGCTCCTCCAGGCGATGTGCTATCAGATAGCCAAGGAGATCTGTGCGCTGGCCGCTGTGGTGAGCGGCCGGGTGGACGCAGTGGTGCTCACCGGGGGGCTGGCCCGCAGCTCCCTGATCGAGGCACTCATCCGCGAGCGGGTGTCGTTCCTGGCTCCTGTGCTGGTCTATCCGGGAGAGAACGAGCTGGAAGCCCTGGCGCGGGCCGCGTTTGCCGCCCTGGAGGGTAGCGAGCCGGTAGGCGAGTACGGCGGATGAGCGGGGCGCCCTGAAGCCGCAAAAGCGCTCATTCCCGCGAAACACCGTGTCGAAGAGAAGAAGGTATGAAAAGAGCCATCCTCATGCTGATCATCCTGGCCTGCGGCCTTTCCGCGGGCGCCAATCCAGCCCGCACCCTGGACGACAACGGAGACGGCAAGGCCGACCAGTGGTACGAGACGGACGGTTCCCGGGTGATCAGGGCCAGCTTTGACCGCAACTACGACGGCCGCATCGACTATACGGTGCAGTTCGACGAGGAGGGCGGCAAGAGCTACGAGGAGCTCGACTTCGACTTCGACGGCGTGATGGATGATTTCTATTTCTACGAAGAGGGGACCCTGGTGCGGGAGGAAATCGACTCCAACTTCGATGGCAGAGTGGATGTCTGGGTGCACTTCTACGACGGGGTCTACATCCAGTCCTACGAGATGGACACGGATTTCGACGGCCGCATCGACCTGCGCAAGGAGTACTAGCCGAAGATGCTGGTCTACGGCTTCCACGCTGTGGAAGAAATGCTGAGGAAGAGCGCCGGCGGCACCCTCTACCTGGCCAGGTCCGACCCGCGAGCTCGCTCCATCCAGGAGCTGGCCCATGCGGCGGCGACGCGGGTGACCCGCGTGTCGAGCCGGGAGCTGGACCGGATGTGCGGCACCGCAGGCCATCAGGGAGTGGCCCTGAGGCCAGACCGCCCTGAAGCGGTGCATGAGGAGGGCGCCCTGGCCCCGAGCTCGTCTCGGGGCGCCGCGGTTGCCGGCCCTCGCCCGGCACCGCGCCCGGCAACTGCGGAGGCCATACGCGCCCTCGGGGGGCAGCGGGCGCTGGTTCTGCTGCTTGACGAGATCACCGACCCGCACAACTTCGGCGCGATCCTGCGCACGGCGGACCAGTTCGCGGTCGACCTGGTGGTCACCTCCCAGCGCAAGTCGGCCCGGGACAGCCAGACGGTGCTCAAGACCTCCGCCGGGGCCAGCCTTCACGTGCCCGTCGCTGTGGTGGCGAACCTGGCGCAGGCCATGAAGGTGTGCAAGGAGGAGGGGTTCTGGGTCTACGGAGCCGCTCTGGAGGGAGAGCTGCCGCAGGAGGGCCAGTTCGACGGCAGGGTGGCCTTGGTCCTGGGCAGTGAGGGCAGAGGCCTGCGGCGGCTCGTCCGCGAGCGCTGCGATGCCCTGGTGCGTATCCCCACCGCCGGCCATGTGGATTCACTGAACGTCTCCGTGGCTGCCGGAGTCCTGCTCTACGAGGTGCGACGCCAGCAGGGCTTCCCTCACCTGCCGGTATGAACCCCGGGGGCCCGCGTCAGGCCCCCAGGACTGGCGGGCCCATCTCCGGGAGACCCACCCGGTGGATCACGGTGAAGTTCTTCATGATCTTCGCCAGGCGATCCAGGCTGCCGGCTCCCATCGAAAGCCTGCCCAGGAACTCCCGATTCGCCTTGCCCCCCAGAACGCGCACGTTGTTCACCACGTTGGGGTTCTTCTGCCGGGCGTCCTCCAGGATCTCCGCGAGGAGCGCGCCCAGGTTGTAGAAGAGGTTGGCCCCCTTCTCCACCATCTGCCGGGCCCTCAGGTCGACTGCCTCCACCACCTGGGTGATCAGCGGCTCCACGTTCTTGCCCTGATCGTACATCTCCACGTACTTGCGCAGCTTGGAAGCGGAGAACTGATCCTCTCCGGTCAACTGCTCCTCGAACTGGCGGATGTCGTCCATGATGGCCTCACAGCCGTAGTAGGTGTTGGAAAGCATGTCATGGAAGATCCTGTTCTCGAAGGCGCCTTCCACGAGAAGCTTCTTCACCGGCTCGCGCAGCTCCCTCTCGAAATGAGCCAGGATGTAGCTCTTCAGCACCCGCAGCGGCTTGACGTGCAGGAAAGTGCTCAGCTGACGGTCGCGGAGCAGGCCCGCCACCTCCTCCTCGTAGCCCAGCACGGACAGCAGATCGGCACCCGCAAAAAGGATGCGGATGTCCTCGCTCACCTTGCCCTCGTTGATCTCCTGGCTCAACCTCTCCCGGTCCCGCTGGTAGGTGGCTGTGAGTCTGCGCTTGTAGTAGTCCAGATGGGAAACCTGATCCGCTGCCATCTTGGGCTGGTAATGCGGGTCTTTGCTGGAAAGCCGGATCATGCCGAGGAGGAGGTCGTTCTTGAGATAGAGGCTGCGTAGCTTGCGCAGCCGGGCGAAGTGGCGCCGCAGCTTCTCCTGCGATTCGGCGGCCCCCTCGCGCTCCAGGCGCTCCAACAGGTGGCCCAGGGCAGCCAGCAGGCCGTCGGATAGCTCGACCCCCGCCAGGACGAAGTAGAGATCCAGAAGGCCCGGCAGCGCCTGCTCGGCAGCGACTGCGTGGACCTCGCCCGCATCCGCCGCTTCGCCCCTGGGCTTCACGCCGAACAACGAAAGCAGCCTGCCATGGTCGTGCCGGCACAGCGCCACCAGCCGGTCCAGTGAGGTGTAGTCCACGTCGAAGCCGTACAACGCCGGGGAGGCGAGCACCAGCATGAAGTCCTGGAACTCCCGCTCGATGCGGCGCAGCTCTTCCTCCGGGTCGGTGGTGCCTGCAATCCTGCCCTTCATCTCCCTGTACGTGAATCCCCCGGGGAGCAGCTGCTGCGCCTCGGGCAGCCGCGCCACCACCAGATAGTCCTTGTAGCGCTCCGCCAGGCGCGCGTCTTCGTTGCAGACGGTCTTCTGCAGCAGCTCGTCGATTGGGGACAGCTGAGCGGCGAACTGGCCCAGGACGGCGGCGAAGGCCGGCAGAACCTGGTCGGTCCCCCTGCGATACAGCAGCGGCTGCACCTGCCGGAGCTGATCGTAGATCGCCCTGAGCCCCCGGCGTTTCTCGGCATCGCCCCGCCTGAAGGAAAAGAGAATATAGAGCAGATCCTGCAGATATTCCAGAATGCTGGGCATCAGACTCGATATCAGTATAACCCCAAACAGAGGATTGCCAAAGGGAGCGTACGACGGGTGCGACGGTCGCGGTGGCCGGGCTCGAGGAAAGCCGGAGCGAGGGCTCAGCCCCACCGCCTGGAAGCCAGAAACTCCTCCGCCACCGCCCGGTAGTCGGCCAGGCTCTCCGCCCGTACGGCCCGGCGGCGCAGCTGCGCCGCGCCGGGAACGCCTCGCGTGTAGGCGGCGAAGTGTTTGCGGAACTCCCGGCAGGCCGCCCCCTCGCCCCGGAGGCGAACGGCCAGCCCCAGGTGACGAAGCGCCACTTGCAGGCGCCTCTCAGGGGGCACGGGACGCAGCGGCCGGCCGGCGAGCAGAGCCGCGGTCTGCTCGAAAATGAACGGGTTGCCCAGGGCGCCCCGGGCGAACATCACCCCATCGCACCCGGTCTGGCCCAGCATCCGGCAGGCATCCTCCGGGCTGAAGAGATCTCCCGAGCCGATCACGGGCACCGAAAGTGCCTCCTTCAGGAGCCGCAGATGGCCCAGATCCGCCCGCCCCGTGAAGCCCTGGCTGCGGGTGCGGGGATGAAGGCTCACCAGGGCGGCGCCGCCGCCCACGGCGGCCTGGCCGGCCTCGAGGAAGCTGGTCTCCGTGGAGTCCCAGCCGGAACGCAGCTTCACGGACAGCGGTCGGTCGGTCTGCTCCCGCATGGCCCGCAGGATGTCCCGGATTCGTCCGGGATGGCGCAGGAGGGCAGCGCCGCAGCCGGCCTTGAGGATCTTGGGGACCGAACATCCGCAGTTCAGATCGATGAGGGCCGGCCCGGCGGGCCGGATGAGGCTGACCGCTCGCGCCGCCGCACGCGGCTCCGCCGCGAAAAGCTGCACCGCCAGATGAGGCTCCTCCGGCGCCCGCTCGATCAGCCGCAGGGTCTTGCGGTTGCCCCGGCAAAGCGCCTCCGCCGATACCATCTCGGTGAAGCAGAGGTGGGCCCCGTGTTCCAGGCACACCGCCCGGAACGCCGCGTCCGAATAGCCCGCCACCGGGGCCAGGAAGAGGTTGCCGGGAAGGCCCAGGCCGGGAAGCTCCAGAGCGCGCGCCTGGAGCGCCTGTCTGCGCGCCTCAGGATGTGATGCCGAAGACCCTGTGGCTGTTCTCGTAGAGAACATCGGAGAGCTCCTCCACCGTCATCTCCCGGAGCTCGGCAATGAACTCGGCGGTCTCCCTGAGGTAGGCGGGCTTGTTCCTCTTGCCCCGATAGGCCGCCGGCACCATGAAGGGTGCTTCGGACTCGATCAGCATCCGCTCCAGGGGCATCTGCTTCGCCGTCTCGTGGAGGTTGCGGGCGTTGCGGTAGGTGACGTTGCCGGCAAAAGAGATGTAGAGATTGAGCTCCAGGGCCTTGCGGGCGTAGTCGGCGTCCTCGGAGTAGCAGTGCAGAATGCCGCCGCGCTCGGGGAGGCGCTCCTTCAGGATTTCCAGTATGTCGTGCCCGGCCTCACGATTGTGGATGACTACGGGCAGATTCAGCCGCTGCGCCAGGTCCAGCTGCCGGATGAACAGCTCCACCTGGGAATCGCGATCGCCGTACTTGTGGTAGTAGTCCAGGCCGATCTCGCCGATCGCCACCACGCGTTCCCGCTGAGTCCCCTCCGCCAGACGCGCCTCCCAATCGTCCCCGGGATGCGAAACTTCGGAGGGAGAAACGCCGATGCTATGGTAGACATGCTGCTCGGTCTTCAGGTTCTGGTACACGGTCGCAAAGTCACGCAGGTTGTTGCAGATGCTTACCACAGCCGCGACGTCTTCCTGTTTTGCCTCCTGCACGACGAGCAGCTGCTCAATAGGGTCCTCGGTGATCAAACCGATGTGTGCATGGGTATCGAATAATTGCATTTTTCTCCACTTTTCTTGAGACTAGAAATCGCGGCCGTATAAAACGTCGGTAATATGATGATACCATGGATGCGTCTGCACGTCAACAGTTATTTGACAATTGCGCGGCCCCGTGTTAGGCTTGGTTCTGTACTCCACATGGCCGAATATGTATTCAGGAGACCTACGTGTCACCGGCACACCAGTATAAGAAGATCGAGAACGAGTTCGTAGATTCGCTGGAAAAGCGCCTCAGGATCCTCTGGAAGGGAATCGCCGACTTCTTCCGACGGGTGCACCAGAAGGGAAAGCAGCGCTTCACGGTGATGTTCATTCCTCACTCGGAGAAGCGCATCTTCAACTTCCAGATCTCCGTGTTCACATTGATCTTCATGGTGTTCCTGCTGGCGGTCCTCATCGTCTCCTTCATCGGACTGTCCACTCACTTCACCAGCACCAACGAGCGGATCACCCAGGTGAGCCGCAACCTCAGCGCCAGCGAGGCCTCGCTGGAGAGCTTCAGGGAGGAGATCGTGGAGCTGCGCAAGGTGGTGAAGAAGTTCAGGGGCAGCATGGAGGAGGTGCTCAGCGTGGTGGGCACCGAGGAGGCCAAGAACTTCCTGGAGGGCGGCACCGGGGGCGATCTGTCCTCCCTGGTGAGCCTGGAGGATCTGGAAGAGGGTACCCTGCGGGACCTGAGCGATCTTCGCAGCCTGCGGACTTACCTGGCCAACACCCTGGATCCGCTCTCGGAGATACACAACGTCCTGAACGCCCAGAGAGAGCTTCTGGTGGACATTCCCACGCTGTGGCCGCTGAAGGGCGTGCGCGGCAACATCACCCAGCGGTTCGGGTTTGCCAAGCATCCCTTTACCGGCGGGTGGTACCTCCACAAGGGTATCGATATCGCCTGGGGCTACGGGGTGCCCATCGTCGCCACTGCCAACGGCAGGGTCCAGAGGGTCGACTTTGACGCCATGGGCCTGGGAAACTACATCGTCATCAGGCACAACTACGGCTTCCACACCCGCTACGGGCACCTGGACCGCGTGGTGGTGCACAAGGGCCAGGACGTGCGGCGCGGCCAGGTGATCGGCTACATGGGGAGCTCCGGCCTGTCCACGGGCCCGCACCTGCACTACGAAGTCGGCATCGGCACGCAGGTCGTGGACCCGCAGCAATTCCTGAGCATCACCAGCCCGCTCACGAGGGGCATCTCGACGGGCAGATAGACGGGACAGAACACAATGAGCGATACGCATTTTCCTGATGTTGGCTACATCAACTCGATCATCGGCGAAGGAACGCGCTTCAACGGCGAGTTCGATCTCAACGGTCTGCTGCGCATCGACGGAGATTTCTGCGGCACCGTGCGCACGAAGGGCAAGGTCCTGGTGGGCAAGAACGGCCGGGCCGAGTGCACCGTGTATGCCGGCACCGTGGTGATCGGGGGGATCGTGCGGGGGAACATCTTCGCCAACGAGAAGGTGGTCATCCTCTCCACGGGCATCGTGCTGGGCAACATCAACAGCCCGCGGTTCATCGTGGAGGAGGGCGTCATCTTCAACGGCAACTGCCGCATCGTCAAGCTCTCCGAGGCCGAGCAGCGGGCAGACACGGAGGACCGGGCTCGGGGCGGCGAAGAGGAGGAGGCCGAACCGGCGCAGGACAAGGCACTGGCAGCCTCCTGAAGAGGGCCGGCGTGGCAAGAATAGACCCGCTGGACGGGGCGCAGGGGTTCCGGCGTTCCGAGAAGAAGAGCAGAAAGAAGGGCAAATCGGAGCGGAGCGGGTTCGCTTCGCTGTTTCGTGAGGTCCGGGAGGGAGGGGAGGCCGCTGCCTCCCCTGCCGGGGACGAGCCCCTGCCCGAAGGCGCCCTGGAGGATCTCCTCGACGAGGTCCACGGCGCCGCAGACGCCCTGCTGGCCGCACCGACCATGGAGAACGTGCGCGCCTACCGTGCCGCGGTGCGTGGGTTCCTCAAGTCCGTGATGGACAGGATGCTGGGGGTGGAGGAGCGGACCTCCGGCGTGAACATCCTGAAGCGCAAGCGCTTCACTCAGCTGCGCATTGTCGATGAGAAGCTGGAACGGCTGGTGCGGGATCTGCTGCAGCAGCAGCGCCGCCAGCTGGATATCCTGCAGCGGGTCAACGAAATCAATGGCATGCTGGTTGATTTGATTACCTGAAGACGAGGAAGACGGGAAATGGTGGGTCCTGACAACGTTGAGGCATCTCGAGCAGAGGACCAGGGGACAGAGCAGGAGCGCCCCGTGCAGGAAGCTGTCTACCGGGTCAAGGTGCTCCACTCGAGCGCTACGGAAGCCTGCCGCGCCTGTGAAGGGCGGCGGCTTTCGCCGGGCGACTTGGTGGTGGTTCCCACCCGCTACGGCAAGGAGCTGGGGCAGGTCCAGGGGTGTCTGTGCGGCTATGAAGGAGAAGAGGTGCGTGCCGTGGAACGCGCGGCCTCGGAGGAGGACGTGGAGCGCTACGAAGCGCACCGGCGCAAGGAGGAGCAAGCATTTCGGCTCTGCCGGGAGAAGATACGAGAGCGGGGCCTGGAGATGAAGCTGGTGGCCGCGCACTACCTCCTGGAGGAGCCGAAGATCCTCTTCTACTTCACCGCCGAGGCCAGGGTGGATTTTCGCGAGCTGGTGAAGGACCTGGTGTCCGTCTTCCACACGCGCATCGAGCTGCGCCAGATCGGCGTGCGCGACGAGGCGCGGGTGCTGGGCGGGATGGGCGTCTGCGGCCGCACCTTTTGCTGCCACGGCATCACCGACAAGCTTCGCCCCGTGTCCATCAAGATGGCAAAGGAACAGAACCTGACCCTCAACTCCATGAAGATTTCCGGCCCCTGCGGCAGGCTTCTGTGCTGCCTGGCCTACGAGTTCGAAACCTACCAGGAATTGCGCAGAGGGGTGCCGGGCGAAGGCACGCGGCTGCAGGTGCAGAGTCGTTCCATGAAGGTCATCGACGTGAACATCTTCACCTCCACCGTGCGCCTGGCCGGCGAGGGCGGCCACACCCTGGAGCTCGATTTCGCCGCGTTTTCCTACGACCGCGCCGCCGGGCGCTGGCAGGTCCGCTCCGAATGAGCCGGCCGCCCGGCGCTCAGGCGGCCATCTCCAGCAGCGCGCGCAGGTCCGCGATCACGTAGTCGGGCTGCGGCTGATCGTGGGGATAGCTCATCCCGGGATAGGCGAACCAGCAGCTGTCCAGCCCGGCTCCGCGTGCGCCCGCAATGTCCGCCGTCGGGCTGTCCCCCACGCAGAGAACCTGGCGGCGAGACCTGCCCAGACGCTGCAGCGCCAGATGGAAGATGCGCGGATCCGGCTTGGACAGGCCCACCTCCTCTGAGATCAGAATGTCGCGAAACAACGGCTGCAGGCCGGAGATGCCGAGCCGCGACCGCTGCACCGAAGCGATCCCGTTGGACAGCAGCACCAGGGGGACTCGCCTGGAGAGCTCGCTCAGCACCTCCGCCGCGTGGGGCATGAGGTAGGCCTTCCTGGCGAAGTGTTCCAGGTAGCGCTCCGACAGCTGCCGGGGATCGCCCCGTCGCCCCAGCTCCTGGAGCAGCATCTGGAAACGCTTCACCCTCAGGGTGTCCTGGTCGATGGATCCGCGTTCGAGCTCCCTCCACACCTCATGGTTGATACGACGGTAGGCCTGGTAGAGAGCGTTGCCGGCCGCGGGCGCGGCGGACCGGTGGCGCCCGGAGGAGGCGGCGCCTCCCAGAGAGAGACCGAAGGTCTGCTCCAGGGCGCGCCGCTCGCAGGCCGAGAAGTCGAAGACCGTGTTGTCGGCGTCGAGAATGAAGCCGCTGTAGCGGCGCGCCGGGGTATTGACCTTTTTCATGGTTTCTGAGTATTTTCGCTCAACTCGATCGCGAACGCGATTGTAGCCCAAGCGGCGTTGAGACCGCAATGGGTTCTGACGGTTTCCCGGTACAGTACCCACACATCACGAAAGGAGAGCTAAGGATGGCCGAGATCAGCAAGAATGCCCGCACCGGCGTTGTGGCGGAGAAGTTCTTCTGCTCCTGCGGCGGAGAGGTCAAGATGAAGTCGGTCTTCTCCGGGGGCAAGCTGAAGAACCTTGCCCAGTGCACCAAGTGCAACCGGACCGAGCGGCGCCCGGGCGACTTCAAGGCTTGAGGCTCCAGGGCAGCCCCAGGACAACCCGTCCTTCACCGAGGACGGGTTTTTTTCTCCGCCCCCACGGCTTGCCCCCCGCTGCCGGCTTCAGACCCTCCGCAGGAGCTTCTCCCAGCGCCTGTTCTCCGGCGTGTCGAAGGCCACGAACCTCTCCTCGGTGCACACGCCCACGACGGTGCCTGCCAGCAGCCCGGCCAGAGGGTTGAGCCTGTAGCCGCTCATGCGCTCCCGGGCTTCGAGGGGGTCCAGCGAAAGCCAGCGCCGCGCCGTCGGGGTGGCCATCACCGCCGCCGTGAGGATCCCCGAGCGGGGGATGCGTACCGCTGTATCCAGCCCTCCCTCATCCCGGCGCATTCGCAGCAGGCTCTCGATGATCGACTTGCGGGGCGCCGAGGAGTACTCGAAGACCAGCGTAGTCTCCGAGGCGTAGAGCAGACCGAAGCGGTCCGCCGGCGCCGAGACGTAGGCGTGCGCGATGGTGCGCATGAGGATGGGCTCGCCGAGCTCCCGCTCCTTCTCCCGCCAGTACTGCTCTACTTCCCTGTTTTGTCGCTGTTCTGCCATTGTTCCACCTGGCCGGCGATCTCCTCGTGACACCGCCGTATTATTGTCTGGATCCCAGTGCGGGTGCCGCTGTGCGCATGGACGCTCAGCAGCCGCACGCGGTACCTGGTTCCCTTCAGGTTCCTGAGCAGGCCTTTCAACCCGGCGATGTGATGGCCGCCGTCCACCGCGGCGGACAGGACCGGAAGCTCCGCGTTTTCCAGGATGGTCCTGACCGCGGCGGAGTGAAACGGACCCACCCGCCCGGTGCGCGAGCGCGTTCCCTCCGGAAATATCACCGGGCAGACGCCCTGCGCGGACAGTCTTGCCAGCCGGACCAGCTCGCGCCGCGCCTGTCTGAAGCCGCCGCTGCGTCTGATGAGCGCATGACGCCCGCGGCGCAATCCCACGGAGACCGCCGGAACGCCCCACTTCAGCTCTCTCTTGGCCACGAAGCCGAGCTGGTGATCGGCCACGGCATAGGCCAGAACCGGGATGTCCGCCAGGCTCTGATGGTTGCTGACCAGCAGGAAGGAATCCGGCAGCGGACCTGCCGTCGGCGGCTCCAGCCGCACCCGGAAGCCGGCGTAGGCGGCCACGATCCTGAGGTAGCTGCGCAGCCCCGAGATCTGCAGGCGGCCGACGTTCCTCAGGGTGTTGCGCGGGTCGAAGAAGCAGGCAAGCCGTACGGCAACGTCGTAGCAGAGCGTCACCAGTGCCATCCCGGCCAGGGCAATCCAAACGCCCATGGAACCTCCGCGGGAACAGGATAGCATGAACGTCGAGATTGTGAAACGCAGCGGCATCAACTATAGTGTCACCCATGCCGGCAGAGCTCTTGGCGGTGCTTTTCGCCTTCTTCTCCCTCGTCATCTTCCTGGTGCACACGGTCCTGGCGGTCTCGGTGGTTTCGGCATGGGCGCGGGACCGGTGGGAGCGCCGCCGCCGCGGCGCCGGCCCGCGGGTCCCGGTGTCGGTGATCGTGGTGGCCAAGGACGAGGAGGGTAACCTGCCGGAGCTATTGGAGTCTCTGGACCGGCAGAGCGTGCGGGACTTCGAGGTGGTCCTGGTGAACGATCGCTCCACCGATGGCACCGCCCGCATCATGGAGGAGTACAGGCGCAGCCGTGCCACCCCGGTTCAGGTGGTGCACAACTCCCGGGACCCGGGCGCCATGAACCCCAAGCAGTTCGCACTGGATTTCGGCGTCGAGGCGTCCTCGGGTGAGATCCTGCTGTTCACGGATGCGGACTGCACCCTGCCGCCGGGCTGGGTGGAGAACCTCCTGGCCTACTTCTGCGATGCGCGGGTGGGGGTGGTGTTCGGCCAGCTGCGGCTTCGGGACACCGGTAGCTTCCTGGGACGCTACCAGGGCTACGATCAGCCGCTGATCCATCAGTACTCCTCCGGGATCGCGGCGCTGGGTATGCCCGGCAGCTGCTTCGGCAACAACCTGGGCGCCAGAAGAGCGGTGATCCAGGAGTTGGGAGGCTTCCGCGCCCTGGGGGACACCCTGACCGAAGACGCCGCCCTTCTGGCGGCCGCTTCCGCCCTGCGTCCCGCGCACGGAGGTCCCGTGCAGGGAGGTTCCCCCGCGGCGCAGCCTCCCGCCGACGGCTGGAGGATCCGCGTCTCCACCCTGCAGGAGACCACCATCACGACCCTACCCCAGGAATCCTGGCGGGATTTCGTCCACCAGCACGTGCGCTGGAACAGCGGCGGGTTCTTCCATCAGGACCTGAAGACCCGCGCCAGTTACCGTTTCGTGGTCCTGTATCTGGTTGCAGGCGTGGTGGGGGCGCCGTTCGCCTTCCTCTTCCCCCCCGTGCTCATGCTGGCAGCCACCGCCTTCGTGAGCATCGGCATGCTCGGCCTGCTGTCGGGGCTTCTGTACGGGGAGGACAGGGCGGCTTTCCTGGTGCGCCTGGTGCCGTACAATCTGTTCTTCATGCTGTTCTATTCTTTCGTGACCGTGCTGAGCATCCTGCGGGTCAGCCCGGTGTGGAAGGGCCGCCGGCTCGGGGGCCGCAGAGCCTCCAGAGGATGAAAGCGGCCGCGCCCGAAGCTCACCCGGGCGCGCGCAGACCGTACCAGAGCATCCCCAGGTACTCCCACAGACAGGCGCCGGTCTGCGCGAAGGAGGCGGCATCCGGGAGGAAATCCCACAGGCCGTAGGGCCCTCCGGCCGAAACGTAGCCCGCGGGAGCGGGCAGCGCCTCCACCCCGGCGCGACGAAACGCCATCACCGCCCTGGGCATGTGCAGGGCCGAGGTCACCAGCAGCGGCCGTCGCAGCCCCCGGCTGCGCAGGATCGGCGCCACCTTCAGAGCGTTTTCCAGGGTAGTGCGGCTGGCCTCCTCCCGAAGAATATCCCCGGGAGCCACCCCCAGATCCTGCAGCAGCCGGGCACCCAGGAGCGCCTCCGGCGGCAGGTCCGGGGAAAGGCTGCCGCCGCTCACCACCACCGGGAGGCGAAGCGTTCGGTACAGCCCGGCGGCTTTGCCGATTCGCTGGGCCGACTGCGCGCTCAGGGAGGCGATCCGTCCCCCCGCTCCAGCCGGGTCGTAGGACTCAACCCCTCCGCCCAGCACCACGATGCAGTCGGCCAGGCCCAGCTGCTGCGCCTCCGACGGCGGCACCCGGCCCTGCAGGCCGCCGGCGGCCAGGGAGGCCATGAACGGCGTGGCGGCCAGGTAGGAAGCCAGCCCCGCGAACAGGCAGAGGGCGGCCACGATGCGCAGGCGGGACCTGAGGCGGGCCGAGGGCAAGGGCCCCCTCCCGGAGGTGCGCAGGAGCAGAACCGCCACCACGCCGGCGGCCACCGCCGCCGCGGCCGTCAACCCGGGGGGCAGCAGCAGCCGGGCCACCGCCTTGGGCAGCAGGATCACCGGCTCATCGCTCCAGGCCGGGGCAGGAGCCCAGGCGCCGATTGACCTCCGGAGCCAGCTCGTCGGCCTCGATCATGGACACCCCGGTGGACCCGCCGAGCCACTCAGGCTTGACGTATCCCCAGGAGGCCAGCCGCATCTGCACGGGCAGCCCGGGGACCGCGCGCAGGTGATCGATCTGATCGTCCACGAACAGGCCGGAGCCCGCCCGCGCCTGGCTCATGACCCGCTGGAGAAGGACGATCTTCTCCTCGCCGTGGCAGAAGAGGATGCGCCGGGGCGGCATCTGCACCCCTGCGCGGCGCAGGATCGCCGCGATGTACTCAGGCCTCTTGGTGGAAAGGATGTAGAAGCACTCCGAGGCGCTCCACTCCGAGAGGGGGCCGCGCAGGTGAGGGTAGATCCTGTTGAGCGCCAGCCAGTAGGAGCGGTCCTCCTTCAGTAGCGATTCGCGGCTGCGGTAGAACAGCTCTCTGAACCTGGACAGCTTCTCCTCCCCCAGCGAGGCGGCGCGGCGGTCGAACTCCTGCTGGCCGTGCACCTCCACCTCGCCGGCAAGCAGGTCCTGGATGACCATGAAATCCTCTCCGGTACGCACGTAGGGCCGCAGCGCCGTGAAGCGCCGGCGCATCTCCCTGGGGCAGGAGTCCGGTGGATCGCGCCGGTACAGCTCGAAGTAGGCCCGCCACGAGCACACCATCCCCTCGAGCACGGAGTCGCAGATCACGCCGTCGAAATCCAGGAAAACCAGCTCGATCCCGGTGGCTTCCACTTTTGCTACCCAGGGCAATCATATAAGATACGGTGTTGTTTCGGAAGGCTAACGAGTACGTGGTGTCGCGACCGTTTGCGGCCGGCGCAGCCCTGGCTGCCCTGGCTTCCCTGCTGCTTCTCTCCTGCCTCACCCCCGGAGGCGGCGCCAGCCTTTCGAAGGAGTACTACAACCTGGGCAACGGCTTCTTCGATCTGGGCAAGTACGAGCGGGCCGCGATGTACTTCCGCAAGGCCCTGGAGCTGGACCCGGAGCTGAATCAGGCACGGTTCAATCTGGCTCTGACTCTGATCGAGCAGAAGCAGCCGGAACTGGCCATCCGGGAGCTGGAAAAGCTCCTGCCGCGGGACCCCCGCAACGTCAGTCTGCTGGTAGTGCTGGCCTACGCGTACCATCTTCGATCCAGCGACGCCGAGGCCATCGAGACCTACCGCAAGGTGCTCGCCATCTCGGCCTCCAACACCGACGCGCGCTACAACATGGCGCTGCTTCTGTGGAAGACCGGGCAGGGGGGAGAGGCCCTGGAGCAGCTGCGGCGCGTTCTGGAGGAGTCCCCGGACGACCTGGAGGCCCGTCTGGACGAGGGTAAGCTGCTGCTGGAGCTGGGCCGTGCGGAGGAGGCCGCCGGATCGCTGGAGCGATACCTGGAGGCGAAGCCCGACGATGTGACGGCCTACCTCCTTCTCGGGGAAAGCTACCGCCGGCAGGAGCGCTTCGACAAGGCGCTGGAAGCCTACCAGGACGCGCTGGCCTACGATGGCAAGCTGGCCCGGGCCTGGTTCTACAGCGCCGAGATCCTTCTGACCAAGATCGAGGACCCCGAGCGGGGGCTCACCGCTCTGCAGCAGGCTCTGGAGCTGGGCTTTCGGGACCAGGAGGCGCTGCGGGGGCTGCTGCAGGCCCCCAACCTGCTGGACGCGGATCGGGTTCGCGAGATGGTGGAGGCCAAAGGGGTGCTCACTCCGTCTGAAGGGAGCCCAGAACCGCCTTGATCTGAGCGGCCGAGTGCTCCACGGACTTCGAGGAATCGATGTCCCGCAGCAGGTTCTTTTCGCGGTAGTAGTCGATCAGAGGCTCGGTCTGCTCCTCGTAGACCTTGAGGCGCTGGCGGATCGACTCGATGCGATCGTCGTCCCGGATGTAGAGCTCGCCGCCACACCGGTCGCACTTGCCCTCGATCTTCGGCGGCCGGTTCTCCACGTGGTAGATGGCGCCGCAGGAACGGCAGACCCGCCGTCCCGACAGGCGCCGCACCACCACCTCGTCGCCGATGTTGAAGTTGACCACCGCATCCAGGGTCTGAAAGCCGTCGAGGGCCTCGGCCTGGCGGATGGTGCGTGGAAAACCGTCCAAGATGTAGCCGCGCTGGCAGTCGGACTGGCCCAGCCGCTCGCGAACCAGCTCCACAGTGAGCTCGTCCGGAACCAGGTCCCCCCGCTCCATGATGCCTTTGACCTGCTTGCCCAGCTCGGTCTCGTTCTTGACGGCGTCCCTGAACAGGTCTCCCGTGGAGACCTGGGGGACCGAGTACTGCCTGGAGATCTCCTTGGCCAGGGTGCCTTTTCCGGCCCCCGGCGCGCCCAGAAATATCAGCTTCATACCGGCTCCTCCGTGAGGGCAATCAGCGGCTCCGTCCCGAGACGCCGGGTCAGACGGTACTGCACGGCACAGGCCTCGGAGCAATACGCTTCCCGATAGCCCGCACCCACTTCGAAATAGCGGCCGCAGTTGCTGCACCCGGCAAAGGTCGCCGCACACTCGGGGGAACAGTAGCGGCCGGATACGGCGGTCTCGGGACTGAGATATCTGCCGCAGGTACGGCAGCGGATGAACTGCATGCGGCCCACCCCCTTGCTCCTGCGATAGTATTGTGCTTGCCCCGCCCGGGTCAACACGGCGCCCGCAGCTGCGAGGCTGCCGGCGGCCGTGCCGCCGCGGCTGGCGGGCGCGCAATTGCCGCTGCGGAGCTTTCTACGTATTGTACTACCAGGGGAGGGAAAGGAGCAGCTTATGGGTTTCTGGGATCGGATGGAAGAGGTGGTGAACGAAGGCCTGAAGACCTCCAGGGAGGTGGTCTCCAAAGCCAAGGACAAGGCGCGTGACCTGGGGGAGAAGGGCATGCTCAGGTACGAAATCATGCAGCTGGACAGGCAGGCGGAGAAGACCTTCGTGCGACTGGGCGTGCAGGTCTACGAGCGGCTCGTCACAGGCGGCCAGGATGCCGTCTCCCGGGACGAGGTGAAGGACCTCCTGGAGGAAATCGGAGACCTGCGCCGCCGTGTGGAGGGCAAGGAGAAGGAGCTGCGCGAGGCGCGGTAGAGGCCGGGACGGGGAGCTCGCTGCGTCGGCTCCGATTCACTACGACATCGCGAGCAGGCAGGGCGGACTCTGCCGAACAGATTGGCGCCGGCGATGCGGGATTGCGAGCAGGCGATCGAGGCAAGTTTCAGCTTCGAGGGTTTTCCGCCAAAGTAAGGAGAACTTCTTCGCGCGGTCACCGCAGGAGAAGATATTCTCGTCCGAGGTGCGCATTGTGCGATCGACCCAAACCGAGCCGGTGGGTCCCAGGCGCAGGTTTGAGTCTTTCGCCAGGTCTGCGTTGGCCACGGTACCGACGGGACGGTACCGACGGCGACGACGACCATATCCGCTTCCGCGCAGAACTCCCGCAGAACTTGCCGGAGGTCGCAGCGGATGGGTCTGGTGCGAGTTGACCCGCCCGCCGCCGTGCGTGCGGCGGCGGGGGACTTGTCAGGGAGAGCTCTTTTTGGTATCTTTGCGCTTGCGCCTTCCCGGGGGTGCCGAAACCGGCAAGGGCCGCAACAGGCGGAAGGGGCACTTGACAGCATCGACGGGGAACCCCTATAGTCCGTGATGCTTCTAACTGGTCTTTGACAAGCGAGAGAAGGGGAGAGGGTGCGGGATCGACTGTAGTAG
>CAZBDU010000033.1:0-52220 GCA_964490725.1 uncultured Spirochaetaceae bacterium | reverse complement strand
CCTTCTGCACCGGCCGCAGACGGCAGGGTCAAGGCATCTCCGCTGGCGCGAAGGCTTGCCGAGGAGCGGGGGCTGGACCTGCGGGCGGTGGCGGGAAGCGGCCCGGGGGGGCGCGTGGTGAAGCGCGACCTGGAGGGGGCGCCTCCGGCTGCCGCGCCCGCGGCGGCAGCGGCTGCGCCGGCGCTGGAGGACAGGATCGTTCCGGTCTCCCAGAAGCGGCGCATCATCGCCAAGCGCCTGGCGGAGTCCAAGTTCTCCGCCCCTCACTACTACCTGAAGATCGACGTGGCGGTGGACGCCCTGCTGGGCTCCAGGGAGCGCCTCAACGCCGGCCGCCCGCGGGAGGAGCGGGTCTCCTTCAACGCCTTCCTGGTCAAGTTCGCCGCCGAGGCGCTGAGGCGCCACCCGGAGGTCAACTCCGGCTGGGAGGGAGAGGCGATTCACCGTTTCGGCAGCCTCGACATCGGCCTGGCGGTGGCCCAGCAGGACGGCCTGATCACTCCGGTGGTGCGGGGATGCGCCGGCCGGGGACTGCTGGAGATCGACCGGGAGCTGCGCCGCCTGGTGGAGAAGGCGCGCAGCAACCGTCTCACCCCGGATGAGTACACGGGGGCAACCTTCACCATCAGCAGCCTGGGCTCCAGCGGCATCCTGGAGTTCACCGCCATCATCAACCCCCCCGGTTCGGCGATCCTGGCGGTGGGACGGGTCAGGAAGGTCCCGGTTGTGGACGAGGCGGGGGAAATCAAGGTACAGTCCACCATGATTCTGACCATGTCCTGCGATCATCGGGTCGTGGACGGCGCGGTGGGTGCGGCCTTCCTGTCCGACCTGAAGAGCTTCATCGAGGATCCCATCCAGACCCTGTATTGAGAGGAGCGGAAGAGCTATGGCGGAGTACGACTACGACGTGCTGATCATCGGTTCCGGACCCGGGGGATACGTGGCCGGCATCAGGGCCGCGCAGCTGGGGCTGAAGGCGGCCGTCATCGAGAAGGACAAGGTCGGGGGAGTGTGCCTGAACATCGGCTGCATCCCCTCCAAGGCGCTGATCCACCAGGCGGAGCTCTTTCGCGCGATCGAGCATCTGCGGGAGGTGGGCGTGACTGTGGACGCCGCCTCTCTGGACTACCGCAAGGTGTTCGAGAAGTCCCGGCGGGCCGCGGACACACTCTCCAGAGGGGTGGCCTACCTTCTGAAGAAGAACAAGGTGGAGCTGATCCAGGGCGAGGCCGCCGTGGTGAGCGCCCACGAGGTGCAGGTGGCCGGAGGCAGCAAGGTGAGCGCCAGGAACCTCCTGGTGGCCACCGGATCCCGGCCGCGGCAGATACCGGGCTTCGAGATCGACGAGAAGACGGTCCTTTCCTCTTCCGGGGCCCTGATGCTGGAGAAGCTTCCCACCAGGATCTGCATCCTCGGCGGGGGCGCCATCGGGGTGGAGTTCGCCCACGTGATGAACGCCTTCGGCGTGGAGGTGCACCTGGTGGAGATGCTGGACCAGATCCTGCCCCTGGAGGACGCGGAGATCGCGGAGGTGCTGGTCCGCTCCTTCAAGAAGCGGGGGATCAAGATCTACACTTCCACCAAGGCCTCCGGCTACAGCAAGGGCAAGGGCGGGGTGAAAGTGGCCCTGGAAGGCGCCGGAGGAAGCGGCAAGCAGGAGCTGGAGGTGGACCAGATCCTGCTGGTCGTGGGGCGGGCCCCGAACACCTCGGGGATCGGCCTGGAGAAGATCGGCGTCAAGCTGGAAAAGGACTTCGTCGTGGTGGGAGACTACTATCAGACGTCGGTGCCCGGGGTGTACGCCATCGGTGACATCGTGCCCTCTCCGATGCTCGCCCACCTGGCCTCCAAGGAGGGGGAGATCGCCGTGGAGCACATGGCCGGGCACCAGACCGCACCGAAGGTGGACCCCACGACGGTCCCCGGGGCGGTCTACTGTGAGCCGCAGGTGGCCAGCTTCGGCTTTACCGAGAAGGAAGCGCAGGCGCGAGGGCTGAAGGTGAAGAAGGCGGTGTTCCCCTACCGGGGGGCGGGCAAGGCGGTGGCCGTGGAGGCCAGCGAGGGCCTGGTCAAGATCCTGGTGGAGCCGGAGAGCGGGGAGATCCTGGGCGCACACCTGGTGGGGGCAGGCGCCACCGAGCTGGTGCACGAGCTGCTGCTGGCCAGAACGGCGGAGCTTCTGCCCGAGGATGTCGCCACCATGATCCACGCCCACCCTACGCTCTCGGAAGCGGTGATGGAAGCGGCCCGCGCGGCTGAAGGCTGGGCCATCCACATTTGACCCCGGCTGCCTGCGGGTGCCACGATTCTGGAGGAGGTCGCTGATGCGCGTATCGGTGCAGCCCAAGGTCTACCTGGTGGCCAGGACGTCCCTGGACCGCGAGGGCCTGAGCTCTTTCCTGCGGGACATCGGCGATCCCCGCTGGCGTCCCGATCCGGCCGTCTCCGACGGGGAGAACCTGATCGAGGCGGCCGGGCGGCTGTGCTACCGCAGCTGGCAGCCCTACGACCCGGAAAAGCCCGACGCCACCAACCCCAACGTGTCCAAGGTGCGGGAGGGCAGCGAGAGCTACATCGGCCACGTCCTGGAGGCGGGGCACGGCTCGGTGCTCGAGCACGTGACCATGAGCTTCATCTGTTCGGGGGTGTCGCGGGTGTTCACCCACGAGCTGGTGCGGCATCGAGCCGGGATGGCCTACAGCCAGGAGAGCCTGCGCTACGTGCGTCTGGACGACGTGTCCATGTGGCTGCCGGAGGCGGCCCGCTCAAGCCCGGAGGCCCGGTCCACCTTCGAAAGAGTGGCCCACTACCTGGAGGGCGTTCAGAAGGAGCTGGCCCGGCTTTTCGACATCGACCACATCAAGAGCTTCGGCGTGAAGAAGGGCCTCACCTCCATGTTCCGCCGCCTCCTGCCCATAGGCCTGGCGACCACGATCATGGTGACAGGGACCCTGCGCGCCTGGCGCCACATCATCCAGATGCGCACCTCCCAGGGAGCCGAGGAGGAGATCCGGCTGGTGATCGGCGCCATAGCCGGGATCTGCAAGCGGGAGTATCCGAACGTCTTCCAGGACATGCATCACGACCCGCAGACCGGGGAGTGGACCTTCGCGCATCCCAAGGTCTGATCCGCCGCCAGTCCCGCGCGGCCACTGCCGGCGGGGTAGAACGCGATCGAGACACGCAGTTCCCCGCTTCCCGCTCAGCCAGCTCCTGAATCCGCAGGGCTTTACGCGCCCGGCTGTGCCCCCCTCCCCGGTGGCGCCGCCGCTCCTGCGAGTGCCGTAGCCAGAGTGAACATATATAATATACAGTAGATTGTATTAGATAAGGTATAAAACTCGTGTAACGAATATTGTATAATGTATTGACTTCGGCCGCGTCACGTGCTACCATGGCCGCGAAAACACCGGATCATCCGGCTTGAGGAGGAACTGAATGAAAAGGGTCTTGTGTCTGTGGGCGGCGTCAGCTCTGCTGCTGGCAGGGGCCGTTGTCGCGCTGGCAGGAGGAAGCAGTGAAGGTGCAACCACGGCACCCGAGGAGAAGCAGCTGTCGGTCGGGATTATCCTGTGGGGGTACCATGACGAAGGGGTGTGGGACACGAACGCCTACGATTCTCTGGTGAAGCTGGGAAAGAAGTATTCGTTCAAGGTGGGCTATTCCGAAGAGATCGACATGAAGGAGATCGAGTCCACGCTCAAGGCCCGCGCCGACATGGATGACATCGTCTGGGCTCACAGCTCCGGCTATGAGGAGGCGGTGAAGAAGATCGCCCCCAGCTACCCCGACACGGTATTCGTCATCGAGTACGCTCTGAACCGGGGCAAGGACTATTACCCGCCGAACGTGGTTACGATAGGTCAGGATCCCGAAGAGGCGGATTTCCTGGTAGGCGCCCTGTCGGCAAAGATGTCCAAGTCCAAGAAGCTGGGAGTGATCCAGGCCATGGAAGATCCGCTGGACACCCTTTATTCGGCAGCCTACCGTGACGGGGCGCAGTATGTGGATCCCAGCGTGAAGGTCTCGCGGGTGATCATCAACGAGTATCTCGATCCCGTGAAGACGCGTGACACGGTGAAGGCGTTCGTGGAGCAGGGCGTGGATGTGGTGTTCGTATCCATGGACGACATCTCCGGCACGCTGGAGGCAAAGGCGCAAGGGATCTATTCCGTGCAGCACTACAAGGACGTGACCGATCAGGCCCCGGACACGATCCTGAACAACGCCGTCTGGAGGTTCGACGGCGCCATCGAAATGATCGTGAAGGCCATCGAAGACAAGAGTTTCGACAAGTTCAGGGCCGAGCACTGGTACATACCTCTTACCCTCAGAGACGGCACGTGCGGGATCGGCACCTACGGGAACATGGTCCCCGCCGACGTCAAGAGCTACATCGCCGACCTTGAGCAGAAGATCGAGACCGACAAGCTCAAGGTGGAGCAGAAGTTCGACTGGTAGTCGGGTTTGAGAGGGAGGACGGTGTTGGGGCGCGGGGTATCCCCGCGCACCTCACCGCCGTTCTCTCCGCAACACGGCCTGGGCTTTGGGAAGCGGTGAAGAGATGAACGAAACCGGTGCGCTGCGGGTGCAGGAGGGCCGCATCCCGCTGCTGGAACTGAGAAACATCACCAAGGTGTTCCCCGGGGGAGTGGTGGCTCTCGATGAGGTGAGCCTCGAACTGGACGGCGGGGAGATCCACGCCCTGCTGGGGGAGAACGGGGCCGGCAAGACCACCCTGGTGAACGTCCTGTACGGGTACTTCCACCCCGATGCGGGGGAGATCTTTCTGGAGGGAAAGAGGATAAGCGTGGCGTCGCCCAGGGACGCCATCAACCTGGGCATCGGAATGGTTCATCAGCACTTCACGCTGGTGCCCACCCTGACCGTCACCCAGAACGTCATCCTGGGCAATGAGCCGCAGAGGGGGCCGTTCATCGACCTGGCCGGGAGCAGGGACCGGGTCAGGGAGCTGGCGGAGAAATACGGCCTGGCGGTGGATCCCGACGCAGAAGTCGGCAGGCTGACCGCCGGGGAAAAGCAGCGCGTAGAGATCCTGAAGGCTTTGTACCGCAACGCGCGGATACTGACCCTGGACGAGCCCACGGTTTCACTGACCCCGAAAGAGACCGACGCTCTCATGGAAACGGTGGAGACGTCGGTCAAGAACGAGCGGATAACGGTCATCTTCATCACTCACAAGCTTCCGGAGGCTCTCGGGGTGAGTGACAAGATAACCGTCCTGCGAAAGGGGCGGGTCGTCGACACCATCGCGGCCAGCCAGGCGACGCAGCAGAGTCTGGCCCGGATGATGGTCGGCAAGGATGTGGTCTTCGAGATCAGGCGGGAGGCCCGGGAGGTGGGCGAAGAGGTGCTTCGCGTGGAGGGGCTGTCCGCCATGAGTGACAAGGGCACGGAAGCCTTGAAGGGCGTGTCCTTCTCGCTGCATGCGGGAGAGATCCTGGGTATCGCCGGCGTTTCGGGTAACGGCCAGAGCGAGCTCTCGCAGACCGTTATGGGTCTGAGGCAGGCAACGCGAGGAAGCGTCTTCGCGCTTGGAAAAGACGTGACCAACAACCGCACGGAAGAAACGATACTGCACGGCGTGGGCTATATTCCTGAGGACCGAAAAAAAGAAGGGACCATCGCCAACTTCTCCCTGGTGAAGAACCTAGTTCTCAACATCCACACGCTCCTTCAGTTCGCGGTGAAGAGACGCTATCTGCTCGGTTTGCCGTCGATTCGGTGGGGCGGGGTCCGGCAGCACGCGGATCGGATGATCGACGAGTACGGGATTGTTTGCCACGACAGGGAGTCGCTGGCCTCCCACCTGTCGGGCGGCAACCTGCAAAAGTGCATCCTGGCCAGAGAGATTTCGAGGAACCCCAAGATCCTCATCGCGCAGAACCCCAGCAAGGGGCTTGACGTCGGAGCGATGGAGTTCGTGGGCAGAAAGCTTCTGGAGCAGAGGGAGAGGCAGATGGGGATCATCCTGATTTCCGAGGATCTGGACGAGGTCATGCGCGTCAGCGACCGCATCGCGGTGATGCATGAAGGGCGCATCGTCGGGATAGTTCCGGCCGACGGAGCATCGCGGGAACGGATAGGGCTGATGATGTCCGGGGCTTCGAAGTAGGTGCCGTATGGATCTGGATCAGGGCCAGGCGCCCGCAACTGAAAACCGGAAGGCGAAACTGGTGGACGCGAAGAAGCTCAGGACCGGTGCGCTGTCCTTGTTCCTCTTCCTGACGATTGTGCTGGGCGGTATTGTGGCCGCCCTGCTCGTCGTTTCCTCGGTGAAGGGTTTGGAGTTCACCACCGTCTTCGGCTACTTCTTCAAGGCCACCATAACGCGGCCTTCCGGCATTCTGAACACGCTCACGAAAGTGACGCCGCTGATGATCGTCTCCCTGGGACTGCTGGTGGCGTTCAAAACGAGCGTGTGGAACATCGGCGCCGAAGGCCAGATTGTGATGGGTATCGTGGGAACTCTGGCGATCGCGCTGAACGTTCATGCGCCCGGGGTGGTGAACGTCATACTGGCCTTCGTGGCAAGCTTCGTAGCGGGCGCGCTTTGGGCGGGGTTCGCCGGAGCGCTGAAGGCGCGATGGAACGTGCCGGAAATTCCGGTAACCCTCATGCAAAACTTCATCGCAGCGGCGCTCATGTCCTTCTTGATCTCCGGGCCGTGGATGACAAGCGAGCCGGGCTATGCGCGGACGCCGTTCATACCGGACAGCATGAAGTTCCCCCTCATCCGCGACCCCTTGAGCACGACCGTCGTCATAGCCGTCCTGCTGGTGCCGATCGTGTACTGGTTGATGAACAGGTCGGTCGTGGGGTACAAGCTGGCGGCCACCGGGGAAAACCCCAGTGCGGCCGCCGCGGCGGGCCTGAACCCCAGGAGAATGATGGTGCTGGGCATGATCCTGAGCGGCGGAATCTGCGCCCTGGCCGGCACCACGCTGATCCTGGGTGAGTACTACTTCGGGGTCCAGGGGATCACCTCCAGCTACGGGTTCTACGCTATCGTGTGTGTGCTGCTTGCGGAGATGAACGTGCTGGTGGTGCCCCTCACGGCGTTTTTCATTGCCTTCGTGCTGATGGGCTCCTCGGCCATCACCAACGTCGGTGTGCCCGGCCCCTTCGTCAATCTGACGATGGGGATCGTGTTCATAGCGGCTCTGGTGCGAATCGTATTTCAGAAGGCGGTCTCCAGGAAATGAACACCGTAATCTCGATCCTGGCAATGATGCCTGTCTTTCTCATCGGTACCATCGGCGAGCTGGTGAGCCAGAAGAGCGGGGTATACAACATCGGTATCGAAGGTGTGATGGCCTTTGGCGCGATTACCGGGATCCTCAGCTACCACTTCATCCTGGCGAACCTGTGGCTCTCCCTGCTGGTCGGGGCGCTGGGCGGGGCGCTGATGGGGGTGCTGAACGCTTCCCTGTCCATCAATCTGAAGCTGGACCAGGTCGTGGTGGGCTTCGGAATCTGGTTCCTGGGCGTCGGGTTGGCAGGGTTCATTCACACGACGTTCCTGGCGGGCACGCCCCCGGTTGACACCTTTCCCAAGGTCTTGCTGTCCCTGGACGCGGTGTTCTATCTGAGCATTGCCTTGTGGATCGCCGCCTGGGTGGTTTTCTCCAAGACAAGCCTCGGGCTGAGGATCATCGCCGTGGGAGAGCAGCCCAAGGCCGCCGACGTGGCCGGCATCAATGTGTTTCGCACGCGCTGGATGAGCGTGCTCGTGGGGTGTGCCCTGATAGGCGTGGCCGGCACGTACCTCTTCATGAATTTCGTGCAAGAGTTTCGAACCATGGTCTCCGGCTTCGGGTGGATGTGCTTTGCGTTGGTCATGTTTTCCCGGTGGAGAGTGCCGTATACCCTGGTCGGGACCGCACTGTTCACGAGCATCAACGCAATTCAGACACGGCTGCAGGCCAGCGGGATGGTGTTCATGCCGCTGGAGTTCATGAGTGTTCTGGCCTATGTGGCGGTGATCGTGGGACTGGTGATCACGATGGCCACCGGCGGGCGGGGCGCGATGCCTGCGAGCCTCTACGTGCCCTACGAGAGGGAATAAGAGAGCGGGAGGAGGAAAGCAAGCGATGAAAGCCGCACTTTTCGACGGGACGGGAACCAAGCTCCGGATAGCGGACGTCGCCGAGCCGGCGGTGCCGGAAGGGTGGGCTCTTGTCAGCAACCGGGCCGCGGGGGTGTGCCGCACGGACCTCCACTTCCTGGAGGGCGTGCTATCGCCGGGCAAGGTGCCGTTCATTCTCGGGCATGAGGTGGCCGGAGAGGTGGTGAAGGCTCCGGCGGCCGGGGCCTGGAAGGCGGGAGACAGGGTCTGCGTCTACAACTTCATGAACTGCGGCAGCTGCATCTATTGCCGTACTGGATGGGATGAGCTGTGTGAGAATTCCACCGGCCAGATCGGGTTCAGCCACGATGGAGGCTTCGCCGAGTATACGGCCGTACCCGCGCAGAATCTGGTGTCCCTGCCGGAGGGGCTGTCTTTCGCCGACGGGGCCGTTCTCAGCTGCGGCGGAATCTCGGCCCGCCACGCAGTGCGGCTGGCCGATGTCGGTCTCATGGACACCGTGGCCGTGGACGGCGTGGGGGGCGTCGGTCTCATGGTGGCGCAGGTCGCAAAGCTGTGCGGCGCCAGGGTGGTAGCGATAGCGGACTCAGACGCCAAGGCCGCCTTGATGGAACGGGTTGGGATCTCGGAGACGATCGTCATCACCGACTATAACGGTCTGGCAGAACAGCTTCTCGAAAGAACCGCCGGCAAGGGAGTGGACGCTTTTTTCGAGCTGGTCGGCACCAGAGAAAGCGCGCGCGAGGGGCTCAACGCCCTTGCCAAACGGGGTAGATTCGTAATCATCGGCTACACTAAGGACCGGATCGAGGTGGACCCGTTGTGGATGGTGATCGGAGAGAGAAGGCTGATCGCCTCGGTCCAGGGCGCCAGGAGAGACCTGGTGGAGGTGCTGGAGCTGGTCAGAAGCGGTAGGATGAAGACCACCATCGATAGTGAGCTATCGATTGACGGGATCAACCAGGCGCTGGACGCGTTGCGCGAGCGAAAAAGCCTGGGCAGAAACGTGATCGTGTTCTAGTCCGGAACGAGGAACGGAAGAGAAAGTGGTTTGCGGGTTGTCAAGCGGCAGGAAGCGACAGGTGGTGGCGGTTGATGGCTGAACAGACGCACACGCAGCTGCTTCGCACCATGCGGGGCGAGCTGGTGCGGATCATCCAGAACGAGATACTGGGCAAGCGCTACGCCCCCGGGCAGCGTGTAAAGGAGGAAGAAATCAGCCGGAAGCTGGGCATCAGCAGAACCCCCATACGGGAAGCCCTGGTTGTGCTGGAGCAGCAGGGGCTGGTGGTGCAGAGACCGCACCGGGGGACCTTCGTGGCCACCTTCGAGCGGAAGGAGATTGTAGACCTGCTGCGGGTGGAGGCCGTGCTGGAGGGCCTTGCTGCGTCGTTGGCCGCCACCAACAGGACCGATGAGCAGGTGAGGGGGCTGGAGGAGCTCACCCGTTCGACGCTCTCCAGGTTGAGGAAGACCTTTGATCCGGAGGAGTTTTACAACTACGACCGCCAGTTCCACTACAGGATGGTCGAGTGTTCGGGTTCCCCCACAGTGACCAGGCTTGTGGAGGTACAATTTGCCCAGATATACCTCTGCCGGTACTACACCATAACCGCGCCGAACAGGTTCTTGCACAGCATGAACGAGCACCGGGAGATCGTCGAGTGTTTGAAGCGGTCGGACGTGGCGGGAAGCGAGAAGGCGGCTCGAAGCCACCTGGACAGCGTCATTCGCGATTACACGGAATCCATTGAGAAGGGGGATGGCCGGTGAACCACGCCAGCGCTCTCAGGCTGATCGGCGCCGAACGGGTGGCGGCCACCGACGGGACCTGGGCACAGGTGACCCGCAAGGGAAACCTGGCGTTCATCTCCGGCCAGGTGGGGCTGGACGAACGAGGAGAGATCGCCGGCGACGGCGGCTTCGAGGCCCAGGCCAGGCGAGCCCTGGACAACCTGGTTGACGTGCTGAAGACGGCCGGCGGACACCTTGAGGACCTGATGGCGATCACAGTGTTCGTCACAGAAATGGGGAACCGGCTGGCCTTCGCCCGGGTGAGGGACGAGTATTTCCGCGCCAACCCTCCGGCCAGCACGATGGTCGAGATCAAGCGACTCTTCATGGCCGGGGTGCTGGTGGAGGTGAACGGGATCGCGGTTCTGGGCTGAGGGTCAAGGAGCGTCAGGTCTTGAGGGGACAGGCCGCGGTGAGCCTCGAGGAGGTGAACGAGCGGGCGGCCGCCATGATCGGCGGCGGACGCGTGGAGTGGGTCGACGTGGTTCCGGCCAGGGAGGCCCTGCCGGCGCTCGGTTCACGGGCGCTGCTGCATGCCGGCCCTCCACTGGAGCCCACCCGGATGTGTGGGGCCATGCGCAACGCGGCCTGCGGGGCCCTGGTGTACGAACGGTGGGCATCGGACCTGGGGGAGGCCGGGGAGCTGGCGGACCGGACTACTGGCTGCCGCAGCTTCGTCACCATCAACGAGGGGCTGGGCGGGACGCTTTGTTTGGGCGCCAACGGCGAGAAGGTAATCGATCGGCTGCGGTGGATCGAGGGCACCCTGGTGCCGATGCTGAAGGCGGCCCTGGTGCCGGTCTGGGAGGGGCGGTATTTCGAAGGCTACGGGCCCGAGGACGCCAATCCGGTGATGGGGGACTGCCACATCTCCGAGGCTGCCGGTCTGGGGGGGCCATGGCGGCGGCCCCGGGGATCGTCCGCCTCGTGGGCGGCGGCGTGGAGGAAGCGATCGAAGGCACCCCGGAGATGTACGAAGTCACGGTGAGCGAGCATCCGGTGTACAAGGTCCCCGCCCTGGGCTTTCGCGGCACCCCCCTTGGCATCGACGTGCGGGCGGTGATGGCCACCGGGATCCTGCCCATCATCAACACCGGGATCGCCCATCGCGAGCCGGGCGGTTCCGCGCTCCTGCCGCGTGCTTCGGGCTAGCGGCGGAGGATCTGGGACTGTACTGAAGACAGGGGAAGATAGGGGTGGAGGCTGGCTGCCGCCGCGCGGCCTGCATGAAAACAACTTGGCTGGAGGATGACCGATGGCGACCAGAATCGTAGACCTTTCCATGGTGACGGAAAGCGACCCGAGCCCTTTGATGAGCGTGAAGATCACGAACCTTCCGCACGAGAACGGGGCGAAGGAGGACCAGAAGTACTACGACATCGACCCCAAGGACTGGCCCTTTCCGGGCAAGTCCTACGCGGACGACTTCGTGGAGATGACCACGCACGCCGGCACGCACCTGGACGCGCCCTGGCACATGGGACCGGAGTGCGAAGGCAAGCCGGCCAAGACGATCGACCGCTGGCCGCTTCAGTGGTGCTACGGCGACGGCGTGGTGGTAGACATCCGCGACGTGGCCGACGGATACGCTCTTTCCCGGGATGAGCTCAAGGGACGGCTGAAGAAGATCGGCCGCACATTGAAGCCCGGGAACATCTTCCTGGTCATGACGGGCAACGACAAGCACTGGGGGACCCCGGAGTACTCGGACCGGGGCGGGCACCTGTCCGCCGACGCTCTGGAGTGGGTCCTGGATCAGGGGATCAAGACCGTGGGCACCGATTCCTGGAGCTTCGACATTCCCTACAGCTACTGGACGAAGCAGTACAAGGACCGCGGCCGTGACCCGAGGTACTTGTGGCCGTGCCACCTGCTGGGCATCAGGAAAGAGTACGCACACTACGAGAAACTGGCCAACCTGGACCAGCTTCCCCCCGTTGGGTTCAAGTTCTTCGGCTTCCCCATCAAGTTCTCGGGAGGAAGTGCGGGGTTCGTCCGCGCCGTGGCCTTTGTGGAGGAGTAGGGGCAGGCAGGCCGGACTCGATCGAAAAGACGCTGTGAAGGACGCATGAGATGCAGATTCGGGATCATCTCTTTCCCCGTAGCGTGGAAGAGGCGGCGGGCTTCCTGGCCGCGGAAGGTGGAAAGGCTCGGGTTCTCAACGGCGGCACGGATCTGATCGTGTCCATGAGGGAAGGCAAGCACGGGTGCGAAGTGTTCGTGGACATCGGTCGCATTCCCGGCCTGGACAGGATCGAGCCGATGAGCGAGGCTCCGCCCCGGGCGCGGCTGGGATCGAGCGTGACGATGAGCCAGGTCGAACGTTCCGAGCTGATGCGGAACCGGGCCACCGCGTTGCAGGAAGGGTGCAGCTGGGTAGGCGGGCCGCAGATCAGAAACCGGGCCACCCTGGCCGGGAACGTCTTGTCCGCGCAGCCAGCCGCCGATGCAGCGATACCTCTCCTGGCTCTGGACGCAACGCTATGCCTCAGCACGCGGGAAGGGCAGAGGCAGGTGCCGGTGGAAGAAGCCTACCTCGAAACCGGCGGAAGCGCGCTGGACTCCAGCCGTGAGCTGGTGACGGCGATCCTGGTGCCGCTGGCGGAACAGGGCGAGGGCTCGGCGTTCCGGCGCATGATGCGGCGCAGGGCCCTGACGCTTCCGGTGCTCAACTGCGCTGTGTGGCTGCGCCTCGCCGGCGAGCGGGTCGACGAGGCCCGCATCGCCCTGGGACCCGTGGCGGCCCGGCCGCTGCGCATGCGTGAGGCGGAGAGGCACCTGTGCGCGGGTCCCCTGGAGGCGGAGCGGGTTCGCGGAGCGGCTCGGATAGCCTCAGAGACGGCGGCCCCGAGAGACTCTGTTTTTCGGGGTTCGGCGGCGTATCGCAAGGAAATGACAGCGGTAATGGTCCAGGAGGCGATCGAGGCGGCGCTGTCCCGGGCCGGCAAGCGCTGAGCGAACCGATGGATAACGGGACGGGGATGAGGGAAATCGAAATCCTGGTCAACGGCAAGCGAAGGAAGGGCAGCGCGTACCCCGGCCAGACGCTCCTGGAGTTCTTACGTGAGGAGCTGGGCTGTACGGAGGTCAAGTGCGGCTGCAGCAGGGGGGACTGCGGAGCGTGTTCGGTGATCCTGGACGGTGAGCTGGTGAATTCCTGCCTGGTTCTGGCGTTGCAGGTGGAGGGCTGCGTGGTGGTGACGGGCGACGGCCTGGGAAGCCGCGAGCAACCTCACGCCATTCAGAAGGCTTTCATCGAGGCCGGGGCCATGCAGTGCGGGTACTGCACACCGGGGATGGTGCTGGCGGCCAAGGCGTTGCTGGATCGGGAGGAGCACCCCGATTCTGAGGCGATCAAGAGGGGCCTGTCTGGAAATCTCTGCCGCTGCACCGGCTACAAGAAGATCGTGGAAGCGGTGCAGAGCGCGGCCCGGGACATGTATGGCGGGCAGGAGCGGGAGAGGCGCGATTTCGCCTGACGCTGCGGGCAGCGGGCAGGCTGTGGAGCGAAGACCTACCAGGAGGGAAAGAATGATCAGAGGCGCCTACACGGGGAAAATCCTGTTCGTGGATCTCACCGGCAATCGCACGACCGTCGAGACTACGGACGAAAGCCTGCTGAGGCGGTACATAGGCGGAAGAGGATTGGGCGCGGCGATCCTCCACGAGCGTCTTCGCGCTGGTGTGGATCCATTATCGCCTGAGAACGTTGTCGTCGTGAGCACCGGTGCCCTCACGGGGACGGCCTCGTTGTTCAGCTCCCGTACCAACGTCACGACGAAGAGCCCCCTGACGGGAATGATCTGCATGGGCAACACCGGCGGCTTCTTCGGCCCCGAGCTCAAGTTCGCAGGCTTTGACGCCGTGGTCGTGGTCGGGCGCGCGCCTCGGCTGTCCTACCTCTGGATCAGCGACGGCAAGGCGGAGGTCAGACCCTGCGCCGAGCTGCGGGGCCGCACCTGCCCCGAAACCGAGGCGGAGCTGATAAGGGCCACGGACCGCAAGACCCGGGTGCTGTGCGTCGGCCCGGCCGCCGAAAGGGGTGTGAAGGTAGCCTGCCTCTACGGCGATCACCGCTATGTCGGCCGTGGAGGGACCGGTGCCGTGTTTGCTTCGAAGAACCTCAAGGCGATTGCAGCTCGGGGAACGGGGACCAACCAGATCGGAGTGCACCACCGGCCACGCTTCCTGGAAATCGTGGAGGAGGAAAAGAAGCTTTACTGGGAGAACGAGTTCTTTCAGCAATGGCGCGAGTACGGCACGCCGTTCATCGTTTCACCGATGAACGAGCTCGGGATCCTGGGAACCAGAAACTATCAGAAGGGATTCTGCGATTTCCATGAAAGCATCAACGGTGACGCGCTCAAAAACCGCCACGTCGTGAAGAAAGTCACGTGCCACCGGTGTCCAGTGGCCTGCATCTCTCTGTCGGAGGTGAAGGAAGGGGAGTACAAGGGAGCCCATTGCCGCGGGCCGGAGTATGAAACCATCTACGCCTTTGGATCGGATTGTGGGGTCGAGTCCCTGCCAGCGGTGATCGTCGCGGACCAGCTTTGCACCGAGTACGGCCTGGATACGATATCCACCGGGAATATCTGCGCCTTCGCCATGGAGCTGGCCGAGCGCGGGATACTGACCGCCAAGGATCTCGGCGGTTTGGACCTGCGCTTCGGCAATCACAGGGCGATGATCGAGCTCGTGCACCGCATCGGGCGGCGGGAAGGCATCGGAGAGATACTGGGCGAAGGCGTACGGCGGGCCGCTGAGGAAATAGGCGGCGGCGCCTGGAGGTACGCGCTGCACGTAAAGGGACTGGAGCTCGCGGGCTACGATCCGCGGGGCGCGAAGTCCCAGGCGCTCGCCTATGCCACGTCTCCGCGGGGAGGGTGCCATCACACCGGATACGCCGAGGAGGAGCTCTACGATCCCAACTTCGACCGGTTCACGATCGCCGGAAAGGCCGAGCTGACGAAACGCAACCAGGACAGATCATGCATGTACGACAGCACCGGGATCTGTGCTTTCCCGACCCAGCTGGGGGTGATCGACCAGAAGACGATGGCCGAGCTTCTCGCCGCGGCCACCGGGTTCGAGGAGCTCGACTCCGCGGAGCGGCTGATGAAGATCGGGGAGCGGGTGTTCAACCTCGAACGCCTGATCAACTGGCGCGAGGGGATGAGCCGGGAGGCCGACACGCTTCCGGAGCGTTTTCTTACCGAGCCGCTGGAGGAGGGGGCGTCGAAGGGGCAGATCGTCGAGCAGGCGGAGCTTCTGGAGCAGTACTACCGCGTGCGGCGGTGGAGCCCTGAGGGGCGACCCACGCCCCAGCTCCTGGAGGAGCTGGGGCTTCGCCCGTAGCGGGCCGGGGTCGGGACGGCCTGGAGGAGGCGGGGCGCACACGCGGCCGCAGGCGCCTCTTCCCGTCGCGTTTTCGTCGCTTGCGAAGAGAACGTGGACGCCGGCGTCATCGATGGCAGCGTGTTGATGCCAAGGCGCGGGCTTCCCATTGTGGATGAGCTGTGGGCCAGCGGGTGGTGGTGGGCAACGCGAACGAGACGCCAGGGAAGACAATCCTGGCCAGGAAATGAGATTGCCGGGGTGGAGCGAGGAGTGGAAAACATGAACGAACAGATGCCGACAACCGCGCAGATCCTGGACTTGCAGAACCGATACCTGATGAAGTCGGTGGAGGCCTGGAACGAGAAGGTCTTCGTGGAGGGCCACGGGGCCGTAGTCACCGACCTGGAAGGCCAGGAGTACCTGGACTGCTTCAGCGGAATCTCCGTGCTGAATGTCGGGCACTCGCACCCGAAGGTGGTGGAAGCGGTCTGCGACCAGGTGCGCAAGCTATCCCACCTGTCCGCCCTGTACCGGACGGTGCCCATGCCCCTGCTGGCGAGGAAACTCTCCGTGCTCTCTCCGATGGATCGCGGCAAGGCCAAGCTCTTCTTCTGCAACTCGGGGACGGAGGCCAACGAGCACGCCCTGACTCTTGCCCGCATCGCCACGGGAAGGTTCGAGCTGCTGGGGCTGCAGAACGGTTTCTACGGCCGCGGCGGGCTGACCATGAGCCTCACCGGGCTCGGTTCCTGGCGCACGGGGCTGGGACCGTTCATGCCGGGGACCATCCACCTGCCTGGATTTCACTGCTACCGCTGTTCTCTGGGGCACAAGGACCCGCAGAAGTGCGGAACCGCCTGCGCGCGCTACCTGGACGTTCTCTTGAAGAGCCAGACCTCCCGGCGCGTGGCGGCCGTCATCGTGGAAGCCGTTCAGGGGATCGGCGGCATCGTCGTGGCCCCGGAACGCTACTTCCAGGTGCTGAAGCCAATCCTGGAGGAGAACGGGATTCTGCTGATCGTCGACGAGGTCCAGACCGGCATGGGCCGGACCGGCAAATGGTTCGCCATCGAGCACTACGGCGTCGAGCCGGACGTGATCACCATGGCCAAGGCCCTGGGAGGCGGGCTTCCTATCGGGGCGGTCATGGCCCGTGCGGACGTGGCCGATTCCTTCCCCGGGCCCGACTTCTCGACTTTCGGGGGAAACCCGGTGAGCTGCCGCGCCGCCCTGGCCGCCATCGAAGCGACCGAGGAGGAGAAGCTTCTGGAGAACGCGGCCGCGGTGGGCCGGTACATGCTGGCGGAGCTTCAGGCGTTGAGCCGCCGGCACGGGATGCTGGACGACGTGCAGGGCAAGGGGCTCATGATCGGCGCCGAGATCGTCACCGACAAGAACAGCCGTACGCCCGCGCCGAACGCGGCCGTGGAAACGATCCTGGACGAGGCCCTGAAGGAGGCGGTCATCATCGGCCGCGGCGGCTTCTACTACAACAGGATTCGCTTTCAGCCGCCGCTTACCATCACCCGCGAGCAGGCAGGACGGGTGCTGGAAGCCTTCGACCGGGCCATGACGGTGGCCGAGAAGAAGGCTGGCTGATTCGGGCTTTGTCGCCGGCCGAGGGAGGACTATAAAGGCGAACGGGTTCATGGAAGTGCTGAAGACGCGACGCTCCATCCGGTCGTCTAAGAGCGATCCGGTGCCGGAGAAGGGCGATCCGGCGTATCATCGAGGCCGCCCGCTGGGCTCCCTCCAGCGCGAGCTCCCAGCCCTGGGATATCGTCGTGGTCCGTGAGGCCGACACCCGCCTGCGAATCCAGGAGAGCGTGCAGCGCATCGTAGCCCGCATCAAGCGGCTGCGGGATTTGCCCTTCCTGCGGGATTTCACCGGGAGGTATCTTCCGGAGGCGCCGGTGCAGCTGGTGGTTTGCGGCGATCCCCGCTTCCAGTACGTGAGCATGATGCATCGGGTGGACGTGCAGGTGGAGCTGTTCGCGCTGAGGGGCAGCGTGAGCATGGCCGCGCAGAACATGCTGCTGGCGGCCCACGCGCAGGGGCTGGGCGCGGTTGTGTTCACCAACTTCTACCCTCACGAGGTCAAGCAGATTCTGGGAGTGCCGGATCCTCTCAAGGTCATCTGCATTCTTCCGGTGGGCTATGCGGCGCAGCCCAAGGCGGCGCCGGTGCGCCGGGAGCCTGAGACCTTCACGAACCTGGAGCGCTTCGAGGCGGGCAAGCTGCGCTCCCAGGCGCTGATAGAGGAGGCCCACCGCGACCCCTAGGGCGTACAGGTCAAGAGCTACTAGAAGCAGGCAGGGCTGTGGCGAAATGAAGACGTACAAGTACATAGGTCAGAGAGTTCCGGAGGTGCATGGGTTCTCCAAGGTGAGCGGGCGGGCAACGTACAGCGACGACCTGAAGCTGCCCGGCATGCTTTACGCCCGCGTCCTGCGCAGCCCGCACGCCCACGCCCGCATCAGGGGAATCGAGGTCTCGAAGGCTGCGCAGGCACCGGGCGTGGTCGCGGTTCTGACCGGGGCGGATGCGCCGGTGAACTATCTCGCACAGATTCCTGACATGCCTCCCCTGTGCCGGGACAGGGTGCGCTACGTCGGCGATCCCGTGGCGGCGGTGGCGGCGGAAACGGCAAGGGCGGCGGCGGAGGCGCTGCCGCTCATCGAGGTGGACTACGAGGTCCTGCCCGCGTACCTGAGCCCGCAGGCGGCCCTGGAGGAGGATGCGCTCCAGATACACGAAGGCAAGAGCAACCTCATGCTGGAGCTCAACAGGGATTTCGGAGACGTGGATCGAGCCTTCGCAGAGGCGGACCATGTCTTCGAGGACGAGTTCTCCACGCAGGCGGCCGCTCACTGCAACCTGGAGCCGCGCTGCAGCGTAGCCCGACTCACCGCGGACAACATGCTGGAGATCTGGACCGGGACCCAAAGCCCCTATTTCGTGCGCAAGGAGGTGGCGCACGTCTGCGGTCTGCCGTTGTCCCGGGTCCGGGTCATGCAGATCCTCTCCGGCGGGGGCTTCGGGGCGCGCTCCAAGTACTGCGAAGACGAGGGGGTGACTGCGTTGCTGGCGCTGCGCACCGGGCGGCCGGTCAAGACCACCTTCTCCCGTGAAGAGGAGATGACCACCACCCGTATCCGGCAGCCCTTCCACATGAAGATCAAGACGGGGGTGCGCAAGGACGGAACTCTCCTTGCCCGGCAGATGGAAGTCGTGGCGGACAAGGGAGCCTACTGCCACTACGGTCCCGGCGTTACCGGCTACGCCGGGGGAATCGCCTCCTCGCTCTACCGGGTGCCGGCGTTCCGGTATCGCGCTAAGATCGTGTACACGAACAAGGAGGTCGGCGGGCCCTTTCGCGGTTTCGGGGCGCCGCAGGTCAACCTGGCCATCGACGTCCAGCTCGACAGGATCGCCGAGGAGCTCGGGCTGGACCCGCTGGAGATCCGCCTGAGGAATGCCAACGAATCCGGGGAAACCACTCCCTGCGGATGGAAGATCACCTCCTGCGGCTTCGAGGAGTGCTTTCGCAAGGCTGTGGAAGCCACGGGCTGGCGCGAGAAGCGCTCGGCAGGCAAGGAGGGGCGTTTCCGCCGCGGGATCGGCATGGGCGGCGCCATCCACGTCAGCGGCAGCAACATCTTCCCCGACGGGGAGTTTGCCAGCATCGAGCTGAAGATGTATCTGGACGGGCAGGTTGCCCTCTACAAAGGCAGCGGCGACACAGGCACCTGGGCGGACACCGTGCTGGCGCAGATGGTGGCCGAGGAGCTGGACATACCCCTGGAACGCATCCATGTGATGGGCTGCGACACCCTGGTTTCTCCGGTGTCCCTGGGAAGCTTCGCCTCCCGGGTATGCTTCGAGGACGGAAACGCCGCGCGCATGGCCGCGGCGCGGCTCAGGGACTATCTTCTGGAATCCGCCTCCAGGTGCCTGAAGGTGCCCGTGGAGAAGCTTGAGGCCGGGGACGGCGCCGTGTACTCCAGGGAAGACGCCAGGCTGCGGCTCACCTACGGAGACGCGGTGTTCCACTCCCCGCGTTGCGTCGGTCACGTTCTGACCTCCTCGTACCAGTACAACCCGCCCACCGAACGTCTCAGGCCGGACGGTTACGCCAACACCTCCGCCGCCTTCGCATTCTCCGTGCAGGTCGCGGAGGTCGTGGTGGATACCTGGACCGGGGAAGTCCGTGTGGAACGGATCACTGTGGCCCAGGATGTGGGCAAGGCCATCAATCCGCTGGCGGTGGAGGGCCAGATCGAAGGCGCAGTGATCCAGGGCATGGGCTTCGCCCTGAGCGAGGAGCTGATCACCGACTCGCGCGGGCGGGTGGTGAGCGACTGCCTGGAGAAGTACATGATGCCCACCGCCATGGACATCCCGGAGGTGAAGGTGATCCTCGTGGAGAGCGCCGATGCGGAAGGGCCGTACGGTGCCAAGGGGGTGGGCGAGATCGGATTGAACGACACCGCTCCGGCCATCGTGAACGCCATCCACAACGCCACTGGAATCCGCTTCCACAAGCTCCCCGTGAAAGCGGAGCACGTCTATGCCGCACTGCAGCAGGGAGGGGGACAATAGTGACGGAGACGAGCACGTGCCGGGATGGCGGCCACGAGATCATCCTCGAGGTGCGCAACGTCTCCAGATGCTTCGGCAAGGCCCAGGTCGTAGACCGGACATCGCTCGATTTCCGCAAAGGAGAAGCTCGCACCCTGCAGCACACAGGTGCCTCGATCAAGAGAAACAGGACCAGCGCATGATCGTCGACGAACTGGAAAAAAAGGCTCAGACCGCCGGAGATGGCAATGGTTGCCTACCCTCCAAAAACGATTATCCTGGCCAGCGGCGAAGAGATGCCGGTGCGCCAGGTGCGGCGGGAGGAGGCGGGGGCGATCGAAGGCGAGATCGCCGGAATCGTCACGAGCCGTTGTGTGGACCCGGACATCGGTATCAGCCTGCACACGCTGACGGTCAAGCGGGGGCTGCGGGTGGGGGCCCGGCTCTTTGCGGCCAAGATGGAGCACCATCTGGAGTTCCTGGATCAGCAAGAGGTTTGGATCGTGGCCGAGAGCCCCATCGGGTTTCGCCGCTGGATGATCGAGTACGGACTTGACAACGCAGAGGACCGCTGCCCGGCGGTTCATCACGGGCTCGGCGTCTCTACGAAAAATGAATCCGTGGACAGCTTGAAATGCCGGCTGCGATGCGTTTGCAGCCCGAAGACGTTCCAAACCCTCTGAACCGACAAAACCCTAGACCGAACCCGTTCCCGGGATAGCCCGGAGGGACTATTGCATCCGCCCTGTGCCGGTTCCTACCTTTAGGTGCAGGTCGGAGCGTGGCCGGACCGCCGGGTGCGGCTCGCCCGACTACCGTGCTTCAGGAGGGTGACGATGACAGGGAGAAGAATGACGGCAGGGGTGCGCGCCGCCGGTCCGGTGCTGCTGGTGCTGGCAGCAGTGTCCTGCTTTGGAAGAGGCGGACCGGAGCAGGAGCCGGCGCAGCCCGCGCAGCAGGTGGTGATTCAGGACAAGGGCGGCTTCGCCGACGCGATTGCCGCAGTGGCGCACGCCGCCCGGCCCAGCGTGGTGCACATAGAGATCTCCGGCACCGTGGTCCAGCAGGCGCCGGCCGCGGGTCCCTTCGGGCTGCTCTTCGGGGCCCCCTCACAGCAGAAGGTGCCCATCCGCGCCCTGGGCAGCGGCGTGCTGCTGAACGACGAGGGCTACATCATCACCAACAACCACGTGGTGGAGCACGCGGACACCGTCAACGTGCTGTTTTACGACGGCACGGAGGAGCCCGCCAGGGTGGCGGGCAAGGACCCGTTCACGGACCTGGCGGTGGTGAAGGTGGAGAACGCTCACGGGGCCACCCCGGCGCGGCTCGGGGACTCGGATGCCATGAAGGTGGGCGAGTGGGTGGTGGCCATCGGCAACCCCCGGGGGCTGGACTGGACCGTCACCGCCGGAATCGTGAGCGCCACCCACCGCACCAACCTGGGACCCGCCGGACCCAGCGGCTACCAGGACTTCATCCAGACGGATGCGGCCATCAATCCCGGCAACAGCGGCGGGCCGCTGCTCAACCTGAAGGGGGAGGTGATCGGGCTGAACTCGCTCATCGTTTCCCAGACGCAGGGCTCCGAAGGGCTGGGATTCGCCATTCCTTCCAACATGGTCAAGAGCATCTCCAAGAGCCTGATCCAGAACGGGAAGGTGACCCGCGGGGCGCTGGGCGCCAACTACCAGGACGTCACCCCGGCGATAATCAAGGGCCTGGGACTGCCCAAGGGTGCGAAGGGAGTGGTGATCGTGGAGGTGATCCCCGGCAGTCCCGCCGCCAGCGCCGGGCTGCGGCAGGGCGACGTGATCAGGCAGATAGACGGCAACCAGGTGAGCTCCGCCTATGAGCTGCGCACCGCCATCGCCGGCACGAAGCCCGGCACCCAGGTGACGCTGACGGTGCTCCGTGACGGCAAGGAGATGAAGACCCAGGTCACCCTTGCCAACCAGCTCGATCTGGTGAAGCAGCGGGCGGCTCACCCGGCCTACGAGCTGCTGGGGGTGAAGGTGGCGCCGGTGACCCGCGCCATGGCCGGCCGCCTGGGGCTGGCGCGCCCGGTGGGGGTCGTGGTGGAGGAGGTGGTGGCGGGAAGCCCCGCCGACAGTGCCGGCCTGGCCAGAGGGGACATCATCTTCAGGGTGGGCAGCGCCGACGTGACCGGATCGGATCAGTTTTCGCGGGCCTTGAAGAAGGCCATCCAATCCGGGACGGTGGTGCTGCTGGTCAGGGACGGCAAGAGCGGCCAGGTAGGCTACGTGCAGGTGCCGCTGAGCTGAAGCCGGCGGCGTGCCGGCATCGCAGCCCCCGGGCCTGGCCTCGAGGGCGGGCAAGGAGGTGGAGCCATGGAGTCCGTAGTCCCTTTCTCCGTTTCCCCGGCACCCGCGGCGAGTCAGGTCGGCGGGAAGGGCCTTTCTTTGATCCTGCTCACCCGGCAGGGGTTCCCGGTCCCGCCGGGGCTCGTCCTGACCGTCGAGTTCTTTTCCCCCTGGTTTTCCTTCGTGGAGGGCAGCGCCGAATGGAGGGAGGTGAAGGGGATGCTGCAGGCGCCGGGCGCGGGTCCGGTCCACGGGGCCCAGTTGGATCTCCAGGGGTTGAAGGAGGCGACAGAACGCCTGAAGGGCCGCTGCCGCGAGCTGTCCCTGAACGCGGGGCAGAGGGCGCTCCTGCGCGAGCATGTGGGAAGGCTGGAGCGGGGCGGGGCCCCCCCGCTTATGGCCGTCAGATCGTCGGCGCCGGAGGAAGACCTGGAGACGGCCTCCTTTGCCGGCGGGTACACGACGGTCCTGGGCGTGAGCCAGACCGCCCTGGAGCCGGCCATCGGGGCCGTCTTCGCCTCGTGCCTGGATCACCGCGTCTTTCTCTATAAGAGGGAGCACGGATTCCCGGTCGCCAAACCGCGGATTGCCGTAATCGTACAGAAGCTGATTGCGGCGGACTGCGCCGGAGTGGCCTTCTCCATCAACCCGATCGACAACTGCTACGACGAGGTTGCGGTGAGCGCCGCCTTCGGACTGGGAGAATCGGTGGTGGCGGGCCGTGTTACCCCGGACACGCTCATCCTGGACAAACACAGCCAGGCCGTTCTGGCGAGCACCGTCGGCAGCAAAGACACGGTGATCCGGATCGAGCCGTCCGGGGCTACTGTGGAGAGACCCTGCGATACCCCGCGTTCGCCGAGCATCACCGCCGCCCAGGGCAAGGAAATCGCCCGGACGGCGAAGCAGGTGGAGGCCCGCTTCGGGCGCCCGGTGGACATCGAATGGGCGTACGAAGGCGGCGGGTTCTACCTGCTGCAGGCCAGGCCGGTGACCGCCTATCTGCGCATACCCCGGGAGATGGTGACCGAGCCCGGCCAGCCGAAGCGGCTGTACATGAACTTCACCCTGGTTGCCCAGGGAATAGCCCGGTTGCTCTCGATTCTGGGTCTGGAGTTCTTCGAGAGGATGCAGATCGCCTTCATGAGGAGCCTTCTCGGCATCGACGTGGTGGGACTGGCCGAAGGGCTGTTTGGCAACCTGGCGGGGCGCTCCTTCCTCAACGTGTCCAACATGCTCAGGCTCCCCGGGGGGAAGAGCCTGTTCGCCAGGATCGCCAGGGACGACCCCATCGCAGTGGCGACCGTGGGCGCGCTGGACGGAAAGGAGTACGTGGCTCCCAGGCGGCCACGGCGGCTGCGCTGGTTCCTGCTCAAGGCCGCCCTGAACACCACGGGATACCGCAGGCAGGCCCGGCGTGCGTACGCCGATCCCGACTCCTACCGGCGGGAGTTCCTGCGGGAGGAGAAGGCCCGCCTGGCGGAGATCGAGTCCCTCGAAGGGGACGCTTCCATCGCTCCGGGAGAGCTGGCCGGACGCCTGTCCGACTGGTACGCCCGGTTCGTGTCTCTGGGCTCGCTGCCGGTGACCGGCGCCAGCCAGGGAATGGCCCTGCCCGCCATGCGAAAGCTGTTCGGACGGGCGGATCTACAGACGCGGGAGAAGCTGACCCTCCTGGAGCGGGCGCTGCCGAACAACGTGACCATCGAGATGGGTCTGGCCCTGTACCGGCTGTCTCAGCACGTTGAGGTGAGGCGGTGCGCAGACACGGGAGAGTTCCAGCGCCGCCTGCGCGCCGGGGACTTCTCCCCGGAGTTCACCCGCGCCCTGGAGGCTTTCCTGCGGGACCACGGCTTCCGCGTGCCCATGGAGCTGGACCTTGCCACGCCGCGGCCGAACGAGGATCCGGGGATGCTGTTCGATCGGCTCCAGAGCATGGCGCAGAACACGGACCGGGAGAACAACCCGGAGGCGGTATTCCATCGCGCCAGGCGACAGCGGGAGGAGGCCAGAGCGGAGCTTGCCGGACGGCTTTCGGAACGAAAGGCGGCGTCCTTCCAGAAGAACTACCACGTGTGGGTCACGCTGGGGGGATACCGGGAAATCCACAAGTACTACCTGATCCGGATCACCGACCTCCTGCGCAAGCGTACGCTGCGGGCCGCCGACCTCCTGGTCCGGCGGGGACAGCTCCAGGAGGAGAGGCAGGTGTTCGACGTTTCCTTGGCGGAGATCGACCGCGCCCTGGCGGATCCCGCCGTCGAGCTCCAACGCGAAGCCGAGCGCAACCTGCGCAGGCTGCGCGAGGAGGCCTTCCAGGCGTTCCCGGCTCTGTTCGATTCCCGGGGCAGGATCGTGACCCCGCCGCCGCAGGAGCCGAGCCCTGGAGAGATCCGCGGACAGCCCATATCGCCGGGGACCGCCCGCGGTCGGGTCCGGGTCCTGCACGAACCGGACGAAAAGGCAGTCCTTCCCGGGGACATCCTGGTGGCCAGGGCGACCGATCCGGGATGGACCCCGCTGTTCATCAACGCGGCGGGGATCGTGCTGGAGATCGGAGGCATGATGCAGCACGGTGCGGTGGTGGCCCGAGAGTACGGCAAGCCCTGCATCGCAGGAATCGAGCGGGCAACCGAGGTGCTGGCCGAAGGTCAGCTGGTCGAGATGGACGGGGGGACGGGACTGGTGCGCATTCTGGACGGATGAGCCGCGCGTGCTCGTGCCGGCGGGCTCGACTTGTGGTGCAGGGCCCGGGGGGATAGACTCAGGGGCGCTCACCGAGCGCAGGGGAGGAGCAACTCGTCATGCCTGAACCCGGGATCTGCGTGGTTGGGGCCTGCAACATCGATCTGATCAGCTACGTGCCCCGTCTGCCCAGGAAGGGAGAGACCCTCCACGGCACCCGCTTCCGCATGGGCTTCGGGGGCAAGGGGGCCAACCAGGCGGTCATGGCCGCCAAGCTGGGCGGGGAAGTGGCCATGGTGGGTAAGGTGGGAAAGGACGTGTTCGGGGAGAACACCCTGGAGAACTTCCGATCCTGGGGAGTGGACACCACGCACCTCCATTCCACCGACCAGGCGTTCTCCGGGGTGGCGCCGATCGCGGTGGATCCCCGCGGGGAGAACTCGATCATCATCGTCACCGGGGCGAACGACCTGCTCGCGGACAGCGAGATCGAGGCCGCCCGGTCCACCATCGCCGCCTCCAGGCTGCTGGTCTGCCAGCTGGAGATTCCGCTGGAGATCACGCTGCACGCCCTCCGGCTTGCCCGGGAAGCGGGAACGACGACGATCCTCAATCCGGCTCCGGCCAGGGCGGAGCTGCCGGAGGAGCTGTACCGGCTGAGCGACGTCTTCTGCCCCAACGAGAGCGAGACGGAGCTTCTCACGGGGCTGCCGGCGGGCACGCTGCGAGAGGCGGAAAGCGCCGCCGGAGCGCTGCTGAGGCGAGGAGCCCGAACGGTGGTTCTGACCCTGGGCGAGCAGGGCGCTCTGCTGGTGGACGGCCATGGAGCCAGGCATTTCCCCACCCGGAAGGTGAAGGCCCTGGACACGACGGGAGCGGGGGACGCCTTCGTGGGGGCGCTGGCGCATTTCCTGGCCCGGGAGAAGCCCCTGCCGGAGGCGGTCGAGCGCGCCAACCAGATAGCCGCCCTCAGCGTGCAGGCGTTCGGAACCCAGACCAGCTTCCCGGAGGCGAAGGACCTGCCGGGCCCCCTCCTGGATTGACCGGTGCGGGGGCCGCAGCTTTCACCCAATCAGTAGTTGTCCATCACCGCGATCAGGTTGATGAAGTACACCTTGCCGGTGTAGGGCCGGTCCGGAAGGGTCGGGAACCCGAACTGCAGGAAGCGCCCCTGCCGGACCACCGGGAAGTAGTGGGGATTCGTGCTGTAGTAATCCCGCCCGTAGACCGCTCCGCCGGTGGGATGCGAGTCGTCGGCCCGGTACACCGAGTAGCGGCCGCCAAGCGCCGCGTAGCTGATCTGGACCAGGGCGTTGTGGGTGGGAGTGGTGCCGCCCACGAACACGGTGCTGGCCAGGGGGTAGCGCCAGACGCTGTTTCCCGAGGTCCACTGGTACATGTAGACCGTGCCGTCGGTAAAGGAAGCACTTTCTCCGTAGCCGATGTCCACCGGTCCCTGGTCCGCGTACCCCCAGGTGGACCAGTAGGTCTCCGCCGTGTCGAGCAGCCGGGCGCCGCCGTAGCCCATGGCCACCACGCCGCTGCGGTAGGAGACCGTGGTGGGGCTAGTTCCCCGGTGCACGATGTTGTGCGTGCGGTTCACGTTGCTGTACAGGGAGGTGGCGGGAGTGACGATCACCGGGTCGCCGTAGATGATGTAGCGGTCATCCCCGGTGGTGAAGTAGGGGGAGACCTCGCTCTCCGGGACCAGGGTCACCGTCCAGTAGTTGGGCATGGTGCCGCTCACCCAGGTGGAGTAGGTCGTCTGGAAGTCGGTGTCCTCCAGCAGCGTCTTGATGGAGGAGGCCAGCGCGGTGTCGGCGCCATCGGCGCTGTTGTAGACCACGGTCACCGCGGAGGAGTAGCCCACCGCGTAGCTGCTGTAGTCGCCCCAGCCGACGTCCGCATTGTAAACCCTGACGAACAGGTAGTAGAACGTTCCGGGGCTCAGGCTCAGGGTGTAGCTGCTGCCTGTGGTGCTGGCCCTGGAGGTCTTGGCCCCGGTGGGTGAGGTCGCGGAGTAGAGGTAGAAGGTGTTGGTCCCGCTTTCGCTGGGGTAGCTGGTCAGGTCCACGGTGATGCTGCCCGTGGAGGTGCTGCCCTTGGTGGTCTTGTAGATGCTGGGCGTTCCGTAGAAGATGGCGTCGGGCGTTTCCGCCGACAGGTTGCCCGCCAGGTCCTTGTACTGCACGGTCACCTTCTTGGTGCCGTAGCGGGAGGTGGTGTTCCAGGAGCGCGCCGTGGAGTAGGTGTACCAGGCGCCGTAAGCGCCGGCGCCGTTCTTCATCCGCATGTAGCTGGCCCCGCTGACGTCGCTGTTGAGGGTGACCGCGTAGCTGGTGGTGGTGGTGGCGGCGGCGTTGATGGAGAAGGAGGTGATGGAGGGCGGGGTGGTGTCCAGGACGATGCTGTCGGACACCCAGCTGGACAGGTTGCCGGCCTGGTCGCGCAGGCGCACCCAAACGGCCTGGGAACCGTCCGCTCCGCCCAGGGTCCAGTCGTGGGTGGTGCTGTAGGTGAACCAGCCGGAGTATGCGCCGTCCTCGTAGAACTGCATCTGGGTGGGGGTGCCGGTGCCGCTGATGCTCAGGCTCACCGCGGGGTCGCTGGCGTAGCCGTTCTCCCCGTTGGGGGTGATGGTGAAGGCGCTCACCACGGGGGGCGTCACGTCCACCTTGATGGTATGCGATCCCGACACGGACCAGTTGCCGGCCAGGTCCCGTTCCTGGACCTCCAGGGTGTGGTCCCCCTCGGACAAAGCCGCCGGGGGGATGAAGCCGGTCTGGGTGGTCTCCACGGACCAGCCGCCCCCGTCCAGCTGGTAGATGTACCAGCCGCTGCCGCCGCCCCCGCCGCTTGTCCAGCTCCAGGCCGGGGTGGTGTCCCTGGTGGGGCTGGCCCCCGCGACCAGCGGAGCGTTGGGCGCCACGGTATCCACCTCCACGGAGCTGGTGCCATACTTGCCCTCCCACTTAACAAGGCTGGAGTCGTACTCTTCGACGTACAGTGTGTGCACGCCGTGCGGCAGGGACAGGGTGATGGAGTTGGCGTCCGTTTCCACGGCGGTCGCCGGGTTGTGGCTGGCGTCGTCCACCCAGTAGCGGTAGTGGTCCGCGGTGTCGGCGAAGCCCAGCCCGGAGGAGATCTCCCAGGTGACGGCGGTGGCCTTGCGCAGGTAGGGCCCGATCCGGGTCACCACCGGGGCGGACCTGAGGGCGAAGTCGATGGTGGTGGCGAAGGAACCCGAGGGGGACCAGTTGCCCGCCTGATCCCGTTCTTCTACGTAGAGCGTGTGCACACCCTCGCCCAGGGGGGTGCCCGGCTTGTAGGAGGTGTCCGCCGGGTCCGGCGCCGTGAACCACACCGCGCGGTCCCAGCTCAGCTGGTACAGGCCGGCCCCGCCGCCGCCGCTGGTCCAGGTCCAGGTGGGTGTGGTGCTGGGTGTGGCGGCGATGCCGGTGACGGATGGCGCCGCCGGAGCGGTGGTGTCCCACACGAAGGGGAAGTAGGCCGCGGTGAGGTTGCCGGCCTTGTCGGTGACGGTCAGCCGCAGCTCGTACTCGCCGTCGGCTGTGGCCCTCAGCGTGGGCGTTTCGGTGTCGGCGCCGGTAAACTGGATGGTGCCGGGCCCGCCAGCCTGCTCCCAGAGCAGGCTGGCCAGGCCGCTGCCGCCTTCGATGATCTGTCCGTCGCCGTCCGGCGGGGCGGCGCCGTAGTCGATCAGAAGCGGCACGTTGGTCAGGAAGAGCTGGCCGTCATTGCTGATGGCCGGTGCCACGGTGTCCACGAACGTGGCGGCCGACGAGGCAGCCGTCTTGTTGGTGGCGTTGTCCAGGGCCTTGACCCACAGCGTGTGGGAGCCTTCCGTGAGGGAGCCCGCGGGCGAGTAACTGGTGAGATCCGTGGCTGCGGGGGAGGTGAACCCCGCGTCGAAGCTCACCAGGTAGTAGTCCGCGCCGCCCACCGGATCCCAGCTCCAGGTGGGCTGGCTGGTGGTGCTGTACTGGGAGACGGTCAGGACCGGAGGATTGTCCGGTGCGGTCTGGTCCCAGGTGAAGGGTACAGTGCCGAAGGCGCTGTTGCCGGCGAAGTCGGTCACGGTGACCTTGAGCTCGTAGAGGCCCTCCACCAGGGTCGAGACCTCCGGTGAGGCGGCCGTCGCATCGGAGAAAGCAATGGTCCCCGGGCCGCTTTCCTGGCTCCACAGATAGGAGGCGATGCCGCTGACCGCATCGGTGAGGGTGCCCGTCTGAATGGCAGGCGCGTTGACCTCCAGGACATCGGCTTCGCTGAAGCTGACCTCCGGGTCGCTCTGGTCCACCACCACCGACTTCGGCCCGAACACGGCACTCCGGCCCACGTAGTCGAAGACCTTTACCCATACGTTGCGGGCGCCCTCGCCGGTGGGAAGCTGCCAGCCGCTGCGCAGGGGCGTCCAGGGCTCGACGGGCTCGCTGTCGAAGACCCCGTCGTTGGAGATCTGCATCTCCTCGATGCCGCTGTGCTCGTCGGAGGCGACGATGCTCAGGGTCACCTGTCCGTCCGGGTCGTTGGTGTAGCCGCTGCCCTCGTTGATGATCAGGTCCGAGATGACCGGGTCCACCTGATCCAGGCTGATCCGCAGCCGCTGGGGGGTGGCGGTCTCGTTGGCCGCCGAATCCATGAACTTGTAAAAGAGATACTTGTAGCCGGAGCCGGCCGGCAGCGTCCAGCTCTTGCTGGTGGCATAGGGCTCCCAGGCCGCGTCCTGCTCGAAGGAAGGCAGGCCGCTGGCCGGGTCGTTGTCTCCCCAGATCTTCATGCCGTACACGGCGTTGTAGTCGTCAGCCGCGTCGATGGCCAGGACTACGGCGGTGGTGGCCGTGGCGGTGCTCCCGGTACTGAGGCCCACCGTCCCCTCGGGGGGCGTGGTGTCGATGGCGTCGCTGGTGCGGAAGTACCAGTTGCGGTCCGCGCCCAGGGCATTGCCGGCCACATCGGTCACCGAGGACTTGACGGTCACCGTGTAGTCGGTGTTCTGAGCCAGGCTGATGCCGGAGAGCTCCGCCGTGGCCTCCCCTTCGTGGTATACCGCCGTGGAGGGCAGGGTGGTGGTTCCCTGCCTGATGAAGAAGGTGGATGCGGTGAAGCTGGCCGGGTCCATCTCCTCGCTGAAGGTGACCCGGACGACCCCCGCGTTGGAGGGGATGCCGGTTTCACCGGAGGCGGGCTGGGTGGTGATGACCTCCGGGGGAGTGCGGTCCCAGGTGATCTGGCTGCTCAAGGGCGCGGAGACGTTGCCGGCGGCGTCCTGGATGCGGACCTCCACCGTCAGGGTCTCGCCGATTCCGATGTGCTGAGAGACGTCCTCCGTGAAGGTCTCGGAGGGGCTTCCCGTGGAGAAGCTCTGCCAGCCCGACGGCCAGGCCGCGGCCTGGTAGCGGATCTGGTAGCCGCTCGCCCCGCTGGCCCCCGCGCCGTTGTCCGTGTCGAAACCCGCGAAGTTCACCTCCACGTCCTTGGAGCTGGCGGAGGTCCTGCCTCCGGCGAGCAGCAGGTAGATGGCCTCCGGGGCGGTGAGATCCACGCCGATGGGCTGCACCGGCGAGATGACATTCGACGTGTTGCCGGAGGCGTCCCGGAACTTGACGAACACCTCGCGCTGACCTTCGCCCGCAGGGAGCTGCCACTGGTAGGCCTCCTGGTAGGTGGTCCAGTTGGCTTCCGAGAAGCTGTTCGTGTTGGACACGTTCATCTGGGCCACCCCGCGGTCGTCGACGGCCTGGATGGTGAGCTGGACGCTCCGCGAAGCAGTCCACTGGGCGCCGCCGTTGATCTCCACGGAGACTCCCGCCGGCGGTGTGGTGTCCGGCGCCATGCCGGTGGTGAAGCTCCAGCTGTACGTTTCTGAAAGCGGGTTGCCGTCGGAATCCTGGATCCCTGTGGTAAGGGAGAGCCTGTAGGGGGTGCCGTAGCTCAGCTCGGAGCTGGGGCTGAAGGTGATGGTGTCGTTGGAGACCTCGTACTTTCCCGCGACCGGGGCGGAGTCAGCCTTCCGCTCCACCGGAAAGGTCGAGGAGGTGACCGACTTGGCCAGAACGGGCTTGGAGAAGGTCACCGAGATGGTCTTGAGATTGATCGGGATGTCCGTGGCTCCGTCTGTGGGATAGACCGCCGCAATCGACGGCGGCGTGGTGGCATACTCCACGGCCTTCCTCATGAAGGACAGCATGTCGTTTCGGCAGCCCAGGAGGACGGCCGCCACAAGTACGGTTGCTGCGAGCAGGCGCCAGCGGATCTTCTCCCGACTCATACTCTACTCCCCTTCCTCCACTTCCCAGAGCGCCGCCACCCCCTCCCCGGCCCGGGAGGCCCTGCCCAGCGCGTCGTTCTCGTTGACCAGGTACGCGTAGCGCTCGGCAACCTCCGGAGCCACCTCAGCCAGGTGGCTGTAGCTCTCCCTGACCTTGTCGTACTGCTCCAGCTCGTATTGCACCTGGGCCAGCCCGGCCAGGACCGCCTTGCTGTTCGGCGCCAGCTCTCTGGCCCGCTCGTACCATCTCAGGGCCTTTTGGGGCTCCTGCTGCAAGTAGTAGACGTTGCCCAGATTGACCATGGGCGCGGCGTAGGAGCGACTCAGATCCACGGCTTTCAGGAACTGCTGCTCCGCGTCGGCAAAACGGCCGTAGCGGGCGTACAGGACGCCGAACCGGTTGCGGAGCCGCGGCGAGTCCTTTCCCTCCCGGAACTGTGCCTGGTAGGAGCCGATTGCGGCGCCGATCTCCCTGTCCACGAACTCCTCCAGGGCCTGCTGGTAGCGCTCCAGGATGCTTTCCTTGCCGGGATAAACCAGGGAGAGGGGAGTGCTGGAGATCCCCACGGGCTGGAAATCCTTCCAGGCCTCGTGAACGGGATAAAACGCCCCCGAGTTCTTCCCCAAGGCCTCCCGCCATTGCTTGGCGCCTGCCTTCCAGGCCTTCGAAAATCCGTCGTTCACCATGGTGATCTCAACGGGCACCCAGACCCTGTCGCCGACAAAGATCAGGTCGTCGGTATTGGTGAAGGTCTGCTTGGCCTCCTCGGGGCTCAGGTCCAGGGCGAAGGCCATGTATATGTGTCCGGGCACGGTAATGAACGCCGTCTCGATGCCCACCGACTCCAGCATGGAGCAGTAGAGAATGGACAGGTCGTCGCAGTCTCCCGAGCGGTAGACCAGGGTCTGCGAAGGAAACTGCAGGAAGTCGATGAACGCGGCATCCTTGGACGCCTCGATATAGGAGGATTGCGGGTCTATCACGTAGTTCATGCCGTACAGCCGCAACGCTTCGAAGATCCCCATGGCCGCGCGCAGGTTGAAGTCGATGGGACTGTAGCCCTGCTCGCGGATGATTCCGGCGGTGTTCTTGGAGAAGAGCAAGACCGTCGGGTCCTTTGCCGACACGAAGGAGGCGGCTTTGCGGTCGTCGTCCCAGGTCATGGAGTTGCGGTCATAGATCCTCAGCGTGTAGGGGATCCTCTGGGTGAACTTCCGCCCCAGGTACGTGTACTCGGCAATGATCTCCGAGGAGACCTTGGTGCCTTCAGTGAGGAACAGGAGGCTGTTGGTGAACAGGGCCCTGAGGTCCACGCTGGCCGCGTCGCCCCGCCGCAGCCTGGGGACGGTGGCCGAAAGCTTGGGCTGCTCCATGTACTGTTTGACGTGGAAGTAGACGTTGAGATCCGTGATCGAGCTGTTCTCCCCGTTCACCAGCTCGATCGAGCCGACCGGATGGTCGTCATAGTAGCTGTAGAACACTGGAAACACGGGGTCGAAGTGGATGTCCTTGACCTTGAGCTTGGAACGGTCCCGCCCGGCGAACAGGCGAAACACGGTCCCCAGGTTGACGCTCACCCCCTGGTAGAGGTCCGTGTAGGCCGCCGCGGTCGAGTCGTAGCCGAGGTAGTACCGATAGCCGGCCCCGGCGGACAGCGAGAAGGTGGGGGAAAAGTCCCAGGCGAGGGACAGGCCGCCGCCCCAGTAGGGATTGCTGGCGGGGTCCGTCCCCGGGTACATGCCCACGTACCAGCCGGCTTCCCCCCCCAGCTGAAAGCTCATGGTGTCCCCCAGACGCAGGTTGACTCCGGCTCCCAGGCCTGCGGAGATCAGGCTGAGAAGGTCGGCCTGCGTGGGCTGGAGCGCCACGTTCAGCACTCCTTCCGAATACAGGAGCGGCAGTCCGGGAAAAATGTACTGCCCCTTGACGGCGACCGAGCCACCAAGCCCGTATACCGCGTCACTGGAGAAAAGGAGACTTTTGGATCCGATCGGCAGCTCCACGGCCGGCCGGAGCTGGACGGATAGATCACTCAAGCCCTGGGCGTGGATTGCGAGCCCGGCGCCCAGGAGGACAAAGACCAGGATACCCCGCTTCATGTCCCCCCCCGTTTCGACACGCGGCCGCGCGCATCCGCCAGAATGCGCTGCCGCCCGTGGTCGGCTGTGCCGCCACGTCTCGTTTGATGATTACTTTAATTGGAATATATACCACATGTATGCGAATTTTCCCAGCCTTCAACCCGGAAGGACGGCAAGTTTTTTCACGGCTGGAGCAAGCCGGCCGCGGCCGCAGCGCTACCCCTGCTGCTCCTTCAGGCGCTCCTGCTCCCGCCGGACCTGCAACAGCCGATCGTACTCCCGCACCGCCCGGCGCTCGCCGGTGGCCTGCACGACCTGCTTCATCTGTGCGATGGCTTCCTCGATCCGGCCGGTCACCTCGTAGAGAATGGCGGCGTTGAAGCCGGCCGCCGGGTTGCGGCTGCGCTCCCAGACCGACAGGTAGCCCTGCAAGGCCTCCTCGTACAGCCTGGCTTTCACCAGCTCGTCGGCCCGCTCCATGGCGGGGTCCTTGCTCTTGTCGCGCATCAGGGTGCGGTGCTCCCGGACCTGGTAGGGCGCCAGCTGCCTGGCCAGGTCGGGCATGAAATCGTCGATGACCCGCCGGTACATCTCCTCCGGCTCGGCCAGGTTGCGCCGGTTGGCGCGTTCGGCGTCCTCCGAGCGTCTGCCCTCGAACGAGCGGGAGGCGATCACCTTGCCGGACTGGACGCTGGTCACGTGGTAGCTCATGCCCACGCGGGCGATCCGCTTTACCATGGGCACCTCGATGGTGCGCTCGTTGCCGTCCTGGTCGGTGACCACCCGTTCGGTGGACCAGTCCTCGTCCCTGCTTTCCAGCATGTACAGCTCGCCGCTGATGATGGCCTGAGCGTTGACGGCCTTCCCGACCTCCGTGGGGGTGGTGCCCGCGCTGATCTTCCCTTCCATGGCGCGTGCCACCTGGTTGGGACTGACCAGCTGGAAGTAGCCGGTGTCCAGGAGGGTCATGACGACCTGGGTGGTGCCGTATTCGGCCACCCGCTGCTCCGGGGTCTCCTCCCGGGGAACGTCCAGTCCGGTGAGCCTGGAGATGGCCCAGGAGAAAAGGTCCTTGGCGCTGAACGTCCGGTCGTCGGGATAGTGAAAGTCCAGCACCGCGACCACCCGGTTGCCGGCCATGTTGATCTCCGCGGGTTTGGTCACGGTCACCGGTATGCTCGTCGCACAGGCGCCCAGGAGCGCGAGCACCAGGGCAGTCGATAGGAGGAAGGCGGCTGCCCGCACGGCGGTTCTGCGCATCACGGCACCTCCTTGCTCACGGTCGATCTCTCTGTCAGACAGTAGCGCAGTCGGGTGGTGCCGTCAATTTCCGTGGGAAGAAACGCGGCAGCGGTTTGCCGGCTTGCCCTGCAGGTGCTACGATTCGGGGTGGAGTGTACGGTGTCCCGCTTGCCTTCGGTGCTGGTTCCCTATCCCGGTCGCTCCCCGGGGGCGGACACTCAGGACGTGGTGCTGTATCTCCGTCCGGAGTCCAACGGCGTGCTGACGGAGAGCACGATTCTGCGGGTGATCCGGGACAGCCCCGCCTACCGTGACGCGTTCAGGATGGTGTACCTTGCCAACCTGCCGGGGGACTTCATCGTGGAGCGTCGCATCGTGGAGCAGCACTACGCGTTGAAGCTGCGCCTGGCCCGCGAGGGCAAGAAGGCCTTCACCCCTACCATGGTCCAGGCCTTCCAGGAGCATTTCCACGTCCCCTTCCACCAGGCTCGCATCCTGGGAGCCTTCCAGGCCTTGGAGGAGCTCGGCCTGAGCGCCCGGGAGCTGTTCCACATCTGGGTGCCCACCGAGGAGATGGCCACGATTCACGGCCAGACGGTGAAGCGCCACGGCCAGGTGTACGTGGTGAACTACGACATTCCGGCGCTGCTCAAACGCAACTCCGCGGCCACGGACGTCTTTGCCATGGTTCTGCGCTGCACGGCCGCCTACCGGAAGATCCACGAGTTCATCGCGGATGCGGGCAAGGCCTTGAACGGGGTGGGGATCCTGGACAACCCGCGCCTGTACAGCCACGTCTTCCATTACTCCAAGGGCCCCTTCGAGCAGGTGCTGGACGGTCTCGGATACCTCTACGCGCCCGGCGGGGAGCCCGTCCCGCCGCAGGAGCTGAGCTTCCTGGCCTACCTCCTGGAGCATGGCGCAGGCAAGGAGGAGGTGCTGAGGGTGGTGCGGGAGCCGATCGTGCAGCTGCGCCAGGACGGAACGGTGCGGGAGGTGAACCTGTTCGTGGCTACCTACGAGCAGTCCTACTCCGAAGCCCTGGCGACGTTCAGCCGGGTGATTGCCTGACGGGGAAGGGCGGCGAGTACTCTGAACCGAGTATGGCAGCCTCCACCCCGGGCTCCTACAATGAGAAATGAGAGTCGGTGCCGGCGGGTCGCCGCGACGGGCGCCGATTCTCCTGGAGAAGGAGCCCATTCATGCAGTGGAACCGCCGGCTTCCCGCCGAAACGCGGCGCCCGGGCCGCCGCCGGCGGCTGCGAGGGCAGTTCCGCCGCCCGCACCATCGCCTGCTGGTCGAGCGGCGCCTCCGGCGGATGGAGGAGCGCCTGGATCGTCTCCTGGACTCGGGAGACTCCGAGTGAGCAGGAGCTTGTGCAAGTCGCTGGCGGGCAGTTCCTGTTCGACGTGAGCTATCTGCACGACCTCGCCGCCACGCTGGTGACTATGGTCTGCCTGGCGCTGTGGGCTTGCAGCCTGGGACTGCTGATCGGGGCTCTTGCCCGGCGGGAAGAGCAGGTGGTAGTATTCCCGCTGGTCGCCATGTTCGTGCTCGCCGCCCTGGGTGGGGCGTGGTATCCGCTGGAGGTGGCGGGGCGGGCTTTCGCTGCTGGCTCACCTCGACGCTGCTGCCTGGGGGAGTCCTCCTGGGGTACGCCGCGCCGCTCTTCGCTCTGGCGGGTGTGGCGCTTCCGGTTCTGGGGCAGCCGGCCTTCGGGTCCCTCCGCGCCGCCCGCGCCTGCCCGCGCCGCTCGTTCAGCCTCCCGTGGCGAAGCCGGGGAACAGGCACATCCCTCCGTCCACCACCAGGGTGGTCCCCTGGATGTAGTCCGCCTCGTCGGAGGCCAGCCACGCCGCCACCGAGGCGATGTCCCCGGGAACGCCCACCCGGTTGTAGGGGATCAGCTTGAGGAGCCGCTGCTCGGCCTCCTGGGTCTGCCAGGCCGAGCGGTTGATGTCGGTCTTGATCGCCCCGGGGGCGATGCCGTTCACCCGGATCTTGCGGGGGGAGAGCTCCTGGGCGATGGTCTCCATGAACATCATGATCCCTCCCTTGGAGGCGGCGTAGTTGCAGTGCCCGCTCCAGGGGATGATCTGGTGCACCGAGCTGATGCAGATGATCTTGCCCGCCGCCCTGGAGACCGAAGGGACCACGCCGCGGCGCAGGAACTCCCTGGCGGCCTCCCGGGCGCAGAGGAAATAGCCGGTCAGGTTGACCGCCAGGACCTGGTTCCACTGCTCCAGGCTCATCTCCACCAGGGGGGAGTCCCGCTGGATTCCTGCGTTGTTCACCAGAATGTCCACCGTGCCCAGCTCCTGGACGGCCTGTGCGAACATCCCCCGCACCTGGTCCTCGCGGCTCACGTCCGCCTCGATGGCCAGGGCGCGCGTCCCGCCGGCCTGGATGCCTGCGGCCACCTCCCGGGCGGGGCCGGGGTCCCCGATGTAGTTTACCGCCACATCGGCGCCGGCCTCGCCCAGGGCCTGGGCGATCGCCCTACCGATGCCGCTTCCGGCCCCGGTAACCAGGGCCTTCTGCCCTTCGAGCAGCCTCCGTGTAGCCATGCACCTCTCCTTCTTGCAGGAATTCTGATATGATGTGCCCCCCTGTCAACCCCCGCTCTAGTCGATCACGGGTTGTTTTCCTCCCTTCAATCGAAGGTGAAGGAATGAAAAGATGGAGAAGGGTATACTCGACGATCGACCAGACTGATATACGCGGGTTGGATACCGCAGGCCAATGGGATCGTCGGGAGCTTGCCTCCGTCTAATAGCCAGGATCAGAGTCGTCTCTGCCTGCAGAATTCCTCGAGGGTTCTCCGTTCGCGGACAACCTTCTCCATCCATTCAATCCTCTCCTTCTAATTTTGAGACGGATCCTAGTTTTGAGACGGACCCTGCTATGCCGCTTTGCCGAGCATGGCCCCCCAGATGAACCCGGCGAACTCACGTGCCACTGCGGTCGCCGCCACCTGAGTGCGTTTTCCCTTGAACACCATCCGGAGATATTTGCTGTTGAGCCTCCTCCCAGCCCGATTCGCATAGCTGACCAAGGATGCTTCGAGCCCCATGCGACGCTTCATCAGCCTGGAGCTGGTCGCGTGGTAACTCCGGTAATGCCAGGCCGCTTCTATGAGCAGCCTACGAAGATGGGAGTTGCCCGCTTTCGTGATGCCTCCGAGTCGCCTCTTGTTGCCGCTGGAGCGTTCTGAGGGAACCAGCCCCAGAAATGCCATGAACTGCTGCGCAGTACCAAACCGTCTGAAGTCACCGATCTCGACAACAAGGGACAAGGCGATGAGCGTCTCGATTCCCTTGAATGCCTTAAGGGTGGCTACTCGACTTTCATACCGTTCCTCCCTCGAGACCTCTTCGATACGAGAGACTATCCGCCGGCACCTCTCCTCCAGGTCGGCGATCTGGCTCAGATACTCTGAGAGGGTCTCCTGGTCGATGGGATGCTCCAGTTCCAAGGAACGAATCCACGCCCAGTGCTTCTCGGTCCAGTTGTTGCCTCCTTCGTATCGCAGCCTCCTTCTCAGAAGGAAATGCAGCACCCGCTGCTTGACCTTCTTCAGATCGCTCTTGGCGTCCTCGTACATCCGGAGATAGTCCCTCACACTCTCGTCCTTCTTGGTCGGAACATACACACCGGTGAGATCTCCGTTGCGCAGTGCTCGGACTAACGTCCGTGCATCTCGCCGATCGGTCTTCACTCGGTCCGAGGGCCGGTGCGGGATTAGACCAGGGGCCACCACCAGGCAGGCAACCTCCATCTCCGCCAGCTGGCGGTACAGTCCAAACCCGAAGCTCCCCGCCTCGTAGCACGCGATGACCTCACCGCGTCCCTTCAACCTGGAGAAATACCTCCGTACAGCCGATGCTTCATTTCGAATCACCAATTCCTCCGCGACCTCCGTGTCTACTCCGTTCAGGACTGCAAGCACGATCTTTTCCTTGTCGACGTCCATCCCGACATACACTACACTGTCCATATCTGCCCCCTGCGTGTTGTTTGTGGCGGCCGCATCGAGACGCCAATCTCATGATACGGTCGATCCACGGATCAGCAACCCCAGGGGGCACTTCATATTGTCTAATGCACCGTCCGGCGGGCGCGCCAGCCGCGGCGGGGCCGCGTAGGCCCGCGGGGGCGCCGAGTTAGCCCGGAAGGGCTGTGGAGGTGGCCCAAGGGCGGGCTTCCGGCTCATGCCCCTGACGGTGCTGTCAGCCTGGCGGTGGGCGTCCGGCGGAAGGCCGGCTCATCGGAGGATCGAGCGCGGAGAGGCGCGACCCGGTCCGGGCTCCTGCAGGGGCACCTGCATGCACAGGTTCATGGCGGGGACCACCTCGGTGAACGCGGCCACGACGGCCTGGACCAGCTCGTAGCCCGAGCAGGCGCGGAGCTCCTCCGCCGGCATCGGGTAGTAGAGCTGGAAGCCTCCCCATCTGTCCGAGGCAATCCGGCGGGAAGCTGCCCGCAGCTGTGCGGCGGAGGTAAAGTTGTCCTTGCGCAGGATCGTATTGTCTTCCCAGTCACCGATCTCGGCGGCGAAGCCTTCCTCCAGCAGGAGCCGCCCCAGCTCCCCGTCCAGCGGGCTGCCCTTCCTGCACCCCGCCATGAGCCGGTGCCAGTCCCAATCCTGGCGCAGCGAGTTGCCGGGATAGCCGGAGGAGCCCTCCGTGCGGCCCCGCTCCACCTGGAGGCCGGACTGGAAGATCCGGCGCTCCCGGTCCACCGAGATGAACAGCTTGGCGCAGCCGAAGTTAACGGAGTGGGAGAGCGGCTTGGCTGCCCGGTTGGCCCGCGACACCCAGCAGATCCACTGCCAGTACACGCCGCGTCCCCAGCGGTCGATGACGAAGGGCGCGGCGTAGCGGCGCTCCAGGTGGTGCTTCAGGATGCGGGTGATGCGCTCCTGAGGCTCCAGGTTTCCCATCCTGATGCCGCGGCGGAAATCGATCCATTCCGTCCGAAAGGCTTCGCCGGTGGGCTCGGCGCCGGAGACCCTGGAGACCCTGTGCAGGGGCAGCCAGTCCCGGGGAGTGTCGCCCCGTTTCATGGCGGGGGGAGAGAGGAGGCCTGCTCCCGGAGCCGACGCCAGGCGTCGTGGTAGCGTCTCACCCGCACCTGGTCCCGTGCGCCTACCTGCGGCAGGCGGCGCAGGTCCATGTTGTCCTCCAGGTCCGCCAGCTTCACCCGCCGGGCGATGGGGTGGGCCGCCGCGCGGCGCACGTAGGCGGCGAAGGAGGTGCCCCTGCGATGGGTGAGACAGTCCACCGCCTCCAGCAGCTCCGGCGGGAGACCCGCCGCGGCCAGGCGCTCCAGGGTCCAGCCGGTGTCCTCCACCACGTCGTGGAGCACCGCGGCGGCCATTTCCAGCTCGGTGTCCATTGCGAGCATCAGCCGCAGTGGGTGAAGCACGTAGGGGCGGCCGTCCTTGGACTCCTGACCCTCGTGGGCCTCCACGGCGATGCGAATCGCCTTCTCCAGAACGGGCATCTTCTCCGAAACGGGCATCACCGGCCCAGCATAGCCTATCCAGCGGCCCCAGTGAAGCGCACCGCCGCGCGCCCGGAAGGGCGCGGCGGCTACCCCACGGCCTCCTCCCACAGCCGGCGGATCCGGCGCAGTGACTCCGCGGAATCGGCCGCCGGCGCGTACTCGAATCCCACCACGCCCTGGTACCCGGCGGCGGCGATGCGGCGCAGCAGCTTCGCCCAGCCGCCGGAGCCTGTGCCCGGCTCGTGGCGGCCCGGGAAGTCCGCCACGTGGAAGTAGCCGATGGCGTCCATGTGGCGCTCGATGGTGGCCGCCAGGTCTTCCCCCATGACCCCCATGTGGTAGAGGTCGCAGAGCACCTTCAGGCGCGGATGGCCTATCTCGCGCACTAGGGAAGCCGCCATGGCGGTGTCGGAGAGGTAGTTGCCCTCGTGATCGATGCGCGTGTTCAGCGGCTCCAGAAGAAGGGTCACCTTCGCCGGGGCAGCCTCCAGCGCCCGCTCCAGGCCCGAGCGGAGGTTGCGCCGTTTCTCCTCCGCCGGGATCTCCGGGTGGCTGTTCATGACCCGCCCACCTTCGCCGAGCTCGTTCGACAGCAGCATCAGGTAGGAGCAGCCGAGCGCCCCCGCGGCGGCGGCCGCCTCGGCCAGGTCGGCCAGCAGGAGCTGGTGCGTGGCGGAGGCGATGAGGCTGCCCCGGCGATGTCCGCTGAAGTTGAGAACCCGCACACCGGAGCGGGCGCAGGCCTCCCGCAGGGCCGGCAGGTTCTTGTCCCGCCACCCCCAGAACTCCACGGCTTCGAACCCCGCTGCGGCGACCCGGTCTACCTTCTCCTCCGGCGCCAGGCCGGGGAAGAGCATTTCGAAGCAGATTGCCGGTTCCATGAGGACGATTATCACCCTGGGACGGGCGTCCGTCAAAACGAGATCGCCCACGGAGCCGGGCGCACGCGCTTCTGCGTTTCCTCCCGGACGGCCGCCGGCCCCGCCGCAGGAGACCGCCCCGAGGGTGAGGCGCCGACCGGAAGACGCTATACTGTCCCTACGCTGCCTGCGCTCCCGGGGGCTTGCCGTCTCCGCGGCCGGCAGCCACGCGCTACAGGAGAAGCCATGCCGCATTCCACCTGCATGCGCCGCCGCGCAGGGCCTCCATGTAGCCAGAGGGAGGAGGTCGCCATGAACACTGCAAGCATGCTGGGCGCCTACGGCGGGTGGGCGCGGGAGACCTGTGAGAGCTGGGAGCGGGAGCTGTCCTTCCTGCACCCCCGCTGGGACAGCGCGGAGCGGTGGCGCGAAGCGGCCCGTCCGGCGGTGAGAGAGCTGCTGCTGGCCCCCGGGGACTCGGGGCCCGGGAGCCTCGCCCGGGCGGGACGGGCGCCGGCCGCCGCCGCACCGCCTGCCCGCACGCTGAGGAGCGCGGTCCGGGACGGCCTGCAGGTGGAGGAGCTCTCCTGGCAGCTTGCCGGCGGCCCGCCGACCCGCGCGGTGCTCCTCAAACCGGCCGGGGCTCGGGGCAGGCTCCCGGCCGTGCTGGCGCTCCACGATCACGGCGGGATGAAGTACTTCGGGCTGCGCAAGGTCACCCGCGCGGCCGGGACCCACCCCTCGCTGGAGGAGCACCGGCGCCTGTACTACGGCGGGACCGCCTGGGCGGACGAGCTGGCCCGCTGCGGCTTTACCGTGCTGGTGCACGACGTCTTCCCCTTCGGCAGCCGCCGGATCATGGCGGCCGACCTTCCGGGCTACGCGGTGGAGCGGCTGATGAGCGCTCCCCTGGAGGTGAGCGAGCTGACCCCCGAGACGGTGCGCAGCGAGACGGCCAGCACGGAGTACGAGGTCCCCGCGGAAGAGCCGGCGGCGCGGATTCACGCCTACGACGCCTTCGGAGCCCGCCACGAGGAGGTGGTGGCCAAGAGCCTGTTCTGCGCGGGGCTGAGCTGGGCCGGGGTATGCCTGGCCGAGGACGCCGCGGCCCTGGAGGTGCTCTGCGCGCGCCCGGATGTGGAGGCCGGAAGGATCGGCTGCTGCGGGCTCTCCGGCGGGGGAATGCGGACCAACGCCCTGGCCGGGCTGGACGACCGGGTGCGCTGCTCGGTCACCGCGGGCTACATGAGCACCTGGGCGGACTTCCTCTTCCGGGTCAGCTTCACCCACAGCTGGATGCTGTACGTGCCGGGGCTGCCGCGGCTGATGGAGTATGCGGAGCTGCTGGGCCTCAGGGCGCCGCTTCCCGCCCTGGTGCTGGCTACCCGGGAGGATCCGCTGTTCACGCTGGAGGAGGTGCAGAGGGCCGCCGGGCTGCTGGAGTCGGTGTACCGCAAGGCGGGCGCCCCGGAGGCGTTCCGCTTCTCCCTGTACCCCGGACCCCACCAGTTCGATCGCTCCATGCAGGAGGAAGCCTTTCAGTGGCTGGAGCGCTGGCTGCGCTGAAGGCCTGGCTGGCGGGGCCGGGGGCCTGGCCGGCTGTGCTGAAGGCCTGGCCGGCGGGGCCGGGGGCGCCCTGCGGCGGTGCCGCCCGCGGCTGCTTTCAGAGCGCGGGCTCCGTGGAGACGGGGCCGGCCTGCGCGCTCATGGCCGAGATGAAGGCGGCAGAGGCCAGGATCAGCACTCCTCCGGCCACCTTCTGAGCCGTGAGGGGTTCGTGGAAGTAGAGCACCGCCACCGCCGCGGTCAGCGGAACGATCAGCAGCGCCAGGATCGAACCCACCGCGGTGGTAAGACGCCGGAAGGCGGCGGTCATCAGGATGTTGGACACCGTGGAGAACAGGCCGATCCCCAGGAGCACCAGCCAGCCGCCGCCTGCGCTCAGCTGCCCGGTGGGCTGAACTCCCCAGCGCTGCCCCGGGATCAGGGCCACCCCAACCGCCGCGAAGGCCAGGCTCACCAGCATGAACACCAGGACGACGTTGGCGGGGGAGTCGCTCTTGCGCAGCTCCCGGACGGTGGCGCGGGCCACGCCGGCGCTCACCGCCGAGATGATCCCCACCAGATCGGCGGCGCCCACGCCCTCCCCGGTGGGGTTGACGATCAGGTACAGCCCGGCCAGCGCGCCGGCCAGGGGCGGGATCATCCACCAGTGGAAGCGCTCCCGGTACAGCAGCACCGCGAAGAGGATTGCGAACACCGGATGCACGTAGATGTAGAGGGTTCCGTGCAGGAGGTCGATCAGGTCGATCGTCCAGAAGTAGAAGGTGATCGCCACCGCCCCGGTGATCCCCCGCAGCAGGAGCAACCGTGTGTTGCGGAAACGAATGCGCTCTCTGGAGATCGCCATCCAGGCCAGGATGAAGGCCACGCTGAACAGGCAGCGGTAGAAGGTCTTGGTCCAGGAGCTCGCCGCCGGGCCCAGGTAGCGGGCCAGGGACTGCATCACCGTGTAGGTGAGCACCGAGATGAGCATCGCCAGCTCGCCTCGCAAGGCGCTGGAGGATGTGGAGCGTTCCGGCATGCTAGCGGAACGAACGGTTGCGGCTGATGAACAGCCCTCCCAGGATCGAGGACAGCAGCGACACCGCCACGATCCCCGGGAATGCCCAGGGCGTGTGCTGGAGGGGCAGGGGAACGTTCATGCCGTAGAGGCTGGCGTACAGGGTCGGGATCATGAGCACGATGGAGATCACCGTGAGCCTCTTGAGGACGGTGTTGAGGTTGTTGGAGATCACCGAAGCAAAGGCGTCCATCATGCCGCTGAGGATGTTGCTATAGATGTTGGCCGTCTCCACTGCCTGCTTGCTCTCGGTGAGCACGTCGTCCAGGAGGTCTTCCTGTTTCTCCGTGAGGTTCTTGAAGCGGGTCTTGAGGAGCTTGTCGAAGAGCAGCTCGTTGGACTTGAGGCTGGTGGTGAAGAAGACCAGGGACTTCTCCAGGCGCAGGAGGTGGACCAGCTCGTTGTTCTTGATGGACTTCTGTAAATCGCGCTCCACTCCCGTGCTCTGGCGGTTGATCTCCTTCAGGTAGCGGAGGTAGCGCGTGGCGGCCCGCTGGAACAGGTGCAGCACGAAGGCGTTCTGGTCTTCCAGCGCCAGTCCGCGCACGCGGTTCTCCGTGAACTCGGAGAGGAAGTCCAGCTCTTTGAGGCTGATGGTGATGGTCACTCCGGGCATGAGGATGATTCCCAGGGGGATGGTCTGGTAGGGGACCTCCTCACCGGGCAGGTGCAGGGGCGCCCGGAAGATGATCAGAAACTGATCGTCCTCCCGCTCGTACCGGGAGCGCTCGTCCACGTCCAGGATGTCGTTGATCACGTCGGGAGCTATCCGGTACTCCCGCTGCAGGCTCTCGATCTCCAGGGGCGTGGGGTTCACCACCTGGAGCCAGCAGTTGCGCTCCAGGATGGCGCTGTGGACGATGCCGTTTCCGGCTTCCTTCTGCTTCCAGATCTTGATCATTGTGCTCCTCCTCGTTGCTTCTCCGGCCGGAGGAACGGCGGAGGAGCCGCCTGGTACCCTTTAGAAGGCGGGGCGGGTCCGTCCACCCGACGGAGAAAGCATGTTCAGACTGCGGACGTAATGGTGCTGAGGACTGCCGTCGTCGCAATCGCCCATGAATACCTCCTCGTGTCGGGTTTACGTTAGTACTGTACTGCTATTTGGCGGCATTGGCAAGCCGGCGGATGGGGCGCCGGGAAGCGGAGCCGGCAGCCCCCGCGCGGGCGGGCGCTCTCTCAGCTTCCGGCGGCGTTTGGGTTTTCGGGGGTTTTCAGGGAATGAGCTCCGGGGGGCGGCGCTCGGGGATGGGCCCGGGGGTCCTTCCGGAGCGGTGGAACTCCTCGGTGAGGTACAGAGCGCAGTAGCAGTGGCCGTACTCCCTCTGGTCCGGGACGCAGTACCGGCAGGGGCAGATCACGTCTTCGTCCCGGCTGCGGTCCTCCCAGCTTTCGCGGCAGGGGCAGAGGAAATAGCCATAGCGGTTGTAGTTGTCCCTGAGGCCTTCGATCAGGTCCTCCAGGAAGCGGGCATCCGGGTTGAGCTTCCATCCGTGGTGCTCCGCCACCATGGTGACGAAGCGTCGCGCGTCTTTTCTGGTCTTGGTCCTGGTCCTGGCCATGCGCGCTCTACCCTTCCGTGCGCCCGTCCTGGGGCAGCTCCAGCAGGGATCGCCAGCGATCCTCGTACAAGCCGCCCACCGCTTCGCGGTCGTCCACCACCAGGTACGGGTACAGCAGCGAGGCGCTGAACCGCCCGCGGAGCTCCTCCCTCAGGGCCTTCTTGGTCTCCCGGGGCAGCTTGTCCACGTAGAGGTAGCGGAAGGCCACCCCCTCGCTGCGGAGAAACTCGACGGCCTTGCGGCAGAACGCGCAGGTGCTGAGCGCGTATAAAGTCACCTGGTGATCTTTCTTTTCTCCCTCGACGTACATGTAGGGAAGGCCGTCGCCGTTCACTGGTGCCTGTCCTCCTGTGCTCGAAAACCGCGAGCAGCTTTCGATTGTACCACAGCGGCCGCGGAGTGTGGAGCGCTCCGGCGGTGCAAAAAGCAGGGGCCGCTCCCCCCTGGAGGGGAACGGCCCGCCGTTTGAGTTGCTCGACCGCAAAGGCCTAGCTGGCCTTCACCTGGATCGTCTTGGGCTGAGCCTCCGGCTTCTTGGCCAGGTTGACCCGCAGAAGCCCGTTCTTGAACTCCGCCTCGATCTTCTCGCGGTCCACGTCATTCGGCAGCACGAAGGTGCGGCTGAACGCGGCCTGCCGGCGCTCGCGGATCAGGTAGCCGTCCTTCTTCTCCTCGCTGGCCTCCTGGCGGTGGGAGCTCAGGGTGAGGATGTTGTCCTCCACCTTCACCTCCACGTCCTTCTCGCTCATCCCCGGAAGCTCCACCTCCATGAGGTAGCCCTCGTGGGTCTCCCGCACGTCCACCGCGGGGGTGCGGGCGTTCCACAGCGGGGTGTCCTCGAAGAAGCCCTCCAGCATGCGGTCCCTGTCGAACAGCTGCCTCGGCTCGGTGTATCGAATCAGTCCTCTCATCACTGACCTCCTCGTCTTTCGGACTCTCTGCGCGCCCTGCGGCGCGCTCACCTCTTATGTTGCAGAAAGCGTGCCAAATCCGCTCCAGGCCGGCGTTGAGAGGAAGGGCAGGTTAACTCCCAGCCAGCAAAGAGATTACTACACTGGCCGGGAGCCGCAGCCGTGCTCCCGGCCTCCCGGCGGGCGCCTCTATGCGTCATTATGACACTGCGTGTCAAAGATACACATTGGCCGGGTCGTTATGACACCACTATTTGCCGCATCCAGGAGGCCGCCTGCTCCCTGCGACCCGGCCCGGGCACGCGCGACCCCGGCGGAAGGGGTTGCGCGCAAGGGGTTGCAGGGAAATCGACCGATGCCGTAGAGTGCCAGGTATGGGTACGCTGGAGGGCCGGGTGGCTCTGGTAACTGGCGGCGCACGCCGCCTGGGCCGCTTCGTGGCCGCCGCCCTGGCTGGCCAGGGGGCGGCGGTGGTGATCCACTACAACGGCTCCCGCGGGCAGGCGGCCGAGGTGGTGCGGGAGCTGCGCGCAGGAGGCAGCGGCGCCTGGGCGGTGCAGGCGGATTTCGCCGACCCGGCGGCGGCCGCCTCCATGTGGCGTGCTGCCCTGCAGGCGTGCGGCCGTCCCATCGACCTGCTGGTCAACGGCGCCTCGATCTTCCCGGCGGAGGCCCTGGATCAGATCACCGTCCCCTCGGTGGAACGAAACGTGCGCGTCAACGCGCTGGCGCCGTTTCAGCTCTGTCGCCTGTTCGCCGCCCAGGGACAGGAGGGGGCCATCGTGAACTTCCTGGACGCCAGGGTGCAGGACTACGACCGCGGGCACGTCTCCTACCACCTGAGCAAGCGCATGCTTCTCAGCCTCACCCGGATGATGGCGGTGGAGTACGCCCCCAAGGTGCGGGTGAACGCCGTGGCCCCGGGCATCGTGCTGCCTCCTGAGGAGATGAGGCCGGAGGAGGTGGACAGGCTTTCGGGCACCAATCTGCTGGGCCGCTGGGGGAGCCCGGAAGACGTCTGCGCCGCGGTGCTCTTCCTGCTGGCCAGCCCTTTCATCACCGGGCAGGTGCTGTACGTGGACGGGGGGCGTTCATTGAAGGGAAACTTCTATGGCGGGTAAGGCGGCGGGCAGGGACGCCGGCGATCCAGGGACCCCTGCCGCCCCCGCGCTGGACCGCCTGCAGCTGCGGGGGCTGCGACTGCGGTGCATCGTAGGCGTGCGGGAGGAGGAACGCCGCCTCCGCCGGGAGGTGATCCTCACGGTGACTCTGCATGCGGACCTGCGCGAGGCCTGCCGCGGGGACCGGCTGGAGCACACCGTTGACTACTCCGCGCTGGCGGGGCGCATCGAGGCGCTGGTGGAAGGCTCCTCCTTCCAGCTGATCGAGGCGCTGGCGGAGGCGGTGGCGCAGCTCTGCCTGCGGGAGGAGCGGGTGCAGCGGGTGGAGGTGCTGCTGGAGAAGCCTGGGGCGCTGCGTTCCGGCCGCGCCGCGGCGGTGCAGATCCTGCGGGAGCGCTGAGCGCCGCGGAGGCCTGCCGGCCGGCGCCCGCGCGCCGGGCCGGCCGTGTTTACTTTTCCCGGGGCCTGTACTACATTCTACTCGCATCATGGCACGAATTGGCTTCATCGGCGCCGGCAACATGGGCCTTGCCCTGGCCAAAGCCATCCGGGCGCGCATACCCGACAGCGAGCTTCTGGCCTGTGACGTGCGCCCCGAGCGCATGGAGCTGCTGCGGCGCGAGCTGCCTGGCGTGCGGGAGGTCTCCGGCGCGGCGGAGGCGGCGGCCGCGGAGGTTCTCTTCCTGGCTGTGAAGCCCCAGGACGTGCCCGGGGTGATGGCCGAGATCGCCGGCGCCTCCGCGCTGGTGATCTCCATCGCCGCCGGCGTGCGGCTGGCCACCCTGGAGGCGGCCCTGCCGGCCGCTCGGGTAGTGCGGGTGATGCCCAATACTCCCTGCCTGGTGGGCGCCATGGCCGCCGGCTACGCGTTGGGCAGGGGGGTGAGCCGCGAGGACCGGGCCCTGGTGGAGAGGCTCCTGGCGGCAGCGGGCTACGCGGTGGCCCTGCCGGAGGAGCTGCTGGATGCAGTCACGGGCTTAAGCGGCTCCGGTCCGGCGTTCGTGGCCCGCCTGGTGGAGGCGTTCGTGGAAGCGGGGAGGCGGCTGGGCATTCCCCAGGAGGCGGCCCGGGAGCTGTCCCTGGCCACCTTCGAGGGTACCGCGCGGCTGCTGCGGGAGACCGGCATGAGCACCGAGGAGCTGGTGCGCATGGTGAGCTCCCCCGGAGGGACCACCGTGGCGGGGCGGGAGGTGCTGGACCCCTCGGACGTGCGGGAGGTGCTGGTGGGCACGATCGAAGCGGCGGCCCGCCGCAGCAAGGAGCTGGGACGATGACGGCGCGCGAGCAGGCCGAGGCCGCCCGCCGGGCGGCGCTCAGGCTGGCCACGGCCTCCACAGAGATCAAGAATGCGGCCCTGGAACGGGTGGCCGCCGCGCTGGCGGCGGGCCGCGAAGAGATCCTGGCGGAGAACCAGGCGGACTGCCGCGAGGCGGAGCGTTCGGGGCTGAGCGGGGCTCTGCTGAAGCGGCTGGCCCTGAGCCCGGCCAAGATGGATCAGATCGTGGAAAGCGTGCGCGACGTGGGACGGCTCCCCGACCCCGTGGGGCGCAGGCTGCTGAAGCGGGAGCTGGACCCGGGGCTGGTGCTGAGCAAGGTGACGGTGCCCATCGGAGTGATCGGGGTCATCTTCGAGAGCCGCCCGGACGCCCTGGTGCAGATCGGAAGCCTCTGCCTGAAGTCGGGCAACGCCGCGATCCTGAAGGGAGGCTCGGAGGCCCTCCGCTCCAACCGGGTGTTGTTCCGCACGATCGTGGACGCCGCCGAGGGGGCGGACCCGCTGTTCCGGGATGCCCTCCAGCTGGTGGAAACCCGCCAGGACATCCAGGAGGTGCTGAAGCTGGACCGGCTGATCGACCTGGTGATTCCCCGCGGCTCGAACGAGCTGGTGCGGGCTATCCAGGCGGGTACCCGCATCCCCGTGCTCGGGCACGCCGACGGGGTGTGCCACCTCTACGTGGACCGGGAGGCCGACGTGGAGATGGCGGTGCGCGTTGCGCGGGACGCCAAGTGCCAGTACCCGGCGGTGTGCAACGCCATCGAGACCCTGCTGGTGCACGCCGGAGTGGCGGAGAGCTTCCTGCCCCGGATGGCGGAGGCCCTCTCCGGGGTGGAGCTGCGCGGAGACGAGCGCACCCGCGGGATCATCACCTGCGCTGCGGCGCAACCCTCCGACTGGAGCGCCGAGTACAACGATCTGGTGCTGGCGGTGAAGGTGGTGGACTCGCTGGAGGAGGCGGTTGTCCACGTCAACACCTGGGGAAGCCACCACACCGACGCCATCGTCACCTCGAATCGGCAGGCGGCGCAGCGCTTTCTCTCGGCGGTGGACTCCAGCTCCGTGATGTGGAACTGCTCCACCCGCTTCGCCGATGGGTTCCGCTACGGCCTGGGTGCGGAGGTGGGCATCTCCACGAGCAAGATCCATGCCCGCGGGCCGGTGGGTCTGGAGGGGCTCACCAGCACCAAGTTCGTTCTGGAAGGGAACGGGCAGGAGGTGGACCCCTACGCCAGAGGGCAGCGGAGCTTCACCCACCGGGACCTCGAGCCCTAGGGCTGGCCCGAAAGGGCGCCCATCGGAACAGCCATGAGATACGTCATCAAGATCGGAAGCGCCCTCATCAGCAGCAGCAGCAGCGGCATCGATTCGCGCTGGTTGAAGAGCAAGGTGAGCCAGATCGCCGAGCTGCACGGCCAGGGGCACGAGGTGGTGCTGGTTTCCTCCGGCGCCGTGGCTGCCGGGATGGAGGAGGAAGGGGTGGCCGCCCGCCCCACGGAGACCCTGAGCCTGCAGCTCCTTTCCGGCATCGGCCAGATCCGGCTGATGAAGTACTACCGGGACTACTTCGGGCAGCACGGCGTTCGGGTGGCCCAGGTCCTGCTTACCCACCACAATTTCGCCAGCAGGGTCGAGCGGGAGACGGTCGGGACCATCATGAACGCGTATCTGGAGAAACGGATCATCCCGGTGGTGAACGAAAACGACATGGTGAACAAGGAGGAGGTGGAGTTCCAACCGATCTTCTCCGACAACGACATCCTGGCCGCTCTGGTGGCCATCCGGCTCAACGTGGACCTGCTGGTCATTCTGACCGACGTGGACGGGCTGTACCGGGGCAATCCCAAGCGGGACGCCAAGGCCGAGCTCATCGAGGAGGTGAGCCTGATCGACGGGGCGGTGGAGAGGATGGCCTCCCAGGACACCAACTCCCTCGGCCTGGGGGGGATGCTCTCGAAGGTCCGCGCCGCCCGCATGGCCACGGGCCAGGGGATCGAGACGATCGTTGCCGGCGGCCGGCACTCTCTGGCCGACATCCTGGCCAGCCGGGTGAAGCGCACGGTCTTCCGGGGCGGGGCGAGCTCGATGTGAGGAGGCGGGCGTGGCGGACCTTCTGATGGACATCCCGGTGGAACCGGACGTGCAGGAGCTCCTGGCTGTCCTGCGGCGCGAGGGTACACCCCGACGGGTCCACCACATTGAGCTCTTTCTGGATCCGGAGATCAAGGAGATGGTGGCCAGCCGCTACGGGCTGGCCGCCGGCCTTCCCGCCGGCCTTCCCGCCGGCCTTCCCGCCGGCCTTCCCGCCGGCCTTCCCGCCGGCCGGCCTGCCAGCCGGCCCGCCAGCCGGCGCCGGGCGCTGGAGCGTGAGGTGCGCCTGCACGCCTTTCTGGGCTACGACGTGTTTCGGGTCCCGGTGATTCGCAAGGACGTCTTTCCGCTGCCCAACCTCGAAGTCCGCGACACCGCTGCTGCTGGCGCCAACCGGGGCGAACGCGACTGGGTGGAGGAGCACCGGGGCCCGATCGGGAGCTGGGCCGAGCTGGAGCGCTACCCCTGGCCGAAGGTGGAGGAGATCGACCTCACGGCCCTGGAGTGGATGGAGCAAAACCTGCCGCCCAATATGGGCGTCTACGACCTGACGGCCCACGTCCTGGAGATGGTCACCTTCCTGATGGGCTACGAGACCCTCTGCTACTCGCTGGCGGACGACCCGCAGCTGGTGGCGGAGATCAGCCGCAGGGTGGGGGAGTTCTACGAGTCCTACACCCGCACCCTGTGCGACTTCCGCTGCGTGGCGGTGATCTGGGGCTCCGACGACATGGGCTACCGCACCTCCACCACCGTGCCTCCGGCCTTCCTCAGAACAGAGATCCTGCCCTGGCATCGGCGCTGCGCCGAGCTGGCCCACGGGCATGGAAAGCCCTACCTCCTGCACGCCTGCGGCAACCTGGCGGAGATCATGGAAGACCTGATCGAAGGGGTGGGCATCGACGGGAAACACTCCTTCGAGGACGCCATCCTGTCCGTGGAGTCCGCCTCCCGGCTCTACGGGGAGCGGATCGCCGTCCTGGGCGGCCTGGACATGGATTTTCTCTGCCGGGCCGGGGAAGAGCAGATCCGCCGCCGCGTCCGGGAGATCCTGGAGACGTGCCTGCCCGGCGGCGGCTACTGCCTGGGCACCGGCAACACGGTAGCCAACTACCTCCCCCTGGAAGCCTACCTGACCATGCTGGACGAGGGCAGGAGGTTCCCGGCGTGACCGCCGGCGTTGGCCTGCGGAGACTATCGTGACCACCGCCCTGGCTCTGGGCTCCGGCGCGGCTCGGGGCCTCAGCCACGTGGGGGTGCTGCAGTGGCTGGAGTCGCAGGGTGTGGCCGTGTCCGCGGTGTCGGGCTGCTCGATGGGAGCGCTGGTGGGGGCCCTCTTCGCCGCCGGCAGCAGGCCTGCGGCGCTGCGGGAGCTGGCGGTGGGGGTGCGCTGGCGGCGCCTGGTCCGCTACTTCCGCCCCACGCTGTGGGGAGGCGGGCTGCTGAGCGAGGAGGGTATGCGGCGCTTCCTGGCGGAGCTGCTCGACGGGCTCACCTTCGAGGAGCTGGAGATGCCTTTTGGCTGCGTGGCCGCGGACCTGGACACCGCCGAGGAGGTGGTGTTCCGCTCAGGGGAGCTGGTCCCCGCGGTGGCTGCCTCCATGGCTTTCCCCGGGGTGCTGGCGCCGGTGAGGGTGGGGCAGCGCAACCTGGTGGACGGCGGGTTGGTGAATCCCGTGCCCGTCGACGTGGCCCGCCAGCTGGGAGGGGAGCGGGTGATCGCGGTGAACGTGGCCAAGCCGGTTCCGGCCCGCCGGGCGGGCCGCACTGGAGCGGCCTCCGCAGGCGGGCGTTCCGCGCAGCGCCGGGGCGGAGGG
>CAZBDU010000032.1:4962-53362 GCA_964490725.1 uncultured Spirochaetaceae bacterium | reverse complement strand
CGGCCCGGCCGCGCCTCGGGGCGCCCGCGGGCCCGGCGGGGGCTCTTCCGGCAGTCAGAAGCGTCTTTCTGAGTCCAGCAGGATCGTCACCGGTCCCACGTTGGTGTACTCCACCTCCATGCGCGCGGCGAAGACCCCGGTCTGTACCGGCACACCCCGGGCGCGCACCTCCTGAGCCGCGAGCTCGTAGTAGCGCCGCGCCGTCTGGAGATCCGCGGCCGCCGTGTAGGAGGGCCGCCGCCCCCTGCGGGCGTCTCCGTAAAGGGTGAACTGGGAGACCATCAGCACCGCCCCCCCGGTTTCCCGCACCGAAAGGTTCATCTTCCCCTCCGCGTCGGTGAAGATGCGGAGGTTCACGATCTTCTCCGCGATGTAGCGCAGATCGTCCTCGCTGTCCGAGGTGGACACGCCCAGGTACACCAGCAGCCCCGCCGCGATCCGGCCCCGCACCTCCCCATCGACCCGCACGGCGCACTCCGCGACGCGCTGCACCACGGCTCTCATGGTTGCCTCACTGTCCGTACAAACGATGAATGGAGACCACCGCCAGGCTGAGGCCGCCCTCCGCCGCCTCCACCCTGCCCAGCACCTCCACCGCATCGCCGCTCTGCAGGTCCGCCGCGAAGTCCAGGCTCGCCGGCACCACTCCCAGCAGCTCCTCCTCGGCAGCGTAGCCCACCAGGAGGTCGAAGCGAATCCGCTCGGAGCCGATCCGCACGTTCGCCGCCTTTCCCGACCAGATGACGTAGCAGTCTCGGTACAGGAGCGGGTCCGCCGCCACCTCCGCGTAGGAGAAGTTGTCCCGCAGGGTGGAGAAGTCCGGCTGTTGGACGAAGCTCGCCAGCAGCCGCGCCTTCTCCTTCACCGCCGCCGACGCATTGGAGAGCAGCAGCCGGTTGATCTCCCGCATGGCCAGGTTGTCGCGGTAGGCAAGGAGGTGCTTCTTGATCAGCTCGAAGGTGCGGCTGACCTGCCGCTCCGTGAGCACCACCGGCGCCCCGCCTCCGGGTGAGGTCAGCTCGGGCTGCGAGCGCGGAAGCTGGACCGCCTCCACCCCCGGGCGCTGCCGCTTCTGCCGGAGCCAGGATTCCGCGTGAGGCAGCCCCACCAGCACCGCTGCAGCGATCAGACCGGCGCCGAGCAGCGCCACAACTGGAATCACCACCGCACCCGGACCGGCAGGCACCGGGGGAAGCAGGCCCTTCAGAACGCTGGCGCTGCGGAAGCTCTCGGCCTCCTGCTCCGCACCGCCCCTGCGCAGCAGCTCCAGGGCGCGGCGGGCCTGCCGGTTGCGGGGCTGCTCCTCCAGCACGCGGAGCCACAGCTTCAGCGCCTCCTCCGTCTGTCCGCGATGCGCCAGCACGGCCGCCAGTCCCAGGGGAGGACGCAGATCCTCGGGACGCAGCTGCTGGGCGCGGCGCAGGTAGCTCTCCGCCCCCCCGAAGTCTCCGCTGCGCAGGCAGGCCAGCCCCAGCAGAGTGTAGAACTCTCCGTTGTTGCGGAAGCGGAATACCTGGCTCTCCAGCAGACGGATGGTCTGCGGGAACTTCTGCCGCCTGTACAGGCGGTAGGCTCGCTGGACTACGCTCTTCGGCATGACCTGGTCAGGGGCGTCACCGGGACGCGTCTTCCTGCCCTGACCTGGACTTTATATCAGAAAGGATTTCCCGCATCAACGAGAGCTCCTCCTCGGGCACCGGCTGGCCCGAGGCCAGGGCCCGGTCGATGCGCGCAAGCAGGGTGTTGAGGGTCTGCACCTCGGAGAGAAGCAGCAAGGTCGTGGGCAAGGGCGCGCCGCCTTCCCCGGGCTCTCCTTCGGCCTGCTCCGCCGCCTGCTCCTGCTGGCTGCCGCTGGCGGGCTCCTGGCCTGCGGAGGGCACCGGCGCGGGCGGGCCGGCCGCCGCAGGGGCTTCCGCGGGAGCACCCTCGATGTGATAGCCCTGGGGGCTGTAGTTTCCCAGCAGCATCGCGATCGTTCGGGTGGCCCCCGGCGCCAGTGGCGCCGGGTCGTAGTACTGCGCCACCGCGGAGTCGTTGATCGAATAGGGCAGGAGGTTGAAGTTGCGCGAGGGTGAGCTCTGGTAGGCCCAGGGGGAGTCGGACAAACGCTTCCAGTTGGCGAAGACGATGCGGTCCGGCTCGGTGATCCCCGGCCCGGAAGTCACGCTCTCCAGCGCCTCCGGGGCGTCCCTCCGCACGGAGGTCGACACCCAGTAGCGGATCATGTCGCTGCGGGTCACGGTCATCTCCCGGGTCACCTGCGGGTCGCGGTCGGTGCGAAAGTGGCTGGTGCCGTCCTCTCCCAGGTAGGTGTCCAGCAGCAGGCGGGCTCCCACCTGAAGCTGCCGGTCGGCCCTGTTGGTGAGCTCCAGGGAGATCAGCACGCCGCCGGGGATGGTCGATCCGGAAGGGGCAATGAAGCTGAAGCGCTGCTCCACCTGCAGCAGCCTGGACTCCCAGAGGAACCTGGCCCCCTGCCCTGTCTTTTCGGCGGTCTGCTTGAACTCTCCGCTGTCCCCAAGCACGTAGACTCGATTGTCCACCACCAGCGAAAGCTTCGATGTGCGGGGGTCCTGAGCCACGAACAGGGCCGTGTACTCGCTCCTTCCCCCTTCGGCGGACACCGAGTAGAGGCTGAAGCGGCCCGTGTCCTCGTGAAGCACCAGCCTGATCCTTCCCCGAGTCAGCTCCAACGGCCAGGCGAAGGCAGAGGCCAGAAGCAGCACGGCTGCGGCCAGAACAGCCATCCGGCGGTGCATCACTGGACCCCGGCCTCCTGGAGCAGCTTCTGGAGCACCTGCTCCTTCACCGCCAGCGCCTCCTCCTTCACGCGCAGCAGCTCCATGGTCCGCCGCGCCTGCTCGGATTCAGCCGCGGCCTTTTCCGCTGCCGCCGCGGCCTGCCGCGCCGCAGCGGCGGCCTGCTCGTCCCGGGCTCCGGCTCCCCGGGCCGCGGACTGCAGGGCCGCGATCTGGCCGCGCAGGTCGGCGACCTGGCTCCGCAGGTCGGCGACCTGGCTGAGCAGCTGCGCCTTGTCCTGGCGTGCCTTCTCCAGCTCCGCAGCATCGGTGTGCGATTGCTCGGCACCCTGGCGCAGCTCCGCGAGCCTGGACTGGTAGCTGGAAATGGCCTGCTCGTAGGCCTTCTCCCGCCGCTGAAACTCCTCTACGGTCTTCAGCGATTCTTCGTGGCTCCACTTCAGCAGCTTCAGTAGCTCGTTCTCCCGCTTCTTGAAGGCGATCAGAGAACGGCGATAGCGGGCGGCCTCCACCTTGAAGCTGGTGGGGTAGTCCTGCACCACCTTGTCGAACACCCTGGCCGCCTCATCCAGCCGGCCCAGCGAATAGAGGGCTTCTCCGATCCAGAAGTACGCGTTGGCGACGAAAGGGGACTGCGGGTAACGGGTCCGGAACCCCTCTAGCGCCTGGATGGCGCTTTCCATCTCCCCCTGCAGGAACAGCAGCCGCCCCTTCTGGTACAGCGCCTCGGGGTAGCTCGGGTGGCCCTTGTAGTTGTCCAGGTAGAACTCCAGGTTGCGCTCCGCCTCCTCGAGCTGGTTCAGCGCCATGTAGGAGCGGGCTATCCAGAAGTAGGCGTCGGGCTTGTAGGCGGCCAGCTGCGGGTTGACGATCACGTCGCGGAAGCTCTGGATTGCCTGGCGGTACTCGCCCTGCTGAAAAAGCTCCAGCCCTTCCCGCAGCGACCCGACGGCGGACTGCGAGGCGGCAGACTGCGCGGGAGCGGTGACCGCCAGGCAGAACAACAGCAGGGCGGAAACGATCGCGGGTTTCAGCCTCATGGGCAAAAGACACTCCTGTCTTATTCTCGACCCTCCGGCCGGGAAACTGTATCCAATAAAGTGCATCATAGGCACTTCAGGGCCCTGATCTCCTCCTCCGGGTCCTCGGAGTCGAACACCGCCGATCCCGCCACGAGCACGTCCGCACCGGCTTCCACGGCCAGGTGGCAGGTGTCGCGGTTGATCCCCCCGTCCACCTCGAGCAGGTAGTGGTACCCTTCCCTCTCCCTGGCCGACGCCAGGAATCGCACCTTCTCCAGCGTCCTCTCGATCAGCTCCTGGCCGCCGAATCCGGGGTTCACCGTCATGACCAGGATCTGATCGAGCATATGCAGGAGCTCCGAAAGCGCCTCTGCAGGGGTAGAGGGCACGATGGAGATGCCCGCCTTCTTGCCCAGCTCCTTGATCTGGGAGAGCACCCGGTGCACGTGGACGGTGGCTTCGTAGTGGAACGTGATGTGGTCCGCTCCCGCCGCAGCGAACTGCCCCACGTAGTCCTGGGGACGGACGATCATCAGATGCACGTCGAAGGGAAGCGCGCTGTGAGGCCGGAGGGCTCCCACCATCTTGGGACCGAAGGTGATGTTGGGCACGAAGGAGCCGTCCATCACGTCCAGGTGGACCCAGTCTCCCCCGCCGCTCTCGATGCGCCGGACGGCCTGGCCCAGGCAGGCAAAGTCCGCCGAGAGGATCGAAGGGGCCACCAGCACGCGCTTGTCATTTTCCATATGGTCGATCACTGGCGCGGTACCGCGTCCAGCGGCCCGTTTCCAGCGCCTCCTGTCAAACTGTGCATGCGGATGTCTCGCACACAGCTTGCCGATGGTTTTCTTGACGCGGCATTCGTCGGGTGCTTCACGGTACCTTGCAGGCGACACAGGCCCATGTCACACAACCGCCGGGTCCGCTCAGCCCGAGGGATCTCTCCCCCTGGCCGGACCCCGCTGCCGTGCGCTCCGGCGCCTACCGGGGCGCGACTTGCGCCCTCTTGATCGATGCAGCTTTCACGACGCACCATATGCTTATCATAGCAGAAATTATCCGATCTGGCAAAGGCCGGTCGTTGACTAAAAACGTAGACATGTTATAATAGACCATCAGGGCGGCTCCCCGCTATCGGCAACATCAGACCGGACAGCCGGCGCGGACCTCTGGTTCAGTAAGAAACGGCGAGTTTCTCTACATGGCGGAAAAACAACTGACCTTCAAAGAAAACGAGGTCATACAGATACTCAACAAGGTGTACCTCCACTTCAAGGAGGGGCGTTTCCTGGAGGCGGCGAAGCTGCTGGAAAAGGCCCTCACCATCGACTTCGAGTACCCGGACGTCGCCAATGCCTTGAAGTGCGCGAACTTCTGGCTCGATCGCGAAGAGCGGGCCCGAACGCTCGGGGATCCCTACGAGCGTGGAGAGTTCTACCTGGCGCAGTGGAAGGTGTTCGGCGGGTTCACGGCCCGCATGAGCGGTCTCTCCGAGCGCTGCCTGTTCACCATCAAATACTACGTGTTCGGGCAGGCCCTCGAGCAGTACGAAAAGCTCGCTGGCGACCACGAGCATGCGGATCCGGAGATGCTTCTGCGCATGGGGCGGTGCCACAAGGCCAGGGGCAACTACGAGGACGCCATCGCTCTGCTGGAGATGGCCGGGGAGATCAGGCGCGAAGACCCGGCGGTCCTGGCGGAGCTGGCGGACAGCTACTCCCTGGTGAACGAGAACAGGGCGGCGAAGGTCTTCTTCCGCGAGGCCTTCTACCTGGGCGGAAGCCAGGTCGAGCTCTCCTACCTGGAATCCCCGATGATCCACCGGCTCGTGGCCCGGCTGAGAGAGCGCTTCGGCGAGGCGGAGATAGCGGAGTGGATCCCGGTCTACGGCACCATCTACGGGCTGTTCAACGTGCGCAGGGAGCTGCGCCCCGTGGAGCTGGGCAAGCTCAAGCAGTCCATCTATCAGCTGGAGAAGGACCTCCAGCAGGGGCAGGACCCGCGGCTCGTCCCTCGACTCCTCAACCGCTATTTCTGGCTCATCGACCATTACGCACACTCCGGTGAGGACAAGCAGAAGATCGAGGAGATACTCGCCAGAATCCGCGACGTTGATCCGTCAATCTACAAAGAGTACGTTAGTTAGCAGGAGTCATCATCATGGCAGACAATCTGGTCAAGACCGTTACTGAGCTATTGAACGAGGAGAAATGGACCCGGGCCACCCTCAACAACTACACCGTCACCAACTTCATGGAGCTGGACGAGCTTCTGGGCAAGGTCCAGGAGAGCGATCTGGAAGACGAGGTGCAGCAGATCTGTGAGGAGCACCTCCGGCACACCCGCAACAGCATCATCGCGCTCTATCTCGCCGGGATCATCTCCCTCAGCAAGCAGCTCGTGGACGACTCCAACCTGGTGGCGCTGATCAGCATCTTCTCGGACAACCACAAGTGGAACATCGTCGAGTACCTGGCGAACAGGATTCTGGAGTATGGGGAGAACAAGTTCGCCCTCAAGACCCTCGCCGAGTGCTACGAAGGCAAGAACGAGGAAGACAAGAAGCTCCAGGTCTGGGAACGCTACATCAAGGTGGACTACGAAGAGGCGGAGATCGTCAAGCTTCTGGCGCAGCGCAAAGAGGAGGACGGCGATGCGGACAGCGCCGTGGAGTACTACAAGAAGGCGCTGCACCGGTACATCAACAAGAAGATGTTTTCCGATGTGAAAGAGATCTGGGAGAAGCTGATCGAGTACTCCGCAGAAGACATCGACTTCTTCTTCTCCATCGAGAAGAAGATCGAAAAGGTCTTGAGCGGCGAGAGGGCGGCGAACCTGCTGAACATTCTCTATCCCTACTACAGGGAGAAGTCGGACTGGGATACGGCCATCGAGATCCTCAAGCGCATCCTCACCTACGAGCCGAAGGACGCGGCGGCCCGGCGCGAGATCGTCGAGTGCTACCGCCAGAAGTACCAGGGCCACAGCCAGCTGGATGAATACCTGCGCATCTCCAATCTCAACCAGTCCTGGCGCAACGTCCATGACGCCATCACCGACTTCGAGAAGCACATCTCCTTCGACGTGGGCAACTACGTCTTCCACCGCAGCTGGGGAATAGGAAAGATCAGGGACATCAAGAACGACGTCTTCTACATCGACTTCGCCTCCAAGCCCGGCCACAAGATGTCCCTCAAGATGGCGGTCAACGCCCTATCCATCCTCAGCTCCGACCATATCTGGGTGTTGAAGGCCACCACCCCGCGCGAGGAGCTCAACAAGAGGGCCAAGGAAGACCCGGTGTGGATGTTGAAGACGGTGATCCGCAGCTTCGACAACAGCGCGGACACCAAGACCATCAAGCTGGAGCTGGTACCCGACGCGCTGTCGAACAGCGAGTGGTCCCGCTGGAGCAGCGAGGCGCGCAAAATCCTGAAGACCAACCCGGCCTTCGGCAACGTTCCGGAGAAGCTGGACCGCTACATGGTGCGCGAGAAGCCCATCTCCCTGGAAGAGCGTACCTTCAACAAGTTCAAGGCGGAGAAGAACTTCTTCGAGCGGGTGCAGGCGCTGCGGGATTTCCTGGACCATTCGGACCCCGACTCCGATTACTTCGCGGAGATGTTCAACTACTTCGTCGCCTTCGCCCGGGCCTACGCCTCGGTCACGGAGTACGTGGTCTCCAGCTACCTGCTGGTGGAGGAGATCGTCCAGTCCTACCCCTTCCTCAACCCGGGCCTGGACTACGGCTTCGAGGATCTCATCGCACAGGTGGAGGACCTGGAGGAGCTGTTCCTCAAGATCCAGGACACCAGCCTGAAGAAAGCCTTTCTCAACGGCCTGAAGAAGCACCACTCCGAATGGGCGCAGGTGTACGGCCGGCTCTTCCTGAGCTACCAGAGCAAGTTCATCGTGGACGAGCTGGTGAAATCACGCCAGTGGGAGATTCTGGGGGAGCTGCTGGACAAGATCTTCGCTCACTACCGGGACTACCGGGAGGCCTTCATCTGGGTGGCCCGCAATCTCCTGGAAGAGCCCTGGTTCCAGAAAATGGACATCCGGTTGGAGAAGGTCCTCATCGGCATGATTCACCTGCTGGACATCACCTTCCGGGAAATCAACAACAAGCGGGACGTGAGCTACAACCGCAAGCTGAACCGCCAGGTCCATGACTTTCTCTTCAAGGAGGGGCGGCTGATCCATTATATCCTGGAGCACGGCGAGGAATCCATCACCAGGCTTTACACCCTGGTGGACGACGTGAAGGAGCTGGATCCCTCCGTCAAGATCGCCCTCAAGCAGCAGATCAAGAACCATTATCCAACCTACCGTTTCATGGGAGAGACCGAAAAGGAGACGGTGAACCTGGGGCTCCTGGTCACCCGTCAGGGCTACGAGAGCAAGCAGAAGGAGCTGCGCCACATCATCGAGGTGGAGATCCCCGAGAACTCCAAGGAGATCGGCCAGGCCATGTCGAAAGGGGACCTCAGGGAGAACGCCGAGTACAAGGCGGCGCTGGAAAAGCAGGAGATGCTCAAGTCCGGCGCCTCCAAGCTCCAGGAAGACCTGCAGAAGGCGCAGATCTACGACGAGGAACAGATCAACGTCCGGGCCGTCTCCTTCGGCACCAAGGTGCTGCTGCGCAACCTCAAGACCGCGGAAGCCGAGGAATACACCATTCTCGGCCCCTGGGAATCGGACCCGGGACGCAACGTCATTTCCTACCGATCACCTCTGGGAATGCAGCTGTGGAACCACACAAAAGGTGATAGGCTTAAGTTCAGGGTGAACAACCAGGAGTTCGAGTACGCCGTGGAGAGCATCGAAAAAGCCGAGGTAACCTAGAAGAATACATGCGACGCTATGCCACAACGCTGCTGGTCCTCCTTGCCCTGGCCGTACCCTCTGCGGGGGCGCTCGGGTTGGACGTCGTGGTCATGGTGGACACCTCCCAGAGCATGTTCCCGGTCTTCGATGACCTGGTGCATTACGTGTTCGCGGACATTCTGGAGAAGCGCCTCCGCCCCGGTGACACCTTCCACCTCCTGAGCTTCGCCTCAACGCCCGAGGAGGAGCTGAGCGTCACCATCACGGACACCACCGATCTCACCCGCGTCATCGCCCGCATCCTGCTGCTGGAGCCGCTGGGCCTGCACACGGACCTGGTGGCCGCGGTGCGCTATCTGTACGCATACACCGCCGGCCTGCCCGATGACAACCGCAAGCTGGTGATGCTGCTGACCGACGGCATCCACGATCCGCCGCCGGGAAGCCCCGATGACATGGATCCGGCTCGCGTGCTGGCGGAGCTGCTGAAGGACGCCCGCCGCATTCACCGCGAGGGGTGGGAGGTCGACATCATTCGGACCCCCTACCCCCAGGGCCAGGCGGGCGCGCCGCCTCCCGCAACGCCGAAGGGCGCCGAAGAGTACCCTCCTGACTACCTGGAGGAGATGGCCGAGGAGCTGGGCACCAGGGTGATCCCCTACAAGCCGCAGGCGGGCGAAGGGATGACCGACGAGATCCCAGGCCTTCCCGCGCGCCGGCCGCAGGCGGCCGCGGAAGGCGGCGGCGCCTCCACCGCGCCCGCCCCGGCTCAGGCCCCTCAGGGCGCCGCTCAGGCCCCTCAGGGCGCGAAGCAGCCAGCCCCGCCCCGGCGGGGCCAGCCTGGCGGCGCCCCCGCGCTACCTCCGGGCTCCCCCGCCGCCTCAGGGCGAATCACGCTGCAGGGGATTCCCGCCTGGATCCTCTACCTGGTGCTGGCACTCGTGGCCGCCGCCCTGATCGTCGCGATCGTGCTCATCCTCAGGCACCAGATGCAGGACCGCACCTTCGATCGGTTCTTTCGCGGTCTGACCGGGTTCGGCGGCCGCACCCGCGTCCGCCCCCTGATCATGAGGGTGGCCATGCAGAATCCCAACATCGGCTCCCGCAACATCCACTCCGTTCCGCCAGGAAGCTCGCGCAGCGTCGGCGGCGACGGCTCCACCTTTCTCATCTACTTCGTGCCGGTTCCCCGCCGGATCGGGGACGTGCGCAACGACGGCAAGCGCTACCTGTTCGTGCCTCGACGTCCGGAGTACTTCCCGCAGCTCGACGGCCCCGTGCCCGACTGCATCGGCACGCCCCTCCACGCCGTCTCCCAGCGCGGCCGCCCGCTCACCTTCACCTTCGAGGAGTACATTTCCCCTGTGGAAGAGATCAACCGCCTGATGCGCTCGGTGAAGCAGCAGGGCGCCACCCAGAGCCGCCAGGCCTGAGAGGCCGCATCCTCAGAGCTTCTCCAGCGCCGCCAGAGCCGCCCTGCGGACCACTGGATACGGGTCCTCTTCGGAGAGGGCCCGGATTGCCTCCTTCAACCCGCCGAGCCGGTTGCGCTCGGCCCCGCGAATGCCGTACAGGCGGATCGCCGCGTTTCTGTGTCTCAGGAAGCCTCGATACAGCGGCTCCAGACCGCTGCCCTCGGCGGTGGACAAGAGCCGCGCCGTCATCAGCAGGATGGGCGAGTCCTTCACCGCTTCCTCCGCAGCCACGACCCTGCGCACCACCTGAAGGGTGGCCCCGGAGATATCTCCGGCCACCAGCTGCTGGAGGGCGGCCTCCCGGTAGCCCGCACCGGCCAGCCTGTCTGCGTACAGCTCTCTCAGGAACTCCATCGCCGCCGCGCCGCCCACCGCGCCCAGGCTCTCGATCGCCTGCAGGCGCACCGCCTTCTCGGGGTCGCGGCGCGCCTTGTAGATAAGCATCTCCACCGAGCCCCGAGCCTCGGGGCGGGCAAGGGCCTTCGCGGCCGCCAGCCTGACCCGCACGTTGGAATCGCGCAGCGCCTGCTGCAGAACCGGCTCCACCTCCTCCATGCCGAAGCCGGCCAGCGCGGAGGCGGCGTAGGCTTTCACCAGGCTGTCCTGCTCCTCGAAGAGCCCCTTCAGCACCGGCACCGCGCGGGGGTCCCCGATCTTGCCCAGTGAGTCGGCGGCGTACAGGCGCCACATCCGTTCGGTGTCCCGGGAGCTGACCAGGTCGATCAAGACCGGCACCGCCGGCTCGAACCTCAACTCCCCCAGAGCCAGGATGATCGGCGCCTTGCGCTCCTCCGGATAGCGCGGATCCTCGAGGCTGGCGAGCAGCGCCTGGCCGGAAGCCTGGTCTCCCAGCTCACCGAGCGCCTTGATCGCCGCTTCGGCCACTGCAACACTGGCCGAATCCAGCAGCCCCGCGGCCGCAGCCGCCACGCCGGAGGAGCGGATCCGCCGCAGATAGTCCACGCAGGCCCTCACCAGCTCCGGCTCGCTTTCCTCGGCGGACCGCACGACCGCCAGGGCAGGGCCTTCCAGGTCCGGCGACTTCCGGCTGCCGAAAAGATCCAGCACCGCCTCCCGCACCTCCTGGTTCAGGCTGCCGCCGAACGCCTCCACCAGCTCCCGGTCCAAGGCCGTCTCACCGGTGGCCTTCAGCTGCTGGATCACCTTCAGCACCTCACTGTCTATCCCGAAGCGCAGCACCTGGCCCCACTCCTCCGTGACGGGACGGTCCGCTCCCGGGGCGGCGTCCTGGCCCGAAGCACAAAGGGGCGCCCACAGCGACAGGAGCAGCGCCACCAAGATCCCTTTCGTCACCCGGCCCTCCGCCTTCCCGCCAGCGTGCGCAACACCTCCACCCGGGTGATCCAGTACATGCCCAGCACCACCAACGCCCCGGTCCCGACGGCTCCCAGAAGCAGAGCCAGGTTGCCGAGGGTGCTTCCCGGCGCCCACAGAGAGGCGGTCACCCGCCGGTAGACCCACAGCAGGAGCGCCAGCGGAACCATGGAGGCGGCAACGCGCGCCACGGTTTTCCACACCTGTCCCCCCTTCAGCTTCCCCAGATAGCGGCGCGCCATCACCAACATGAGGGCAAGGCCGGCGGTAAATGCCGCCGAGTTGGCCACGGCCAGTCCCGTTACCCGCAGGGCCGTCTCCTTCAGCCACAGGGACAGTCCGACGTCCACAACGCTCACCACCGCCGCTCCGAGCAGGGGCGAGAGGAAGTCCTTATGAGAGTAAAAGAATCGCTGCAGGAAGGTGAACCCCCCTACGCTGAACAGCCCCAGGGAGTAGGCGGCCAGCACCTTGGAAGTTCGAAGCGTTCCCTCGGCGGTGAACTCCCGCCGCTGCAGCGCCACGGCGATGATCTCACGCCCCATCATGGCCAGGACGATCGCCGCTGGAACCAGCAGCACGAAGATGAAGCGCAGCCCGTAGCTGAGGGAATCCGCCATACCCTCCCTGTCTCCCGCGGCCGCCTGCCGGCTCATCCGGGGAAACAGCACCGTCACCACCGAGATCGAAAAGATGCCGAAGGGAAGCTGGAAGAACACCAGGGCGTAGCTCAGGGCGGAGGTGCTGCCGTCCTCCAGCCCGCTGGCCAGAAGAACGGCGATCTGCTCGGTCAGGGCAAAGATCGACGCGGAGATCAGCACCGGCGCCCAGGCCTTCACCACCGCCCTGAAACGCGCGGCCCGAAACCCGAAATCCAGCCGGAAATCATAGCCCAGCCGCAGGTAGCGGGGAAGCTGGAAGAGGATCTGGGCCACTCCCCCGGCCAGCACCCCCACGGCCATCGAGAACACACCGAGCTGGCGGTGCAGCATCAGGGTCGAGGCGATGACGGTGATCGAGAACAGCACCGGGGTGATGGCCGGGACCACGAACACGTAGTGAGAGTTCAGCACCGCCATGAGCACCGCGCTCAGGCTCACGAACAGCAGGTACGCGAAAACCCACCGAAACAGGGAGACGGACAGCTCCATCTTGGCGGCCTGCGGGAAGGACAGCAGCGTAGTGATCACCGGTCGCGCCAGCACCACGGCCAGGCCGAGCAGCGGCACAAGGATCACCAGTTGCAGGGTGAGGATCTTGCGCGTCAGCGCCCGGGCCTCGGCGCCGCTGCCGTCCTCGTGCAGGGCGCCGCTCAGGGAGGGGATGAACGCGGAGGACAGCGCCCCCTCCGCCATGAGCTTGCGCAGGTTGTTGGGGATGGTGAACACCGCGTTCCAGACGTCCGCGACACCCGAAGCTCCGAACACCGCGCCGATCACGGCGATGCGCAGGAACCCCAGCAACCTGGACAGCGCCGTGCAGCCCATCACCAGGACGGTGGTCACGGTGCTGCGCCGGATCGCCGCCGCCTGGCTTACCTCAGCATCCAACGGGAGTCCGCCTCCAGGATCAGCTCGTCGCGAGGTGCCAGGACGCGCACCTCCCAGCTGCCCTCGGTGGGAGTGAACCACAGCCGCGCCTGCCCTTCCAGACGAACCCGCCGCGACAGCACCGGAGCGCCGTTGCGGCTGAGCTCCACGGTGGCAAAGCCGTCGGGGCGTCCGCCGCCCTCCAGCACCAGCTGGACAGGGACGCCCGCCGGGAGAGTCGGCTGCAGGTTTACCAGCTCCGCTGCCGGCCCTGCGGGGCCCCCTCCCAGGCTGACGTGGATCACCGGCCTGGCAAACGGCAGCACCCTCCGTCCTTCCAGGAGGCGCTCGGCGTAGTAGGGCTCCGCCAGGGAGGAAACGATCACCCCGGTAGCAGGGCCTTCCGAGGCGGCATGAACGAAGCGTCCGGCGCCCAGATAGATGCCCACATGGGATGGCCCCTGCCCCTCGGTGTCGAAGAACAGCAGGTCTGCCGGCAGGAGCCCCGTGCGGACCTCCCGCCCGCTCAGGTACTGGCCCCCGGTCTGGCGGGGCAGAGCCAGGCCGGCCCCCTCCAGGAAGGAGCGGTACACCAGACCGGAGCAGTCCATCCCGGAACCGTCGGTCCCTCCGTACAGGTAGCGGGTGTGGAGATAGCCCAGCGCGCTGGCCAGCACGCGTCCGGGCAGGCCCGCCTCCTCCAGCCCCTCCAGATGCACCCCCGCCGCCGGAAGCGGCACGCAGGACAGCACCGCCCATGCCGCCGCCGTCGCCAACATCCGTCCGCCTGTCTTTGCCACTGTTGCTCAGGTCCTCCTCACCTCATTGTTCGGCAGCCAGACGCCGCGGCATCACTCCAGGCGCCCCTCTACGGCAGGCTTCCGGCCCGCGTACTCCGCCAGTACCTCCCGGCGGAAGGCATCGAACCTCCCCTCACGAATGGCCCGCCGGATCTCCGCCACCAGCGTGGCGATGAAGTGCAGATTGTGCTGCGTGGCCAGCATGGCGGCCAGGATCTCTCTGGTCTTGAACAGATGGCGCAGGTACCCCAGGGAGTACCTCCGGCACACCGGGCAACTGCAGGCCGGATCGATCGGCCTCTGCGCCGTTTTGTTGCGCTCGGTCTTCAGAGACACCGGTCCCCTGCGGGTGAAACCCTGGGCGTTGCGCGCGGTGCGGGTCGGAAACACGCAGTCGAAAAGGTCGATCCCGCACCCTACGGCTTCCAGGATGTACTCCGGCGTGCCGACGCCCATCAGGTAGCGCGGACGCTCGGCCGGGAGCATCTCGGCAGTAAGAGCCAGGGTCTCCCGGAACAGGCCGAACTCCTCGCCCACCGACAGTCCCCCGATGGCGTAGCCCGGAAAATCCAGGGCCAGCAGCTCCCCGGCGCTGCGCCTGCGCAGCTCCGGAAAGAAGTTGCCCTGGACGATCGCGAACAGCGCCTGCCCCCGCCCCTGAGGGCTGTCCCCCGCCGCGCGCCAGCGCGCCAGGCTGCGCCGCGCCCAGTCGGTCGTCAGCCTCAGGGCCTCCAGCGCCTCCGCCTCCCCGATCCCCGGGGGGGTGCATACGTCCAGGGGCATCATGATGTCGCTGCCCAGCACCTGCTGGATCTCCACCACCTCTTCGGGCGTCAACCTGTGCGCCGAGCCGTCCAGGTGCGAGCGGAACTCCACCCCTCCGGGCTCCAGGCGGCGGAACGGAGACAGGGAGAACACCTGGTATCCCCCGGAGTCCGTGAGAATGTTCCGCTCCCAGGCCATGAACCCGTGCAGCCCGCCGAATCCGCGCAGCACCTCCACGCCCGGACGCAGATACAGGTGGTAGGCGTTGCTCAGCAGGAGACGCACCCCCAGGGCCTCCAGCTCCTCCTGGCGGATGGCCTTCACCGTTGCGTTCGTCCCCACCGGCATGAACGCGGGCGTCTCCACGGCTCCGTGGGCGAGCTCCAGCACCCCCGTCCTGGCCGCGCCGGCGGCGTCCCGATGCGTGACCCGGAACATTCCTGAGGACCCTTCAGGTCCTGGCCTGCCGGAGGAGCACCCCCCCGGCAGCCAGAAACAGGACCACCCCCGCCCCCGCGCCAGCAAGCGGAGGGATGAAGCCGCTCTTGGCGAGGATGACCGACACCATCTGCACCACGTAGTACACCACGCTGACCACCAGGGCGGCCAGCAGGTTCATCAGCAGGATGTTGCGCTTGAAGCGGCTGCCCACGCCGCTGGCGATCAGGGCCACGATCAACGGGCTCAGCGCGAAGAAGTAACGGGCGTAGTACTTCGTCAGCGTCTCCCGGTAGGGAAGGCCCGCTCGCCGCAGCGACTGCAGCCACCGCCCGGCCTCCTGGGCGGTCATCTCGTCCACGTTCCGGCTGGTCTTGCGGAAGGTGGAGGGGGATTCGGCAAACCGTTCCGATTCATAGAGCGGAAACCGCTCCAGGACCAGCACCCCGCTCTCGTTCCAGCCGTACCGGCGGGCATTATGCAGCAGCCAGTAGCGCCCGTTCCACTCCCCCCAGTCCGCGTCGATCCGCGACCGGAACCGTCCCGCTGCATCCAGGGTCACGATGAGCACGTTGTTCAGGGTCTGCTTCTGATCGTTGTAGTAGTCCACCTGGTAGATCGTGCGCGTGTCCCCGCTCATCACCGTCACGTTGGTGTTGCTCAAGGACGCGCTCTGCTTCACCACGGTGCTGTACAGCTCGTTTTTCTGCCGGAAGGTGTCGATCACCACCCGTTCGTTGAAGTAGAACCCTCCCACGCTGGCCGCCGCCCCGAACACGATGAAGGGAACCACCAGACGGTACAGGCTCACCCCCGATCCCAGAACGGCAATCAGCTCGTTGTTCCGGTAGAACGTCCCCAGGGTGAAGGAGGCCGCGAACAGCATCCCCGGCGCGATCGCGTAGGAGATGCACTTGGGCAGGTACAGCCACGCCACCATGCCGATCTCCCGCAAGCCCGCCTCGTGCGCCAGGTACCTCCAGAGGTTCGCGAACACGTCCAGCAGCTGCAGGACCAGCACGAAGAACAGAACTGCCATCAGCAGCACCGGGAGGAAGGACTTCACCACCATCAGGTACAGGGTCTTCACCGCCGCAGCCTCCTCACCAGGAGCAGGCCGCCCGCCGCCAGGATGAGCACGTTGGGGAACCACATCGCCACCGCCGCAGGCACGTCCAGACGGATCCCCAGGCTGTGCCCCACGAACAGCAGGCCCCAGTAGAAGGCCGCCATGAACAGCCCGACGCCGAAACCCACCGCCCGCCCGCTCCGCCGCGCGTACAGGCCCACGGGAAAGGCAAACACGATGAACACCAGACAGGTGATGGGGATGGAGAACTTCTTCTGAAACTCCAGCTCGTAGAGCTGCAGATTCCGGTCCGTGATGTGGCGCTCGCGGCTGCGCCGGAAGACCCGTAGCTGCTCCTGCATCAGCGGCAGGCGCTCCGCCGCCAGGGCGGCGCTCTGAGCCTGCATGTCCCGAACCATGCGCAGCTCCATCGCCACCTGATACAGCGCCCGGTCGCCCTTGAAGCGCTCCTCCCGGCGCGTCTCGGCCAGCTTGCCCCGCATGACCCGCATCTCCCGCCACACGTCCACGGAGCTCATCTCCCGGGGCCCGGGGTTGATGAAGGTTGCGCTGATGTTGCGCAGCAGGAGGTTGTAGAGCATCGAGCGGGCGGTGGTGTACTCGAAGCGATCGCTGCCGGAGTCCGCGGGCAGCTGCGTGAACACCTCCTCCAGGCGCAGTCCGGCCACCCCCCGCTGCGCCCGGCTCTGCTCCAACGCCGCCTGCCGCGCGGTGATGATGCGCTTCTGCTTCTTCTCGTCCCGGTCGATGATCAACACGTCCTGGATCCTCCCCCCCTCGATGGCCCCGGTGACGATCACCGTGTCGTCGTATCTCTTCACCGAGTAGGGCTCCAGCTCCACCCCCGGGTTCGTGTACAGGATCTTCCTGTAGATCTGGCCCAGCCGGATGTTGCCCAGCGGCAGGAAATAGTCGTTCATGACGAAGGAGACCGCCGACAGCACCGCGCCGGCCAGGAGCAGCGGCAGGAGGATGCGTCCCAGCGCCACGCCGGAGGCCTTGAGCGCCAGGATCTCGTTGTCCGAGGACAGCCGTCCCACGGCCATCAGAGCGCCCACGAGCGAGCCGAAGGGAAAGGACAGCGCGACGATCGAGGGAAGGGAGTAGAGGATGAACAGCAGCACGTCCCAGAAGGGCACCTTCTTGGAGAAGATCTGCTCGGCCATCACCAGCAGCTGGTTGACGAAGAAGAGGAAGAAAAAAAACAGAAACGCCACCAGGAAGGAGAAGAAGAACTCCCCCACCACGTAGCGATCGATGCGCCGCGGGATGCCCATGATCAACCGATTGTAGCGACTCAGGGTCCGCCGCCGCAAGGGTCCTCGTAGTACAGCGCCGCCCCCGCACCGAGGGTCCCCAGGTACACCACGGGAGGCCTGTACTGCAGCGCCGTGATGTCCAGCGCCGGCAGCCCCTCCTGCAGCGACAGGCGCCGCCAGCTGCCCCCTGCCTCCGGCAGGAAGGCCATTCCCCCCCCGAAGGTGCCGAAATAATAGCCCGACCGCGCGTGTGTCCCCGCCAGGACCCAGTCATCGGGGATCTGTCCGCCCTGACGCGTGAAGTGCTCCACTTTCCCCTGGGGGATGGCCCAGCGGTACAGCCCCTCTCCGTAGGTCCCGACCCACAGCGCCTGCTCCCCGACGCTGAGCAGCATGGTGACGTTGCGCGCCGCAAGCTGCGGGGCCAGCGTTTCCACGCGCACCATCCGGCCGCTGTCCACGTTCAGCCGCACCGCCCCCAGGCTCATCGTCCCCACGTACAGCCAGCTTCCGGACCACTCCAGGCAGTTGACGAACTCTCCGGGAAGCTCCCCCTCGACGACCCGCTCCCAGCGCCCGCCAGTGAGGCGCCACAGCCCGTCGCCAAGGGTGCCCACGAACAGCCGGTCTCCCACCGCCGCCAGCGCTTCCACCTTCCTGGGCGTCCGTCCTCCGAACTGTTCCACCTCCCGCCACGAGCCGATCACTTTGGAGTAGACGTACAAACCCTGGTAGGTCCCCACCCACACCCTGTGCGGCGTGACCTCGATGGAGCGCACCGTGTTGGGTGTCAGTGTCTCGCCCCCCTGCCGGAACACCGTCCGTTCGCCGCTTGCCAGCGAGTAGCGCGCCACTCCCCCGTTCCACGTGCCCACCCACAGGTCGTCCTCGTCCAGGGCCAGGGCGGAGACGTTGGCGTCCCCCAACCCCAGCGTCTCGGCCGAAAGCTCCAGCCAGCGCAGCCGCCGGCGCAGCCGCTCCGCCAGCGCGCCTCCGGAGTCGTCCAGCTGGCCTCCCGCAGCCCGGCACAGGAAGCTCCGCGCACGGTCGCGCTCGCCCAGCTCGAGCAGCGACGCCTCCGCGAGCCGGACCCACACCCTGGCGGGTACCTCCGCCTGGTCGGGCTCGAGCCTCGTCAACTGCAGGTATGCTCCGTAGCTGTCCAGGAGCTCTCCCTCCTCGTAGGCCAGGTCGCCTTCCAACAGCAGCGCCGCCTGGTGGAGCGCCCCGGGAGGGGTCCGGGAGGCGGCCTGTGCGGCCAGGAAGCGCGCCAGGTAGCGCCTGCCGGCCTGCACCGCGGAGCGGGCCCGGGACAGCAGCTCCTCCCCCTGCGCGGCCGCCCCGTCCCGCGGCGCCCGGGCGTCCCCACCGGGCACCCCGGCGCTCTGCCCGGCAGCAGGCGGACCGGCCTTCTCCGCGGGGCCCGAACCCTTTCTTCCCGCCCCCTCTTCCTGCAGCGCCGGGACGCCGGTCCCCCGGACCGTCGACCGGGGGACACCGCGGCACCCGCCCGCCGCGGCCAGGAGCAGCCCCGCCCCCAGCGCCAGCAGCACCGCAGGCGCTATGGTGCGGCTATCTCCCCGTGGAGCCAAAACCGCCTTCTCCCCGTGGAGTGTCCTCAATTTCCACCCGGGCGGACAGCTCCACGCGTTCCACCCGGGCGAACACCATCTGCGCGATCCTGTCCCCCCGCCCGATCGTGCACGGCTCCCGCCCCAGGTTCACCAGAATGACTCTGATCTCTCCCCGGTAGTCGGAGTCCACCGTCCCCGGAGCGTTCAACACGGTCAGGCCGCTGGCCAGCGCCAGGCCGGAGCGCGGCCTCACCTGCGCTTCCAGGAAGGGGGGCAGCTGGAGACGCAGCCCGGTGGGCACGGCCACCCGCTCCCCGGGACCCACCCGCAGCTGCCCGGGTATGTCGGCGCGCAGGTCCATCCCGGAGGCCCCCGCAGACTGGTAGGCGGGCAGCAGATCCGGCGAGCGCACCGTGCAGGGGACGCGCGGCGGGCTCATGTTCTGGCAAAGTCGAAGCTGTGGCGCCGCAGGCGACCGGCCTTGCGGCTTCCGTAGGCCAGCAGGTTGAAGCTCTCCGGCCGCACCAGTCGCTCCACCACGCCCACCACGTCCCGGCGGCTGACCCGCCGCAGGTGGTCCACCGACTGCTCGTACTCCAGCACCTGCCCGGTAAGCAGGTACTGCCGGAACAGGCGCTTCATCCGGCTCTCCATGTCCTCTTTGGACATGATGAGGTTCCCCCGCAGCTGGCTCACGGCGTCGGCCACCTCCCCCTCGCCCGGCGGCTCGCTGTACAACCGGCCCAGCTCTTCGTTTATCGCCTCCAGCACCCGGGCGAACAGCTCCGGGGCGGTGCTGGCGTAGATGGTCCACTGTGCGGCATCGGTGAAGTAGCTGAGGTAGGAGTACACCGCGTAGCAGAGCCCCTGCTCCTCACGGACCCGCTGGAACAGCCGCGAGCTCATGGACTCGCCGAACAGGGTGTTGAACACCAGCTCATCGTAGTAGGCCTGTATGCCGGGAAGCGGCCTGTAGCTGATGCCGGCGAACAGATGGACCTGTTCGAACTTGTCCCCCACCAGCTCCCATCCACTGCGCCGGTCGGGGGAGATGCGCGTAGCGCGGAAGGGGGCCACCTCCCCGGGGCGGCGGAACCGGTTCTCCAGGGTCTTCAGCAGGCGTTGCGGGTCCAGCCTGCCGCTGACGGTGACCACCGTGTTTTCGGGAACGAAGCGGCTCCGGTAGAAGTGCGCCAGCCCTTCCCGCCCGATCCGCTGGATTTCGGCGCTGCGGCCGGTGATGCTGCGGGAAAGCGGGTGCGAGCCCCACAGCCCCTCCAGGAACCGCTGGTGCCCCTTCTCCTCGGGATTGTCCTCGATGGTCTTGATCTCGTTGTGGACGACCAGCTTTTCCTTCTCGATCTCCCCGGCCCCCAGGCTGGAGTTCAGGTACATGTCGGCAAGCACGTCCACCGCCAGCTCCGCGTGCTCCCCCGGCAGGGTGCAGTAGAAGCAGGTCACCTCTTTCTCGGTGAAGGCGTTGAGATACCCTCCCACCCGATCCACCGCCTGGGCGATCTGAGAGGGGGTGCGCGATGGGGTACCCTTGAAAAGCATGTGCTCCAGGAAGTGGGAGTAGCCCGCCTGGGCTTCCTCCTCGTCCCTGGAGCCTGTCAGCTGCCAGAATCCGATGGAAAGAACGTCGGTGTGATCGACCGGCTCGAGGATGACCGGGAAGCCTCCCGGCCGCCCGCTCAAGCGGACTACCTGGATCACTGCTACGGCCGGTCCCCCGGGCCGTCGTCGTGAGGCCTGGGCCGGCGGTGGTCCCGCCGCCCGCCCTCGCGGCGCCGTCCTTCGTCGTGGCGCCCCTCGTAGCGGCCGTCCCGGCGCCCCTCTTCCCGGCGGCCTTCGCGGCGGTAGCCGCGAGGGCGGCCTTCGCCCCTGCGCCCCGCCGGTCCATCTCCGTCTTGGCTTCGCCCCTCCGACCCGCGCCCGCGGTCCGGGTTCTCCACCATGGTCAGGTTCATCCTGCCCATGCGGTCTATCTCGTACAGCTTGACGCGCACTTCCTGCCCTACGCTCAGCCGGTCCTCGACCCGCTCCACGCGCTCCTCGGCGATGCGTGAGACATGCACCAGCCCTTCCTTGCCCGGAAGGAACTCCACAAAGGCGCCGAAGTCCATGATGCGGCGCACCGTGCCCATGTACCACCGCCCCACCTCCGGCTCTTCCACCAGGGCGCGGATCGTCTCCAGGGCCGCCTCGGCGCCGGACTTCTCACGACAGTAGATCGTCACCGAACCGTCGTTGTCGATGTTGATGGTGGCTCCGGTCTTGTCGGTGATCCCCTTGATGGTCTTGCCGCCGGGCCCGATCACCGCGCCGATCTTTTCCTGCTCCAGCTTCATGGTGATGATCTTGGGCGCGTAGTCGGAGATGGCCTCGCGGGGCTCCCGGATCGTCTCGTTCATGATCCCCAGGATCTTCAGCCGGCCCTCCCGGGCCTGAGCCAGCGCCGTGGAAAGCACCTCGGAGCTCACCCCCGCGATCTTGATGTCCATCTGGAAACCGGTGATTCCACGGTCGGTGCCGGCCACCTTGAAATCCATGTCTCCGAAGTGGTCCTCCTCCCCGAGGATGTCGGAGAGAACCACGAAATCGCTGCCGTCGGAGACCAGCCCCATGGCGATTCCCGCCACGGAACGGGAGATGGGCACCCCGGCGTTGAGCAGGCTCAATGTTCCCCCGCACACCGTGGCCATGGAGGAGGAGCCGTTGGACTCCAACACCTCGGAGACGAGCCGGATGGTGTACGGGAAGGTCTCCTTCTCGGGCAGCACGGCCAGAAGCGACCGTTCTGCCAGGTGGCCGTGGCCGATCTCGCGCCGGCTCGGGGCCAGCCGCCCGGTCTCTCCCACCGAGAAGGGAGGAAAGTTGTAGTGCAGCATGAACCGCTTGCGCGAGTCCCCTTCGATGTCGTCCAGCATCTGCTCGTCGTACACGGTTCCCAGGGTGGTCACGGCCAGCGCCTGGGTCTCACCCCGCGTAAACAGTGCCGAGCCGTGAGTCCGCGGCAGCATTTCGATCTCGCAGGCGATGGGCCGGATCTCCTCCGGAGCCCGCCCGTCGGTGCGCATCCTGCGCTTCAGGATCGACTCCCGGGCGATCTCCGCTTCCAGCTTGTCGATGAGGTCGCGGACCTGGCGCATGTTCTCCTCGCCGATCCGATCTGAGAAGCGCTCGGAGGCCTGCTTCTGCACCGCCTGGATCGCCTTGTTGCGGTTGAGCTTGCCCTTCACGAAGCAGGCTTCCTGCATCAGCGGCCGCGCAAACTCTGCTATCTCGGAGCTCAGCTGCTCGTCGATCCCTTCCTGCCCCTCCGCGAGGGGCAGCTTCTCTTTGCCCGCCAACCCGGCCAGCTCCCGCTGGGCCCGGCACATTTCCCGGATGGTCCCGTGGGCCTTCTCGATGGCCTGTACCATCACCTCCTCGGAGACCTCCTCCCCGGAACCTTCTACCATGGTGATCCCCTCTTCGGTTCCCGCCACCACGATGTCCAGGCTGCAGGCCTCCACCTCATCGTAGGTGGGGTTGACCACGAAGGCGCCGTCCACGTACGCCAGGCGCACCGCGCCCACGGGCCCCTCGAAGGGGATGTCCGAGATGGTCACCGCCGCCGAGGCGGCCACCATGGCCACCACGTCCGGCGGGTTCACCTGGTCGGTGGAGACCACCGTCGGCACGATCTGGATCTCCCGCTTGAACTTCTTGGAAAACAGCGGCCGCATGGGCCGGTCTATGAGACGGGAGACCAGGATCTCCCGATCCTTCGGCCTTCCCTCCCGCTTGATGAACCCCCCCGGAATCTTGCCCGCGGCGTAGTACTTCTCGTTGTACTCCACCGACAGGGGCACGAAATCGATCCCTTCGGTCTCACGCTCCGAGCAGCACACCGTTGCCAGCACTGCCGAACCCGCGTACCTGGCGAACACTGCGCCGTTGGCCTGCTTGGCCAGCCTGCCTGCTTCGAGGATCAGATCTTCTTCCCCTACTCTGACCCTGACCTGATGCATCATTATCGTTCCTTTTCTCTGCGTGTCGTTTCAGACCGCGAGAGCTATTTGCGCAGCGACAGGCGCTCGATCACCTCGCGGTATCTCTTTGCGTCCGTCTTCCGCAAATAGCTCAGCAGCCTGCGCCGTCTGCCGACCATTTTCAGAAGCCCCCTGCGGGAGGCATGGTCCTTGGTGTTCTGCTTGAAATGGCCCGTGAGCTCCTCGATGCGGCGCGTGAGCAGCGCAATCTGCACCTCCGCCGAGCCGGTATCGGTCTCGCTTCGCCCGAAGTCCTTCACGATCTCCAGCTTCTTGTCCTTCGTCAGCGGCATTGCCTCATCCTCCTACCCTGTCCCCAAAGCATATCTCTTCTTCCTGTTCGAGATCAGTCTGCCAGCCGATGCTGTCCTGTGTTACGGCGAGTGTCCCCGGCTTCCAGCCGGCGGAGCCGTGCAGCCTGACGGCATACTCTCCCGGGAGGGGCAGAACCTGGGCCACGCGTTCCCGCGCCACCGCCGCCGCCCCGCCCCACCGGGTGACCTGCACGCCCCGCAGATCCAGGCAGAACGGCGCCTCCAGCATGTCCCGCGCTTCCTGGAACCGCCCGTCCCGAACGGCCGCCCGGATCCTCGAGCTGCTGACCGGCTCTCCCCGATAGGTCGCGGCTGGCACGACCTCCAGCTCCACGCCTGTTCCGTCCAGCATTGCACGCAACTGCCCGGGCCCGGTATCCCGGCCCCGGCCCATGTGGAAATTGTACCCCACCGCGACCTTCCGCAGCTCCAGGCGGCTCCTCAGGGTCTGCAGAAAGCTTTTCCCGGTCAGTTTACTGAATTCCACGGAAAAGTCAATCAGCACCACCAGCCCCACTCCCAGCGCGGACAGCCTCTCCAGCTTCTGGCCCACTGAGAGGATGCTTGCCGGGGATGCATTGGCGGACAGCACGCCCGCCGGGTTCTGCCTGAAGGTGCATACCGCCGGCACCAGCCCACCGGCGTGGCGCACCACCGCTTCGATCAGCCGCCGGTGCCCGGTGTGCAGCCCGTCGAACACCCCGATGGTAAGCGCCACCGGTTCACTCTCGGAGCGGCTTCCCCGCAGCTCCTCCCAACTGAGGACTCTCACGGGCTCTACCAGCGGGGGAAAACCGCCCTGTAGCGCAGCCGCCCCTGGCGCCGCTCCAGCAGGGCCAGCAGCCGTTCCCCGTCCAGCGCTGCGTACACCCCTTCCCCGCTCAACCCCTCTGTGAACAGCTCCTCCGAAGGGGGGCCGCCGGAGGCAATCCGCGCGGCCACGCCGGGCCGCACTCCCACCACCCTGACTCCTGCCGTGCCCAGGCGCGGCACGAAGCGGGCGGCCGGCTGCACGTGAGCCTCCGGGTCGAACCGCTCCGGCTCCACCGCCTCCTCCACCCGGAAATCCCCCAGCCGCAGGCGCCGCAGGCGGCTCACGAACGCACAGGATCCGCAGGCCTCCGCCAGGTCCCTGGCCAGGGAGCGGATGTAGGTACCTTTGGAGCAGTCCACCTGGAGGCGCAGCCGCGGCGGATCGTAGCCCAGGAGGCGGATGGCGTGAACGGTCACCTCCCTCGCGGAAAGACGGGGCTGTTCTCCCCGCCTGGCCAGCTGGTGCGCCCGCCGACCCTCCAGGTTGACGGCGGAGAAGGCCGGGGGAACCTGCTCGATTCTGCCCACAAAGCGGGGAATGGCCTTCTGGATCTCCTCCGGCCCCGGCGGGTCCCCTTCTGCGGTAATCTCCCCGTCCGGATCCAGCGTGTCGGTGGTTGCCCCGAAGGTCAGCTCCGCCTCGTAGCTCTTGTCGAGATCCATGAACAGCGGGCACAGCCTGGTGAACGCCCCGGTCAACGCAGCGAGCAGCCCCGTGGCGAAGGGGTCCAGGGTGCCGGTGTGCCCCACCTTGCGCGTTCCCAGCCGGTGTTTCAGCGTCTCCAGGGTGCGAAACGAGGTGATGCCGGCCGGTTTATCGATGAGTACAAGCCCGGGCGGCGCCTGCGTCAAGAAAGAGCTTCCTTGATCTTCTGGGTGACCCGGAAGCCCCGCTCGATTGAATTGTCCACCAGGAAAGTCAGGTTCGGCACCGTGCGCAGCCGCACGCGTTCCCGCAGCGCCCTGCGGATGAAGCCGGCGGCGTGATTCAGCGCTTCCACGCAGCGCTCCCGTTCCTCCCCGGTGGCGTAGAAAGACACGTACACCTTGGCGTAGCGCAGGTCTCGGGAAACTCTTACCCCTGTGATGGCGGTGAGCTCGTGCACCCGCGGGTCCTTCACCACCCGCGCGGCGAGCAGAGCGCTGATCTGCTCCTGGATCAGGCTCTCAACCTTCCGCAGCCTTACTTCCGACATTCGAGCCTACGCTCTCCAGTTTCTTTGCCAGCTCCACGACCTCGTACGCCTCCAGCACGTCTCCCACCTTGATGTCGTTGAAGCTGTCGATGCCGATTCCGCACTCGAAGCCGCTGTCCACCTCCCGCACGTCGTCCTTGAAACGCTTCAGCGACCCGATCTTTCCGCTGTACACTTCCACTCCGTCCCGGATCACCCGCGTCAGAGCCCCCCGGCGCATCTTGCCGCCGGTCACCAGGCAGCCGGCCACCTGACCGATCTTGGGGACCTTGAACACCTCCCGCACCTCGGCGGTGCCCAGGGTCTGCTCTTTCAGCTCCGGGGAGAGCAGCCCCTCCATGGCCTTCTTGATGTCGTCCAGCACGTCGTAGATGATATTGTACTTGCGGATCTCCACCTTCTCCTGGTCAGCCAGGGCCTGAGTGCTGGGGGTGGGACGAACGTTGAAGCCGACGATGATGGCGTTGGAGGCGGAAGCCAGCCGCACGTCCCCCTCGTTGATGGCCCCGGCCAGCGCCTGGATCACGTTGAGGCGTATCTCATCGGTGCTCAGCCTCTCCAGGGCGTTCTGCAGCGCCTCCACGGAGCCGTGGACGTCCCCCTTGATGATCACTTTCAGCTCCTGAACCTCCCCCTCCTTCATCTGGTCGTAGAAGTTGTCCAGGGTGATCTTCTTGACGTTCTGTGCCTCCTCGGTCTTGCGCAGCTCCTGGCGCTTGGCCCCGATCTGGCGCGCCTCCTTCTCCGTCTCCGTGACCTGGAAGGGGTCCCCGGCGTCGGGAATGCCCGAGAAACCCAGAATCTCTACCGGAATCGAGGGAGTGGCCTCCTCGACCTTCTCCCCCTTATCGTTGAACATGGCCCGCACTTTGCCGGGATAGACCCCGGCCACGTACGGGTCTCCCACCCGCAGGGTGCCCCGCTCGATCAGGACCGTGGCCACTATCCCCCGCCCGAAGTCGATCTTGGACTCGATGATCTTCCCCTCGGCCCGGCAGTTGTAGTTGGCCTTCAGCTCCAGGATCTCCGCCTGCAGGAGGATCGTGTCCAACAGCTCCTTGATCCCCTGGCGCTTCAACGCGGAGATGTCGTTGTACAGGGTGCTTCCACCCCAGCCCTCCGGCATCAGCCCGTGGTCCGACAGCTGCTGCTTCACCCTGTCCGGGTTGGCGTCCGGAAGATCGATCTTGTTCACCGCCACGATGATGGGGACCTTGGCTTCCTTGGCGTGGTTGATGGCCTCCACGGTCTGGGGCATCACCCCGTCGTCCGCCGCCACCACCAGGACCACGATGTCCGTGACCTGGGCTCCCCTGGCCCGCATCGTCGTGAAAGCCTCGTGACCCGGGGTGTCCAGGAACACGATCCTGCCCTGGGGGAGGTCCACCACGTAGGCACCAATGTGCTGCGTGATGCCGCCGAACTCCGAGTCCACGACGTTGGCCGTCCTGATGGCGTCCAGAAGCTTGGTCTTCCCGTGGTCCACGTGTCCCATGACCGTCACGATCGGCGGCCGGGCTTTCAGATCCTCTTCGCGATCTTCCTCGGTCTCGATCACCGTCTCGTCGTACAGCGACACCACGTGCACCTTGCAGCCGTACTCGTCCGCCAGGATGCCTGCGGTCTCCGCGTCGATCTGCTGATTGATGGTGACCATCATCCCCATGCTCATGAGCTTGGAGATCAGCTCCGAGGCCTTCAGGTTCATCTTACGGGCCAGCTCCGAGACGGTGATGACCTCCATGATGGAGATCTCCTTGGGAACCGGGTTGGCCCGCTGGACCGACTTCTTCTTCTGCTGTAGAAGCTTCTCCGTATGCTCTTCCTGGGCGGTGCGGCGCCCCGCCCCAGGCTTCTTCTTGGTCTTGAAAAACTTCTTGCCCGGCCCCTTCTGCTCCTGCCCCGGCTTGCCGGCCGCAGGCGCGCCCGGCCCGCGGCCTGCGGGCGGTCTGGGTCCCACCGGCCCTCCGCCGCGCCGCGGCGGCCTGTCCGAAGGCGGCCGCGTGCGGGTGAAGCGGGCGGGACGGTGCGGTTCGCCCCGGCGGGTCTCTGGAAAGGAAGTGCGCGATGGAACAGAGGGCCTGCCTGCAGGCCTCTGTGCCTGAGTCTCCGAGGGCGGCTGAGCTCTGCGCACCTGGTCCGTCTTGCGAGGCGCCTCGGCCTCGGCGGTGCGCCGGGGCTGCTCCTCGGAACCGGCCTCGCGGCGGGCCGGCGCAGCTGCGGTCTCTGGTGCCGCCTGCTCTCTCTTGGCGCCCTTCTTGACGACGACCACCTTCTTCTTGACCACGACCACTTTCTTCTTTTCGGGCTCCTCCGGGGCAGCCTCCGTGGCCGGAGCAGGATCTTTGTGTCTGTGCTTGATCAGCGCCGTCTTCGGTTTGCGCCTTGCTTCCTGTTCCTCAGACATAGAGCTCCTTTTCAGCCTTGATCCTCTTCTTCCGCTTCCTCGAAGCTTAACCCAACCCCACAGTTTGGACAAGCCGTCATGGTCGGGTTTATGGGCGCCCCGCACTCGGGACACTCGTAGGCTTCCTCTGTGGCCACCTCCTCCTGCTCCTGGACGGCCGGGGCGGCAGCCGCCGGAGCCGCCGGCTCCGGCGCCTCCTCCGCGACGGTCTGCCGGGCGGCGGCGCCCGGCTCCGCGCCCACGGGCACGGCCTCCGCTTCGGTGACCTCCTCTTCCTCGATGATCTCCACGTTCTCCTCGATGATCCGGCGCAGCAGCGCCGCATCCTCCGCGCTCACGCCCTCAATCGCCGCGATCTCCGGCAGCTGCATGGTGACCAGGGACTCGATATACTCGATCCCCGCTTCCTTCAAGGCGCTCACCAGGCGGGGCGGAATGCCCGGGAGCTCGCTGATCCTGACGATCTCCTCTTCCTCTTCCGATTCTCCGAACAACGCCGAGACGGCCTTCTTCGTCTCCGCGGAGAGGTCCATGGCGGAGAACTGCTCTTCGGTCTTGACGTCGATGTTCCAATCCACCAGACGGTTGGCCAGCCGGACGTTCAGCCCCTGCTTGCCGATGGCCAGGGAGAACTGGTTCTCCCCCACCACCGCCAGGGCCTGCTTCTTGGGCTCGTCCACGATCACCACCTGGCGCACCTCCGCCGGGGAGAGGGCGTTCTTGATGAAGGTCCGCGGGTCGGGATCGAACTTGAGCACGTCGATCTTCTCCCCCTCCAGCTCGCGAACCACCGCCTGGATCCGCACGCCCTTCAGTCCCACGCAGGCGCCCACCGGGTCCACATCGTCGCGGTTCGAGTACACCGCCATCTTGGTGCGGTAGCCGGGCTCACGCACGATCTTGTAGATCTCGATGGTGTGGTCGTAGAGCTCTGGCACCTCCAGCTCGAAGATTCGCCGCACGAACTCGGCGTGCGTCCGTGACAGCACGATCTGCAGGCCCGACTGCGTCTTGTTCACCTCGTAGATGAGCGCGCGAATCCGGTCGTTGGGGTGGTACACCTCGCGGGGCGACTGGAACTTGCGGGGCAGGATCCCCTCGGTCTTGCCCAGATCGACGAAGATGTTCCCGTTGCGCTCGCGCTGATAGTAGCCGATGATCATCTCCCCGACCCGCTCCCTGAACTCGGAGTACAGGGTGTTCTTCTGGATCTCCCGGAGAGTCTGCTTTGTCTTCTGCTTGGCGCTCTGGACCGCCCCGCGGTCGAAATCCGCGGGGTTGATCTCGATCAGCAGCTCGTCCCCGATCTCACACTCCGGGTTGTACTCCAGCGCCTCCTCCAGGCCGACCTCCCGCGTGGGATCCTCCACCTCCTCGACGATGCGCTTCTGGGCGAAGATCGTCACCTCGTCCGCCTCCTCGCTGAAGCGCACCACAGCGTTGTCGACGACACCGAACTTCTTCTTGTAGGCGGCCAGCAGCGTCTCCTCGATGGTCTTCCTGACCAGCTCCTCGGAGATACCCCGCTCCTGGATCAGTGCTCTCATTGCCTCCGACAATCTCGAAGCCATGGAACTAAGCTTCCACCTCCTCAGTCTCGTCCAGCCGGGCCTTCTTCAGATCGGCCAGGCGGATCTGCCTCACCGCTCCCTTCGTGCGGAGCTTTACCATCTCACCGGTGGCATCCTCACAGATGCCGCCGATCCATTCCGACTCACCAGGCAGGAGAACGCGCATGCCCCTGCCCTTGAAGATGCGAAACTCCTCCGGAGACTTGAGCTCCCGATCCAGCCCGGGAGAGGACACCTCCAGTCGAAGCTCCGAAAGCTCCGGCCGGAGCTCCAGCCTGGGTAGGAGGTTGCGCGAAATGGCGGCACAGTCGGCCACACTCACCCCCTCGGGGCGGTACACGATCACCGAAAGATAGCTCCGCCGCCTGCTGCGGCCCACCTTCAGCTCCACAAGAGTGAAGCCCATGGCGGCCACGATAGGTTGCACATCATCGACCAGGGACTGCTTCAGCTCGTCGGATTGCACCGGATTCACCTACAAAAAAAGAGTCGAACGTTCGACCCTTTCTGATGCGGAAAGCCACGCAGTAACCGAATAAACAATAACAATATCCGCACCGCCTGTCAACGGCGTGCCAGGCGGAGGCGCGCAGGCGTTCCGGCGGCGGGCGAGGGTCAGTCCAGCGCCAGGGTCAGCACGTGCACCCGCTGCGCCCCGGCGGCCGCCAGCACGCCGGCACACTCCGCCGCCGTGGCGCCGCTGGTGAACACGTCGTCCAGGAGCACCACCTCCCGGGGCAGGCGGAGGGGCTGCGGGCGCAGCCGCATCGAGCCGTGTATGTTCCGGAGCCGCCCCGCGTAGTCCAGCCGTTTCTGCTGCACCGCCCCGGCCCGCCTCAGCACTGCCAGCCGCTGGACGCCCTGACGGCGGGCCAGCTCCGCGGCCAGGATGTCCACGTGGTCCCACCCGCGCCTCCTTACCGACGCCCTGCTGGCCGGAACGGGTACCACCGGCACTCCTGCGTACCTTGCGGCCAACACCGGCGCCATCAGGGCGGCGAACAGGAGGCACAGCTCCCGGTGGCCCGCGGTCTTGTACCTGTGGATCAAGGTGCGCACCGCCCCCCGGTACTCAAACAAAGAGTGATTGGCCGTAAAGGGATAGCTCCGCCCGCGGCAGCGGGTGCAAACCTCGTGCTCCGAGATCAGGGGACGGCTGCAACGCAGGCAGCGCCGCCCCGGCGGTATGGGATGCAGTCCCCCGCCGCAGGCCCGGCACAGCAGGAGCTCCTCCCAGGGCTGAAACGGTTTTCCGCACAGCAGGCAGGAGCGTGGGAAAAGCACCGCCCCGCCCAGGTGAAGCAGAATCCCGGCCGCTTCGCGAAGCATAGGGCCCCCAACCTAGACAAACGGGGCCGCCGGCGCCGGTGCTTTCCTCTGCCGGGACTGCCGCGCTGTGGCTGCCCCCAGGCGCCGCGCCCTGCCGCCGCGCCGCCTTACCCCGCCCCGCGCCGCCTTACCCCGCCGCCGTGTCGCCAGCCGGTTTGACAAATCGCCCCACCGCGGCTACAATTCTTCCATCAAAGCTGCTTGGGAGGGGAGCTTATGACAGTCATTTCTGGAGACCCGTTTCGAGGCCGCCCCGTAGGGCCGGGACGCCTGGACCGAGAGAGCACGGAGCCCCGCGCTCCGGCGGTGCCGCGACAGACCGCCAGGCAGGAGGCGCCCGCCGCCAACCGGGAGGTCCAGTCAGTGGCCACGCTGCAGCACTCCCTGTCCAGGGCGCAGGCGGTTCTGGCGGGGCTGGAGGGCTTCCGCGATTTCCTCAAGCCCGGCACCCGCCCGGACCCCGAAGAAATCCGCCGCTACCTGGCGCAGGTGCGCTACAACGGCCGGCCGGTTCTGGACACCTATGCCGGGCGCCTGCCGGCCATCGCCGCGCGAGCGGACGCCCCGGCGTTGGAGGCGCTGGTGAACACCGTGCGCGCTCAGATCCAGGAGCTCTCCACCGGGCTTCTCCGCCACGCGGGCGCTGCGGCCGGCGCAGGCGGGGTGACCGGACATGAGGATCCACTGCGGGCGGTGATCCGGGGCATCAAAGAGGCCAACTCCCTGGTCCGCCTGAAGCGGGAGAACATCCTGGACCTGCTGTCCTGAAGCCTCGCCGGCATCCGGTCCGCCGGCCCCTGGGAGGGCCGCACCCCCCGCAGGGCAGCCAGGCCGGGAGGTTTCACCGCCGGCCGTCCCTTTCCTGCTTCCCCAGCTCCTGCTGCCAGGCGGCCAGGCGATTGAGGGCCTCCAGAGGGGTGGTGCGGCTCAGATCCACCGAGAGGATCTCTTCGCACACCACCTCCCCGGGGCTGAAGAGCAACCCCTGTTGGGCTGGCTCGGCGGCCGGGGCCGGCGGCGCTGGCCGCCCGCCGCCCGTCCGCTCCAGCTCCGCCAGGATCTTGCGGGCCCGCGCGATCACCTCTCCCGGCAGGCCCGCCAGTTGGGCCACGTGCACCCCGTAGGAGTTGTCCGCCGGTCCGGGCTGCACCTTCTTCAGAAAGATGATCTCCTGGTCCCGCTCCACCACGGACATGGACAGATTGGCCACGCACGGATGCTGCAGCGCGGTCAGTTGATGATAATGCGTGGCAAACAACGCCAGCGCCTCCACGTGCTCCAGGATGTACTCGGTCACCGCCCAGGCGATGGCCAGCCCGTCGTTGGTGCCGGTTCCGCGTCCCACTTCGTCCATGATCACCAGGCTCTGCGGGGTGGCCGAGCGCAGGATGTTTGCCGTTTCGTTCATCTCCACCAGAAAGGTGGACTCTCCCCGGGCCAGGTTGTCCGTGGCCCCCACCCGGCAGAAGATGTGGTCCACAAGCGGCAGTTCCGCCTCCCCGGCCGGCACGAAGGAGCCCGCCTGCGCCATCAGCACGATGAGGGCGGTCTGGCGCAGGAAGGTGGACTTCCCCGCCATGTTCGGTCCGGTGAGCAGCACGAAACGCTCCCCTTCGCGCCGCAGGAGCAGGTCGTTGGGCACGAAGGAGCCGGCCGGAAGGTGCGCCTCCACCACGGGGTGGCGGCCCTCCACCAGGTGCAGCTCCCCGCCGCTGGAAGCCCGCGGACGCACGTAGCCATGCAGGGTGGCCGCGAAGGCAAACCCCTGCAGCACGTCCACGGTGGAGGCCGTCTCGGCCGCCTGGAGAACGGCCGGTATCGCGCCCCGCACCCTCTCGCGCACCCGCAGAAACTCCCCCCGCTCCAGCTCGACGATCTTCTCGCTGGCGCTGTTGATCTCGCTCTCCTGGGCGGCCAGCTCCTCGCTGGTGTACCGCTCCGTGCCCACCAGCGTCTGCTTCCGGATGAAGTGGGGCGGAACCAGGTGCAGGTTGGGCCTGGTCACCTCCAGGTAGTAGCCGATGATGCGGTTGTAGCGCAGCTTCAGAGAGGCGATGCCGGTGCGCTCGCGCTCCCGCTGGAGATAGCCCTTCAACACCTCCCGCACGTTCTCCTTCAGGTGGCGCAGCCGGTCCAGCTCCTCGTTGTACCCCGGCTTGATGAGATTGCCCTCGTTGATCTGCAGGGAGGGGTCCTCCAGGATGGATTCCTCCAGCAGCGCCACCACCGCGGTAATGCCTTCCCGCTGGACCGCGACTGGGCCGAGCAGCTCCCGCAGCTCCGGACAGCCGGCAAGGGAATCCACCAGATCCAGCACCGCCGCCAGCGTGGCCTTGATGGCCAGCAGGTCCTTGGCGTGCGCCTTGTTCAGCGCCACCCGGGAGATGAGCCGCTCCAGGTCCAGGAGCCTGCCCAGCGTCTCCCGCACGCCGGACAGCAGAACCTGATTCTTGTAGAAGAACTCCACCAGGTCCAGACGCCGCTCGATCTCCCCCCGGTCCCTGAGCGGCTTCAGCAGCCAGGAGCGCAGCCTCCGCGATCCCATGGCCGAGCGCGCCTGATCCAGCACCTCCAGCAGCGTGTAGCGGCGGGTGCGGTCGTTCAGGTTCTGGACGATCTCCAGGTTGCGCAGGGTCGACTCGTCCAGCCCCACAAAGGTGTCCTCCCGGTAGACCTTCAGGGCCCGGATGTGGGGCAGGAGCCCCCGGGAGGTCTCTCCCAGGTAGTCCAGGATCACCCCAGCGGCGGCGATCTCCGCCGAATCCGCCTCCAGACCGAACCCCTTGAGGTTCACCACTCCCAGCTGGCGCTCCAGAGCCGCCCGGTTGGCCGCCAGGTCGAAGCTCCAGTCCGGATAGCGGTTGATCACCAGACCTTCCCGCTCCTGCAGGAGCTCGGCCACCACGCCGTCCTCCTCCAGAAGCGATTCCTGCACCAGGATCTCCCGCGGCGCCAGGTGCAGGAGCTCCTTCCGCAGGCGCTCCGCGCGGTCCGCCGGCGCGAAGGAGGTGGCGAAGAACTCCGCCGTCGACAGGTCCAGGCCGGCCAGCGAAATGGAGGCACCCACCTGCGCGATGCTGAGCAGGTAGTTGTTGACCGAACGCTCCAGCAGGTTCTCGTCCACCACCGTGCCCGGGGTGATCACTTCCGTGACCTCCCGGCTGGCCAGACCGCTCCTGGGAATGTGGGTCTGCTCGCAGATGGCGATCTTGCGGCCCGCCTTCAGCAGCCTGGCAATATAGCCCTGCGCCGCATGGTAGGGGATGCCGCACATAGGCACACCGCCCCGCTGCGTGAGCGTCAGGTCCAGAAGCGCCGAGGCCTCCGCAGCATCCCGTTCGAACATCTCATAGAAGTCCCCCAGGCGGAAGAAAAGGATAGCGTCGCGATGCTTCTCCTTGATGGCCCGGTACTGGCGCATCATCGGGGTTGTCCGGGACATACCAGGTGGAGTATATTAGATGTGTATGGGGAGGACAACATGGAAGTAGATGCCGTAGGCAGCGTGCCGCCGCAGCCTCCCGCTCCGCCCCCGGAGCCCGAGCCCCAGCCGGCGCAGCCCGTGGATCAGCAGCAGCCGCCGCCCCCGCAGGCCCCGGTGGACACCGGCAACAACGTCGACCTGCTGGCCTGAGACCTCTTAGCCCGGGTTGGTGTCCAGGTAATCCCTCAAGATCAGGGCAGCAGCTACCCTGTCCACCGCTCCCCGGCGGAGAGCCTTTTTGCGTTTCAGGCCGGCGGAGCGGAGAGCCTCTTCCGCACCCAGGCTGGAGTAGCGCTCGTCCCACAGAACCGCCTCCACGCCCAGGCTTACCAGTCTCTCCGCCATCGCGCGGGCCTGCCGGCAGCCCTCGCCCTCCTGTCCGTCCTCCCGCACCGGAAGGCCCACCACCACCCGGCTGACCCCCTCCGCCTGAACCACCCCCTGGAGCGACTCCACCAGGGAATCCAGGCCCTTGTACTCCAGGGTGCGGTAGGGAGATGCGGCGAGATTGCCCGGATCCGAGAGGGCCAGGCCCACCCGGCGCGCGCCCAGGTCCACCGCCAGCGTCCTTCCCACCTCTTTAGCCGCCGGTGGCAGCGCCCTGGGTGGAGCGCCGCATCAGCTCCTGAATGACCTTCTCGGTGATGTCGATCTCCGGCGTGTAGTAAAAGAAAAAACCCTGGTACTGCCTGCTGTTGTTCAACACCAGGGTGAACCCTTCGCTCTCGGCCACGTACTTGATGGCCGCCAGCAGCTCGTCCAGAAACGCGTCCGACTGGTACAGCTTCTCGCTCATCTGCCGCAGCTGTTCGTTCTTGACGCGCTTGTAGTCGTCGCGGTACTGCTTGCGCTGAAAGATCGTGGTGTCCAGCTTGAGCGCCCGCGCCGCATCCCCCGAGTTCTCGGCTTCCAACTTCTCCGCCTCCAGGCGCAGGATCTCATCGTCGATGCGCTTGATCTCCCGCAGCACCCGGGCCTTTTGCTCCTGGAACTCCTTCACCGCCCGGGACTCCCGGAAGTACACCGAGTAGACCTTCTCGATGTCCAGGATTCCCACCCGGGTGATTTGTTCGGCGAAAGCCGCCGAAGCGGCCAGCGCCAGAACGCCCGCCGCCAGCAATATCCGCACACCTTTTTTCATCTTGCCGCTCCTAGAACGTGTCTCCCCCGATGGAGATCACGAAGTCGAGGCTGGTGGACCCGATGGGCAGGTTGCCCTGCGGCCACACCACCTGGCCATTGTCCGTCCTGAAGCGCTTGGCCAGGTACAACCGGATGGGAAACTGGGGGATGCTGAAGCGCAGCCCCGCTCCGAAGCTGAAGTAGAAATCGTCCAGATTCATGGAGCGCATTTGGTCGATCTCGTCGTAGGCGGCCACGGCGTCGAAGAACATCACGCCCCACAGGATCTGCTCCGCGATGGGCATGCGCAGCTCCAGCTTGTTGTCCCACAGCGCCTTCTTGTCCCGCTCCAGCGGCCAGCCGCGGGCCACGTTCCACCCGTCCACGTACAGGAGGTCGTCGGTGATGGCCAGCGCCTTAGGACTACCGAACTGGGGCAGGATCAGGCTCAGCGCCGAGTGGGCGGCCAGCACCGTCTTAAAGCTCCAGTTGTCAGTGACCGGCACGTCGAAGAGCGTGAGGAACGCCTCGGCGGTGCTGTCCGTACGGATGTACTGCCGCGTGCCGATGGGAAAGCCCAGCGCGAAGGTGACACCCTGGGACAGGTAGGTACCCGAGGAAGGATTCAGGAAGTAGTCCCGGCGGTCCCAGTATCCGGTGAAGCCCAGCTTGTTGACGTTCTTCCACACGCCCTGCCCGGCCCGCACCAGCGGATCGAAAGGACGGTAGAGGGCCGGATCGTAGCTGATCTGCTGCAGGCTGGTGTTCAGGAACGAGCGCACGCCGAGCCATCCCAGCGCGGTCTGGTACCGGTAGCCCGTGGTCAACCCCGCCGAGACCTTCCACATGGTGTAGTCCATCGTGTACTGGTCCGGCACCGACAGCCCGTCGGCGATGGCCGCATCGTAGGCCGCCTTGTCCGGGTAGGGGTCCGGGGCGGCGTTCGTCTCGTCCCCGTTGTAGACGGGCGGCAGGACATCCTGCAGCACGTTGGGCACCACGGAGTGCTCCAGGCTGAAGTTCACGCCCCCCAGCCAGCGGTAGCCGAACATCCACGGCTCCTCGAAGCTGAGCGACACCAGCTGGCGCAGTGGAGAAAGCTCCAGGTTGACCCCGACGCTTTGACCCCGCCCCAGGAAGTTCTTCTCCTCCCACTTCAGCATCCCCGAGATGGGGTAATCCCCTCCCGCGAACATGACGCCGAAGTTGATGGCCGCGGTGCTGCCCTCCTCCACGTTGATCACCAGGTCCATGAGCCCCTCGGCGTCCCCTGGAGGGGTCTCCGGCGTCACGGCCGTGAAGTACTGAAGGTTGTAGAGGTTGCGCAGTCCCTGGAGCACCTTCCCCTTGCTGAAGATGTCCCCCTCCTCGAAGGGCAGCTCCCGGAAGATCACGTAGTCCTTGGTCTTCTCGTTGCCCTTGAGAATGATCTTCTGGATGTGCGCCCGATCGTTCTCCACGATGTTGATCACGTAGGAGATTTCCTGCTTCTTGGGGTCCCGGGCCTCCTGGCGGTTGATGACGTTGAAGATGTAGCCGTTCTCGTAGTACAGGTCGGCCACCCGCGCGGTGTCCGCCTCCAGGCGCGTCTTGTTCAGGATCTTCCCCGGGGTCTGCCGCACCAGGTTGGCCAGCTCTCCGTCGGAGAAGATATGGTTCCCTTCGAAGCTCATGCCCCCGTAGGTCCACTGCTGCCCTTCGCTGATGTGGATCGTGATGTTGAGGGTGTTCCTGCCTTCCTTCTCGTCACGCTCGATCTGGCGATCCACTTTCTCGACCTTGGCGTCCACGTACCCATGCTCGCCGTAGTAGTCCACCAGGCGCTGCAGGTCTTCCTGGAACTTCGCCTCCTGGAAAACGCCGCTGGAGAACAGCGCCTGCGGCTTGGTCTTCATCACCTTGCGCAGGCTGCTGTCGGAGGCGAAGCTGTTGCCGGTGAAGTTGATGGAACGGATGGTGGTCTGCAGCCCTTCGACGATGGCGAAGTTCACCGTTACCCTGTTCTCCCCCTCCACCGGCTCGATCGACCCCGTCACCTGCACGTCCATGTATCCCTTTTCCAGATAGAGGCCCGATATCGCCTCCGCGTCGGCGTTCACCTTTGCCTGGCTTGCCATGTCTCCGCGCTTGATCAGGATGCGGTCCAGGATCTCGCTGCGCCGCAGCTTGCGGTTGCCCTCCAGCACGATCTCCGACACGACCGGCTTCTCCTTCACCCGGAACTCCACGATCACCGAGCTCTTCTGCTCGTCCCCGGCAAGTGCGTTGCTCTCGATGCTCTGGAAGTAGTCCAGCGCATACAGCTTCTCCTGTATCTCCCAGAAGACGTCCAGCGAGAAGGTCTGGCCCACATACGGCCGCACGATGGGCTGGAGCTCGCTCTCCGAGATGTTCTCCAGGCCCACGAAGGTGAAACCGGCAATGGGCTTGCCGATGTACCACTCGTCCTGAGCGTGCGCCGAGGCAGCAAAGATGAGCACAAAGGTGACCGCTGTCAGGAACCTGCGCATAGTGACTCCCGTCTCAGTAGGAAAACTTCCAGCTGAGCCTGATGCTGTTGTCCGTCAGAAAGAGGCTCTCGGGATGCCGCGGAATGAAGCTCCATTCCAGCTGGAAGAAAGGAGTGAGCCATTCGAGGTTGATTTCTCCCTCTGTTTGTATCTGCTGGCTCGTGACATAGTCCGGCGACATCGCATCCACCGCCTGGAAGCGAAGCTGCGCCTCCAGGAACAGGTCGGTACCCAGATACTTTCCAAGAGAGAGGGTGGTGTTGTCAAGAGGATTCAACGTTCCCCCTTCGCCCAGAAGCTTGCCCAGCAGCACGTTCTGCACGAACTGCGTCCGCACGCTGAACATATCCAGCCCCAGGATGTCGCGCACCGCCCGCTCGAAGGGAGTGAGGATCCCGAACTGACCCACCAGGTCGCTGGTCAGCATGACCGCGGACAGACCGAAGCCGCTCTCCTCGAATCGCCCGAAGATATTGCCGCCGATCAGGTTGAGGATCTCCACATCCGAGCGCGAGGGCTCGGAGTAGAAGCGCGGCTGGAACTGGCTCAGCCGGTTGTCCGCCTCCAGGTAGATGCGTATCTCCTCGTTGTTCTGATCGCGCTCCCGCAGCTCCGCCAGGGCCTGGATCCGCGGGTCCAGCTGGCCCACGGTTTCCGAGAAGGTGATGCTGCCCTGCTTGATGTAGAAGCTGCGGTCGAAATAGAAGATCTCCCCGCCCCGCACCCCCACGCTGCCGTTCATGCTGAAGGTGTCCAGATCGCCATCGTAGGCAAGCTGCACCTTTTCTCCCTGGCTCGCGTAGGAGTGGACGATGGGAAAGCTGATCGACGGCCAGTAGAACTCCACCCGCGTCCCGGTGTGCACGGTCATCTTCACCGACAGGGGCGGAGCGTACGGGTTCTCCGGCGGCTTCTCCCCTTTCTCCATGGCGATGCGGCCGGACAGCAGCACCACGTCCCCGTCAACGCGGGTCATGGTTGCGTCGCCCAGCACGTGCACGGTCCCGGAAGCCCGCCCGTCCACGAACACCGTGCCGAAATTGTAGCGTATGCGCACCCCGGGGCTGCTGTCCACCTGGAAGTGCAGCTCCACCCCGACGGGTACCCAGTGGTCGATGGCGAACTCTCCCGACGCGGTCACCCGATCCCGGCCGGCGAAGCTGGAGGTGGGCTCCATGGTGAAGCTTTTCTCGTTGAACACCAGGCTTCCCTGGATCGGTGCGATCGGGTCAGGGGACAGGGCAAAGCTCATGGCGGCGCCGCTCACCCGGAGGCTGCCGTAGAAGTCCGGGTCGTTGATCTGCCCCTCCACCCGCAGCCTTCCAGCCGCGCTCCCGCTGGTGAAGGTGAACACGTCGGTTCCGACGGTGACCGTATTGATCACCCGCATGTCCAGCGCGCTGATGTCGAAGGAGGCCTGGACTCTCGCGGCCTGGACTCTCCCCGAGGCCGTCCCCTGGACGGGCAGCGGGTCGAGCAGCTCCAGCGAGAAATCCCCGCTCTCGGCGACCCGCCCTCGGATGGCCTCCCCCGGTCCGCCCTCCAGGGACAGCACGCCGCCGGACGCGTCGAACCCGATCAGCCAGTCATCCACGCTCTTTCCCTCCACCTGCAGATCCTGAAGCCGGATCGTTCCTTCCACCTTGCGCTTCAGCACGCCCCGCAGCGCCTTGAAGCTGTGCGGCGGGTCCATCCTCCCCTCCAGGTGAACCGCTCCCTCCACGGGCTTGTCGAAATACACGCCGCGGTAGCGCGAGTTGAAGGCAAAATCCCCGCTGTCCAGGTCGAGCTTTCCACCGCCCTCGCTCACCAGGTGGTTCAGGAACCCCAGCCGCAACCCCGAAAGGGTGAGCTCCCGCGAGGCGTAGCCCACCTGGAGGTCCAGCTCCACGGGGTCCACGTTCAGCCTGCCGTCGTTCAGGCTCAAGGCGGCCTGCAACTCAGGCTCGGGAAGAGAGCCGCTCACCTCCATGTCACCGGACAGGCTCCCTGCCAGCACGTTCTCCCCGAACCTGGTCAAGGGAACGTTCTGGAACTCCAGCCCGGCGGTCAGCCCCTCGCCCTCCAGGGAGCCCGTCAGCGAATAGCGCTCGCCGCCCTCCACCTGAGCCAGTGCCAGAGAAAGCGAGGCCGTGAGCGGAGCGAGCCCGCTGATCACCGCCTCGCCCGAGCCGCTCAGGCGGGAAATCCGGTCCCGGTAGGTGAGCGTGTTCAGAGAGATTCTCCCGTCGCTGACGCTGAAGCCCGCCGCAAGCTCGTTTTCCCGCACCGCCATCATGGGGATGTTGCGCAGGCGCGACTCCGGTGAGAGCGCCAGGATCTCTCCGCTGCGCGTCACGATTCCTTCCACGTTCAGGCTGGCCAGGAGCGTGCCCTCCTTGAGGGGAATCGGCAGGTCACGGCTGTAGATGCGGAAGGGGCTTCCCTGCGGCGGCATGGTCCCATCCGGCTGCAGAGCCGGACTGCCCCACCCGGAAAACAGATAGCTCACGGACAGCTCGTGGGAGCCGGTCACGTGGATCTCCCTGCCGGGAAGGTACCTGCCTTCGATGCGGTAAGGAATGTCCTCCAGCACGAAGCTGCTTTTGAAGGTGGTGGCCCCCCGCTCCGCGCGCAGGTCGGCAACCTCCGCCTGTCCGGTCAGGTGGTAGCCCCGCCAGGCTGCGTCCACCTGGCTCAGCGCAAGCGACTGCCGATCGCCGGCCAGGCGCAGGGTGATGCGATTCGCCGGGTTCCTCACCGACCGGACCTCCACACGGTCCGAACCCACGCGATAGGCGCTGAAGTCGGTGTCCACCTCCAGCGTGGTGCTCACCGACAGCCCGCCGAGCATGCGCCGCGCCTCGGCGCTCTGCCGCTTGGGAGACTGGAGCAGATCGTAGACGCTCCCCAGCCCGATCCGCACCAGGGTGGCCCGAACCTGCAGCCGGGGCCGTGGCGGCAGGCTCACGCTTCCCGAGGCCTCCAGGGAGTTGCCCGCCTCTGCGGAGGCCAGCGTGGTGGCCAGGGTGAACTCCAGCCGCCGGTCCCGGCGCTTCAGATCGAGCCTCAGGGGGCCGAACTGCGTGGACCCCACGCTTACCTTCTGCCCTTCCACCGTCAGGCTTCCCGTGCCTCGCCTGAGCTGCAGCGCCGCATTCACGCTCTGCTCCGAGAAGTAGCGGGCGTCCTGCAGGTGCAGCAGCCCCGAGGGGAAGAAGTCGGCGAACAGAACGTTGCCGTAGAACTCCAGTCCCCCCAGATCCGAGCGCAGGCGTAGAGGCTGGCAGTACACGATCTTCTCGTTTCCCTGCAGGCGGCCCAGCAGCTCGAAGCGCCCGGGGAGGGCGCCCCCGGTCACCACCGCCCGCAGGTCCAGCTCATAGCTCAGCGCGGCCTGGCGGAAGTCGTAGTCCACCTCCCCGGAGGCCGTCACCTCGTTGCGAAGGTAGGGATCGAAACGCTTCAGGGCTCCGGTCAGCCGGACCATGTCAGAGGGCCGGAAGTTCTCACTGCGGAACACGGCCCGGAGCTGTTGCTGCTCCAGGTCCAGCTTCAGCTCCAGATGCAGGGGCGAGCGGTCCTGGATCTTGCGCACCTCCAGCTTACGCCCGTCGTAGGCCACCTGGAAGGTCTGCCGCTCCAGGGCGATGTCCCGCGTTGCCAGCGACTGTATGCGCACGGAGAGGTCCGACCAGTCGAGCTCATGTCCGATCCGCCCGTTCGCCTTCAGCCGCGAGCTCACCGTCTCCAGCAGACCGCCCCCGGAGTCGCGAATCCCCAGGTTGCAGCGCAGGCTGGCCTGGTAGAAGGAGCCGTCGCTCGCCACCGCAAAGAAAAGCTTGGAGAGGTCGAAGGTCCGGCCGTTCTGCACGTAGGTCACGGAAATGTTGCTGCCGGACAGGCGCAGGCCGGAAAAGAGGCGCTGGGGCGCCGGGCCGCCGCCGCCGCGCATCAAGGAATCCACGAGCGCCAGCAGCTCCCGGTCGCGCTGGGCGTCCACGGAGAAGGAGGAGTTGCCGATGTTGATCTCCGAGACCGCGTGCAACGGGTCGCGGCTGGACAGCAGCCTCAGGATGTCGTAATGAATCTTCAACCTGTGGATGCGCACCAATGGCTCTTCCGGCGCATCCTCGCTGTAGACGGTCAGGTCGCGGACGGCCAGGAAGCCGAACACCGAGGGCGAAAGGCTCTCATAGGAGATACGTCTTCCGAGCTGCGTCTCCAGCGCGGCCAGCGCCTGAGCCTTCAGCCGGTCCATCCGTTCGCCCAGCCGCCGGTCCACGGCCAGCCCGAACAGCAATCCCGCCACCGCCAGGACCGAGAGTATTGCCCCTTCCAGGAACAGCACCCTGGCAGTGCGTCCACGCCGCTTCACTCACTGTGCTCCAACCGGAAATGGAAGCGAATCCTGGCATGGTCCTCTCCACCCCTGGATCGCTCGAACAGGTAGCCCCGCAGGGCCTGCTCCACCGCCCGATCCACCTCGACATATCCGGAACTTCTTACTATGCTCACCTGTGATACCACTCCGCTGGCCGCCACGGTCAGCTCCGCCTCCACGTCCACCTCTTGCCCCTTCCGGGACAGCACCTCGGGGAAGCGCGGCGGCGCAGCCCGCAGCAGCCTGCGTTCTCTATCTCCCCATTCTAGCGCAGGGGTCCCGCTAAATCCACGCGCCGCCCCTGCCTCCCCGGCCGCCTGGTCCGCCGCTGGCAGCTGCGCCAGGACATCGCCGGGCGAGGGCGCCGCCACCTCCGGCGCGGGCGGAACCGGAGCCGGCGGCGGCAGAGGCGCCGCCCTGGCGGGAGGCAGCCCGGAAAGCCTTCCTTCACCTGCAGCCGCCGCCGGGGCTGCCGGCGGGAGCTGCACGGAAGAGGGGGCGGGCGCGGAAAGCCTGGCCGGCCCGGAGGCCACCGCCGCCTCGTCCAGCGGCTGCGCCGGCCCCCGGGGCGCCTCCTCCCGGGGCGCGCTCCGAGGCAGCTCGGCCGGTGGAGGCGAGAAGCGCAGCGTCACGATGCGTTTCCGGGGCGTCTCGGCGCGCGGCGCCTGGAGCAGGAGCAGAGTCAGAGCCACTGCCACGTGCACAGCCAGCGATACTCCCAGGTAGGGTAGAGCCGCTCTGCTCATTCCGGCAGGCTCTTGGTCTCCGTCACCAGGGACAGCTCCTCGACGCCGCTCAGGCGGGCAAGATCGATCACCTCCACCAGGCGGCGGTAGGGCAGCTCCTGGTCCGCCTGAAGGATCATGGCCATGGTCCCCAGCCTCACCATCTCCTTCTTCAGCTCCGCGGCGAAGCGATCCCTTTCCACCGCCTTCCGACCAATGTAAATCTCCCCGCCCCTGTCAATGGTTACAACCACCTGCTTGTCCAGCACGGCCTGCGCCGTGTAGGCGTCGGGCAGCTGCACCTGCACCGCCGGGTTGATGGACAGGGTGGTGTTCAGCATGAAGAAGATCACCACCAGGAAGATCATGTCGATCAGCGGCGTGAGCAGCAGCCCCTCGTCGGAGTCAATCTTTCTTCTTAGCCGTATCATAGCCTTTGCGCAAGATCTCGATCCTGGTGATGTGCCTCTCGTCGCGGTCCACCACCTTGTACACCAGTCCTCCCTGCTCCAGGGTGGCTCCCACCTGGGGAATCTCGCCGAGCTGCTCCAGAAGGAACCCTCCCACCGTGTCGTAGTGCCGCTTCTTCAGATGGATCCCCGTCTCGTGGGCCACGTCCTCAATGTCCGCGGTCCCCGCCACCAGGAAGTGTCCGGGCCCCAGAGCCTCGATCTCCCGCTCCACGGGCAGCTGCTCGCCGGGGATGAATCCCACGATCTCGGCTGCGATCTCCGCAGGGGTGATCAGCCCCGACACCGCGCCGTACTCGTCGGAGAGAAAGACCACATCCAGCTTCCGCCTGTTCATGGCCAGCAGTAGATCCGGGATCCTCTTCACGTCGGGGTAGAACACCGGTTGCTGGACCACGGACTCAACGGTCCGCCCCTCCGGTTTCTCAAGCAGCAGGCGCTCCACGTCGATGTAGCCCACCACGTTGTCCGCCCGCTCGCGAAACACCGGCAGAAAGCGGGCCCCTCCTTCGTAGGCCAGCCTGACCGCCTCCAGGGGGGAGGCGTCAACCGGGCACACCGGGTGCTCGTGGATCTGGATCATCACCTCCCGCGCCAGGGTGTCGCGGAAATCGAAGATGTCCTCCACCACTCGCCTTTCCTCGCGGCCCAGGCCGCTCTCCCGGGTACCCAACCGCACCAGCAGCCGCAGGTCGTCGCGAGACTGCGGCACCCGGCTGCGGCTCTGCGCCCGGCCCCCCACCAGGATCAGCGCCTTCACGATGGTGTTGAGCACGAACGCCAGCGGCAGGAGCACGAAGTAGAAGGCGAGCAGGATCGGAGCCATCCTCACGGCAACGGTGTCCGCGTGGCGGCGGAGAAAGGACTTCGGCACCACCTCCGTGAAGATCAGGAGCACGAAGCTCAGCAGCAGCCCCCCGAGCCAGGAGGAGGACCACAGCCCGGCCTCTCGCAGGGTCGCCGTGAACATGATGGCCGCGGTGACGATGGCGATATTGGTGCCGATCAGTGTGGTGGCCAGGAGGCGCTCCGGCTTGAGCAGCAGAAAATCCGCCGCCCGGGCATACCCCACGCCGCGCTGCTTCTTCAGGTACAGCCCCAGCTGGTCCGCGGACAGGAGCCCCGTCTCCATACCAGCAAAGAAGGCGGCCGCCAGGACGCAGGCGGCCATGACGACCCCGATCACTGGACCTGCCTCCGCGCCTCCACCTCCAGGATCCGGTTGCGCACCACCCGGCGCACCGTCAGCTCCAACCCTCCGACCACCACCCGGGCGCCTTCCGCCGGTATCTCGCCGAGCTGCTCGGTCACCAGCCCGGCCACCGTGTGGCTCTCGCTCTCCAGCTGCAGGTCGAACAGCTCCGCGAGGTCCTCCACCCGGTAGGCGCCGGGGAGCCGGTAGTGCTCGGGCCCCAGGCTCTGCGGCTCCCCGTCGGCGGAAGGAAAGAAGTAGCCCAGAAGCTCGGACATCAGCTTCCGGAAGGTGATGATCCCGGCGGTGCCGCCGTACTCGTCCACCACCAGGGCCATCTCAGTGTTGGACTCGCGCATCTCCACCAGGAGGCGGGCGCAGTTCTTCGAAAAGGGCACGCTCACGAACGGGCGCAGGACTTCGGCCAGATTCTCGCCCTGGCGCAGCCCGTACCGGTAGGGCAGCAGGTCCCGCGGCGTCACGTAGCCCAGCAGATGGTCCATGTCCTGGCTGTACACGGGCAGCAGGGAGGGACCCAGCCGCAGCACCTCCGCGATGGGGGTGGAGACCTCCACCCCCGTGACCTCCGTGCGGGGAATCATCACCTCCTCAGCGGTGCGGTCCCGAAACTCCACGAAGGACTCCATCAGCGTCAGCTCGGAACGGTTCAGGATCCCCTCGCGAAAGCCGATGTTCACGGCCGAAAGGATGATGTTGGGCCTGCCCTCGCGAGCGCCCTGCCGCAGGGGAAACAGCGCGTTCACCAGACGGTTGAACAGGTTGAGGAACCAGCGCAGCGGCTTGAACACCACGAACAGGCCGTACAGGGGATAGGCGCTGGCCCGTGCGAACCCCACGGCGTAGCGCACCGCCACGTTCTTGGGCATCATCTCCCCCCCCAGCAGCAGCAGGATCGTCATGGAGACGATGGAAAGAAGCTCGGAGCTCCGCCCGAAGAGCCGCCGGCCTATGGCCTCCGCCATCGAGGAGGCGAACACGTTCACCAGCATGTTGCCCGTGAGGATGGTGATGAGCACCTCTTCGGGAGAGGAGAGGATGCGCTCGATGATGCGCCGGAGACGGGGCGCCGCCCTCTGTCTCAGCCCGTCCTGCTCCAGCCTGCTCAGGGAGAAGAAGGCGGACTCCGAGCCGGAGAAGTAGGCCGACAGAACGAGCAGCCCTGCCAGTGCTACGATCCGGTGCAGCAGCTCTCCTTCCATCACCAACGCTTCTAGGCTTTCCGCGAGGAAGCCCGCACGGCGAACACCGAGCGCAGCTCGGAGATGGCGATCTCCAGCCTGCCGATCACGCGGTTGGCCCGCTGCCGGAAGATGTGGAAGCACAACAGGCAGGGGATGGCCACGGTCAGCCCTGCGGCCGTCGTGATGAGCGCCTGGGAGATACCCCCCGCCAGGAGGGCCGGGTCGGACACGCCGGCAGCCTTCAGATTGAAGAAGCTCACGATCATCCCGGTAACCGTACCGAGCAGGCCCAGCAGGGTGGCCAGGTTGGCGATGCTGGCCAGGTAGGGGACGTTGCGCTCCAGCTGCTCGGCCTCGCGCAGCGCCGCCGTCTCCATCTCCAGGGTGATCTCCTCGGCGGTGCGCCGCCTGCGGCGGGCCTCCAGCCCCACCAGCAGCACCCTGGACTCCGGGGAGCGTTTCTCCCTCAGGTCGGAAAGCACCCCGGCGCTGTCGCCCGCCCGCAGCCGTTCCAGAATGATGCGCGCCAGCTCCGCCTCGGGCTCGCGGGTGCGCAGCGTGTACACCAGGCGCTCGGCGATCAGCGCCACGCCGATGACCGAGAGAACCACGATGGGCAGCAGAACCACCCCTCCCTGCAACAGAAAAGCGAGCATCCTCACTCCCGAGTGAAACGCGCCTGGAACCCCAGGAGCGCCCTGAAGGAGAACCGACCTCCATCCTCCGGGCGCAGCAGCTGACCTTCCAGGCTCAAGGTGCCGCCCGGCAGCACCTCCCGGTCCAGGCGCAGCAGCAGCGCCAGACCCGAGAAGGGCAGCCGTGGCATGCCCGGGAGGCTCTCCAGCCCCTCTGCCGGGAAGTCCCCCCACAGCGCGGCCATTATAATGCCCAGTGCGGCCCTCTGTACATGCAGCTCGATTTGCCCCCACAGGGTGCTGTCCAGCGCGGCCGGCAGCGAGAGGGCAACGCTCATGTCCCAGCCTGCCGTGAAGAAGGGGGGATCCCCGGGAGACCGCAGCATCAAGCGGGGCGACACCGCCGCCCGCAGGCCCTCCTCCCGCAGCAGCCGGCCTCCTTCCACGGTCAGGCGGGGCCCGCTTTCGATCCGGGCGGCCAGGGAGGCTTCCACCCACGGCAGCTCACCGGCCGCCGACACCCCACCGTGGAACCCGGCCAGCGGCTCCAGGGTGAGCTCCGCGGCGCTCGCGCCCAGCAGCTCCAGATCGGGGGGAATGTCCAGGTAGGGTGCCGCGAACCCCTGCAGCACCACCCCGGCGGCCGGCAGCCAGCGCACCGCCGCCCTGGGGTAGATCCGCCACGCGCCGCGGTGGAGGAGCAGGCTCCCGGCAAGGGATGCGCGCAGCGCGGAAGCGGCCGGCTCCAGGGCCGCCCCCGCAAACAGAAGCGCCTCCGGGCTGAGCCGCTGCGGCTCGGTGAGGCCGTAGAGCACGCCGCTTCCGCCAACAAGCAGCCGCAGCGGTGGGCCGAAAAGCCTGACCTCCAGGCGCTCCGCCAGCACGCCCTCCCGGCTTCCCTCCCGGGCCAGGCCGCCGGAGGAGGTGCTCTGCCTAAGGGAGCCGCCGGCATCCCTCAGGGTCTGCTCCACGCCCAGCAAATAGCGTCCCGGCCCCCCGGAGGGCAGAAAGGCTCCTCCGTAGCCCTGGAGCGTCGCCGCCGCCCCCAGCCAGCTCCTGCGCACCGCCGCACGCCCCTGCACCGACCCCGGCGCCGCCGGCACGCCCAGCCAGCCGTCCGGCACCTCCACCCACAGGGCGCCCTCCGATCCCCAGGGACCGCTCCCGCCCGCGGCTTGCGCCCTGGCCGCCGCCCTCTGCCCCGGCACGTACTCCAGGGAGAGCTCCAACAGGCTCCTGGAGGGTTCCCCTCCGGCCGCCCCGCCCCCCGGTGCGGCCGCCGCGCTGGTCGCGCCCCCGGCGGCAGGCATCCCGCCAGGGGTGAAGAAAACCGCCGCCCCCTGCTCCCCCGGCACGGGCGGAGCGGGCACGCCGGGAGGCAGGTACCCGGCCCGGTCCACCTCAACCGCCGGAACGGCCGCCGGCAGGACCACCGGGGGCGGCGGGGCAAGGAAGCGTGTATCCCGTCCAGTCAGGGTGACGTCCGGCAGGAGGAGCTCCTCACCGCCGTCTTCGGCAAAGCCCACTGCCCCGGCAAGACTCAGCAGAACGCACAAGAGGGCAATCATGACAAAAGCTACGCTGTAGATTATGCTCAAATGGAGGTTTTCAGCAAGCCGGGTCCGCTGTCCGAGGGTGTCAGCGGCGGCCGGCGCGGGAGGAGACCCTGGAGAAATCACACCTTCTGGAAGGCTTCGTGGTGCTTGAAGGCCTGGACGGCTCCGGCACCACCACCCAGCTGCGCCTGGCAGACCGGCGGCTGGAGGAGCTGGGCATCCCTCACTGGTGCACCGGCGAGCCCACCGACGGGCCCGTGGGGAGGCTCGTCCGCGAGGTCCTGCAGCACAGGGTGAGCGTGGACCCCTGCACCCTGGCCTACCTCTTCGCCGCCGACAGGCACGACCACCTGTGGCGTCCCGGCAAGGGAATCGTCCCGCGCACCCGGGAGGGTGAGGTGGTGATCTGCGACCGCTACCTGTTTTCGAGCCTGGCCTACCAGTCCCTGGAATGCAGTTACGAGCTGGTGCGAAGCCTGAACCGCCCCTTCCCCCTGCCCTCCCATCTGGTGTTCCTGGACACCCCCGTGGGGGCCACCCCCCGGACGCAGGGGTCCCCCCCCGGCTCGCCCGCCCCCCGCCAGGGGGGGGGGGGGCCGCC
>CAZBDU010000032.1:0-4952 GCA_964490725.1 uncultured Spirochaetaceae bacterium | reverse complement strand
ACCCCTCCCCCCCCCCCCCCCCCTCCCCCCCCTGCTGGGCGCCCGGCCCCCCCCGGTGCACCCCCCCCAGAGAAGGCTGGTCTCCCGCCCGGTCTCGCCGGACCTCTTCGAGGCGGAGCGGCTCCAGCAACCCATCCTCTCGGGCTATGCGCGCGCCCTTGCCGAGCACGAGGAGTCGGGGATGAAGGTGCACCATCTGGACGGCAGGCAGAGCGAAGAGCAGGTGTTCGAGAAGTTCTGGACCGTCCTGCGGTCCCTGCCGATGATAGGAGCGTGAAGCCGCCCCTCCTGCTCCTGCCCCTGGTCCTGCTCCTGGCCCTGGGCTCTGCGCCGCCCGGGGCGGCCTACAGGGTGCTCTACGCAGAGCAGTTCTACCGGCTCTACCACCTGCACTTCTACCAGTACCCCGACGACACCATGGAAAACATCTACTATCTGGAACGGGCCCTGGAGTCGGATTTCGCCAATCCGCTGTACGCCCTGGCGCGGGTGGACACCCGGGAGGAGTGGGCCCAGTACCGCCTCCTGTTCAAGCTGCACGTCAACCTGAAGCTGGTGGAGCTCTACCTCACCTTGGGCTCCAAGTTCGACAAGCGGGTGGCCTATTTCTACAACGCGCCCTGGCGTGAGGAGAACCTGGCCAGCCTCCAGAAGGCGGAGCAGGCCTACCGGGTGGCCCTGGACTACTGGCAGGAGGCCCTGCGCTGGGCTGCTCGCCTGCCGCGGCTGCGCTTCAACCTGAAGCAGGTTCAGGCCTGGGAGGACGAGTGGCAGCGCATCCGCACCGGGGAGCTGGACTACGCGGAGATCATCGGCTCCCACCTGGCCAGGCTGCAACGGGTACGGCAGGCCTTCCAGGGCATGGACGCCTCCACATACTGAGCCGCGTCTCCCCCCGCACGGCCGCCCGCACGGCCGCCCGTGGTCTGCGCCGGCTCAACGGATCAGCATGGCATCCCCGTAGGAGAAGAACCGGTAGCGGGCGGCAACGGCTTCCCGGTACGCGGCCAGCACCGCCTCCGTGCCCGCAAGAGCGCACACCAGCACCAGAAGGGTGGAGCGCGGGGTGTGAAAGTTGGTGAGCAGCCGCGAGACCATCCGGAAAGGAAACCCCGGCACGATGTACAGCGAGGTCCTGCCCTCCCCCGCCTCCAGACGGCCGTGCCGGCCGGCGGACTCCAGGGTCCGCACCACCGTCGTCCCCACCGCCAGGACGGGACGGCGCTCCCCCAGCGCACGGTTGACCCGCTCGGCGGTGCTCTCCGGGATGCGGTAGCGCTCCTCGTGCATGCGGTGAGACTCCACCAGGGCGGTGCGGATCGGCAGGAAGGTGCCCGCCCCGACGTGCAGGGTCACCCGGCAGAGCTCGACCCCCCTGGCCTCCAGCCGTGCCAGCAGCTCCGAGGTGAGATGCAGCCCCGCCGTCGGAGCGGCCGCCGAGCCGGCGTGCTGTGCATACACCGTCTGGTAGCGCTCCTCGTCCGTTCGCGTGCCGGGCCGCCGGATGTAGGGAGGCAGCGGCACCTGGCCATGCCGCTCCAGGTAGGCCTGGTCCAGGGGCGGCTCGAACTCCAGGACGCGCAGCTCCCCCTCCACCCCGGTGACGGTGGCCCGAACCCCTTCCGGCAGCAGGAACGCCTTTCCCGGCACTCGCCTGCGGGCCTTGCTCATCAGGGCCACCCATCCGGCCTGCCCGCGGGGCTCCAGCAGCAGAAGCTCCGCCCGTCCGCCCGTTTCGGCCGCCCGGGCGGCAAGCCGCCGCTTCTGCACGCGGGTGTCGTTCAGCACCATCACGGTGCCGGGGGCCACGAAGTCGGCCAGGTCACTGATGCGGCTGTGCCGGACCCGTCCGTCATGGCGATCCAGCACCAGCAGCCGGGAGTCCTCCCGCCGGGAGGCGGGTTCCTGCGCGATCAGCTCCGGCGGCAGCTCGAAGGTGAACCGGTCGGTCTTCACTTCAGAACAGCTCGTGCTGATCCTCACCCAGTCCCCGGCGCAGACGCAGATGCCGGCAGGCCAGATCGGTGGCCATCCGCCCCCGAGGCGTGCGCTGCAGGAGGCCCCGCTGGATGAGATAGGGCTCGTAGACGTCCTCCAGCGTGTCCACTGACTCACCGATGGAGATGGCCAGGGTCTCCGAACCCACCGGCCCGCCGTTGTAGTTCACGATCACCGTCCGCAGTATCTCTCTGTCCAGCTTGTCCAGACCCAGGGAATCGATGGCCAGGGATTGGAGCCCCCTGTCCACGATGTCCCGGTCCACCACCCCCTCGGCCCAGACCTGTGCGAAGTCCCGCATGCGGCGCAGCAGGCGGTTGGCCACCCGGGGGGTACCGCGGCTGCAGTGGGCCAGGAGCCGGCAGGCTTCCTCCTCCATCCCCACCTTCAGGATCTGCGCCGAGCGGCGCAGGATGGCCTGGATGTCCTCTTCGGTGTAGAAGTCCAGCCTTGCGGTGATGCCAAAGCGCGAGTACAGGGGGCCGGAGACCAGGCCGGTCTTGGTGGTGGCCCCCACCAGGGTGAACGGAGGCAGCGGGATCTTGATGGTGCGGGCGCCGGGGCCCTGACCCATGACCACGTCGATCTCGAAATCTTCCATCGCGGTGTACAGCATCTCTTCGATCACCGGCTTCAGGCGGTGAATCTCGTCGATGAAGAAGACGTTCTGCTCCCCGATGGTGGTCAGAATGGCCGCCAGGTCCCCCGGGCGCTCCAGGGCGGGGGCAGAGGTGGCCCGGAACTGCACCCCCAGCTCGTTGGCGATGATCCCTGCCAGGGTGGTCTTGCCCAGACCGGGGGGACCGGAGAAGAACACGTGGTCCAGGCTCTCCCGCCTCTGCCGCGCCGCCTGGATGAACACGGCCAGGTTCTGCTTCACCCGCTCCTGACCCAGGAAGTCCTGCAGGGCGCGGGGGCGCAGCGAGGCTTCCTCCTGGTCATTTTCCCGGTTGTAGGAGCCAGCGATGATGCGCTCGTCTTTCACGAGCTTTCCTGGCTGGAGACCAGCGCCAGGGAGCGCCGGAAGGCCTCCCGTTCCATCTCCTCCCGCGAAAGTCCGGCCTCACCCAGGCCCCGCACCGCCGCGGTGACCGCGCCCCTGGCGCGCCGGCGATCGAAGCCCATGCCGATCAGCGCGTTCACCAGGTCCTCCTCCAGCGACACCCCGGCGGGCGAGCCGGCGGTGAGCCTGCCGCGCAGCTTGAGCAGGATCTTCTGGGCGGTCTTTCTTCCCAGGCCGGGAATGGCGGCCAGGCCTTCCAGATCCTCGCGCTCCAGAGCCTCGGCAAAAGGCTGCACGCGGATTCCCGACAGGATCCTCACCGCCTGCCGCGGCCCCACCCCCTCCACGCGCAGCAGATCCTGGAACAGGTCCCGCTCCGCCGCCTCGGCGAACCCGTACAGCTTCATCTGATCGTCCCGGTGGTGGAGATACACGAACATCCGGGCCTTCTCTCCCGGTTCCGGCAGATCCTCGGCACCGTTGCGGGACACCACGAGCTCCCACTCCACGCCGCCGGTCTGCAGGAGCACCCGGCTCTGGTCCTTGTAGGTGATGGTGCCGGTGAGGCTGTTCAACATTGCTCACCCACCGATCAGGGCCCGCACGGAGGAGTAGTTGGCGTGGCAGAAGGCCACGGCCAGGGCGTCGGCGGCGTGGTTCGGCCGTGGAATCTCCTGGAGCTTGAACAGAATCCGCATCATCTCCTGGATCTGGCGTTTGTCGCTCTTGCCGCGGCCCAACACCGCCTGCTTGAGCTCCTGGGGCGTATACTCCGCGAAGGGAACGCCTCGTTCGGCCAGGGCCAGCATCAGCACTCCCTTGGCCTGGGCCACCGGAATCGCGCTGCGGCTGTTCTTGGAGAAATACACCGATTCGATGCCCGCCTCTGCCGGGTGGTAGGAGTCCAGTATGCCGCGGATGCCGCCGTAGATCTGCCGCAGCCGCTCGCCCATGGATTCGTGGGGTTCCGTGCGGATCGTTCCGTGGCCCACGTACCGGTACCGCGAGCCATCGCAGGCGATGACCCCGTAGCCGGTGGCGGCAAGTCCCGGATCAATCCCCAGAACGATCTTCATTCATCCAGTTCGAACCCCGGCGGAATCTCCAGGTTGCTGGCTACGCTCTGCACGTCGTCGTGCTCCTCCAGCGCCTCGATCAGCCTCAGCGCCTGGCGGGTCTTGTCCTCCGGGAGACTCACCTGGGCGTCCGCGATCATGGACACTTCCGCGACGTTGTGCTCCGTCATGCCGGCTTTCTCCAGCGCCTCCAGGACGGCCTCGAAGTCCTGCGGCTCGGTGAGGACCTCGAACTCCCCGTCCGTCCGCGTCACGTCCTCCGCCCCGGCCTCCAGAGCCACCTCCAGGAGCCTGTCCTCGCTGACCTGGTCCGCGTCCAGCGAGATCAACCCCTTGCGGCGGAACAGGTAGGACACCGACCCGGTCTCGCCCAGGTTCCCGCCGCTCCGGCCAAGGAGGTGGCGGATCTCCGCCGCAGTGCGGTTGCGGTTGTCCGTGAGCACCTCGATCAGCAGTGCCACTCCGCCGGGCCCGTACGCCTCGTAGACGATCTCCGTGTAGTCCACGCCCTCCAGCTCGCCGGTTCCCTTCTTGATCGCGCGATCGATGTTGTCCTTCGGCATGTTGGCCAGCTTGGCCTTCAGAACCGCGGTGCGGAGCCTGGCGTTGGCCTCTGGGTCCCCTCCGCCCATCCGGGCGGCCACGCTGATCTCCTTGATCATCTTCGTGAACAACTGCCCACGCCTGGCGTCCACTGCGCCTTTCTTGTGTCGGATCGAGTGCCATTTGCTATGGCCGGACATGTCTGTCTCCTCTGCGGGGCCGCGTTGAAGGGGCCCCCCTCTCTCGCGGCCGATGGTATCACGGGCTCATTGGGGTGTCAAGATTGGGCCCGGTGGCGGCCGCGGCGGCCCGGTGGCGGCCCGGTGGCGGCC
>CAZBDU010000031.1:39419-55486 GCA_964490725.1 uncultured Spirochaetaceae bacterium | reverse complement strand
CCGCAGGACGCACCGGGCCGCAGGACGCACCGGGCCGCAGGACGCACCGGGCCGCAGGACGCACCGGGCCGCAGGACGCACCGGGCCGCAGGACGCACCGGGCCGCGGTTTTGAACTTGACAAAAATTATAAGGTTAGTAACCTTATAATCAGAAATCCTCGAGGGAAAGCGGTGGGAGTGAAGGTTAGCGAAGAACGGGTGTATGAGGCGCTGAAAGAGGTCTTCGACCCCGAGCTGGGCATCAACATCGTGGACCTGGGTCTGGTCTACGGCCTGGACCTCTCCGGGGACGGTATCCGGGTGGAGTACACCCTCACCTATCCCGGCTGTCCCCTGGGGGACCAGATCCGCCAGGACATCACCACCGTTCTGTGGAGCCGGCTCGGTGTCCCCCGCATCACAGCGGAGCTCGTGTGGGAGCCCCTCTGGGGTCCCGAACGCATGAGCGAGGAGGCGCGCATCAGCCTCGGCTACCCCATCTGAATCCCGCGACAAGGAGCGAGGGAAGAACGCCATGAAAAGAACACTGGAAATCTGTGACCTGCAGGCGCGGATCGAGGACAAGCCCATCCTGCTGGGCATCAACCTGACCCTCAGAAGCGGTGAGGTGCACGCGCTGATGGGCCCCAACGGCTCGGGAAAGAGTACCCTGGCCAACGTGCTGATGGGGCATCCCTCCTTCGAAGTCACCGGGGGCGCGGTGTCCCTGGACGGCGAGGACTTCCTGGCCCTGGAGCCGCACGAGCGCGCCCTGCGCGGCGCTTTCCTGGCCTTCCAGTATCCGATGGAGATAGCGGGGGTGACCGTCGGCAAGTTCCTGAAGAGGGCGCTGGAGCTGCGAAGAGGCGGACGCTTCAACGTCAGCGCCTACATCAAGGAGCTGCGCGAGGCGATGGACTTCATGGAGATGGACCAGGACTTCATCAACCGCTACCTGAACCAGGGCTTTTCCGGTGGCGAGAAGAAGCGCATGGAAATCCTGCAGATGCTGCTGCTGGAACCCGCCTTCGCCATCCTGGACGAGACGGACTCCGGGCTGGACATCGACGCGCTCAAAGTAGTGGCCAGGGGCGTGAACCGGCTGCGGGGAGAGGACTTCGGCGCCCTGATCATCACCCACTACCAGCGCATCCTCAATCACATCCGGCCGGACTACGTGCACATCATGTACCGCGGCCGGATCGTCACCTCGGGAGGCAGCGACCTGGTGGAGACCCTGGAAGAGAAGGGCTACGACTGGGTGCGCCGCCAGTACGGTATCGAGGAGGAAGCTCATGAAGCCGCAAACGCCCGTTCTTGATTTCGAATATAAGGCAGGGTTCTACTATCCCGATCAGTCGGTGTTCAAGACCCGCAGGGGTCTGGACGAGAAGGTGGTGGAGGCCATCTCCGAGCACAAGGGCGAGCCCGACTGGATGCGCCAGTTCCGGCTGCGCTCCCTGAAGGCCTTCCGCAAGAAGCCGATGCCCAACTGGGGCGCGGATCTCTCGGAGCTGGATTTCGACAACATCTACTACTACGCCAAGCCCACCGAGGCCCAGCAGCGCAGCTGGGATGAGGTGCCCGCCAACATCAAGGAGACCTTCGACCGGCTGGGCATCCCCGAGGCGGAGCGCAAGTTCCTGGCCGGAGTGGGGGCGCAGTACGACTCGGAGGTGGTCTACCACAGCATCAAGGAGGAGCTGTCCCGCAAGGGAGTCATCTTCTGCGATCCCGAGACGGCGGTGCGGGAGCACCCGGACCTGGTGCGCGAGCACTTCGGCACGGTGATCCCCTTCCTGGACAACAAGTTCGCCGCTCTGAACAGCGCGGTCTGGTCCGGGGGGAGCTTCATCTACGTGCCGCCGGGGGTCAAGGTGGACATCCCCCTGCAGGCCTACTTCCGCATCAACGCCAAGAACTTCGGGCAGTTCGAGCGCACCCTGATCATCGCCGACGAGGGGAGCTTCGTCCACTACATCGAGGGCTGCACCGCGCCGATCTACACCACCGAGAGCCTGCACAGCGCGGTGGTGGAGATCATCGCCAAGCGGGGCGCCCGCGTGCGCTACACCACGATCCAGAACTGGTCCAACGACGTGTACAACCTGGTGACCAAGCGCGCCGTGGCGCACGAGGAGGCCACGGTGGAGTGGGTGGACGGCAACATCGGCTCCAAGCGCACCATGAAGTACCCGTCGGTCTATCTGATGGGCCAGGGGGCCCACGGAGAGGTGCTGTCCATCGCCTTCGCCGGCAAGGGGCAGCAGCAGGACACCGGCGGCAAGGCGGTGCACGTCGCCGGCAACACCACCTCGGTGATCACCTCCAAGAGCATCAGCAAGGACGGCGGGGTGGCCAGCTACCGGGGGCTGTTGAAAGTGGAGGAAGGCCTGAAGGGGATCCGCTCGCGGGTGGTCTGCGACGCCCTGATCCTGGACGAGCGCTCCACCAGCAACACGTTCCCCTACATGGAGATCGAGTCCGACGATGTCTCCGTGGAGCACGAGGCGCGGGTGAGCCGCATCAGCGAGGATCAGCTCTTCTACCTGATGAGCCGCGGCCTCACCGAGCAGGCGGCCTCCCTGATGATCATCAACGGCTTCCTTGACCCGCTGGTGAAGAAGCTGCCCATGGAGTACGCGGTGGAGCTGAACCGCCTCATCGAGCTGGAGATGGAAGGCTCGGTGGGCTGATGAGGGAGGAGCCCATGCGGAACGACACGACCGCCACGGTGGCGGAGCGCCGAAACGAGGCGCTGCCCGCCGCCTTTGCAGGAAGGGGGGAGCCGGAGTGGATGAGGCAGTTGCGCCGCCGGGCCTGGGAGCGCTTCCTGGCGCTGGACTGGCCTACCCCTCAGGAGGAGGAGTGGCGCCGCACGGACCTGTCGCGCCTGGAGCTGGACTCCTACCTGCCGGCGGCCACGGACCGCCCGGCAGCCGCCCCGAGCCAGGCCGAGGACGGGTACGCGGGCTTCCTGCGCCTGGACCGCGGCGCCGAGGGCACGGGCTGGCTGCGGGAGGAGGTGGCCGCCCGGGGGGTGCGCCTGCTCCCGCTCCGCCGGGCGCTGACCGAGCTGGCCGAGCCACTGGAGGAGCTCTTCGCCCGCGGGATCGAGGCCCTGGACAACCGCCTGCAGGCCTGGCACTACGCGCTGTGGAGCCACGGGGCGGTGCTTTACGTGCCACCCTTCGTGGAGGTGGCCGAGCCGCTGCTGATCTCCCTTAACGAGCAGGGCGAGGGCTCCCTCACCGGCCCCCACATCGTGGTGCTGCTGGAGGAGGGAGCGCGGGCCACCGTGGAGAGCCGCCTCCTGGGGGAGGGAAAGCTGCTCTGCAACGCCGCGCTGGAGCTGCGCTTGGGGCCCGCCTCGGCGCTGCGCTACCACGAGCTCCAGGATCTGGCCGACGGCGCCCTGTACTTCCGTCACGGCCGCGCCGAGGTGAACCGTGACGCCAGCCTCACCCACACCGACGCCTCCCTGGGAGCGAGCCTCACCAGGAGCCGGCTGGACTGCGATCTCTCGGGCCCCGGGGCCGAGGCCCATCTGAACGGGGTCTACTTCTCGGACCGGGAGCAGCACCTAGACATCCGCACCGTGCAGCGCCACCTGGCGCCCCAGGCCGTCAGCCGCGCCTACTACAAGGGAGCGGTGCAGGATGCGGCGCGCACGGTGTACCAGGGGCTGATCGAGGTCTGCCCCGGTGCGGCCCGCACCGACGCTTACCTGAGCAACAAGAACCTGATCCTCAACGACGGCGCCCGGGCGGACTCCATCCCCAGTCTGCGCATCGAGAACAACGACGTGCGCTGCACCCACGGGTCCACCACCGGCCGCATCGACGCCGATCAGCTTTTCTACCTGATGAGCCGGGGGCTGTCTCCGGCGGAAGCCCGGGACATGCTGGTGGTGGGCTTCTTCGAAGACGTGCTGGACCGCAGCCCCGCGGGCTTCCGGGACCACGTCCTCCGGCGGGTGCACAGGCGCCTGCTCGAGGGGCGCGGCGGGGATGGCTGAGTGGATGCGGGTGGCGGATGAGGAGGAGCTGGAGGAGGCCATGAGCGTTGAGGTGGACGGCCACCTGATAGCCCTGTTCCGCACCCAGGAGGGCCTCTATGCCCTGGACGACGTGTGCTCCCACGAGTACTCCCGCCTCTCCGAGGGAGAGGTGTGGGCCGGGGAGGTGTACTGCCCCAAGCACGGCTCGCGCTTCAACATCGCCACCGGACAGGTCACGGGTCTTCCCGCGACGAAACCGGTAGGCACCTACCCGGTGAAGGTGGAAGACGGGGGGATCTACATCCAATGGGAGAGGTAAGAGCGCCCACGGCCGCGACGCGGGCCGCGCTGCGGGAAGCGAAGATCGGCGGGCGCAGCGTCGAGAGCGTGCGGCGGGATTTCCCCATCCTGGACCGCAGGGTGGCCGGCAGGCCCCTGGCCTATCTGGACAACGCCGCCACCACGCAGAAGCCCCGGGCGGTGCTGGAGGCGCTGCGCCGCTTCTACGAGACCAGCAACAGCAACGTCCACCGGGCGCTCCACACCCTGGGGGAGGAGGCCACGGCGGCCTTCGAGGAGGCGCGCGGCAAGGTGGCGCGCTTCATCGGTGCGGCCGCCGCCGGGGAAGTGGTCTTCACCAGGGGCGCCACCGAGGCCATCAACCTGGTGGCCTCCTCCTGGGGAAGGAGCTTCCTCCGTGAGGGGGACGTGGTTCTGCTCACCGAGATGGAGCATCACAGCAACCTGATTCCCTGGCAGCTCGCCTGCGCCGAGCGCGGCTGCGCCCTGCGCTTCATCCCCTTCGACTCCCACGGCCGGCTTTCGCCGGGCCGGGCGGAGGAGCTGCTGGACGGGCGGGTCCGGCTGCTGGCGCTCACCCAGCTGTCCAACGTCTTCGGCACCGTGAACCAGGTGGCCCCCCTGGCGGAGGTGGCCCACCGCCGGGGAGCGCTGGTGCTGGTGGACGGGGCGCAGTCGGTGCCCCACATGCCCGTGAACGTGCAGGAGCTGGGCTGCGACTTCCTGGCCCTATCGGGCCACAAGATGTGCGGCCCCACGGGGATCGGCGCCCTGTGGGCGCGGTGGGAGCTGCTGGAGCAGATGCCTCCCTACATGGGAGGCGGGGAGATGATCCGGGCGGTGTGGCCCGACCACGCCACCTGGGCGGAGCCGCCGCACAAGTTCGAAGCGGGCACCCCCGACGTTTCGGGAGCCATCGCCCTGGGAGCGGCGGTGGACTACCTCACGGAGCTGGGCATGGAGAACATAGCCGCCTACGAGAAGGAGCTCACCGCCTACGCCCTGGAGCGGCTCCAGGCCGTGTCCGGGCTGATCCTCTACGGACCACCCGGCCCGGAGGAGCGCGGCGGCGTGCTCTCCTTCGCCCTGGGGGACCTGCATCCCCACGACGTGGCCCAGGTGCTGGACCGCTACGGAGTGGCGGTGCGGGCCGGGCACCACTGCGCCCAGCCCCTGATGCGGCGGCTGGGAGTGGCAGCCCTGAGCCGGGCCAGCATCTACTTCTACAATACCCCCGAAGAGATAGACCGCCTGGCGGACGGCCTGGAGCGGGCGGCGAAGCTGTTCGCCCCGTGAGCTTCGAGGACCTCTACCAGGAAATCATCCTGGACCACTACCGCAATCCCCGCGGTGCGGCCTCTCTGGCCCACCTGCCGGAGGAGGCGGTGCACGAAAACCCGGCCTGCGGCGACTCCTTCAAGGTGGAGGTGACTGTGGACCCGGACGGTCGGGTGACGGCGGTGCGATTCGACGGCAGGGGATGCGCCATCAGCACCGCCTCCGCCTCGATCATGACCGAGCAGCTCGCAGGACTGACGGTGGCGGAGGCCCGGGAGCGCGCGGAGCGGTTCATCCGCACGATGCGGGGAGAGCTGCCGGCGCAGACCCTGGAGACGATGGACGACCTGGCGGCCTTCGGCGGGGTGATCCGCTACCCCGTACGGGTGAAGTGCGCCACGCTGGCCTGGCACGCGGCGCTGGCCTCCCTACCCGGCGACTGAGAACGCGCGGTCACGCGCGGCGGCGGCCACGCGGCGGCACAGGACCGCTGCCGGCCCCCGGCGCGCAGCAGCAGGGCCCCGGCGCTTTCCGTTAGACTTTCCGCCAGATCGGAACGAGCTGCATCCATCACTTCTCGGGCCGCCTGCAGGCAGCCCGAGCCGCTTGCAGGCAGGCCTGACCGGCCCCTCACCCGCCGATCTCCCCCCTGACGTGCCGCAGGCAGGACTCGGCACCGCGGCGATAGTAGGCCTCCCCGGGGTACATGGCGATGTGCTTCAGGTGCATCTTCAGGTTGTAGATGCTCCTGCGCAGCTCGAAACCGTGGTCCAGCGCATGCACCTCCTCATAGCGCCGGTACAGCTGCCGATCCGCCAGGCCGAACATCTCCATGAAGGACAGCTCCCGCGCGTAGTCCGCCCAGAAGCCGGGAATGTCGATGAAGCCGCTGATTTCCGGCTCCCGGCCCTGGCCGTCGATCATGACGTTGCCGCTCCAGATGTCGGAGTGGGTGAGGGTGCTGCGACCGCCGATCTCCAGCACCGGCTCGAAGCGCTCGCGGACCCTCGCCACCTGATCGAGGAACCCCACCGGCAGCAGACCGCTTGCGGAGATCTCGGCGAGCACTGCGTCGAAGCGGGGCAGCCAGAACTCCGGCCAGCTCGGCAGGAGGCGCTCCGCCGGCAGCTCCACCCCGCCAAAGCCCTGACCGCGCTGCTCGTGGAGCTCCACCACGTGAGCGGCCAGCTGGGCCATCACCCGCGCCCTGCCGGCCTGAGGAAGCTGGCCAAAGACCTGGTGCATCACCCGTCCCGGCAGGCGTGACATCACCAGCAGGGTCCCGGGGAGAAGCTCTTCCTCCGCATCCACCAGAAGCGGCACCGGCACGGGCATGCGGGTCCGATCGGCGAACACGCGCAGCACCCCGTGCTCGCGCAGCAGCCGCCGGTCGCCGCTCCGCGGGCTGATCTTGAGCACCAGGTCGGGCAGCTCCCCGGCAAAGCGCACCGCCACCACCCGGTTCCAGCAGCCGCCGGTGAGGGAGCGCGCCCCCTCCACCGCGACCGGCCGGCGGTATACGGCGGCGCCCACCCTGCCCAGCGTCTCGCGGGTCAGAAAAGGGTCGACGCGCTCCCGCAGCAGCGCCTCGTTGACGTTCACGGTTTCTAGGCGTGGGGGTGCAGGCGCACCAGCCGCTGCGCCAGCAGGCGCGCCAGGAAGATCCCGTAGTGCGGCTTGTCTTTGATGGCGTTGATGAAGGATTCCTTGGAGATGCGGATGAGCGTGCCCTCCCCCTGACAGCGAACGGTGGCGGAGCGCCGGTTGTTGAGGAGAAAGGACATCTCTCCCAGAAAGATGTCCGCCGGAGTGAGGATCGACACGATCTTGCCGTTGGCAATGATCTCAAACTGCCCTGCGACGATGTAATACAGGTGGCTGGAGCGGTCCCCCTGCGTGAACACCACCTCCCCGTCGCGGAAAACCAGCTCCTCCTGGCCGCTGAACGCCTGCGGAACGAGGTCGGTCTGGTTGGTGTGGTCGATCTCGAAGAACACCTCGTTGCCCGCGTCGTTGAAGGAGAGTTGCGAGAGGTACAGCCTGGCCATGAAGATGCCCCGGCCGTGCATCTGCCCGAGCCCTTCCTGGCCTTTCGCCGGTTCGATGGCGCGCCAATCGAATCCCTGTCCCTCATCACGGATGCTGAACGACGACTTGCGAGGCTCGATGCGGTAGGACAGGTACACCTTGCGCCGGGCCACCTCCGCGTCCTGGTTCTTCTCCCGGATCAGCTCCAGGATGTCCCCGCCAGCCTCCAGATAGGCGCTCTTCTCCTCGTAGCTGATGCAGCAGTTGCCGTGCTCGATGGCGTTCATCAGCAGCTCCATCAGCGCCACGTAGAAGCTCACCCGCTGCTCGTGATTGATCAGGCCGGAGTTGTACAGAAAGTTCGCGAGCAGGTTGGAATAGGTGATCAGGTCGAAGGGGTCGTTCTCCAGCACGAAGGAGCCGGAGATCTTGGACTGCAGCAGCACGTGCAGGTCCCGCTGGTAGAGGATCCAGCGGTTCTGCACCAGGATGCGCAGGAGCCTGGGGAAGTGTTGCTCGAGCTTGGCGGCGTGGATCAGGGAGATCAGGTTGATGCCGGCCAGGTGCTTGAGCACCTCCTTCTCGTCGTCCTCCTGATGGATCACCACGAAGCCGCCGTAGTGCAGCCAGGGGTCGCGGCGGATCTCCCCCAGGATCTCCTGGAGGTTGATGTAGCGGTCACCCTGGTTGAGAATGATGACTTCCGGCAGCTCGTAGTTCAGATGCTGGACGATCAGGTTCCGGTCGCGCAGATAGACCGGGAAGAAGGCTTCCTCCGAGTCGGCACACACCTCCAGGATGGTCTTGTTGATACCGTCGTCTGTGCTGAGAACGGCGATGTTACCCATGGGACCTCGGCCATACCGTGTCTGGCGAACAGTCTAACCGAAATTGCCGCCCACAGTCAAACAGCGCGTCTCAGACAGCGCATCTCCCGCCTCTCCCGTGCCTCAGGGTGGGCGGCCGGTTGTCACGGCCCTGCGCGCCGCCCGCTCCTGCCCCTCCCCGACGCCCGGGCCCGAAGAGGGCCGCTCCCCCAGGGCCAGCAGGGCCGGCAGCACCAGCACCGTGGCCAGGGCCGTGGACAGCAGCGCCAGCGCCACCAGCAGGCCGAAGTAGACTATCGGCAGGAAGCTGGCGAAGGTCAGCACCAGCAGCCCCCCGACCACCGAGCCGCTGATCAGCAGGATCGGCCTGCCGGTCACCTGGAGGGCGCCGTACAGGCTCTCCGCCATCCCGCAGGGCCTGGCCAGCCGCTGCCGCCGCACGGACAGCAGAAAGTGAATCGAGCTGTCCACCCCCACGCCGATGGCCACGGAGGTGAACATCACCGTGGTCACGTCCATAGGGATCCCGATGGCGGCCATGAGGATGTAGTTGAGCATGATGCCGATGGTCATGGGAACCAGCGCCAGGGCGGCGAAGCGCAGGGAACGGAACACCAGCAGGGTGGCGAGGAAGATCAGCACCACGGCGACCGCCGTCGCCTGAAGCTGATCGCGGGTGATGATCCGCACCAGGGTGAGGAAACGCAGGCTCCGTCCCCAGAAATCAGCCTCGATCGAAGGATCCACCGTGGCCCGCACGTCCGCCGCCACGCCGTCCAGCACCTGCTGCAGCTCCCGCTCGAAGAGCATCTGTCGGTCCGAGGCTCGGGAAACCCTGAACACCACGGTGAGCCGCGAATAGTCCGGATCCAGGAGCTGGTCCACCAGGGAGTTGCTCTCCTGGGAGCCGGAGAAAATCTTGAAGTACTTCGCCAGCAGCAGGATCAGGCCCCGTTTTTCCGGCACCCCGGCAGTACCGGTCATCAGGCCGTTCAGGTGGCTGATGTAGGAGGCGAAGGAGACCGTATAGGTGATCTCAGCTCTGCGGCGCATCCTCTCTTCCAGGCGGGCGATCTGGCGCAGCACCGCGGGATCCAGGAAGAACTTCTCCCTGCCTTTCGGCGCCGAAAAGGTCAGGTAGATCTGCTGAACCCCTCCCAGGGAGCCGTTCACCGCGGCGGTGTCGCGCACCACCTGCTCCTGCCGGGGAAAGTAGGAGATGTAGTTCGCCTGGTGCCTCACGTGCGGGTAGGCAACGGCGAACCCCGCCGCCACCAGCACCGCCGCGACCAGGATCGCGTATCGCGCCCTCACCACCCGGCGTCCCGTGCGGCGCAGCAGGCGCGCCAGCAGCCCTGCGGTCACCTTCCTCCTCTGAGAGGGCCTTGGCGGCGGCAGCAGCGAAAGGACCGCCGGCAGAAAGGTGAGCGAGACCAGCGCGCAGGCGGCGATGCCCACGCTGGCGGCCAGGGCCGACTGGCGGGTCTGGCGAACCGTGTTGCCCAGCAGGCTGCTGAACCCGATGATCGTGGTCGCCGAGGCCAGCAGGATCGTGGGCACTACCTGAGAGATGGCCGCTGCCGAACCGTCGCCACCGTTCCCCGATTCGCGATAGTACTGGTTCAGGATGTGAATGCTGTAGGAGGAGCCCAGCGTCAGAACCAGAGGGGGAACCGCCACGCTGACCATGGAGATGGGGTAACCCAGAGCCGCCATGAACCCCACGGTCCAGATCGTGCCGGCCGCCACCACCAGCAGCGGCAGGAGCACGGCCCGCAGGGTGCGAAACCCCACGTAGTAGATCAGCAGCACGAACAGCGCCACCAGGGCGATCAGCCGCGAGAGATCCTTCATCAGAAGGGTTCTGGCGGTGTGCTCCAGAGGCACCGAGCCGGTGAGGTAGGTATGGAAGTACGGATCCAGCCGGGAGCGCACCTGCCGCAGGGTACGCATGATGCGCGAGGAGTCCCGGACGTTGTCCGCGGCAAAGAAAGCCGCCAGCGTCCTTCCGTCCGGGGAGACCACGTAGTTGCGGGCAAAGGGGTCTGCCAGCAGGCGGCTGCGGAAACGCTCCAGCTCCCCGTCGGTGCGCGGGGCTCGTCCCTCCACGGCAACCGGCACCACCATCAGCCGCCCGTCCTCGTTCTGGAAGGTCACCCAGTTGAAGGGGCTCACGGCCTTGCCCATGGGAGGCAGCCGCTCGATGGTGTGAATCGCCTCTTCGAAAGCGGCGAGCCCCTCCAGCCGAAAGGGGTCGTCGGCCTGGACGGCCAGGACCAGGAACTCCTCCTCCGGACGTCCCCTGCTGTACTCCGCGATGAGCCTGTTGATTCTCTGGTCTTCGGGGATCAGGCTGTCCAGATCGGGAACCACCCGCAGCCGCAGGGCGAAGAAGCCGAAGCCCACGGTGATCGCCGCCGTTATGGCGATCACGGCCCAGGCATGACGTTCCACGAAGAGCAGGAGCCTTCCGGCCCAGTCGCCTGACAACGGTCCCCGGTTGCGCCGCTCCCTGTCAGTCACCGGGCACCAAGGATAGCACGCCCGGGAGGGGTTTTTCCAGCGCCCGCGGCGCCCCAGGCGCCCCACGCCCCCCCTCCCCTCTGGTCCGGGGCGCCGCCGGTCGTGTATGGTGAAGCGCATGGACCGGGCAGTGAACGGCGCCAGCCTGACCGAGGGGCCCCTGTTGCGCTCCGTGGTGCGCCTGGCCTGGCCGATGGTGCTGGGCAATCTTCTGCAGAACGCCTTCAACGTCGTGGACATGATCTTTGTCGGCCGTCTGGGCGCGGCGGCCATCGCGGCGGTGGCCCTCTCGGGGATCCTGATGCAGATCACCTGGACCCTGCTGATCGGCGTGTCCGTCGGCACCACCGCCATGGTGGCGCGCTACTTCGGCGCCGGCCAGCCGGAGCGGGCCGGGATGGCCGCCATGCAGTCCCTCTCCCTGGGGGTGGCGGCCTCGATCCTCCTGGTGCTATTCGTGAACCTGTCCGGCCGGCAGGCCCTGGCGCTTCTGGGCGCCGAGGGGGAGGTGTTGAGGCTCGGCCTGGGGTACCTGCGCATCGTGTTCGACGGCTCCTTTACGCTGATCCTCTTCTTCCTCAGCAGCGCCATCATGCGGGGAATCGGGGACGCGCTCAGCCCCATGCTGGTGATGGCCGCCTCCTCGGCGGCCAACATTACCCTGGATCCGCTGCTGATCTTCGGCATCTGGATCTTTCCACGCATGGGGGTGCGCGGCGCGGCCATGGCCACCGTGGTTGCCCAGGGAATCGGAATGTGCGCGGGGCTGGCCATCCTCTCGCGGGGCGGCACCCGCATAAGGCTCCGCTTCCGCTCCTACCGTCCCGACCTGGGCCTCATTCGCCGCATGCTCTCCCTCTCCATTCCCGGCACCATCCAGGGGGCGGTGCGCAGCGTGGGCAGCCTGATGCTGATGCGCGTGGTGGCCGGCTTCGGGGTGGCCGTGGTGGCCGCCTACGGCATCGGGCTGCGACTGGACCTGATCGTGATGATGCCGGGCTGGGCCCTCGGGGCGGCGGCGGCCACCCTGGTGGGGCAGAACCTGGGGGCGGGCAAGCCCGAACGGGCGGCGCGCGGCGCCTGGATCGCCGCCGGCCTGTACGCGGCCATCCTGGCCGTGGCGGGGGCGCTGTTCCTGAGCTTCTCCCGGGGGGCCATCGGCCTGTTCAACCACAGCCCGGCCATCGTGGAGCACGGGGCGGCCTACCTGCGGGTGCGGGTGGCGACCTACCTCTTCCTGGCCGTGGCGCTGGTCATGGCCAGCGCCCTGAACGGCGCGGGAGACACCGTCTTTCCTGCGATCGTGCTGGCCGCCACCCTGGTGGCGGTGCAGATCCCCCTGGCCGTGCTCCTGCCCCGGCTGCTCGGGGGGGATCCTCTGGGTGTCTGGCTGGCGGTCTCTACGGCGTTCCTTCTGCAGGGGCTGGCCATGGCCGGCTGGTTCCTGCGGGGGCGCTGGAAACAGAAAGTGGTGTGAGCCCGCCGGAGCCGGTGCGCTTGACCCCCCCGCCCCCCCGGCGCTACCGTGGATGCCGTCATGCTGAGCAGGAACCTGGAAAAGGCCCTGGCGGCCTACCGTAAGCGGGATCCGGAAGCCTCGCGGCAGGCCCACCTTACGGAGGCGCCCGAGGAGCACCGCCGCGAGCAGGGCCAGTTCATCAAGAGCTTCGTTTACGGCGGTCTGGACGGCATCGTCACCACCTTCGCCGTGGTGGCCGGCGTGGCCGGCGCCTCGCTTCAGCCCTCCATCGTCCTCATCCTGGGCTTCGCCAACCTGATCGCCGACGGGCTGTCCATGGCCATCGGAGATTTCCTCAGCACCCGGGCGGAGAAAGAATACGCCGCCGCCGAGCGCCACCGCGAGGAGTGGGAGGTGGAGCACTTCCCCGAAGGCGAGCGGCGCGAGATGGTGGAGCTGTACACGAGCAAGGGGCTGGAGCGGGAGGATGCCGAGGCCATGGTGTCCATCCTGTCGAAGAACCACAAGGCATGGGTGGACGTGATGATGGTGGAGGAGCTCGGCCTCGTCAGCACCGAGGAATCTCCCCTGAAGAACGCCCTGGCCACCTTCGCGGCTTTCGCCGTATTCGGCTTCGTGCCGCTGCTCACCTACGTCCTGGCCGGCGTGGCGCCCCTGGCGGGGCAGCATTCCTTCCCCTCCGCTTCGATCCTGACCGGGATCACCCTCTTCGCGCTGGGGGCGCTGAAGACGGGCATCACCGGACAGCCGTGGTGGCGTTCGGGGCTGGAGATGCTCCTGGTGGGCGGCGCCACCGCTGCGGCCGCCTACGGGATCGGCGATCTTCTGGCCCGCATGGTCTGAAGCGGGAGGGAACCCATGCACCGGTGCACGGCACCGGCCCGTTCCGCTCCCTGAAGCGGTGCCACCCGCTGCCGGGGCGGAACCGCAAGGCGGCGCCCCTCAGTCGAACAGGCGGCTGAGCTCCCGCCGCGGGCGGTTCTTCCAGCCGCCCCGGTGGTAGACGCAGCTCACGATCAGCGGCAGCACCGTGGTGGCCTCGGCGAACACCATCTGCTCGAACACGCTGTCCACCTTCCCCCAGGAGCTGGCCTCCTTCAGGGTGGAGCTCGAACAGGCTCCGTCGCGCACGTCGGCCACGGTGATCTGCACCGCGTACTTGTGCATCGGGACGGCCTTGCCCAGCATCTCGGCGCACACCACGGTATCCTGGGCGAAGTTCTTGGGCACCCCGCCCCCCACCATGAACAGCCCCGTGGTCTGCGCGTGGATCTTGATGGCCGTCAGCTCGCGGAAGTCCCGCACCGAATCGATGGACACGTGCCCCTCCGGCCTCTCGGTCTGGTGCAGCACCAGACCGAAGCCGGCGCTGGAATCGGAGAAGGCCGGGCAGAAGATGGGGACGTTGTGGTCGTAGGCCGCCTCCACCAGGCTGTCCCGTTTGCGGGCGTGCCCCTTGAGGTAGCCTCCCATCTCCCGGATGAACCCCCGGGAGGAGTACACCCCGGCTTCCAGCGAGTCGGCCACCGCCTTCACGGCCTCATCGCAGCGCTGCAGCTGCTCCTCGTCGATGTAGGTGTCGTAGATCCTGTCGATGTACATCCGCCTGAGCGCCCGATCGTCGGCATGGGGACTGCCCCGGTAGTGGCGGAAGCCCAGGGCCTCGAAGAAGTCCATGTCCACGACGGCCGCTCCGGTGGCCACGATGGCGTCCACCATGTTGCACCGCACCATCTCTGAGTAGATCTTCAGGCAGCCGCCGGCGCCGGTGGAGCCGGCCAGAGTGAGAATGACGCTGCACTCCGGGTCGGCGATCATGGACTGGAGGATCTCCGCGGCCCGGGCGGTGTCCCGGGCGCTGAACGACATGCCCCGCATGCCCTCGATGATGGGAGTGGCATCGAAGCTTGTAGGGTCGATGTGCTCGATGGGTATGTCGAGGAGCTCGTGCTTATTCAACTATCTCTCCTTTCCCTGCTGCGCCTCCCCGGCGAAGCGGTAGCCCAGCATCTTGTAGATCAGCCTGGCCGCCAGGAAATCCGGCGCCGGATCCTCCCGGGGGCAGAGCTCCACCACGTCGAAGCCAACCACGGTGCGCTGAGTGAACACCCGCCGCAGCAGCTCCAGGACCTCGTACCAGCCCAGTCCCCCCGGCTCCGGCGTGCCCGTGGCGGGCATCACCCCGGGGTCCAGGACGTCCAGGTCCACGGTCAGGTACACCTCGGCAGCCAGGAGCTCCACCGCCCGATCCGGCCAGTGCGGGTCCAGGCGCGACTTCTCGGCAAAGAAGACCCGCGCAGGGTCCAGGTAGGGTTTCTCCGACACGTCCATGCTGCGGATGCCCACCTGGACCGCCGGACAGCGTTCCTTCAGGCGGGCCATGACGCAGGCGTGGCTGAAACGGCTGCCCTGGTACTCCCGGCGCAGGTCCGCGTGTGCGTCCAGTTGGAGCACCGTCAGACCCGGATGGCGGTCCGCGCAGGCGAATGCCGCGCCCACCGTGACGGAGTGCTCCCCGCCCACCACCACGGGCAGCCGGCCGGCCTCCAGGTGGGAGGCCACGCGGCGGCGGACCGCCTCCACCATGGCCTCCGGCGAGGAGCGCTCCTCCACCGCCCGGTCGGTGGCAAGCCCCACCCGGTACGGCTCCGAGTCGGTTTCGATGTCGTAGAGCTCCATGTGCGCCGAGGCGTCGATGATGGCCCGGGGGCCGCGGGCGGCCCCCTTGAGCCAGGTGCTGGTCCGGTCGTAGGGAACCGGGATCAGAACGGCCCGGGCGCTGTCGAGCCGGCGGTACCGCCTGGGCAGGTCCCCGAAGCCGTTCATTGTCCGGTAGGCTCGCCCCCCGAGACCACTGGCCACAGATAGTTGAGAAAACAGATCGACACCAGGGCCGTCCCGTACTTCTTTGCCGGGACCAGGCTGTCCATGATCAGCCGCGTCTCCCTCAGGAAGTACTGGTCGGAATACCCGTTCTCGTACAGCTCCTGCAGGCTGGCTCGCAGCTGCTCCTCCGCCTCGGCTTCGCCGTAGGAGCCGCTGTACTCGCACACCAGACCGCCATGCCGTCCGCCGGACCGCTTGTCGTACAGCCATCCGAATATGATGCCAGCAGTGGCGCGCTGATCATGCTCGGCGCTGGAAACGGCCATGATCGTTTCCATTACCGAGCCGTGCTGCAGCAGCTGCGGCTTAGACACCTCCCTGGCGATGGCCGGCAGGATGGATGAGTAGGTCATGATGTTGCACATCTCGATGCCCGCAGCGCGCAGCGCCAGATGATAGGAGCCGGCGTGCACCGTGATCTCACTCTCCCCCCTGCCCGAAGTGATGAAATAATCCTTCGGAACGCGATTCCCCAGAACCACAGGTTCTGTCCACTGGGCCTGCCTGTATTCCGGCTGGGCAGGCACGGCTACCCTTTTGCGTACGAGTGAAAGGGTATTCTTCATCAACTTCCCCTAGGGACCTCCTTGGCGTGTGCGGAAATTGGAATCAATGTAATTAATCTCCCCCCAATGTCAACTGCTTTTTGACCGGCCCCTGCGGCCAGGCCGGAAGCCCGTGGGTGCGGGCCTGGGGCCTCGGCGCGGGTTCCTGCAGGCGGCCCTTCCATGGTAGGGTCCAGGGTGGCGGGGGCCGGGGCCGCCC
>CAZBDU010000031.1:0-39409 GCA_964490725.1 uncultured Spirochaetaceae bacterium | reverse complement strand
GGCCCCCTTCCTGGGTGGGGCGGGGGGGGGGGGGGGGGGGCCCCCCCCCCCGCCAGGAGGCCGGCCGCGGACGCATCACTTCCCGCCCTCCTCGCCAGTGACCCAAAGGGGCGCGTCTTCGAGATTCCCGAGTACCGAATGGCCGGGATGTCCCTGGACCGCTTCGTGGTTCCGGAGCCCGAGGACCTGATTCCTCTGCCCTTCGGCAGCAATCTCTACATGCTGCCGGACCGCCCCCCGGTGGGCTACGACCCGCGCCGGGACCGTTTCGTGACCCTGGAGGAGTACCGCGGCAGGCCAGTGTACGCCGCGGCAGCCTTCATGGCCCCGGCGCACCTCCAGCTCCTCCGCGCCGCCTGCCGCAGCCCCGCCGGCATGCCCCCCCTGCCGCTGTACAGCTATACCGCCCTGGGGTGGCGGGAGGGCGGCTTCTGCGCCGCGGGTCTGCGCATCGACCCGGACCGACGTCAGGACCCGCAGCTTCAGGACCTGGAGGAGATCGAGCGCCGCGCCCCCGGGGTGCTCAGGCGCTACCCGGGCAACCGCCTGGTGGCGCACCTCATCGAGCGCTGCGTGCTCTGCTACGGCTGTCCGGCTGCCCGCAACTTCGTTATGGGACGGTGGGAATGCCCTGTGCCCACCAGCTCCGCCTGCAATGCCCGCTGCGTGGGCTGCATTTCGCACCAGGACGGCGCGAGCGGGGTCCCCTCCTCCCAGGAGCGGCTGGAGTTCACCCCCACGGTCCGGGAGGTGAGCGCCTTCACGGTGCCGCATCTGAAACGGGCGCCCCGCGCCGTGATCAGCTTCGGCCAGGGCTGCGAGGGGGAGCCGCTGCTTCAGGGGGAGCTGCTGGAGGAGTCCATCCGGGCGGTGCGCAGAGCCACCGACCGCGGGGTGATCAACCTGAACACCAACGGCAGCCGGCCGGAGGTGCTGGAGAGGCTGTGCCGGGCCGGGCTGGACAGCGTGCGGGTGAGCCTCAACTCCGCCCAGCGCCCCTGCTACCAGGCCTACTACCGGCCCCGGGGCTACTCCTTCGAGGAGGTCGTTGAGAGCCTGCGGGTGGCCCGCCGCCATGGCATCTGGAGCTCGCTCAACTACCTGGTGTTTCCCGGCTTCAGCGATCACCCGGCGGAAATGGCGGCCCTGGAGCGGCTGGTCCGCGACGCCGGGGTGAACATGATCCAGACCCGCAACCTGAACATCGACCCGGAGTGGTACATCCGGGAGCTGGGCCTGGCGGCCTTTGGCGGGGAAAGGGCGGGCATGCGCGGCTGGGTGCGCCTCCTGCGGGAACGGCTCCCCCGGCTCAAGCTGGGCTACTTCAATCCCCCCCGGGAGGAGATGCACCCCCGTCACTACCCCGCCCGGGGATAGGAAGGAAGCCCGGTAAGATTGGATTTTTCTCCGCTCCGGGTCTATCATTGAACCCGGCAGGCCAGGGATTTTGTCTGCCGCATCGATAGCCGATCCAAGTATCAAACAAAAAGCGAAAAAACGAAGCCTGACCGGTGGTGGGGCCATTCAAGGAGGGAAGGTGCGCGCTCGGTCCGGTACAATCGTTCTCCTCGCAGCGCTGGCGCTGGCGGCAATGGTCCCCGGGGCGACCGCCCAGGAGGCCCAGAGGGTGCTGCTGCTGCCGAGCGCAGACGAATCCCTGCAGGACGCTTCCCTGGCCGAGATCATCGACGACTCCCTTGCCCTTCAGCTCTCCCGCCGCGGCTACTCTACGGCCGATCTCGACGGAGAGGCGCCCGAGCCCACGGACACCGAGTCGCTGCGCCAGGCGGCCGGCCGGGCCGGAGCGGCCTACGTGCTGACCTGCAGCTACTCCTCCGATGGAGAGGAGCTGGCCATGCGCTTCCGGGTGCTCGACGTGGCCGCCGAGCAGTGGTCGCCTCCCGCTTCGGCCGAGGGCAAGATCGGGCTCACCCTCGATTGGACGATCAACGAGGGGCTGGGCCGGGCCCTGAACGTGGCGGGGCTGCCCCAGGTGGTCAGGTCGCACAGCAGCGGCGCCCCCCGGGCGGCCGCTGGCGCCGCGCCGGGACCGACAGGCACGCCGGGCACCGGCGACGGAGCGTTCGCTAACACCTCCTTCTCGCCGGTCCACAACCTTCCCGGAGCCTCCACGCCGCCAGCGGAGGAGCCCCCGGCGGAGGGCAACACCCGGGTCCAACCGCGGCCGGCGGAGCCCCAGGTCCCTTCCAGACCGGCACGGAGGACGCGGTTTCAGGTCGCCAGCGGCTTCGCGCCGTTCATCGCCGCCGGGGAGGCCACCTCCTACTTCACTCTGGGGACCATGACCCAGCTTAGCTTCAACTTCCGTATCGACATGGGCGCCGGTCAGCTCGGAATCGGAGGGTTCGCGGGGCTGGGTCTTTTTCGGACTCAGGGGATCGTGGCCGCGGCGGACGACTACCTGGTGCCCCTGGGCGGGGAGCTGCGCTACGTCCTGGATGGCGTGCTGGGAGTGTTCGTGCATGCCGGCGGTGGAGCAGCGGTGCTGGTGGTGGACACGGCCGCCGGAGAGCCGGTGGCCAAGCCGGTGCCGTACGCCCTGGGCGGGCTCGGCTTGACCCTTCCCTTCAGCCGCTTTCTGGGATTGTCGCTGGACCTGAGCTATGGGGCGTTCTTCGAGGGATCGGTGATCATCATGGGCTTTGTGCCGGCCGCACAGCTTTACGTGAGCCTGTAGGTGCGGGAGGTTCTGGCGGTGGAAACGAGCAGACCAAAAGGGAAAGGACGCGTGCTGGTGGCGGTGGCGGGGGCTGCCGCTCTGGCGATGCTGGCCGCCGGTTGTGACAAGTTCAGCCTGACCTCGGTGCTGAACGGAGAGCTCGGACGCCCGCTGTCGATCGAGCCTTCCTCCCTGGTGCTTCCCGCCGCCGAGCAGGTGACCTTCAAGGCGGACGGGGGGGTGCCGCCCTACCGGTTTTCGCTGCACTCCGGCGGCGGGTCCGTGGACGAGGCCTCCGGCCTCTACACCGCTCCCCTCACCGCGGGAACGGCGGTGGTGCGGGTGATCGATTCCGCGGGCGCGGCAAAGGACGCCACCCTCACCATCTCCGACTTCCAGGGGCCCCTGACGATCGGGCCCTCTGCCATCTCCGTGAGCGTGGGGGAGACGGTGGAGTTCGTCGCCGTCGGCGGAACCTCCCCCTACACCTTCTCGATCTCGCTGCCCCCCGGAAGCGGCTCGCCCTCCATCGATCCCGCCACCGGGGTGTACACCGCGGGCTCCACCCCGGGAACCGACACGGTGACGGTCACCGACGCGGCCGCGGCCTCCGTGACCGCCACCGTGACGGTGACCGCCACGACTCTTCCGGACATCGACTACACCGTGACGTCGGTAAGCCACTCCGCGGGCACCACCGCGGGCCAGACGGTTTCGGGCACACTGACGGTTCAGAATGCCGGCACCGTGAACGGGACCCAGGCCGTATCCTGGTACGTGTTCGCCTCCACGGATACCGTTCTCGATGGCAGCGACTACTACGTGGCGGGCGGGAGCACCCCTGCCCTGAACGCCGGGGCGAGCTCCGCACCCATCGCCTTCTCCGGCCTCTGGCCCTCCACGCCGGCCAGCTACTACCTGATAGCCCAGCTCAGCGCCCCCGATGATGCGAGCACCGCCAACAACAGCGGCTGCACGGCTGCGGCGGTGGCCGTCATGGGAGCGCCGCCGGCGAACGTGGACTACAGTGTCCCGCTGGTGAGCAACACCGGCGGCACCACGACCGGCGGGGCTCTGGCCGGCTCCTTCACCGTCACCAACGGCGGCGCCGACGGGGGCGGCGCCACCATCTACTGGACGGTCTACCGCTCCACCAACGCCGTGCTGGACGTCGGCATCGATCCAGTCGTGGACTCCGGCACGCTGCCGGCTCTGGCAACGGGGGCCACTTCGAGCCCCGTCGCCTTCAGCGGCACCTGGCCCTCCGGCGCCGGCACCTACTACCTGATCGCCGGGGTGTCGGCTTCGGATGACGTCAACGCCGCCAACAACGCCACTGCCAGCGCAGCGGCCACGGTGTCGCCGCCGGACATCGACTACGCGGTCAGCGGGGTCTCCAGCACCGGCGGCACCGACGCCGGCAGAGCCCTGGCGGGCTCCTTCACGGTGCAGAACGCTGGCACCGCCGCGGGCGCCCAGACGGTGTTCTGGACCGCCTACCTGTCCTCGGATGCGGTGCTGAACTCGGGCGTGGACCCGGTGCTGGACTCGGGCTCCTTCGCCGCACTGGCCGCCTCGGCTTCCACGAGCCCCACCTTCGGCGGCACCTGGCCGGCGGCGGCGGGGACCTACTACCTGATCGTCCAGATCTATGCCAGCGACGACGTGAACTCGGGCAACGACACCATTGCCAGCGCGCCGGTGACGACCAACCCGGCGAATGTGGACTACACCGTCACCTCGGTGGTCAACAGCGGCGGCACCACCGCCGGAGGGACCCTCTCCGGTTCCTTCACGGTCCAGAACGGCGGCACCGCCGCGGGGGCCGAGACCGTGCATTGGTCCGTATACGTGTCCGCCGACACGCTCCTGGACGGCACCGACATGCTGGCTGACACCGGATCCACCGCGGCTTTGGGCGCCGGCGCCTCGAGCTCGCCGAGCTTCAGCGGCACCTGGCCCACCACGGCGGGGGGCTACTACCTGATCGCCCAGGTGTCGGCCGGGGACGACGTCAATGCGGCCAACGACGCGGCCGCCAGCACCCTGGTGTCCACCTCCGGCTCACCGCCGCCGAACGTCGACTACCTCATTCCCGCGGTGAGCAACACCGGCGGCACCACCTCAGGGCAGCCCCTGTCCGCCTCGTTCACCGTGCAGAACATCGGCAGCTCCGCCGGCACCGCTGCGGTTTACTGGACCGCCTACCGCTCCACGGACGCCGCCCTCGACGTCCCCGGCGATGCGGTGATCGACTCCGGAAGCCTCTCGGCCCTGGCCGCCGGCGCCACCTCGGCTGCCATGGGCATCAACGGCACCTGGCCTTCCAGCACCGGCACCTACTATCTGATCGTCAAGCTGTCCGCCAGCGACGATGTGAACGCGGGCAACGACAGCACCGCCAGCGGCGCCATCGCCGTGACCGCCCCGGACGTGGACTGCTCGGTCACCGCCGTCTCCTCCACCGGCGGATCCACCACCGGCGGTCCGCTGGCCGGCACCTTCACCGTGCAGAACATCGGCACAGCCGCCGGCGTCGCCACGGTCTACTGGACCGCCTACCTGTCTGCGGACGCAAACCTGAACGTAGGCATCGACCCGGTGGTCGATTCGGGAAGCGTGGCTGCCCTGACCGCCGGGGCCAGCGCCGGCCCCACCTTCAGCGGCACCTGGCCCTCCACTCCGGGCAGCTACTACCTGATCGTACGGGTGGTCGCCTCTGACGACATCGCAAGCGCCAATGACACCAAGGCGAGCGCTGCGGTGAGCGTGACCGCCCCGAACGTGGACTACACCGTGCCCACGGTGAGCAACAGCGGCGGCACCACCGCAGGGCAGGCGTTGAGCGGGTCCTTCACCGTGCAGAACGCCGGGACCGCAAGCGGGGCAAGCCCGGTGTACTGGACCGCCTACCTGTCTGCCGACGCCCTCCTGGACGGCGCGGACGCCGTGATCGACTCCGGGAGCCTTTCGGCCCTGGCCGCAGGCGCCACCTCGGCGCCCGTCGGCATCAGCGGCACCTGGCCCGCCGGCGGCGGAACCTACTACCTGATCGTCGGGCTCTCGGCAAGCGATGACGTAAACGCGGGAAACGACACCACCGCCAGCAGCCCGATCACCGTCACGGTGCCCAACGTCGACTACCTGGTGACCGTGGTGAACAACAGCGGCGGAACGGTCACCGACGGAGCGATCGCGGGGAACTTCACGCTGCAGAACGCGGGCACCGCCGGCGGGGCGCAAGCCGTCTACTGGACCGCCTACGTTTCCAGCAACACCACCCTGGAGATCGGCACGGACGCGGTGATCGACTCGGGAAGCACCACCGCCCTGGCCGCTGGAACGAGCCTGGCGGGGGTGAGCTTCACCGGCACGTGGCCCGCGACCCCGGCGACCTACTACCTCCTTGTGAAGGTCTCCGCAGGGGACGACGTCAACGCCGGCAACGACCTCACCGCCAGCGCCGCAGTGAGCGTGACGGCGCCGGTGGCGCAGCCCAACTACGACATCGCAAGCCTCACAGTGCAGCCGCGGGGCACCCCCGGCGCGCTGTACTCAGCAGCCGGGCCCCACAGCTTCCGCATCCAGGAGGTCGCCGGCAACGCCGGCACGCAGCCCATCGACTGGCGGGTGTACCGGTCCCTGGACGTGGTTCTCGACGGCGCCGACGTCCTGGCCGACTCCGGGGTGACCGCCGCTTTGGGAGCCGGAGCGTTCACGGACATCTCCTTCGACGGCACCTGGCCGGCCGGGGTGGGTTCCTTCTACTACCTGATCGTGCGCCTCACCGCCAGCGACGATAGCGACCCCATCGACGACATGGAGATCTCTTCGCGGGTGGCCGTGCCCATCTCCTACACCGAAGGGACGGAGGACAACAGCGACTCGGGACCGACGCCCCCCGCTTTCTCCGCGGTCGGGGACTACGGCATCACGCTGGAGCTCGGCAGCCTGGTGGAGATCGTCGGCACCATGGACACCGTCAACCAGTTCGACACCTTCCGCTTCACCGCCGGCACAGGGGTCAACGGCCTGGAGATGCAGGCGGAGTGGAGCACCGGATTCGACGACATCGACCTGTACCTGTGGAACGAAAGCGGCGGGGAGGTGACCAGCGTGGCCACCTCTGCGGACTCCGAGCCCGCCAACCCGCCCCTGAGGGTGACCGGCATCGTGCCTGGAAACCTCTACTACGCCGGAGTCAAGTTCTACCTGGCCGGCGGCACCTCCGGAAGCACCGGATTGCCCTACCGCCTCTACCTGGTGGGCCGGCCCTGAGGAGGAAGGCCGGTCCAGGCCCTCGGGCCTCCCGGCTACCGCAGCAGCGCTTCGAGCCTGTCCAGCAGGGACAGGAACAGATCGCGCCCGTCGGCGTAGCGCTCCACCGTCAGCCGGGGAGGCTCCTGGCGCACCAGCGCGTCCAGGAGGGCGTTCAGATCGGTGAGGATGGCCGTTTCGGTCTCCCGCCCCTTCTCATCCACCAGCGCCTGCAGGTAGCGATCCAGCCGGTCGTAGAGGTCCGGATGCTGCGCGCGAATGGGCTCGCTGTCCAGGAGGCGCTGGACCTGGAGCTTGGCCTGCAGCAGGGAGAGCATGGTCTCCCGATCCGGAGCCCCGCGGCTCTCGACCTCCGCAAGGATGCCGGCATAGCGTTCGCGGAGCAGGCCGATGCGGCGAACCAGCTCCCCGCGCTCCTGCGCCTCGGATTGCGTGCGCGCCAGCTCGTCCTGCAGCCCGGAAACCCGCTCCTCCAGGGCCCGGGCCTGCGCTTCGGCCTGGCGCGCCTGCCCCTGCGACTCCCGCAGCTGCGCCTGCGACTCCTGCGCCTCGGCCTGCGCCTCCCGGAGCCGCGTCTCGGATTCCTGCGCCTCGGCCTGCGCCTCCCGCGCCCGCTCGGCCGACCCCCGGGCCTGCGCCCGCAGGCGCTGCAGCTCCAGCTCCAGCTCGGCGATCCTGGGGCTCTCCGGCTGCTGACTTCCCGCCTCCCGAGCCTGTCGGGCCGATTCCCGTGCCTCCGCCCGGGCGCGTTCCAGCTCGCGCTCCAGCTCCGTGATCCGGGCCGGCTCCGGCTGTTCGGCCAGGCCGCGGCGGTAGCCCGCATCTTCCAGCTGGGTCACCACGCGTTGCGCCGTGACCCGGTCCTCGATCAGCGCCTCCAGGGCGCGCCCGTAGCGCTCGCTGGCCTCCCGGTACCTCCCGGCCAGGTAGGCGGTGTTGCCGGCGGACAGCAGATCCGCCGCCGCGCTGCGCTCCTGGCGGCGGAAGATCCGCTCGATCTCCGCCAGGCGCTCGTGGCCCACCTGGGCGGCGGGAATCTGCGCCAGAGCCGAGAGGTACAGCTCCCGGGCGCCCTGGTAGTCTCCCTCCCTGTAGAGCCGCTCTCCCCGCTCCACAAACGCCGAGGCGGAGGTCAGCCGCTCGGCGGCGGCCAGAAGCGATCCGGTGTCCTGCTGCCCCGAGCGCAGCTGCCCGTTGATCAGGTCCTCCAGGGACTTGACGATGAACAGCTCCACCGGCCGGCGCTCCAGGACCGCCGGCAGGGAGGCAACCGAATCCTGCTGCAGGTAGGAGCGCAGGTCCTCCAGACTCTTCAGCGCATCCTGGAAGCGGGACTGTCCCAGCTGCTCCCTCACCCGGCCATAGAAGGAAAGGATCTGGTCCAGAACCAGCTGTTCGTCCTGGCGGCTCTGCCGCAGCGCCTGCAACTGCTCCACCGCCTGGGCGCGTTCGCCTTCCAGGACGGCGGTCCGCCGTTCCGCCTGCGCCTGCGCCTCCGCCTGCCTGGCGGCGAGCTCCGTCTGGAGCCTTTCCCGCTCCGCCTGCGCCTGCTCCAGGGAACCCTGATACTCCTTCGTCAGGTCCGACATGGCCTGCTCGCGGGACAGGCGCTCAGCCTCCGCCTGCTGGCGCAGCCGCTCCAACTCCTCCTGCTGCTGCCGGGCCTTCTCGGCCTCCAGGGTCCGCAGCCGCTCTTCCAGCTCCGCGGTCGAAACCCCCTGGCTCTCCAGGCGGCGGCGCTCGGCCTGAAGCTCCGCTGTCAGGTTGGCCCGCAGCTCCTGCTCGCGTTCCTCGAGCCTCTGCTCGGTCTGCGCCTCCAGCTGGCTTCGCTCTTGAGTGATGGCGGCCAGCCTTTCCTGGATATCGGCAATCTCGTTCTCCTTGGCGCTCAGCTGCTGCTGGGCCTCCCGCCGCAATACCTCCACCAGCTTTCCCTCGGCGGTGCTCAGAGCCGCAGGGCGTCTCACGATGGTCTGCTCCCGCCGGTTGAACAGCGCGATCGCCGCCAGCACGCCCGCCGCCAGGAGCAGCAGCGCCGAGGCGTTGACCAGTGCGGGCAGGACCCCCCCCTTGCGTTTCGGGGTGAACTCGAAAGCCCGGGGCTCCACCGAAATGCGGCTTTGAGCCACGATCTCGTCGATCTGCTCCAGAACCTTCTCGCGCTCTTCGGGGGTGATTTCCTCCACATCGGTGGGCTCGGCGAGCTCCTCCCTGCCGGGGCCGGCAGGGCTGTCCCGTCGAATGATGGAAAGGGCGCGATGATACAGTCCGCTCAAGGTCGCTCCATGGGATTGAGAGCTCTTCTCCTAGGATCGGCCAGGGAGTCGCAGGAATTTACGCACTTCCTGCGAGCACGGTCAAGACGCGAGGCTCCGCTCCACCGGTACGTGAACCAGGGGAGCCCCGCTGCGAGGCCCCCTGAGCCAGCCCCCCGGTGTCTCCGGCCTCCCTGAATTGACCCCTCCCGGCCAACTACGCTATCCTTGGGGCACCCATGGGTATCCGGGCCAAGATTATTCTGGTCGTCCTACCCCTGATCATCGTGCCCCTGCTTCTCACGGGCATCATCGCCTCGCTGTCCGCCCGCAACGGCATCACCGGCGTGGCCACCGAGTTCCTGCAGTTCAAGTCCGAAGAGCTCATCAACTACGCGGAAGGACAGTGGGCGCTGCTGCGCAGCAACGGGCTGGAAGACAATACCTCCTTCGTGGAGGCAGCCAAGTCCGCCGTGCAGAGCTTTGCCCGCAACCTGGTCCGCACCCCCACCGAGCTCATCTTCGCGATCGACCGGCAGGGGACCGTGGCCATGAGCAGCGCCGAGCTGGAGCTCACCGCGGAGGAAAGAAGCGCCCTTTCCAGGCTGGCCGCCGAGGAGACGGGCGGCTGGCGGCCCCTCAGGCTGGGCGGGATCGAACGGGTGGCGCACGTGGACTCCTTCCCCCCCTTCGGCTGGATCACCTTCGTGACCGAGGAACGATCCACCTTCTACCAGACCACCAACCAGATCGCCCAGCAGACCGCCCTGATCCTGGGCGTTTCCCTGGCCGCGGCGGTGGCCCTGCTGCTGATGCTGGCCGCGTATCTGACGCGGCCGCTGCGCAACGTGGTCCAGGCCATGACCGACATCATCGGCACCAGCGATCTGTCCCGGCGCGTGGAGGTGCTCTACCGCGACGAGACGGGACGGCTGGGACACACCTTCAACCTGATGACCTCCGAGCTGCAGAAGGCCTACGACCACATCAAAGGCTACGCCCTGAAGGCCGTGGTGGCAAAGATGCGCGAGCAGAAGATCCGCAACATCTTTCAGAAGTACGTCCCCAAGGCGGTGATCGACCAGTTCTACTCCAACCCGGAGGCCATGCTGGTGGGGGAAAACCGGGTCCTGGCGGTGCTGTTCTCCGACATTCGCCGCTTCACCACCCTCTCCGAGCAGCTCCGGCCGGACGAGATCGTCCAGAGCCTGAACGACTACTTCGCCCTGATGGTGGACGTGATCATGAACCGCGGTGGAATCGTGGACAAGTACATCGGCGACGCCATCATGGCGTTCTTCGGCGCGCCGGTGCGCCATCAGGACGACGCCCGGCAGAGCGTTCTGGCGGGACTGGAGATGCTGGAAGGTCTGCGGGATTTCAACCGCTTCCAGCTGCAGAAGCGCAGGCCGGAGTTCAGGATCGGCATCGGCATCAACTACGGAGCGGTCACGGTGGGCAACATCGGCTCGGAGAAGAAGATGGACTACACGGTGATCGGCGACATGGTCAACGTGGCCTCACGCCTGGAGGGGCTCACCAAGAGGTACCTGGAGCCGATCATTGTTTCCGAGTCCGTGTACCGGAAGATCGAATCCGAGCTGCCCTGCCGCCAGCTGGACAGGGTGGTGGTGAAAGGCAGGAGCGTGGGAGTAGGGGTCTATGCGGTGCGCCGGCGCCTTTCCACCACCGAGGCCAGGGCCTGGGAGCTGCACCGGCAGGCCCTGGATCTGTACTACCGGCGCGAGTTCGCCGCGGCGGCTGAGCGTTTCGCCCAGGAACGGGAGCTGCTGCCGGAGGACCACTGCTCGGTGCTGTTCATCGAAAGGTGCCGCAACCTCATCAAGAACCCGCCGGGGCCGGAGTGGGCCGGGCTGGAGGCGCTGGTCGAGAAATAGCCGCTCTTCGAGGGGGCGGGGAAGGATGTTCGTTCGCTTGAGAGAACGCAGGGAGTCCGGCAGAATCAACGTCGATACCCCGCTCAAGATCACGGTGGCCCAGCGGGTAGTGATGGCAAGGCTGATCAACCTCTCCCGTCACGGCGCGCTGCTGAGCCTGGCGCCGGCCGACGAGCAGAAAGTCTCGGATCTGGACCTGGGAAGCGACGCACGCTTTCTGATCAAGCCCCGGGAGAGGCCCGCCCGGGAGTATACCGGCGAGATCATCAGGCTGTACTACCGGGGAGGGATGAAGTGCATCGCCCTCAGGTTCTGGGAGAGCTACCGGGAGATCGAGTAGGCGCGCCGGCCTCCGCGGGGAGGGGCGCAAGGGCCTGGGTCGTGAGGCCGCCGGCCTGCGGCACGGCGGTGGAAGGAGAGAAAGGAGCCGTTCATGGGAAAGGGAGACATCCGCTCGCGCCGGGGCAAGCTGTACCGGGGCACGTACGGCAAGAAGCGGGCGCGCAAGCGCAAGGCCGCCGTCAAGAAGACCGGCTCCTGAAGCCGGCCGCCGGGGAAGGCATCGGGCGCGAAGCTGCCTCCTGAGGCGGCCGCAGGCCGGCGGGCGAGCGGTCAGGAGCCGCGGTGGGCCGCCCCGACGATCTCGCCCACCGAGGCGCACCCCGTTCGCTCCAGATACTCCCGGATTCCCCGGATTACCTCCGGCATGGCCAGGGGATTCACGAAGTTCTGCGTGCCCACCGCCACCGCCGTGGCCCCGGCGAGGATGAACTCCACGGCGTCCCGCCAGTCGGAGATGCCCCCCATGCCGATGATCGGCACGTCAACCTTCGGATAGGTGGAGTACACCGCGTAGACCGCCAGCGGCCGGATGGCGGGCCCGGAAAGCCCTCCAGTGCGGGTGCCCAGGATGGGGCGCTGCGTCCGGACATCGATGGCCATGCCCCGGTAGGTGTTGACCAGCGAGAGGGCGGCCGCTCCGGCCGCCTCGGCGGCCACCCCCATAGCGGCGATGTCCCCGACGTTGGGCGTCAGCTTGGCGATCACCGGCACGTCCGTGGTGGAGCGCACCTCCGAGACCACCCGGCGCAGGTTCTCCCGGTCCGTGGCCCAGGGGATGCCGTCGCTCAGGTTGGGGCAGGAAAGGTCCAGCTCCAACAGGTCTGCCTGCCCGCTCTCCCCGACCGTCCTGGCCAGAAGACAGAACTCCTCCACGGTGTTGCCGGCGATGCTGGCCACCACGGGAGGGCCCAGGGAGCGCAGCCTGGGCAGCAGGATCTCCATGAAATGGTCCAGGCCCTTGGAGGGGATGCCGATGGAGTTGAGCATCCCTCCGGGGGTCTCCCAGATTCGCGGCGGCGGATTCCCGGGCCGGGAGTCCCGGAAAATGGTCTTGTTGATCACCGCCCCCAGCTCCGCGGGAGAGAAGAACTCCTCGTGAATGTCCGCCACCTCGTAGGTTCCCGAGGCCGGCATGACGGGGTTGGCGAGCCGGACCCCCGCAATCTCGACGGAAAGGTCGGTCATTCGATCACCACCCTGTCCAGCCGGAAGTGCGGCCCATCCTGGCAGACCAGGTAGTAGCCCGGCTCCCCGTCCCGGGCCACGGCGCAGCCGTGGCAGTCCCCGAGGCCGCACGCCATCAACCCCTCCAGGAACACGTACCCCTCCGTGCGCCCCTGCCGGTGAAGCTCCTTCACGTGGCGGGCGAAGCGCCGCGCCCCGCAGGTGTAGACGCGCTCCACCGTTCGCTCCTCCAGGAGCCTGTCCAGCAGGTCCGTGGCGTTGCCGTGGTAGCCGGCGCTGCCGTCGTCGGTGGCCACCTCCAGGGTGGTGGAAAGAGGCTCCAGGAACTCCCGGCACACCACCCTGCCGGCGGTGGAGGCGGACAGGAAGGTGTGCACCCGCACCCCTTCGGTCCGGGCCCGGCGGGCCAGCATGACCACAGCCGCCGCTCCGGCGCCCCGCAGGAGCAGCGCCATCGAGGAAAAGGGGAAGGACGTGATCGCTCGCCCCACCGGGCCGGCCAGCCGCACCTCCTGGCCCGGCTGCAGCCGGCCCAGCAGCCCGGTGCCCCTGCCCTCGACCTTCACGAACAGGCGCAGCACCCCGGTGTCGGGATCCGCTTCCACGATGTCGAACGGACGCGGCAGGTAGGGGTCCATCCCCGGCCAGCCGCGGATCATGACGAACTGGCCCGGCTGTGCGCGCCGGGCCACCTCGGGGGCCTCCAGAAGCAGGTCCGCGTAGCTCGGAGCCGGCGTGCTGACCTCACGCACGCTGCCGGCGGTGAAAATCGGCCTGTCCTTCATCCCGCGCATGATACCCTCTTCCGTACCCGGTGGCTACCCGCTGCGGACGTGCCCATTTCCCGGCTCCCGGGCAGCCGTGGCCTCCGTGAGGCCCGTGCCGCTCGCGGAGATGCAGCAGCTCGAGAACGCACAGGTGCTGGTAGGAGACCTGCCGGAGCGCCTGGCGGCCCGGCGAGGCCGGCCCTCGAAGTGATTGCCGGGCGCTTCGGCCTCAGGCCGCTCCCTTGCCCGCCGCAGGCAGCCCGGAAACCCTGCCGCCCGCCTCATCCTCGCCGCCGGGCTCCAGGGAGCGGTACATCGCCGTGATCTGGCGCTCCAGCTCCCCCTTGATGCGCAGCCGCTCCTGTCCGAAGGGCGCCTCGGGGTCGAATCGCACCGGCTCGCCCACCTGGATGGCCCGGGCGTTGCGGTTGACCGCGATGGGCAGGAAGGTAGCGGCCTTGTGGGTGGCCCGGAACAGCCAGCGTGCCAGCTTGATGAACCCCGGCTCCAGGATGCACAGCTCGTCGTGGGCCTTGCTCTCGTCGTTTTCGGGAAAGATGAGAATGGCCCTGCCCTGGCGCAGGTAGGCCACGCTCAGCTCCAGGGTGCGGATGATCTGGCTGCCCTTCCGGTAGACGGGGATGACGCTCAGGAAGCGCATGATGTCCACGCAGATGCGGCCCAGCAGGGAGGAAACCACCCGGCTGAGCAGGCCCCGCAGCCTCAGCTCCTTGGCCACGAAGTCCTTCTGCAGGTAGGAGGCGCAGGTCTTGATGTCGGTGACCTGGTGGATCACCCAGGGATACAGGGTGGTCTTGAAGGAGCTCATGATGGCCATGGGCCCGAAGGAGCCCAGGTGGTTGGCCACGCAGATGGTGCAGGCGCGCCCCAGTGCCTCCCGCAGGCCCACGATCCGGGCCTTCACCACGAACACCCTGATGAGCTTGGACAGGATCGAATACACCCGCCTGCGCATCCAGCCTCCCCATCTATACCTAGACAGCCTATGGTATCATACCAATAGCTACCATATAAATACGGCTCGGGGAAGCCGTTGTCAAGCTCTGGCCGGTTTTGGCGCCGGTCGGCGGCAGAGCCTGGATGGCCGCGCTTCATCGACTGCGGCGGCGCCACCGGCGGCCCGCGGTCAGGCGCTCACCGCTTCTCGACCGCCGCCGGATCGACGTGGATCATGCAGTACTGGCAGCCTTTGGCACTCTGGATCCTGGCGTGCACCGCGTGGGCGATCCGGTCTGCCTCCTCTACGGCCATGCCGCCCGCCACCTCGATGTGCATGGCCGAGTGCACCGTGTCCGGCCCGATCTATTCCGCCCGCAGTCCCTGGATGCCGCGCACCCCCTCCACCGAGAGCCCCAGCCGCCGCGACCAGATCATCGCCGCCAGGAGGAAACCGTAGATGAACAGGGCGCTCAGCGGTCTCCATCGTCAGGCCTCCAGCGCGCGGGGGTAGGCCGTGAGCACTTCGGAAGCCCCCTCCCCCACCACCACCGTGTCTTCCACGCGAAGAAGAGGAGGGCCACGACTGGCGGCGGAGGACCGCACGCGCGGCGCAAGACGCTGACCTCGAGGCGGGCTGCCGTTGCGGCCCGCAGGAGCGGTCAGCCCGGCCGGGGAAGCCGCCCGAAGAGGGCGAACACCAGAAAGGCAACCACCACCAGGAGCAGGGCGTCGTCCAGCGACACCCGCCGGCGGGCCAGGGCCGCCGTGAGGCGCCCCCCCACGCGGCTGCGCACGCCCAGGTACAGGATCAGGCCCGCCGCGGCGGCCGCCAGCGCCTCGATCAGGGGTGCGGCGGCGTAGACGGCGCCTCCCTGCCCCTTACCCGCCGCGCCCATGGCCGGCGCAACCAGCCAGTCCAGGGCAAGGCGCGGGAACAGGCCCCCCGCCAGACAGAGGAGCGCCAGGATCGACAGGGAGACCGTCACCAGGGGGGACGGCCCGGCCCGGCCGGCCGGCGCGGCCGCGGGTTCCCGCCGCGGCCTCAGGAACAGCCCGGAGAGCTTGATCATGGAGGCCGCCGTGCCGGCGGCTACCACGCGGAAACACACCGCCATCACGGGATGCTCCTTCAGCACCGAGGCCAGAAGGCTCTTGCTCACGTAGCCGCCCCAGGGCGGCAGCCCCGCAATGGACAGCGCTCCCACCAGGAAAAACCCTAAGAGCCAGGGCGCCGGATTGCCCGGCCCCTGCTCCTTCAGATCCCTCCGGCCCCCCAGGTGGATCACCGCCCCCACCGACAGGAACAGCAGGCTCTTGAACAGGGAGTGGCTCAACACGTGTGCATAGGCCGCGGCGAGGCCCGCCGCGGTGCCGGCCCCGTAGGCGGCCACGATCAGGCCCATCTGGGAGACCGAGTGGTAGGCCAGCAGGCGCTTGCTGTCGGTCTGCGCGATGGCCATCCCCACGCCCAGCAGTGCGGTGAGCATTCCCAGCCACAGGAACACGCCGGGTCCGGCCGGGCCCAGCGCGGACAGGATGCGCCACACCGCCAGCAGCGAGACCTTGATCATCACCCCGGAGAGAACTGCGGAGACGGGGTGCGGCGCCGCCGCATGGGCTGCAGGCAGCCAGGTGTGCAGCGGCACGAATGCGGCCTTCAGTCCCACACCCACGGTGAGCGCCGCAGCGGCCACCGCCGCCGGCCCGCTCCGCAGCGCCGCGGCAGAGGCCAGAAGCCGCAGGGACAGCGTCCCCGAGGCGCGGTAGACCAGGAACACTCCCAGCAGAAAGAAGGCGATGGCCAGCGAGCTCGCCAGCAGGTAGCGGAGGCCGGCCAGAAGGCTCCGCCCCTTGCCTCCTTCGGCGATGAGAACGTAGGAGGAGATCGACAGGATCTCCAGGAACACGAACATGTTGAACAGGTCGCCCGTCAGGATCACTCCCTCCATGCCCGCCATCAGCATGAGGAAAAAAAAGAAGAAGTCGTAGCGGTGGCGGCGCTCACCCACGGCAAAGAGCAGGGCGCACAGCCCCACCACGGCGCCCATCAGCGAGCTGCTCCACGCCAGCATGTCCAGGTACAGGGAGATCCCCAGCGGCTCCAGCCACCCGCCCACCGCGTACACCAGAACCCCCCTGGCGCGGACGGCCGGAGCCAGCAGGGCCAGCAGCAGCAGGACCCCCGCCCCGGCGCCGCAGGCCGCCGCGGGCGCCAGGGGCACGCGCGGCAGGAAGCGAGCCGCCAGGCAGAGCACCGCTCCCGCAAAGGGCAGGAACACCAGCAGGACCAGTGCCTCAGTCATGCCCCTCCCGCTCGAGCTCCTCCAAACGGCGGCGGCTCACCGTGCCGTAGCGGTCGTGGAGGCGCATCACCATCGCCAGCGCCACCGCGGTGAGGCAGAGGCCCACCACGATGGCGGTCAGCATCAGCGCCTGGGGCAGTGGGTCCACGATGTCGCGCACCCCGGGCAGCAGGATCGGCGGGGCGCTTCCCTCCTGAGAGGGCGCCCACACGAACAGGATCACCACGGCGCTGTTGAGAATGGCAAGCGCCATGACCTTGCGGATCAGGTTATCGCTCAGAATCAGCCCGCCGATACCCGCCAGGATCAGAGCCAACAGCAGGATCTGCGCCACCCGTCACTCCTCCCGCAGTAGCGCCAGACAGATCACCCCGATGCCGGCTCCCACTTCCACCCCGATAACGATGTTGAGCAGGAAGACGAACCCGGCGCTGGGAACCGTTCCCGGAGTGCCCAGGGGAAGGAAGTTGCCCAGAAAGGCCACCCCCGCGGCCAGGCCGGCCGCGCCAATAGCCAGGAACACGGCAAAGGCGGCGATCTCCACGGCCCCCACCCTTCCGGGGGAAAACAGCCTGGAGGTGGCCTCCACACCGCGGGACAGGCAGAGCAGCAGGAGGGCCGAGGAGAGCACCACGCCGCCCTGGAACCCGCCGCCGGGCGACAGGTGGCCGTAGGAGACCAGGTAGAGCCCGAAAAGCAGCACGAAGGGCACCAGCTTCCGGGAGACCAGCTCCACGATTTCCGACTCTTTCATTTGCGCGCCCCCGACACCGCGATCACCCCGGCCACCGACAGCACCAGCACGATCGTCTCACCCAGGGTGTCGAACGCCCGGTACCCCAGGTAGATCCCGGACACCAGGTTGATCGACCCCGTTTCCCCGGCCCCTCGCCGCAGCAGCTCGGCAGCGGTCCCTCTCTCCCCCGTCTGCGGGGAGCGCCCCACGCCCAGAGGCGGGAGCAGCACCGCCCCCACGGCGCCGAGAACCAGGATCACCGCCACCCACCGCAGGACTCCGCTCATGGGCTATCCCCGCCCCCTCTCGCTCTTGCGCACCGCCCGCACGAACAGCGCCGTGGAGACGCCGGCGCCCACGGCGGCCTCGGCTATCGCCAGGTCCGGCGCGTGGAGCAGGAAGAAGAGCAGCGCGCAGATCAGGGAGAAGACGGCCAGCACCATCACCCCGTTCAGGAGCCTGCGCAGGGTGAGCGCCAGAACCGCCAGGGCCAGCAGCACCAGGAGCACGGCCTCTATCATGCCGCTCTACCCCGCCCCGCGGCCATGCTTTCTTCCCCAGGGACGGATTCCCCGCAGCCAGGCGGACCGACCGATGATGTGCGCGGTCACCGGACTGGTGACGAAGAAGAACATGGCGATCACCGCGATGCGCCCGGTCATGGGGCTCCACCCCTTCAGGACCATGCAGGCGAGCAGGATCGACAGCACCGTGGTGGTGCTGCATTTTGCGGCCGCGTGCAGCCGCGTGTACACGTCGGGAAAGCGCAGCACCCCGATATTTCCGGTCACCCCGAAAAACACCCCCAGCGCCAGCAGGGCTGAAGCCACCCAGATCACCGCCGCTCCTCCTCCCCGCCGCGTCGCAGGGCCCGGGCGATCGCCAGCATGCCCAGGAAGCCGAGCAGGGCGTAGACCAGCGCCACATCCAGAAAGATGGCCCGGTCGGTGCGGACCACCGCCAGCACCAGGATGGCCAGGATCTGAGAGGCCACCATGTTCAGCCCGATCATGCGATCCTCCGGTTCCGGACCCACCACCACCCTCACCAGGCTGAGGAGGGTCAGCCCCCCAAGAGCGTAGATCGCCGCATCCAGCAACGTGCCCACCTCCATGCTCCCTCCCTCCAGGCCGCTACACCCAGATCCTCCTGAGCCAGCGCTCGAAGGGCCGGGCGATCAGCCGCGCGGCGTAGCCCGAGTGGGTGGTCCTGGCCTCCAGCCAGTGCACGATCAGGTGATCCTCGTCCAGGTCCAGGCTGACCGTGCCGGGGGTGAGCGTGATGGAGTTGGCCAGGACCACGCGGGCCATCTCGGAGCGCAGCCGGCTGCGGAAATGTACGATTCTGGGCGTGATGTCGCCGGTGAGCACCCGCAGGGCGATGCGGAAGCTGGCCGCATACACCCTGAACACGATCAACAGGATGTAGAGAACCAGCAGGTGCAGCCGGGGCAGAAGCGCCCGCCGGGCCGCCTCGCCCTCTGCGATGAACACCCCGTAGGTCAGGAAGGCCACCGCCGTGGAAAAGAGCAGCCCCAGGAACAGCGGAAAAGGGGCCACCGTCCAGGTGAACAGCAGCCAGCCCGCCGCCAGATAGCAGGCGGTCAACACGATCCTGGCCAGCTTCCACTTGCGAAAGAGCTCCATTCTAGGCCTCCGCCTCCTCCTCCCGCCGCAGCAGCCGGAGCACCTCCGCTTGCGTCTCCGCCTCCAACAGAGCCTGCCGGAACGTGTGGCTGTGGAGCAGGCGCGAGAGCCTGCTGAGGAGCTGCAGGTGGGCGTACTCCTGCTCCCGCGGACCGACGATGAGGAAGATCAGGGTGACCGGCAGGTCGTCCACCGCATCGAAGCGGATGCCCTCGCGCCTGCGGCCAAAGGCCATCACCGTCTCGCGAGTCTCACTGGTCAGAAGGTGCGGAATGGCAACCCCGTTCCCGATCCCCGTGCTGGCCGTTCTCTCCCGCTGGAGCAGCCCCTCCTCGATCCGGCGGCGGTCCTTGATCCTGCCCGCTTGCTCCAGCAGCCCCGCCAGCTCACGCAGAGCATCGGCCTTTCTGCGGGCCGACAGCTCCAGCCGGATGCACTCCGGGCGCACAAGCTCGAACAGCGGGATCACCTCTCCTCCTCCACGCTGCGCAGCCCACTGGCGTAGTCCACGGGAAGGGTGCACAGGATGCCGGTGCCGGGATCGCTCAAGGGCCCGCAGATCTTCTCGATCAGCTGCTCCAGCCTGCTCACCTTGCGGTCCTCATCCACCACCGAGAGGATGGTCTTGTTGTAGGGCTTGTTGCCCTTCATGAGCTCCTTGAAGCCGGCGAACAGCGGGACCTCGTAGGTGAGAAAACGGCCCATGCCCTCGGAGTCGAGAATCGTGGCCCCGGGCACTCCGGCCTCGACAAAGGCTGCCAGCACCTCATCGAGCAGCTCCTCCCTGTTCAGGACGAAGATCACCAGCTTCACCCGGTATCCCCCCTGCCGCGGATGCAGGCGCACAACCCGACCGACTGGCAGCCGGCTGCCAGCGTAGCCGATCGCGGCGCTCCCGTCAAAGGCGCCGGCCGGGGCCGCGGACCGGCCCGGCGCTCCACCCCACGGCGGGCGCCGCGGGCAGAAAACGGGAGCCCCCTCAGGGGCTCCCGTCTAGTATGCATTCGCTATCCTCCGGCGCCGTCTGCGGCGGCTGGCCTCAGTTGGCCGGGTAGATCGGCGCGGCCTGGGCGGCCGCCTTGGGGAAGACCGTGCGGATCTCCCCCTTCTGGATCTGAAAGGTCACCGTCTGGCCGGCCACGTTCTGGCCGGTCTGGTCCCAGCGGGTGGGGCCCCAGAAGGTCGAGCCGTCGTAGGAGCGCAGGGCCTCGCGCACCTTGTCGGTCTCCAGGCTCCCGGCCTTCTCGATGGCCAGCTGCAGCAGGAGTCCGGCCTGACTGGCGGCGGCAGCCTGGTAGGTAAGCCCCTCGCCGAACTTTTCCTTGTACAGGCTGGCGTAGTCACTGGGCGAGCCGAACAGGGGGCCGCTGTAGCTCATCTCCGGCATCCACCAGGAGACGCCGAAAATCTTGTTGGCGTCATCGCCCAGGTTGGTGCGGAAATCCAGCAGCTCCGGCCCGGTGGTGAAGGCGATCGCCTTCAGGCTCACCTGGGCCTCCTTCAGCTGCCGCACGGTCAGAATGGCCTCCTCCAGGTAGCCGCTTCCCATCAGGACCTCCGCCCCGGAGTTCTTGATCTTGAGGATCGTGGAGGAAAGGTCCTTGGCTCCCTTGGTGTACTCCTCGTAGTAGACCACGTCGAAGCCCAGGCTCTGGGAGTACTCCCGGGCGCCCTTGGCCACGGTGGTGGGGAAGAGGTCGTTCGGGGTGATGATGGCCAGATTCTTGGGGCGCGGGCTCTGCGCTGCCAGCATGTCGATGAAGCTGGCGAAGATGCGCGTGGCCGGCGCCAGGACGGAGAACACGTTCTTGAAGCCCCGGGTGTAGATGTTCGTGGCATTGGCCAGGCTGGCCATGGTGATGATGTTGTACTTCTCGGCGATCGCCGTGGTGGCAAAAGTGGGCCCGCTCCCATAGGGACCGAGCAGGAACTGCACCTTGTCCTCGGTGATCAGCTTCTCGGTCAGCTTGGCGGCGGTCTGGTTGTCCGACTGGTCGTCGTAGTAGACGATCTGGACCTTCATCTTCTTGCCGCCCACGTCGATGCCGCCTTGCGCGTTCACCTGCTCCTTCCACAGCTCGTAGCCGTTCTTCACCAGCTCACCGAACCGTGACAGGCTGCCCGTCAGTGACACCGCCGCCCCGATCTTGATCACGTTCGGCTGCGCCGCGGCGGACTCCGTCTGGCCTCCGGCAAACACTCCGCCGGACGCCAGCAGCAGCGCCAGGACAGCAGCCGCCAGGGATGCAACGGTTCTCTTCATGGCTCCTCCCTTGAAAGTGATGATTTTGATGACACTAAGGTAACAAATTTCCGCGCCGGCGGGTATGTTTTGGGTCTTCGAGAAGATCGGCGAGGGCCGGCCCCGGCCCGATCAACGGAACCCGCCGGCCCTGCGCTGGCGGGAGGAGCGCCGCTTCAGCTGCTCAAGGAGGTCCTCAGGTCCTGACGATGGAGAAGGTCACCGTATACGGGGTACCGCTCGTGCTGGCGCCTTTCGAGTCCTCGCTCCAGAAGTTGACGGTCACCGTTCCAGAAGGCGCAAAAGGAGCGATGGTAACCAGGCCGGTAGTGGGGTCCAGACTCATGTAGCTCGGCAACGGATCCGACCCGATCACGACCGCGTCCCCGTCGGGGTCGCTCGGGACCTGCAGCTGGTAGTAGTACGTATTTCCGGAGTAGACAAAAGTCGGGGTTTGGGTGACGTTTCCGGGGTCGGAAGCGATCCACCCGGCGGTCACCGGATCCGGCGGCTGGTTCGCGGTCTCGTAGCTGACCTCCGCGATCCTGATCGTCGGCCGGAGGAGGAAACCCTTGCCGGTGAGCTTCACCGACCGCTGGGCATCGAAGTCCAGGACGATGCGCACCTTCGAGCCCTCCTCCACGCGGAAGCTGCCGTTGACCTTGATTCCGGTCTGGGCGCCGCTGGGGACCTTCAGGGATACCTCTCCGTCCTTGTCGGTGACGATCCGGTTTGCCTCGCCGAGCAGAAGGCGGATTTGCGTGTAGGTGTCCGCCTCCAGCGTGGAGGCCCCTACCAGAGCGACGTCATCCACGAGCTGAAGCAGGTCGTACTCCTTGGCTTCGACCGGGACAGGCATCCACCCGGAGGTCTCCCCGTGCACCTCTACCCCCTCGAGGTTGATCCACACCGCCTGCACCGTGCGGTTCCTCAACGGGTAGTCCGTGAGGTACAGCTCCAGGATCCCCCCGGAAGGAGCGCCCACGGGTCCGGCTTCGCCAGGGGCAGCGACCGCGGCCGGCGCCAGTTTTTCGGGCGTTCCGGCAATCGTGTCAGGGGAAGAGGACCCGGTGGGATTGAAACACCCTGCAGCCAGCAACGCCGGAACCGCCGCCACCAGCAACAGGACACGCGACGACACACTCTTCATCTACGTGCCTCCATAACGGTATCTCTAAGTGTAGCCCGTACTTGGGTGGAATTCAGGCATTGGCGGCACGGTTTTGGCAGGTTTTCAGCAACGAGCCTCTGCGGGCGCTGGGCGTGCGGGCCCGCCCGGAGCTCAGGAGGGCTTCAGATTCCCAGGTAGGCCTTCTGAATCTGCGGGTCCTCCAGGAGCTTCGCCGAGTCCCCGGACATCTCCACGCGGCCGTGGACGATCACGTAGCCGCGGCTGGCCACCTCCAGGGCGGTCTGAACGTCCTGGTCCACCAGCAGGATGGTGATGCCCCGCTCCTGGTGGATCCGGTTCAGCACCTTGATCAGCTGATCCACGATCACCGGCGCCAGCCCCAGGGAGAGCTCGTCCAGCAGGAGCACCTTCGGATCGGCCATCATTCCCCGCGCGATGGCGCACATCTGGGCCTCTCCCCCCGAAAGGGTGCCGGCCAGCTGCCGGCGCCGCTCCGCCAGGCGCGGCAGGATGGTGTACACCTGCTCCAGGTCGCGCCGGACCCCCGCCCGATCGCGGCGGGTGTAGGCGCCCATCTTCAGGTTGTCCTCCACGGACAACCCGGCGTAGAGCTGCCGCCCCTCGGGGACCATCATGATCCCGTTCCTGGCCCGCCAGGTCTGCGGCAGGGCGGTGATGTCCCGGCCGTCGTAGAGGATCCGGCCGCTGTAAGGGCGGATGGCGCCGGCGAGAGTGCGCAGCAGGGTGGTCTTGCCCACGCCGTTGGCGCCGATCAGGGCGGTGATCGTGCCGGGCTCGATCTCCAGGGAGACCTCCCAGAGAATCTGCACGTCCCCGTAGCCGGCGGAGAGCGACTCAACCCTGATCATGCTTTCCCCTCGCCCGTGCGTACCGTTCCCCCAGGTAGGCGGAGATCACCCTCTCGTCGTCCCGGATGCTCTGCGGCGGCCCCTCGGCGATCTTCTCCCCGTGGTGGAGAACCATGATCCGGTGGGAGATCCCCATGATGGCCTTCATCACGTGCTCGATCACCATGATGGTGCGCCCCTCCTCCTCGTTCAGCCGGCGGATCAGCCGCATGATCCAGTCGATCTCGGCGGTATTCAGCCCGGCCATCACCTCGTCCAGCAGCAGCAGCTCCGGATCCATGGCCAGAGCCCGGGCCAGCTCCAGGCGCTGACGCTCGGAGATGTTCAGGCTCTCCACGGGCTCCTCCTCCCTTCCGGCCAGGTTGACCGTGGAGAGGATGGAGCGGGTCTTCTCCTGCGCCTGCCTGGCGTCGCGGATCTTGTCCTTTCCAAACAGCGCCCCGATGGCCACGTTCTCCAGCACCGTCATGCCCGGAAAGGGCTTCACGATCTGGAAGGTCCGCGAGATCCCCAGCTCGGCCACCCGGTAGGGCGGCAGGCCCGAGATCACCCGCCCCTTGAAGCGAATGGTTCCGCGGGTGAGGGGCAGCGTTCCGTTGATCATGGACAGCAGCGTGGTCTTGCCCGCGCCGTTGGGCCCGATGATGCCCAGGATCTCTCCGCGCTGGACCTGGAAGTCCACCTCCCAGACCGCCCGCAGGGCTCCGAAGGTGCGGGTGACTCCGCTCCCGCTCAAGAGGATCTCGCTCATCCGGCGCCCTCCCCGCGGGCCCGCCGGGATTTGAGCAGATCGCGCAGGCCCTTTCCGCGGGACACCAGGCTGACGATCCCGTTGGGCATGAACAGCACCACCAGCATGATGATCGTCCCCAGGATCCCCAGGTGCAGGCTGATGAACCTGGACCACACCAGCTCGGAGATGGTCTCCAGGATGAAGGCGCCCACCACGGGGCCGAACACCGTGCCCGCCCCCCCGATCAGCAGGATGACGAACATCTTGACCACCCACATCACGTCGAAGACCGTTGGCGGGTCAATGTAGCTGAACCAGTAGGCGTACACCCCGCCGCTCACCCCGGTGAACACCGCGCTCAGCGACCAGGCGATGATCTTGTAGCGGGTGGCGTCGATCCCCATCACTCCGGCCGCCTCCTCGTCGGCCCGGATGGCCTTGAAGGCGTATCCCAGGCGGTTGCGGGAGATGCGCCAGCTCAAGGCCACGATCACGATCAGAAGCGCGAACATGATGAAGTAGAACAGGGTGTTCACGGTGGCGGGGCTGCCGGGCATCTGCGGAACCGTGATGCCCTGGCCTCCTCCGGTCAGCCCGGTGAGGTTGTCGATGCCGTACTTGACCGCCTCCGCGGCTCCCAGGGTGCCCAGCGCGAAGTAGTGGCCCTTCAGCCGCAGCAGCAGCATCCCCAGAACCAGGGCCGTCACCACCGCCACCCCACCGGAGCAGAGAAACGCCGCCACGAAAGGCAGCCCCACCTTGCTCATCAGCACGGCCGTGGTGTAGGCCCCCAGCCCGAAGAAGACCATGTTCCCGAAGGCCGCATAACCGGTGAAGCCAGCGATGATGTTCAGGGCCGAGGCCAGCACGGCGAACATGAAGATCGAGGTCACCAGGCGCACCCAGAAGCCCGTCACCACGAAGGGCAGCGCCGCGAACAGGAGCACAAGGACCGCCAGCACGATCGCCTTCACCTTCATCAATAGAACCTCTTGCCCAGCAGGCCCTGGGGCCGGAAGACCAGCACCAGCACCAGCACCACAAAGCCCAGCAGCTGCTGGTATGAGGAGGGCAGGAACACGGTGCCCACCGTCTCCACCAGCCCCAGCACCAGCCCTCCCACCAGCGCGCCGATGGTGCTGCCCAGCCCGCCGAGGATGGCGATGACGAAGGCCTTGCCCACCAGCGGTCCGCCGATAAAGGGATTGACGCTCATGATCGGGGAGATCAGCGCCCCCGCGGCTCCCGCCAGGGCGGCGCTCACCCCGAAGGTGACCGCGTAGATGTTGTAGACGTCGATCCCGACGGTCCTGGCCCCCTCGAAGTTGAGGGCCGTCGCGTTGATGGCCACCCCCACCCTGGTGCGCCGCATGAACAGGTAGAACAGCCCCGTGAGCACCAGAGCCACCGCGAAGATCCCCAGCCGCACCAGGGGGATGACCACCACGCCCGCGTCGATGCCGGCCGAGGAGTAGGGAAGCTTCACCGAATGGTAGTCGGCGCTCCAGATGAGCAGGCACACGTTGGCGATCAGGATCTGCAGCCCGAAGGTGAAGGTGAGGGTGATGAAGACGCTGCCCCGGACCAGCCGGTTCGTCACGAAGCGCTGGATGGCGTAGGCGATCACGAACAGCGCCGCCATGACCAGCGGGATGGAAAGGAAGGGATCGAGCTTGTAGGCAGCCCAGAGGGTGTAGGAGAGGTAGGCCCCGATCATGATGAAGGAGCCGTGGGCCAGGTTGATGATGTTCATCACCCCCCAGACGAGGGAAAAGCCGATCCCGATGGTGGCGTAGACGGCTCCGAACAGAATGCCGTTGACGATGGACTGTACCAACATCTGCTGAAAACCTCGTATCGTTCGTTCTGCAGAACACCAGGGCTGTCCCTCCTCATATAGCAGTTTATTGCCCGGTTGGCAACCTCACCGAAGTTGCGGGGTCCTGGGGTTTCGCCGCCGCCTTGACGCCAGGAGGCTCGAAGATGTAGGGATATTCTCATGGCCGGAGCAAAGTCGCCTGCGTTCGCCAGGTGGAAGGCACGGGCAGGCGCCCTGAAGCGGGAGATCCACGCTCTGCTGCTGGCCTACAGGGACCCGCGGACGCCCTGGTACGCCAGGGTCTTCATGGCCCTGCTGCTGGCCTACGCCTTCAGCCCCATCGACCTCATCCCGGACTTCCTGCCCGTCCTCGGGTACCTGGACGACCTGGTGCTCCTGCCCCTGGGGATCCTCCTGGCGGTGCGCATGATCCCACCACAGGTGATGGCGGAATGCCGCCGCCGCGCCGGCAGCGCTCCGCCGGGGCGAAAGCGAAGCTGGACCGCCGCGGCGATCATCCTGCTGCTGTGGGTCCTGGTGCTGGCCGTGATCGTCCACCTGCTCTGGCGCCGGCTGGCCGCCTAGAAGGGCGCCGCGCCCGGCCCTCGCTCCCGGCCCCGCTCCGGGCCGCGGCTAGATCAATCCCCAGGCCCGAAGACCCGCGCTGTCGGCCAGGGTCTCGGCCAGCGGCCCGTCGGCCACTTTGCGCCCGTGGCTCATCACCACCGCGCGGCTGCACACGGCACGCACCAGCTCCAGATCGTGGGTCACGATGATCTGCGAGGCCCCCAGGCCACGCAGGAGCTCCACGATGCTGCGCCGGCCGCGGGCGTCCAGGCTGCTGGTGGGCTCGTCGAAGACGAACAGCCGCGGCTCCATGGCCCAGACCGTGGCGATGGCGGCCCGCTTCTTTTCCCCAATGCTCAGGTGGGCGGGGTTGCGGCTCTCGAACCCGCTCAGACCCACCGCCTGGAGACTGCCGCGCACCCGTTCGGCCACCAGCTCTTCGCTCAAGCCCAGGTTGCGGGGACCGAACGCCACGTCTTCGAAGACCGTGGGACAGAAGAGCTGGTCATCGGGGTTCTGGAACACCAGGGCCACCTTCTGGCGAATGGCCCTCAGGGAACGCTGGTCCAGCTCCATCCCGTCCACGATGATCCGTCCGCCCCCCTGGAGCAGACCGTTCAGATGCAGCGCCAGGGTGGACTTGCCGGCCCCGTTCGGTCCCATCAACGCCAGCCGCTCCCCCTCCCGCACCTCGAGGCTGACCTCCCGCAGCGCCTCGGTGCCGTCGGGGTAGCGATAGCTCAGCCCCTCCACCGCCAGCACCGCGTTCACAGGCCTCCCCCCACCGCCAGGGCCGCCAGGAGGCGGACACCCACCACCACGGCCGGCGCGATCGCCAGAATCGCCGCGTCCCGCCGCCCCAGCGACCGCCGGCCGGACGGCCGGCTCCCCGGGTGGTACCCCCGGGCCACCATCGCCTGGTAGACCCTCTCGGCCCGCTCGTAGCTGCGCAGGAACAGGGTGCCCACCATCTGGCCGATCACCCTGGAGTGCCACAGCCAGCGGCCCCCGAACAGCCGGGCGTCCCGGGCGCGCTTCATTCTGAGGGTCTCCTCTGCGATCACGAACAGGTAGCGGTAGGCGAAGCTCACGATCAGCACCAGGGTCCGGGGCACCCGCAGGCGCTCCAGCGCCTGCAGCAGCGCGGCGAAGGAGGTGGTGGCCGAAAGGAGCACCACCGCCGTCACGGAGGTGAGGGCCTTGGCGATCACCGTGAGATAGAGCTCCAGCCCCTCCCTGCTCACCGCGATGCCCGCAGTCAGGCGGAGCAGCACCTCTGCTCCCGGCCGGAAGGGCAGGAGCACCGCCATGACGGCCACGAAGCCGGCCACCGGCAGGGTACGCGCGGCCAGGAATGAGGCCGGAAGGCGCGACAGGGCCGCGACCCCCGCCAGAAGCAGCAGCGCAGCGGCGAAGGACAGCAGCCGGCCGGCGGGCGTGGTCACCCAAACGGCCAGGCAGAAGAGCACCACCAGCACCTTCACGCGGGGGTCCACCCGGTGAACGGGGCTGTCCAGGGAGGCGTATCTGTCCAGGAAGTCGAGGTTCACCCGGCGGCGCTGTCCCGCCGGGAGCCGGTGGCATCCCGCCGGGAGCCGCCCGCCTCATCCCTCTTTCTGCGGGCCAGCGTTCGTCCCAGGCCCAGGGCCAGGCCGAAGACGATCATCGTGCCGGCCAGCCCCGCCAGGGCGGTGGATAGACCGCCGGAGCGCACCCCGGGCAGGGCGTAGTCCGCAGCGGGAGCGCCCCTCCACACCGGGCGGCCCTGACTCTGAGCCAGGAACCCCTGATCGTGGGCCACCCGCTCCAGCCCGTCCGGCGCGGTGGAGGCGAAGGGAGAAACCACCACGGCCAGCAGCAGGCATACGCCCAGGCCGGCCAGGACGAACGGCCACAGCCGCTTCACGCGCTTCACGCCCGCGCCTCCCGCACGCTCCAGGTGGGAACCAGGTCCGGCCGCACCCCCAGCACCAGGGAGATCACCGCTGCGGAGATCACCGATTCTCCCACGCCGATCAGGGAGTGGACCCCCGCCATGGCGGGCAGCACCACGGGGAGCGGCGCGGTCCCGGAGAGGGCCAGCTCCACCGCGCAGGCCGCCGCCGCCAGCACCACCGACAGCCACCCCGCAGCCGCCACGGCGCCCACGAAGGCCCCCTTGCGGCGCGGCAGGACTCCCACCAGCAGCCGGAACAGCCCGTAGCCGGTCAGCCCGCCGATCACGCCCATGTTGAAGATGTTCGTGCCCAGCGCGGTCAGCCCACCGTCGGCGAACAGCAGGGCCTGAATGACCAGGACCACGGACATGACGAGAAACCCGTTCAGAGGCCCCAGCAGCACCGCCACCAGCAGGGCGCCCAGAAAATGGCCGCTCGTCCCGGCGGCCACCGGAAAGTTCAGCATCTGGGCGGCGAACACGAAGGCCGCGGACATGCCCAGAATGGGGACCTGCTTCTCCCCGAGAGTGCGGCGGGCGCGCGCCACCGCCGCAGCGCCCACACCGGTGGAGACCACCGCCGTGGCGATGTTGATAGGTGCGCTCACCAGTCCGTCGGGGATATGCATGTGCCGCCTCTTTCCGCCCGCCGCCAGCGGGCTCCGCTCTCCGCTTCGGTGTTATGTTCATAGAAATCGTAACACCTGCGGCCGGAGCTGTCAACCCGGGGAATCCGAGGGGGCGATTCACTCTCCCGCGGCTTCCGGGGGCGCCGGAGCTGCGGTCTTGCGAGCCGGGCCGTCGGGCGGGGAGGCGCCCGCCTCGGGCGCCTCGGCCAGCGCCGCTTCGGGATACAGCCGCTTCAGGCAATCGGGGCAGAGGCCGTGGCTGAACCTGGCCTGGGAATGCTCCGAGACGTACTGCTCGACGCTCTGCCAGTAACCCTTGTCGTCGCGGATCTTCTTGCAGGAGGCGCAGATGGGCAGCAGGCCCCGCAGGGCCTTCACGTCGGCCAGCGCGCCGCGCAGCTCCGCGATCAGCCGCTCCCGTTCCGCCTCCGTCTCCTTGCGGGCCGTGATGTCTCTCACCACCACCAGCGTGCCGCCGTGCTCACCGCGGCGGGTGTGCACCGGTGAGGCCAGAAGCTCGAAGATCCTCTCTCCTGCGCCGGGAAGCCTGGCCTCGCTGCGGCGCTCGCCCGGGAAGGGCTCGCGCAGGAGCCGCGCCCACTCCGGCAGCACCTCGGAGGCCGAACGGCCCAGGGCGGTACGATCCCCGCCGAGCAGCTGCTGCGCCGCCGGGTTCAGGTCCACTACCCTGCCCTGCCGGTCCACCAGCAGCACCCCGTCGGCCATGCGCTCCAGAAGGACTCCGCGGGCCAGGGGGACCAGGTCGAAGAGCCGGAACCGGCCCATGCCCAGCAGCAGCAGGATACCGGTGAGCGCAAAGGCCAGCGGCGCCAGGTCGAGGCCCGGCAGGGGGACGACGTCCAGGAGGTAGAGCGCCACCCCCGTCCAGGGCAGCGCCACCCCCACCAGCAGCACCACCGTCTGGGCGCGCACGGGTCCGCGGACGCGCAGGAACTCCGAGGCCAGGAAGAGGGTGGCCAGCACGGAAAGCAGCAGGTAGGAGGCCACCGCCGCCCAGAACCACGGCCCGTGATGGTAGACCAGGACGGACATTCCTCCCACACGCCGGCTGGTGAAACCGGTCCACACCAGGTGGTGCCAGCGATTGGTGGCCGCCAGCACCACGGTGGCGGCGGGGACCAGCCAGATCACCAGATGAGCGGCGGCCGTGAGGAACCGGTCCCTGCCGCTGTAGCGCAGGGCGAAGGTGAGAAAGAGCGGCGAGACGGCGGCGCTGCCCACGTATCCCAGCATCGAGAAGGAGGTCTTTGCCGCCGTGCCCACCGCCGCGGCCCCCAAAGCGGCGGCGGCGGACCAGAGCACCACGGCGCTCATCATCAGGAAAAAGGCCCTGCCTCCCGGGATGCCCCGCGCTCTGGAGGCGGCCAGCGCCGCCGCCAGCGACACCAGGGCGGCGGCCCCCAGGGCCGCAGCGTACGGATTGAGGATCATCGCTTTTTCAGTATAGCAGAACCGCAGCAGAAAGGGGCAACCCGCAGCCGGGCTGCCCCTCTTCCATTCGTTCGTTCTTCTCTTCGCGCCGCTGCGCTACAGCTGCACTCTCAGGTTGGCCGAGGCGCCGTAGGAGCCGCTCACCAGGTTGTACATGCCGCTCACGTCCACCTTGATGAACAGCAGGTTGAGCGCCACCCCCCCGAAGGCCCAGAAGGACCAGCCGTTCACCGCGGAGCTGACCAGGATCCCCTGCGCCGAGACCTCCGGCGGGGTGAGCCCGGCGGCGACGAACTGGTCCTTGAGATTCTGGATCTCCGCGTCCGTCATGGTGTTGAAGGTGGTGCCGTCGGTGCTGTACTGCACCGAGGAGCTCAGGCCGCCTCCGGCCGAAGAGCGCCCGTAGGCGGCGCCCACCCCCAGGCTGGGGGTGAAGATGAGCAGGTTCTTGCTCACCTGGGCCTTGGCCATGATGGTGTGGGTCTGCCAGCTGAAGCTGGCTTCCGGTGCGGTGACCCGGAGGATGTAGGTGCTCCCCCCGTATATCGAGCTCAGGTTGATGTCGGTGTTGCCCGTGCCCATCAGGTCCGGCACGCCCACCGCCCCGCGCAGGAACGTGTACCCGCCGCCCACCGACAGGGCGGGGATGAACCCCCTGTCCTTGAGGATGGCGAAGCGCACGTCCGCCCCGGCCATCAGGTAGTCCACGCTGACGCTGCCCAGCAGGTTCTTGGCCGCCTGGGGGATGAAGCCGAACTTCAGCCCCACGTCGAAGGGCAGCCCGAAGCCGCCGATGCGCGCGTCCAGCGCCGCGGCCGGAAAGGGGATGCCGTATTTCTGCAGAAAATCGAGCTGCGAGGGCAGGGTCACTCCAAGCGCGGTCAGCACCGGCTGCATGGTGGCGAAGGGCAGGAAGGCGCCGCCGGCGGTGAGACCCACCCCGAAGTGCGGGAACTGGCCGATGTAGGCGTGGGACCAGTTGGCGCCGATGGAGGCCGTGGCCGGCAGGCTGTTGGCGACGTCGGCGGCGAACTGGTCGAACCCCTGCTGGAAATCCGCCCAGGGAACGCTCTGCGCCGACAGGCCGAAGGCGACGAGCGTCATAATTGCCAGAACGAGAGCGAGCTTTCTCATGGTTGTTTCCTCCTCGTACCCCCAAGTATACTGCGGGCAGCCCGTTTTTCCACCATGCTGCGCCCGCCAAGACGGCTGAGGCGGCCCCTCTCAGCGCGGGTCGATCAGCTCCCGCCAGGAGCGGGCCACCCGCCGGATATCGTAGCGCTCCGCCGCCTCGTCGCGGCCCCGCAGCCCCAAAGCCCCCAGGAGGCCCGGCGCCGCAGAGGCCCGCAGCAGAGCGCCCGCCAGCTCCTGCGGGGCGGAGCGGCGCAGCACCGTGGCTCCGTCTCTCACCAGCTCTGCGCCCGGCACCAGCAGATCCGAGTAGGGCACCGTCTCCGCGGCGCCCTGGATGGGCAGGCTCATCACGGGGCGGCCGCAGGCCATGGCCTCCACCACCGGCAGGCCGAACCCCTCCCACTCGGAGGCGGTCAGGAACAGGCTCAAGGCCTGGTGGAAACCGGCCATGCCGGAGTCGGACAGCTCCCGGGTCTCCAGGCGCACCATGCGGCCCACCCCCAGCCGGTCGCACAGCCCGGGCAGGTCGAACCCCCCAGGCGCCCTCTCCCGGTCCGTCTTGATGCGCAGCCGCGCTCCGCCGCGCCCCCGGGCGAAGAGCGCAAAGCCGGCCAGGAGGGTATCGAAGCGCTTGCGATGGGTGTTGGCGCCCACCGTGCCGATCACGAAGGAGGCGCCGGAGCTCCGCCGAGGCGCGGGCTCCCTGCCCGACGCCCCGGCTGGCCGGAACACCTCCAGGTCCACCCCGTGGGGGATGACCGGTCCCACCCGGTCGACCCCCGCGCTCACCAGGAACACCCGGGTGGTCTCGGTGAGGGGGACCACCGTGGCGGGGCCGTAGGCGCGCGGGTCCGGCGGGCGGGAGCACTGCGCCCAGAAATACAGCGGGCAGGGAGGCTCGGGCTCCCGCAGCAGGGGGAACTGGTCCGGGTAGCCCAGCAGGACGGCCGCTTCCAGCGGCTCGCTCAGCCGGCGCAGCCCCGCAAGCCCCGCGCCGGCCAGGGGCGCCAGCTCCCACTCGCCGGAGCCGATCCGCCGCCGCCCTTCCCCCGCTGCCCGCCCCACCACCAGCACCCGCTTGCCCTGCGCGCGCAACGCCCGCGCCAGGGCCCGCAGCTGTCTGGCGAAGGAGTTGGGGCGGTCCAGGGACAGTCCGCAGACCAGGGCGATCACCCTTCGATCATAACCGCCCTGCAAATCCACTGGAAAGCGCGCCGGCGGGCCATTAGCCTTGAACTATGGCACGCTACGAGAGCATGGAGGGGAAGGTGTGCCTCATCACCGGAGGCAGCTCCGGGGTGGGGAAGGCGGCGGCCCGCGGGCTGGCCAGGCTCGGGGCCACGGTGGTGCTGCTGGCCCGCTCGCCGGAGGGCCTGCAGCGCTCCCGCGGGGAGATCCTGGGCATCGCCCCGGAGGCCTCGGTGGAGACGCTCCCCGCGGACCTCTCGAATCCCGAGTCGGTCCGCCAGGCGGCCGCGGAGGTGCTGCGCCGCCATCCGGCGGTGCACGTGCTGGTGGAGGCGGCGGGGGCGGCCCACGCCGGGCGCAGGGTGACCGGCCGGGGCTGGGAGCTGACCCTGGCCACGGAGGTTGTGGGCCACTTTCTGCTCACCGGGCTGCTTCTGGAGGGCCTGAAGGCTGGAGCCCCCTCCAGGGTGCTGGTCGCGGTGGGCAACGCCCTGCCCCTCTATCTGGCCCGCATTCACTTCGACGACATCCACCTTGAAAAGGGCTACAACTGGGTCCGCGCCAAGCTGCAGGCGGCGCTGGCCAAGGCGCTGTACACCTTCGAGCTGGCCCGGCGACTCCAGGGAAGCGGCGTGACGGCGAACGCCTTCCACCCCGGGCTGGTGCGCTCCGGGATGACCAGGCACCTGCCCTGGTTCATCCGCGTGCCGGCCGCCCTGGGGATGTGGTTGCTCCCCCTGGAGAGCCCCACCGCCGTGCGCCTGGCCGCCTCCCGCGGGCTGGAGGGGGTGAGCGGCGGACTGTTCGTAGGGCGCCGCAACGTCTCCTTCCGGCCGCGCCGCTACGACGCCCGGGAAGCGGCGCGCAGGCTCTGGGAGCTCGCCGAGGAGCTCACCGGCTGGACGATGGGCTGAGGCCCGGCCCATGCCGTACAGCCTCCTCCAGCCCCCCGGCTCCCCGGAGACCGCTGCGGTGGTGGTTCTGGCCCTCTTCACCGCCGGCTACGCCGTCCACTACACCGTGCGGCAATCCAGGACCATCCACGAATGGCTCCTCGATCGTCTGGGAGGGCGGGCAGGCGAGATCCTGCACACCACGCTGCAGCGTGCGCTGATGTTTCTGATGTTCGGGCTGATTCCGGTGGGGATCCTGGCGGCCTTCTTTCCCTCCACCCTGGCGCAGGTGGGGCTTGAGCCGCGCTTTCCCGCCCCGGTGGCCGCCGTGACCGGCGCTCTCAGCCTGCTCACCGCCCTGGCGGCTTTCTTCAACCCTGCGCACCGCCGCCCGGAGGGGCCCTATCCGCAGATGCGGGTAGCCCGGTGGAGCGCCCCGCTGTTCCTCTACAACCTGCTCACCTGGACCCTGTACCTGGCGGCCTACGAGCTCATGTACCGCGGCCTGCTCCTGCGGCTCCTCCTGCCCTTCGGCGTCTGGCTGTCCGTCGCGGTGAACACCAGCCTCTACGCGGTGACCCATCTTCCCAAGGGCGCCGCGGAAACCGCCGGCGCGGTGCCCCTGGGCGTGGCGCTGTGCCTGCTGGTCCTCTGGGCGGACAGCCTCTGGCCCGCCTTCGTGGTCCACCTGGTCATGGCGGCCTGCAACGCCCTGGGGGCAATCCTCCGACGCCCCGGCATCGGCTTCGGCCGCCCCCAGGGCCTTCAGGAATAGAAGCGCCCTGCCCTGCGCTCCGCCGCAGCGAGGAGGCGCTGCACCAGCGGCGCGGCCAGCCGGTCCAGCAGCCGAAACGCCTTCCCCTGGACGGTGAGGGCAACCGTGAACCGGCGGGCCTCCAGCGCCCCGACGATCCCCGCCGCCGCCTGGGCCCGGGTGTGGTGATAGGGGCGGCTGAGCGCCACCGGCGAGCCATCGGCGGCCAGGACGCGCTTGTCCCGGTCGTTCTCGGTGAAGCCCACGTAGACCACCCCCACGTGCACGCCGCTGCCCGCCAGCTCCGCCCGCAGGGACTGGGCCAGGGGGGTGAGGGCGCCCTTGGCCACCGAGTAGACCGACACCCCGGGCAGGCCGTGCAGCCCTGCCAGGCTGGAGACGAACAGGATGCTGCCCCTGCGGCGGGCGATCTCCTCCATGGCCGCGCGGGACATGTACAGCGCGCCCAGGAGGTTGGTGCCGATCACCCGCCGGATCACCTCCGGATGCAGCTCGGCGAAGCGCCCGCGGCAGGAGACCCCGGCGTTGTTGATCAGAACGTCCAGCCTCCCGAAGCGGCGCATCGCCTGGCCCAGCACCTCCCGGCAGGCCTGCGGGTCGGCCACGTCCCCGGGGGCCGCATCCACGGCTCCCCCGCCTGAGGCCAGGGCGGCCCTGGCGCGCTCCAGCGCTTCGGCGTCTCGTCCGTTGAGCATCACGGCGTACCCCCGCGAGAGCAGCAGCGCCGCGGTCTCCCGCCCTATGCCGCGGCCGGATCCGGTGACCAGGGCCACCTTTCCCCGCCCGGCGGCGCGGCTCATCGACCGTTCCTCCGGCGGTCCAGGTAGCCGTTGGCTTCGAACCAGGCAAATGCCTCCGCCACAGCCGTGCGGATCGGGGTCTGGGGCAGCCCCAGCTCGCGCACGGCCTTGGCGGCGGAGTAGTAGTGCCCGTGACAGGCGATGCGGGCCATCGGATAGGTGAGGAGAGGCTCGCGCCGCAGCAGCGTCCCCTGGAGGCTGCCCAGGGCGCCCACGCAGGCCACCGCGGGGCAGGGCAGCACCAGGCGCGGCGTCCTGGCGCCGACGGTCCGCGCGATCAGAGTGAACGCCTCCAGGTAGCTCAGGTTCTCGTGGCCGGCGATGTAGCTCTCCCCGGGGCTGCCCCGCTGCAGGGCGGAGCAGAGCGCGGAGGCCACGTCCTTCACGGCCACGTAGTTGCGCCCTCCCGGCGCCGCCGCGGCAGGCGCGCCCCGGTGCACCGCCAGGATCATCCTCCCGGAGCCGGGAGCGGAGTCATAGGGACCCAGCATGAAGGTCGGCGCCACCACCAGGGCCGGCAGATCCCGGCGGCGCCAGGCCTGGATCACCAGCTCGTGAGCCCGCCGCTTGGTGTCCATGTAGCCGAGGCCATAGCGGGCCCCCCCGTAGGGCCGCTCCTCGGTGCCGGGGTCGGCCTTGCTGCCCGGTCCGAAGGAGCTCGCCGAGCCCACGTGGACGAACCGCTCCACCCCCGCCTCCAGCGCGGCCTGCAGCGCGGCGGCCGTTCCTCCTACGTTGACCCTGGCCAGGGAGGGATGGTGCCGGGGCCAGACGGCGGTGCTGGCCGCGGCGTGCACCACCGCATCGCAGCCCCTCATCGCACGGCTCAGCCCCTGCACGTCCAGCAGATCCCCACGCGCCTCTTCCAGCTCCAGGCCGTCCAGCGTTCCCGTGGCCCGTCCCGGCTGGAGAAACGCGCGCACGGCGTGGCCCCGCTCCAGCAGCCCGCGCACCAGATTGCTGCCCAGAAACCCGTCCGCCCCGGTCACCAGAACGCGCATCCCGGCCCACTATATCCGGCGCCGCCGGCCGGTGCAAACAAACCCCGCCGCGGCCGGGGAAGGGCCGGCCGCCGGGCGTCCCGGCGGCCTCAGACCGCCTCAGGCCACCCCTTCGAACAGCACCGTGGACAGGTAGCGCTCGCCAGAGTCGGGGAGGACCGTCACGATGGTCTTGCCGGCAAACTCGGGAAGCTTTCCCAGCCGCACCGCCACCGCCGCGGCCGCCCCGGAGGAGATGCCCGAGATGATCCCCTCCTCCCGGGCGAGCCTGCGGGAGACCTCCAGGGCCTCCTCGTTCTCCACCTGCTCCACCCGATCCACCATGTCCAGGTCCAGCACCTCCGGGATGAAGCCGGCCCCGATGCCCTGGATCTTGTGCGGGCCCGGCTTCTGCTCCTGGCCGCCGATCTTCTGGGTGATCACGGGGCTGGCGGCCGGCTCCACCGCAACGGAAAGGATCTTCTTCCCTTTCACGTTCTTGACGAAGCGGGAGACTCCGGTGATGGTGCCGCCGGTGCCCACGCCCGCCACCAGGACGTCGATGGCCCCGTCGGTGTCTTCCCAGATCTCAGGTCCGGTGGTGGACTCGTGGACCCCGGGGTTGGCGGGGTTCTTGAACTGCTGCAGCAGGACGTACCTGCCCGGATCGCTCTCCTGGATCTCCATCGCTTTCTGGATGGACGCCTTCATGCCGCCGGAACCCTCGGTGAGCACCAGCTCGGCCCCGAAGGCCTTCAGCATCTTCCGGCGCTCCATGCTCATGGTGTCCGGCATGGTGAGGATGCACCCGTAGCCCCGGGCAGCGGCCACGTAGGCCAGGGCGATTCCGGTGTTGCCGCTGGTGGGCTCCACGATCACCTTGCCCGGCGCCAGCACGCCGCGCTTCTCCGCGTCCCAGACCATGGAGGCGCCGATCCGGCATTTCACCGAGTAGGCCGGGTTGCGGCCCTCCACCTTGCCGAGGACCACGGCCCGCCCTCCGTCGGTGATCCGGTTCAGACGCACCAGCGGCGTACGACCGATGGAAAGTGAGTTGTCATCGTAGATTCGTGCCATTATCCGCTCCTTCCTGGATTCGGCGCCCCCATCAGGCCTTCTCCAGAGCCTGTTCGATGTCGGCGAGGATGTCCTCCGCATTCTCGATGCCGATGGACAGCCTTACCAGCTCCGGGGTGAGACCACTGGCGCGCTGCTGCTCCTCGGAAAGCTGCGAGTGGGAGGTGCTGGCCGGGTGGAGCGCCAGGCTCTTTGCGTCTCCGACGTTGGCCAGGTGCGAGATGAGCCCCAGGCTGTTGATGAAGCGTTCCCCCGCCTCGTAGCCTCCCTTGATTCCGAACACCACCATGCCGCCGAAGCCGTTTTTCAGCAGGCGGCGGGCCACCTTGTGGGACCGGTCCTCCGGCAGGCCGGGATAGCGCACCCACTCCACCTTGGGGTGCCTGGTGAGGTACTCGGCAACCCGGGCGGCGTTCTGGCAGTGCCGCTCCATGCGCAGGGGCAGCGTCTCGATGCCCTGGAGGAACATCCAGGCGTTGTCCGGGGACATGCAGGCCCCCAGGTTCCTGAGGGGGATCAGCCGCATCCGCAGCGCGAAGGCCAGCTGCTGCAGCTCTCCCAGGTCGTGGGCCCAGCGGATGCCGTGGTAGCTGGCATCGGGCTCGTTGAAGAGACGGAACCTGGCGTCCGTCCAGTCGAACTTGCCCGCATCCACCATGATCCCGCCGATGGCGGTGCCGTGCCCCCCCAGCCACTTGGTCATGGAGTGGCATACCACGTCGGCGCCGTACTCGATGGGGCGCAGCAGGGCGGGGGTGGTGAAGGTGGCATCCACGACCAGCGGCAGGTGATGCTTCTCCGCCACTTTCGCCACCGCCTCCAGGTCCGCCACGTCCAGCACGGGGTTGCCGATGGTCTCCACGTACAGGACGCGGGTCTTGTCGGTGACCGCGCGATCGAAGTTCCCGGCGTCGTTGGGATCCACGAAGCGCACCTTGATGCCGAACTGGGGCAGAATCGAGTCGAACATGGTGTAGGTCCCGCCGTAGAGGTTGTTGGCGGACACCACCTCGTCGCCGGCCTCGCAGATGTTGACGATGGAGTAGTAGATCGCCGCGGTGCCGGAGGCCAGCGCCAGGCCGGCTACCCCGCCTTCCAGCGCCGCCATGCGCTTCTCCAGCGTGTCCATCGTGGGGTTCATGATTCGGGAGTAGATGTTGCCCAGCTCCCGCAGGGCAAAGAGGTCCGCCGCATGCTTCGTGTCCCGGAACACGAACGAGCTGGTGCGGTGCACGGGCACCCCCCGGGACAGAGTCGCCGGATCCGGCTCCTGGCCCGCGTGCAGGGCCAGGGTTTCCAACCGATAGTCCTTCTTTTCAGCCATGCTTTTCTCCCTTTCTCACCGTCGATCTAATAAGGGTTCAGATGTGGTACATCAACCCGGTTTTCTCTTCGCGCAGCTCCCGGTCCCGGCGCATGATGTCGGCGAAGGTCACGGAATCGATGATCTCCGAGATGGCATCCGTGACCTGCACCCACACCTCCCGAAACGCACAGGATTCCTCCTCGCCGCAGCCGTCGGCTCCGGCGCGTACACAGGCGATGGGCTCCACCGGCCCCTCTATCTGGCGGATGATCTCCCCCAGCGTGATCCCCGCAGGATCCCGGGTAAGAAAGAATCCGCCGCCGGCCCCTCGCCGGCTGTCCACGTATCCCGCCCCCTTGAGGATCAGCATGATCTGCTCCAGATATTGGAGCGGTACGTTCTGACGACGTGAAATGTCGCTGAGAGGCGTGACCTCGCCGGACCCGTGGGAGTGGCTCAGCTCCAGAATGGCCTTCAGCGCGTAGTCGCCTTTGTAGGTAATCTTCATGGCTCCTCTCGAACCTCTAAAAGTCCTTATTATGACTATATTACTTATATTTCATGACGGCGACAATGTCAAGCCCCGCGAACGGCGTTGTTCCTCAGTCTCCAGGGCGCCGATGCCTGTTAGCGGCGCCGCCAGAAGGCTCTCGATTCGGCAGGTGTGGGAATGAGGTCCACCGGGGTGAGGCTCTGCAGCAGGTAGCCCGCCTCCTGCAGCAGCCCCGCGTCCTGGCCCGGCGTCGCGGCGTCGCAGGACTCGTGGGCCAGCCGCTGCGGCGGGAGCCGCGCAAGCGTGCGGACCGCCTCCCCAGCCCGCTGCGAGG
>CAZBDU010000030.1:14775-56487 GCA_964490725.1 uncultured Spirochaetaceae bacterium | reverse complement strand
CCCCTCCACCGCTCCGGCGGTTCCGGCCCGCGGCGCCTCGCGGCGGCATACGCCCCTCCACCGCTTCGGCGGTTCCGGCCCGCGGCGCCTCGCGGCGGCGTACGCCGTCCGGCCGCCGGGCGGAAAAGAAGAGCCCCCGACCGCGAAGCTCGAGGGCTCTTCCCATTTTGCCTTCGGCGGCTCACCAGCCGTCGGTCATGTCGTCGGGGTCTCTGTAGGAGTCTGCAAACAGGTCCGTGATGGCGCGCAGGTCGTCGAAATACACGTAGTAGGTGCCGAAGCTCTCCTCCAGATTGAAATCGATCTTGATGCCCAGGAACTTGATCCCCCGCTGGTTGGCGAAGTGATATTCGTCCTGTGTGATCTTGGGGGGAATCGCCGCAGTGAGCTGCTTCCAGCCCATGAAGTTGAGCCTGCCCACCGTGATCTCGCGGGGCCGGTTGAAGTAGTCGGCGATGATCACCTTGAGGACGTGATTGTAGTTGCGGCCCACCACCCAGAGAGAAATCGTCTTGGAGATCCCCTCGATCGGGAGAGGGCGAACCGGGTAGATCGAGACGGAGCTGTTGCCCCTCTTGAAGAACTGGATCTTGGCGCCCAGGACGTAGCTGTCCTGCGCCTGAATGCCTGCCTGCTCCTCGCCGGGCAGCGGCTTCCTGCCCGCCGGCGCGCCTTCAAAACGCCTGATGGTCACCAGCCCGTCGTCCAGGGGCATCGAGGCGGCCCAGAAGGCCACATCTTCGAACTTGCTGACCGATACCTCCGCCAGGTCCTGCTGCGCCGAATCCTTGCCGATCTTTTCGGGCTGGATGCCTTCGGTGGCCTGGGCCTGGAGCATCACAGGCAGGAGGACTGCCAGCGCCAGAACGAACAGTGTTCCCTTCATGCCCATCCCTCCTCTCATCAGTTCCCGCCGCCCCAGATCTTCTGGACCTCTTCGACGTCCGACAGGTTGTCCCCGTCGTAGCTGGTCTCGAACAGGTCGGTGAGCACCTTGATCTGATCGATGTACATGTAGTAGTCGTCGACCCGTTCGTTCGGGCGCGTCCAGAGGACCAGCTTGGTCAGGACTGCCTGCCGGTACTTGGGCACGTATTGCTGACCTTGCGGGACGGATCCAGGGATGGTCACTCGCAGGTCCTTCCAGCCGATGTAGCGAAGCGAACCGAGGGGCAACACGTGGTCCACCCCGTGGAAGTCCCGGACGTGGGCTTCCAGGTAGTAGTTGTAGTTGGCGCCCCACACCCAAACGTCCAGCGCCTGGGCACGACCGGGAAGCGGAATGGGATCGGGCTCGAAGCTTTCCCCCTGGCCGTGTCCGGGAACGATCTCCACGTAGTTGTACCCCTGGCGGGCAAAGCTGCCGTGCAGACCCAGGACCTGCAGGTCCTGGTTGTCCCGGTTCTTGCCGAACAGCGCCACAGGCCAGGCCTGGACCAGGCGCAGCTCCCAGTAGGAGTTCCCATTCTCATCATAACCGAACTTGCTGGGAATCAGCTGCCATTCCCTGGCACGCTCCATCCCCTGCTCGTCCGGATCAAAGCTCTGGAGGATCCGCGAAACCAGATCCACGGTCACCTCGTCGGCGAAGCTCGAGGCAGCCCCGCCGAGCAGCAGCGCTATCGCCAGAAGGAAACTCAAGGTCCTGAACCCTGCCTTCATCGTTTTCTCCTTCTTATTGCTTAGCTCGTTAGGAATTGTATGGCGATGCAAAGCCTTTGTCAAACACTTTTCTCCTCCGCGCCTCGATTGGCCCGGCCCGCCGGCCGAGGAGCGCGCCGGCGGGGGCCCGAACGGCGTCCCGGGCGCCCTGGCAAGCGGGCGCCTGCGCACCCGATGCGGTCCCGGATTCCTCCTCCGGTGCTACTTCTGCGGGGGCTCCGCAAGGGTGGGAAGCAGGGCTCGCGCCCGGATTCCCCACCTGAGGAGCACCGGGGCGTGCACCGCCGCCGTGCTCTGCACCTTCAGCCTGGAGGGTTGCGGCGCCAGACGCTGGAAGACGGACCGGAATGCCTGCCTCCAGTCGTCCTGGATGCTGAGAAGCAGCACATCCCGGTACGCTCCGGTCTCCCACCAGTCCTCCACCACGGCCCAACCGCCCCGCTCCCTCAGCACGTCCAGGCAGAATCCGGTCAGCGCGTAGGTCTTGAGCACGAAGACCACCGTCCCGGCGTCGCGAAGCCTTTCCACCACCTGCCTCGCTCTGCTCTTGTCGGCAAGATCGGGCAGCTCCCGCGTCTCCAGCAGCCCCCGCGCCGCCGTGGAATCGAATCCCCGCCGGAAGGCCGCCGCCTCGCTCCGGGCCCTGGCTCCCGGCGCCGCCAGCACCACGGCGCAGCGGGCCGGCTCGCCGACGGCGAGAAAGGAGCGGAAGAGCGGGGAAGCCCGCTGGTCCGCCAGCAGCGCTCCGATCTCGGCGCCGGCCCGGGAGTACGCCTGCTCGCGGTCGAAGGAGATGGTGATGGTGTTCGGCGACTCCGAGGGCGCCTCCACCACCAGGGTGGTGCGGGGAAGCGCCCGGGCCAGCTCCGAGACCGGGAGCGCAAAGAGCGGGCTCAAGTATGCCGCCGCCGGCGGCCGCTGCGTCAGCGACCTGCGGACCTGTTCCACCTCCTGGGGCGGATAAACCTGCACCTCCACGTTGAAGCGGCCGGCGGCGATGCCGCCAAGCTCCGCCTCGTCCAGGCCGGCCTGCTCCCACACCTCCCGCTGGAAGGGGTCCAGGAAGAACACGAACCGCGGCCGGCCGGAGCAGGCGGCGAGCAGGAGAAGCGGGGCGGCGGCTGCCAGGGCGAACACCGGAGCTTTGTGCACTTCAGGCACGCTACCACTCGCGCAACGGGCCGTCAATGCGCTCCCGCTCCTCCGCGGAAATGAGCGTGCACTTGACAGGGGTGACGCTTGTGCCCATAGTGAGACACCAACAGACTCGAGCGAAAAGGGGAAAGGTGAAGGAGCTCTCATGATCAGGTATCAGGATCTGGGGTTGTCGAACACCCGCGAGATGTTCAAGAAGGCCATGCAGAACGGGTATGCCATCCCGGCCTACAACTTCAACAACCTGGAGCAGCTCCAGGCCATCATCACGGGCTGCCTGGAAAGTCGCTCACCCGTGATTCTGCAGATCTCTAAGGGCGCCCGCGCCTACGCCAACCAAACCCTGCTGCGTTACCTGGCCGAGGGGGCCATGCACCTGGTGGCGGCCGCCGAACGTCCCATACCGGTGGCGCTGCATCTGGACCACGGCGACAGCTACGATCTGTGCGTCTCCTGCATCGAGACCGGCTTTTCCTCGGTCATGATCGACGGCTCGGCGCATCCCTACGAAGAAAACGTGGCGCTCACCAGGAAGGCGGTGGAGTTTGCCCACAAGCACGACGTCACGGTGGAAGGAGAGCTTGGGGTGCTCGCGGGAATCGAAGACGAGGTTTCCCACCAGCAGTCTCACTACACGGACCCGGAGCAGGTGGAGGACTTCGTCGGGCGCACCGGAGTGGACAGCCTGGCCATTTCCATCGGAACCTCCCACGGGGCGTACAAGTTCAAGGTGAAGCCTGGCCAGGAGCCGCCTCCGCTGCGCTTCGACATCCTGGAGGAGGTAGAACGGAGGATTCCGGGATTCCCGATCGTCCTGCACGGCGCTTCCTCGGTGCTCCAGGACTACGTGGAGACCATCAACAAATACGGCGGCAGGATCGAAGGGGCGGCGGGGGTATCCGAGGACCAGCTCCGCCGGGCGGCCAAGTCCGCCGTCTGCAAGATCAACATCGATTCCGACGGACGGCTGGTCTTCACTGCCCTGATTCGCAAGGCCCTGGCCGAGGATCCCAAGAACTTCGACCCCCGCAAGTATCTCGGCCCCGCGCGGGACGAGCTGGTCAAGATGATTGTCCGCAAGAACCGGGAAGTGCTGGGAAGCGCTGAGCGGGCTTAGAGCGCCGGCGGACCTGCCGCTTTGGGTGGTCCGGCCGTACCCGCCGCCAGGCGGGCAGGAGCTTCGCGACCGGGGTGAAGCAGTGGAGGAAAAGAGAGAGAGGGCCATCGAGAAAGCCCGGCAGTACTTTCACAAGTACTGGTATCGCAAAGCGTCCCTGTCCGACCTGATCGCCGACATCGGAATCTCGAAGCCCACCTTCTACAACTACTTCAAGAACAAGGAAGAGCTGTTCAATGCAGTGATGCTGGCCACCTACGACGAGTTCCAGTACGAGTACGGCCAGCGCGCCAAAGGCGCCACGAGCGCCATGGAGAAGCTCGACATCTACATCCGCACCTACCAGTGGTTTCTGGACAGGTATCCCATCTTCTGCGACCTGTACAGGCCTGGAAACGACCTGCTGCCGCGCTGGCTACGTTCCAGATACTCCAAGGACCTGTTCGCCGAAGGCGTGGAAACGGTGCGCTCCATCGTGGAGCAGGGCCAGGAGGAGTCGATCTTTCGCGAAGAGATGGACACCGACGGGGTGGCTCTGCTCCTCTACCGGACCATCACTCTGCTGCTCTCCAACGACCCCAATCTGTACCGCCGCAGGAACCAGCCGGAGTACGGCCTCCACCTCTCCGCTCTTCTGGACCTGTTGGGAAAGGGCCTGCTCTTCAGGGACTGACGCCCGCCTCAGTGCTCCTCTCCGACCACGGCGAAAACCAGTGCCCCCATCAGGTAGGCCGCGGCAGCCCCGATGGCGGCCTCGGTGAGGAACCGCTGGTACAGATAACACACAGCCGCGGCGGCCAGGGGAACCAGCACCATCAGCTCTGCAAATATCACCCGCCGCAGCCCGTACCATTCCCGGAAGCGGATGAACAGCAGCGGCAGATACAGAGCCGTCCCCAGCCGCAGCGCAGGCAAGAGGAACAGATCGTAGGGGCCGTAGCGCCCAAACTCGGAGACGATCTCGATGATCTGAATCAGCCAGAAGAACCCGCAGGCGAAGGACACCAGCTGCACAAAGCTTCGCTGCCCGCCGAAAGCCAGAAAGAAGCCCGCCAGGAAGACGAAGCCCACCGCGTGGTCCTCCAGCAGGACATAGAGATACAGCGGCACGGGACGGTAGGAGATGGACACCCAGCCGGCGAGCAGCGACCCCACCACGACCGCGGGGATGGCGAAGAGCAGCCCCTTGGCGGTCTCCACGATCCACTCCCGGCGCAGGCCCATGAGCTCGGCCCGGTGCGGCCGGCGCAGCCGGTACAGCGCGAAGACCAGCAGGGCGAAGAACGGTGCGCCGCCCAAGGCAAAAGCCGTCATCGCGACGTCCCTACAGCCCCAGCACGGTTTCTTCGATCTCGCGCACCTGATCGCGGTACAGGGAGGCGATGCCCGCCCCGTAGTCGGCGACCAGCTGGATGATGTTGCGCGGCCTTTCGGCGAGGTCCACCCCGTTGATTCGGTCGCCGGCGTCGCCCAGCCCCGGCATGATGTAGGCCTTCTTGTTCAGGCTGGGGTCCATCCACAGCGTGTAGATCTCCGAGTTCTCGATGGCCCGGACGATGCGGAGCGACCCTTTCAGCACCGAAATCACGTTCAGGAACTTGACCGAACGCGGGCGCACCCCCTGATCCTGCAGGTACTTCACGATGGTAACCAGGCTGCCCCCGGTGGCATTCATGGGATCGGCAAAAAACAGGTCCTTGCCGTCCAGCCCCTCCATGGAGAAGTAGGACTTGTCCAGGTCCAGCGTGTAGGCCATGTTGCTCTCTTCCCGCCTGTCGTCGCGGCTGACCCGAAAGAGGGCAAAGGGGGTGATGTAGTTGTTGGAGGAGTACTCCTGCAGCTCCTTGGACACGATCATGGAGGGCAGCAGCGCCGCTCGCAGCATGACGCACATGACGGCGTTGCTCACCTGAGCGTCGATGTCGGGAATCTTGTGCACCGCGTAGTTCTGCACCGGCACGCTCACCGGCGTGCCGACGAAGATGTAGTTCTTTCTCTCCAGTGCCGGGCCCGCAAAGGCCAGGTTGAACAACAACTCGTAGGCACGCTGTATGTAGTAGACGAACTCGGGGTTCTCCGTGCGCAAGTCGCGAAGCTTGGCGATCAGCCTGGAGGCCTCGCCGTGGGTGGCCCTGGGCGTTTCGAAGGAGTACACATGGATCTTGGGCTCCCCGCGGGAAATCTCCTGCATGCGCTCGCCCATGCGGTTATACAGATCGATGAGCTTGTCCCGGGCCGTCTGCCTCCGAGCCCTGTCCCCGCTCTCCAGGCCGCCAAACACCTCCATCGCCTGGGCGAACAGCCCGTCCATCTCGGCGATGATCCGCTTGTCCTGTTCGGTGAGATAGCCGTCCAGATCGGCGGCCTGCAAGACGACCTTTGCCATGGCGTGTGCTCCTGGTGCGGGAATGACCACGCCAACTGTACCCAGGCGCCCCCCCTTCGTCAAGCGAGGACAGGGATGTCCGAGTGCCGCAGCGTCCAGGGATGAACAGGCTGCGGCCGAAGGACAGCGCAGTCCTGTGAGGCGCAGCCGAACAGGGGGATGTCCGAGTGCCGCAGCTGCGGCGGCGCCCCCCGTAGGCCTTGACCGGGGTGAGCGCAGGTGCTAAGAAGTGGCAGCAGTGAGCTACCCGCAGGTGCGCATCCGCTACACCTTCCGCGGCATCATCCAGGGGGTCGGTTTCCGCCCGGCGGTGTACCGCTGCGCCTCGGCGCTGGGGCTGGCCGGTTTCGTACGCAACCAGCGCTCGGAGGTCGTGGCCGAGGTGGAAGGACCGGCGCCGGCGGTACGTGGCTTCCCCGACCGCCTGCGGGAGATGCTGCCGGCGGCCGCGCGGGTAGACCGCACCGAGGAAGAGCCGCTTCCGGTGGCCGGGGAGCGGTCCTTCCGCATCGTCGAGAGCCTGGCCACCGAGTACAGCTTCCCCCCCATCCCTCCGGACCTGGCCATCTGCCCGGACTGCCGGCGGGAGCTCTTCGACCCGCGGGACCGGCGTTACCTCTACCCGTTCATCACCTGCACGCAGTGCGGCCCCCGCTACTCGATCGTGGAGGATACGCCCTTCGACCGGCACACCACCTCCATGGTGGACTTTCCGCAGTGCCCGGAGTGCCTGCGGGAGTACCAGGATCCACTGGACCGCCGTTTCCACTCCCAGACCAACTCCTGCCCCCGCTGCGGGCCCACCCTCCGCGCCCTCCGCCCCGACGGCGCGGAGCTGCCGGGAGACCCGCTGCGCGCGGCGGTGGAGGCTCTGGCGGCCGGAGGCGTGGTGGCGGTGCAGGGCGTGGGCGGCTTCCACCTGGCGGCGGATCCCTCCCGTGCGGGTGCGGTGCAGCGGCTGCGACGGGAGAAGGCCCGGCGGCGCAAGCCCTTCGCTCTCATGGTGCGCGACATGGAGGAGGCGGACGGGCTGTGCCTTCTCTCCCCGGCCCAGAAGCAGGCCCTGGCCGTTCCGGCCAGTCCCATCGTGATCGCCCCCATCCGCTCCCGGGCGCCGGGGCATCTCTCCGGGGTGTCGGCCGCCGGCACCCTGGGGGTGATGCTCCCCTACACTCCCCTGCACCTGCTGCTGTTCCAGCTCCCAGGCCTGGCCGTGCCCTACGCGCACCTGATCATGACCTCCGGAAACCGCAAGGACGAGCCCATCGCCACTTCCCCGGACGAGGCGCTGCAGCGCCTGGGAGACTGCGCGGACCTGTTCCTCTGCCACGACCGGCGCATCCTCTTCCGCACCGATGATTCGGTGCTTCGCCACACCTCTAGAGGCGCACCGGTGTTCCTGCGGCGCTCCCGGGGCTACGTGCCCGGCCTGATCACGCTGCACCAGGAGCTCCCGGCGGTGGTCCTGGCGGCCGGAGGCGACCTGAAGAGCGCCCCCGCCCTGGGAAAGGGACGGGACGTCACCCTCTCGCCCTACCTGGGAGACCTGGAGGACGCCCTCACCCTGCGCGACTTCCAGCGCCAGATCGAGACCGCCCTCAGGCTTTACGCGGTGGAGCCGCAGGTGCTGGCCCACGACCTGCACCCGGGTTACCACTCCACCCGTTGGGCCCTGGAGCAGCCGGCACCCCGCAGGGTGGGCGTCCAGCACCACCACGCTCACGTGCTCTCCGTGATGGCGGAGCACGGGCTGGAGGAGAGCCTGGGTCTGGCCTTCGACGGCACCGGCTACGGAACGGACGGCACGGTCTGGGGAGGAGAGTTCCTGCACGCCACGCGCCGGGGGTTCGCCCGGCTGGGCTGCTTCCGTCCCTTCCTGCTGCCGGGCGGGGAGGCCGCCGTGCTGCACCCCCTGCGCATCGCCCTGTCCCTGTTGCAGGATCTCCTGGACGAACCGGCGCTGGAACGCCTCTTTCTGCGGACGCTGGGGATGGAGGCGCTCGAGCTGGAGACGGTACGGCAGATGGTCCAGCGGCGCATCAACTCAGCTCTCACCTCCTCGCTGGGGCGTCTCCTGGACGCCGCCTCCGCCCTGTTGGGGCTGGTGCGCGAAGTGACCTACGAGGGGGAGGGGCCGATCCTCCTCGAGGGGGCCGCAGCGCGGCACCTCCTTGACGGCGGGCGCGTTCCGGAGCTGAGCGCCCTGGAACCGCCTCCGGTGGAACCGGCTCGGGGGGAACAGCCCTTCGCCCTGGACCTGCGCCCGCTTCTCCTGCACCTCGCTGCCGTGGCGGGACGCCCGCAGGAGGTGTCCGCGGCGGCGCTGCGGGTGCATGCCGCCGTGGCCCGGGCGGCCCTGGAAGGGGCGCTGCTCCTCAGGCGAAGCACCGGCCTGAGCCGCATCGCCCTCTCAGGCGGCGTGTTCCAGAACACCCTGCTTCTGGACCTGCTCCTTCCGGCGCTGCGCGACGAGGGCTTCGAGGCCTACACCCACTTCGCCCTGCCGCCGGGGGACGGAGGGTTGGCGGTGGGGCAGGTTTATTTTCAGGGCGATTTCGGATAGAGTGTGGCCGGGAGGACGTATGTGCCTGGCAGTACCGATGGAGATCGTGAGCCTCCAGCCGGAGGGCAGGGCCCTGGTCCGGCAGGAAGGGCTGGAGATAGAGGTCGACGTGTCCCTCCTCGAGAACCCTCGAGTGGGAGACTACGCGATCGTGCACGCCGGTTTCGCCATCGAGACCGTGGACCCCGGGGAGGCGGAGGAGCGCCTGCGGCTCTTCGATGAGCTGGCCCAGGCCGGGGGTGACCCTTCCGGCGGCCGCTGAGGCGTCGTGACCCAGGATCAGCGTGCCGCATCCGTTCCCGCCCCAGCCCGCCGCACCGCGGACCGCGCCGGGGCGCTCGCGGCGGAGATACACGCCCTGGCCGGCAGGCTGGCGCGGCCCATCCGCATCATGGAGGTCTGCGGAACCCACACCGTAGCCCTGCGGCGTTCGGGGCTCCATTCCCTTCTACCGGAGAGCCTGCGTATGATCTCGGGGCCGGGCTGCCCGGTCTGCGTCACTCCTGCCGGCTACCTGGACAACGCACTGGCCCTGGTGGAGGAGCACGGCGCCACGGTGGCCACCTTCGGGGACATGCTGAAGGTGCCGGATTCCCGCGGGCGCTCCCTGTCGCGCTATCTGGGCTCCGCGCGGGTGCGGATGGTGTACTCCCCCGCAGAGGCACTCAGCCTGGCGCAGAAGAGCTCCGGACCGGTGGTCTTCCTGGGAATCGGGTTCGAGACCACCGCACCGGCGGTCTGCTCGGTCTTTCTCAAGGCCGCAGAGCGCGGGCTGGCCAACCTGTTCCTCTACCCGGCCTTCAAGACCGTTCCGCCTGCCCTGAAGGCGCTCCTTTCCCACCCGCAGCGCAGCTTCGACGCCTTCCTGCTGCCCGGGCACGTGTCGGTGGTGATCGGGCTGGCCCCCTACCGCCTCCTGGAGCTCCCCGGCGGGGTACCCGGTGTGGTGGCCGGGTTCGAGCCGGAAGACATGCTGCTCGGCATCGCGGCGATCCTGCGGCAGCTCGCCTCGGGCCTGCAGCAGGTGCAGAATGCCTATCCCCGGGCGGTGCGCCCGGAAGGCAACCGCAAGGCCCGACAGATAATGGAGAGGCTGCTGGAGCCTGAGGACGCTCTCTGGCGCGGGCTGGGACGGATCCCGGAAAGCGGGCTGCGCCTGAGGCCCGAGTTCGCCTCCCTGGATGCTGCCAGGCGCTTCGGCCTGCCCGAGGCGGGCAACGTGGAGCCACCCGGATGCCGCTGTGCCGAGGTCCTGCAGGGCAGGTTCCTGCCCTCAGAATGTCCCCTGTTTGCCCGCAGCTGCACGCCGGATAGCCCCGTGGGACCTTGCATGGTCTCCTCCGAGGGCTCCTGCGCGGCGCACCTGCGCTACGGGAACGCGCGGCTGTGAGCCCCGCCCCCTCCGGACAAATCCGGCTGGAGCACGGCAGCGGCGGCGCGCTGGCGCGGGAGCTCACCGAGGAGGTGATCTACCCCTACTTCCGCGGAGAGGCGTTCCCGGAGCTGGCAGACGCGGGCCAGTTTCGCCTGGAGGGCTTTTCCTGCCTGACCACGGACACCTACGTGGTGGACCCGCCTTTCTTCCCCGGGGGGGACATCGGCAGGCTGGCCGTGTTCGGAACCTGCAATGACCTGGCGGTGAGCGGCGCGGTGCCGCAGGCTCTAAGCCTGGCCCTGGTGCTGGAGGAGGGCTTCCCGATCCGGGACCTGCACCGGGTGCTGGAGTCCGCCGCACGGGCCTGCTCCGAGGCCGGGGTGCGCGTGATCACCGGCGACACGAAGGTGGTGCCCGCCGGCAAGGGCGGGGGAATCTTCGTCAACACCGCCGGGGTCGGCTCCATCGTCATGGATCATCCCCTGACGCCGGGCCGCATCGCCCCTGGGGACAGGGTGCTGGTCTCTGCTCCGGTGGGGGCCCACGGCCTGGCGGTGCTGGCTGCTCGGGAGGCCCTTCCGGTCGCCTCCCAGCTGCGCTCGGATTGCGCCTCTCTTTTCCCCCTCTGCTCGGCTCTCGGCCGGCTCGGAGCGGAGCTGAAGGTGATGCGCGACGCCACCCGCGGCGGCCTGGCAGCGGTGCTGAACGAGCTGGCGGCCGGCGCCCCCTGCGGGCTGGAGGTGGAGGAGAGCTCGATCCCGGTGGAACCCGTGGTGGCCGCCGCCTCCGACCTGCTTGGCCTGAGCCCCCTGGAGATCGCCAACGAGGGGGTGCTGGTAGCGGTGGTGGGCGCCGCCCGGGCCGGGGAGGCGCTGGAGCTGGTGCGCGCCCTGCCGCTGGGGACCTCCGCCGCCCTGGTGGGAAGCGCGGTTGCCGGGCATCCCGGCCGGGTAGTGCTGCGCACCGAGGTGGGGGGGCGCAGGATCCTGGACATGCCGCGGGGGCTTCTCCTGCCGCGAATCTGCTGAGGCATCCCGCTTTCCCGGAACGCGCCGCCCGGGTGCCCCGGCCGGGGCCGGCATGCGGGGCTGTCCCCTATTCGCCCTGGTACTCGATCAGCGTGCGCACCGGGTAGCCCGCCAGGACCTCCCGGAAGTTCAGGAACGGGAGCCCGATCACGGCGAAGATCCCCGCCACGCGGGCTCCCCCTTTCTCCAGCAGGCTGCAGGCGGCCTTGAGCGTCCCGCCGGTGGCGATCAGGTCGTCCACCAGCAGCACGTTCCCCCCCCGCGGCACGTCCGCCCTGTGCACCTCCAGCTCGTCCTGGCCGTACTCCAGAGCGAAGCGCACCGAAAAGGTCTGTCCCGGAAGCTTGCCTTTCTTGCGCATCAGGATGAGGGGTATCCGCAGCCTGCAGGCCACCGGCGCCGCGAACACGAATCCCCGCGACTCCACCGCGGCGATGCCGTTGATGCCCGACTCTCCGTACAGCTCGAGCATCCGGTCCACGCAGTGGCAGAATGCCTCGGGGTTGGTGAGAATGCTGGTCACGTCGTAGAAGAGGACGCCGGGCTTGGGAAAATCCGGCACCTTGCGGATCGCGCGATCCAGATCGTAGTCAGCGGCCATTCAGCAGCTCCTCCAGTCGTGATGTCAATCCGTCGGCCCAGGCGGCGATCCGGGCCGGATCGGCGGGGCCCTGCACCGCCAGCTCCGCGCCCCCCTCCAGGGTGACCTCGCTGTCCCGCAGCGCCTCGCGGAACGCCCGGGGGGTCTGCGGGCTGTCTACGCCGAAGACCCCGGCCACGCGGCCGGCCAGGTTGACGCCGGACAGGGCCCGGACCATCTCCGCGAATTCGTGATGAATGGGACCGACATCGTCGGAGCAGCAGCCCAGGAAGATCAGGTCGGAAGCGGTGAGGTCCGGGATTCCGGCATTCACGGCTTCCTTCAGTGTCACCCTCACGCCCCGGGCGTCGAGGGCCGCGGCCGCCGCCTGCGCGACGGTCCTCACCCTGTCCTCCTCCGGAGCATAGATGACGGCGGCTCGATACATCCGCGTCCCCCCTGCTGGGGATGGTATCCGCAAATGCCCGGCGCCGTCAATTCGCCCGGGCGCCGCGGCGCCCGGGCAGTCCCGGGGCGTCGGGCCGGCGGGGGCGTCGGGCCGGCGGGGAGGCTGCTCTTGATTTTTGCCCTCCCTTTCCCTATTCTGGTGCGCGATGACGGTCCTACTCCCGGTGGCCAGCGGCAAGGGGGGCGTCGGCAAGACGGTCCTGGTGGCGAACCTCGGCATCGCCCTGGCTTCGCGGGGCAAGACGGTGGTGGTGGTGGACCTGGACCTGGGCGCCTCGAACCTCCACACGGCCCTGGGCATCAGGAATCGCTCCCCCGGCATCGGCAACATGATCTACCGGCAGGAGGAGCGCCTGGAGGCCCTGCTGGTGCCCACCGAGGTGCCGCGGCTGCACTTCATCCCCGGGGACTGTCTGATCCCCGGGACCGCCAACCTGAGCTTCTTCACCAAACAGAAGATCATCCGCAACCTGCGGCGGCTCATTGCGGACTACGTGCTGGTGGACCTGGGGGCGGGCAGCGCCTTCAACACCGTGGACCTGTTCCTGAGCTCCGCCATCGGGGTTGTGGTCATCACTCCGGAAACCACCTCGATCCTCAACGCCTACGGATTTCTCAAGACCGCGGCCTTCCGCCTGCTGGTGCGCAGCTTCCAGCCGGACAGCCGCGAACGGCAGACGGTGGTCCGGTTCCTCACCAGCAGGCTGGAGGGCACGGATCGCTCCCTTCCGCAGCTCGTGGAGGAGCTGCGCCAGCTGGATGCAGCGGCCGGGGAGCTGGCCGTGCGCCGGCTGCAGGAGTTCTACCCCCGGGTGGTGCTCAACATGGGCCGCGGCCAGCGGGACTTGCAGATCGGGCTCAGGCTGCGCTCCATCGTGACCAAGAACCTGGCCATCCCCCTGGAGTACATCGGCTTCCTGAAGCAGGACGAGCAGGTACACCGCTCGGTGGACCAGCGCCGGCCCTGCCTGCTGCTCTCCCCGGCCGGTCCCTTCAGCCGCTCGGTGCAGCAGCTTGCCGAACGCATCCTGCTGCTGCCGGACACTCCCTCGCCGTCCCTGTACGAAGGCGACGAGGACCTGCTCAGCCTGCAGGCGGGAAATCAGGGATAGGCGCGCCGGAAAGCGCTGACCCGCGCCTCCGCGTTGAGGCTCCAGGGCGAGCGCCGCCCGTCCGCCAGCAGCTGGAAGCCCAGCCCGGCCACCATGGCCGCATTGTCGGTGCACAGCTTCAGGGAGGGGAAGATCACCTCCAGGGATTCCTCCTCGCCGAGCCGGCGTCGCAGGTAGCTGTTGGCGGCCACACCGCCGCCGGCCACCACGGTGTTCAGACCGGTGTAGCGGGCAGCCTTCAACACCCGGTCCACCAGGATGTCGATGGCCGTGGCCTGGAAGGAGGCGGCGATGTTCTCCGGGGACTTCGGGAGCTCGCGGTTCCAGAACTGATCGAGCTGGTTGACCGCCGCGGTCTTCAGCCCGGAATAGGAGACGTCGAAGGGATGGTCCCCCTTGTGCAGGGACGGCCAGGGGAAGCGAAACGCCCTGGGGTCTCCCCGGGCCGCCAGCCTGTCGATGGCCACCCCGCCGGGGTAGCCCAGGTCGTAGTGCTTGGCAACCTTGTCGAAGGCCTCGCCGCAGGCGTCGTCGATGGTGGCGCCCAGGACCTCAACGCGGTCATGGCGCTCCACCCGCGCCAGCAGGGTGTGTCCCCCTGAGACAAGCAGTCCCAGATAGGGATAGGCGATCTCCCGCTCCAGGTGGGGCGCGTACAGGTGGGCCAGGATGTGGTCCACCCCTACGAATGCCTTCCTCCCCGCGAAGGCCAGAGCCTTCGCGAAGGACAGCCCCACCAGCAGGGAGCCGATCAGCCCGGGCCGGTAGGTGACGGCCACTCCCTCCACCTCGTCCAGCCCCACCGAAGCCCCCGCCAGCGCCTGCTCCACCACGGGGCGAATGCTCTCGATGTGCCGCCTGGAGGCGATCTCCGGCACCACCCCGTAGTAGGGGCGGTGAAACTCCTCCTGGGAGGCCACCACGCTGCTCAGGATCTCGCGGCCGTCGCGGGCCACGGAGGCGGCGCACTCGTCGCAGGAGGACTCGATCCCCAGGACGATCACGGCTGCCCCCCCGCGGCCAGCTCCCGCAGCGGCACGATCCTGGCCCCCCTTGCGGCCAATCCCTCCACGAGGCGGGCCAGCAGGGGCGCCAGGGTGGGACTGTGCACGTGGCCGATCAGGACCGCCTGGCCGTTACGCTCGGCCAGCTCCAGGCCCGCCTGGAAGGCTCCGCGCATGTACTCTTCGCTGCGCTCGTTGTCCAGGAACACGTCGCGCTTCAGGAACGCCACGTTGTGGCGGGCAGCGGCGGGCCCGGCCACCGAGTCGGCGGCGGTCCTGCTGTCCAGGAAAAACCGCCCGCTGTCGGACAGGTAGGCCATCACGGTGTCCATGAGCTCCTCATCCGTCGTGGCCTTCGAGCCCATGTGGTTGTTCATCCCCTCCGCTCCCGGCACAGCGCGAAACTGCTCGTCCAGGAGCGCCTTGATCTCCCCGGCACCGTAGCGCGTGAGCAGCGCCCCCGGGCCGGGGTCCTCGCCGTTCCGGGGCTCCATGGGGCTGTGCAGGAGCACCTCCCTGCCCGCCTCGGCTACCCTGCGGGCCGCCTCCACACTGTAGGGGCTGTTGGGCAGGACCGCGAAGGCCAGGGGAGCGGAAACGGCCAGAAAGGGCTCGATTTCCTCCAGGTTGTAGCCCAGGTCGTCGATCACTACGGCCAGGCGCAGCTCCCGCCTGGGCCGCTCCGGTTTGCCCGCCGCAGGCAGGCGCTGGCCCCCGCCCGCCGGCGGCTCGGGAAGGGCGGGAAGGGCTTGCCCGCCGGTTCCGGTCCCTTCCGGCGCCTCCTGGGGCGCTCCGCCCGCCGCGCCGGGAGCACCGGTCCTGCCGGGCATCAACACCAGCACCACCGCCAGCAGCAGGCCCACCACGGCCAGCAGCGCCACCGCCGTCCTGAGGCGGGCGCGTTGCCGGGCACTCCTGCCGCGATTTCCTGGCATGGGAGAATTGTACCGTCGGGCCGGCTTTGGTCAATAGCCCGGCAGGCGCGGCGGTCCGGGTCTACACGGGAGCGGCGGACCCGCCGGGGTCCGGCCGGGTTCAGCCGAACACGTAGGCCTTCAGCTCGCTCGCGGATTCCTTCAACTTCCGCAGGGCCCGCAGCTCGATCTGCCGGACCGTCTCCGGGGAGATCCCCATCTCGTCGCCGATGCGCTTGAGGGTGTAGCGCTTGCCGCCGTAGAAGGCAAAGCGGTACAGCAGGATCTGCTTCTCCTTCTCCATCAGGGTCTCCAGGAAGCGGACGGTCTCCTCCCGGAGGCTGGAGCGCAGCAGCGCCCGGCCCGGATCGAAGGTGTTGTCCTCGATGACGTCCTGCAGGGTGCCGCTTTCCTCGCTGGTCGAACGGTCAAGCGACACGATGGAGTTGGACAGATTGACGATGGTTTCCACCTCCCGCTCGGTCAATCCCAGCTCCTCGGCGATCTCTGCGGTGTTGGGCGAGCGCATCAGCTTCTGCGACAGGGTGTTGTAGGCCTTGTTGATCTTGCGCAGCTTTTCCTCCTTGCGGTGGGGCAGGCGGATGATGCGGCGCTTGTTGGACAGCGCGCGCACGATGGCCTGCTTGATCCACCAGGAGGCATAGGTGCTGAAGCGGACGTTCTTGTGGTAGTCGTATTTCGAGGCCGCCTTGATCAGGCCCAGGTTTCCTTCCTGGATCAGGTCCAGCAGGGCAAGGTCGGGAGCCATGTATTTCTTCGCGATCCGCACCACCAGGCGAAGGTTCGCCGTGATCAGACGCTCCTTGGCGGCCTCGTCCCCCTCGGCGATGCGGCGCGAAAGCTCCAGCTCCTCTTCGAAGGTAAGCAGCCGGGTCTGCTTGATCTGGTCGAAGTAAGCCTTCAGCGTGTCTTCCTTCGCGCTTGCCTTCGCTCGCTTCTTCGCCATATCTGACTCCTGGTGTGTCATAAGCAAAAAGCGTACCAATTTGACCCGGATATTTCCTGAAAATAAAGCCTTGTCGCCAAAGTAATTAGCTTATCCCACTCGACGGGGTCAGAATGCCGTCCCCCAATGTATCCTTTTAGATACGATCCGGCGTTTTCGTTGTACAAAAAAGTGCTCAATCCTGCGGCGTCTTCTCGGTGCTGAGCTGATCGTAGATCAGCCTGGCCAGCCCGAAATGGGCGGTCCGGGCCATCTTCCCGGCGTACTCGTCGTAAAGCATGTCCTCGAACACCTCCTGAGCAAAGCCGCCGTCCAGGAGCCCGCTCTTGTCCACGGTCTTGCGCATCACGTCCAGCATCTGCTTGATCAGAATGGCCTCGAAGTCCTGGCAGGCCTTGTACAGCTCCTTGCCCTTCCCAGCCGCCCCGCCGGCCAGGCGGCGGGCCGCCGCCTGGGCCTTCCCCACGCTGTGCTCCGAGACGCCGCTCAGGCGCGCCTGTTCCCAGATCTGCATACAACCCCCTTAGGCTACATCAGGATGAGGGTGCCATACAACGCCCCCGCCCGGTCTATCGCCTTCAGCAGCTCGATGATCACCGCCGTCTCCAATCCCACCGACTGCAGGGCGCTCACCAGCTCCTCGACGGTGGTGTACTCTCCGAAGGCAAAGCTCCCCTGGGGCTGCTGGCCAGAACCGGTTCCGTAGACCGAGGCCAGAGGCGACACCTCCACCCTGGTACCGCTGTAGGAGACGGCCACTTTGCCGATGCGCACCTGCTCTCCGAACACGATGATGCCGGAGGCGGTGTCGATCACCACCTTCCCGGACGCATCGGGGGTGACCGCTACCGACTCGAGGGAGGCGATGAACCCCACCGGGTCCTGCTGGCGATCAGGGGGGATTTCCACCTCGATCATGGAGGCGTCCACGGGACGCACGGCGCTGGATGGAAAAGCGGCCCGCACCGCCTCCGCCACGGCGCTGGCGGTGACGAAGTCGGCGTTGCGCAGGATCACCGCTACGGTGGTGCCCTGGACGTAGGTGGAAAGGATCTCCCGCTCGACGATCCCTCCGGAGCGCACGGTGCCCGCGGTGCCGGAGGCCCCCGCAGCGACCCGCCCCTGGGCCAGGAGGTAGACCTGCCCGTTGGCCGCCTTCAGGGGAGTCTGCAGCAGAATGCCGTCCGCCAGGCTGCGCGCGTCCCCCAGGCTGCCCACGCGCACGTCCACCCGATCTCCTTCGCGCACGAACGGCGGTACCTCGGCGCTGACCGTCACCACGGCGCAGTTGCGGCTGCGCACCTCCGCGGGGTCGATGGTGATGCCGAAGTTGCCCACCAGGACCGCAACGGCCCGCTTCATCAGCTCCGAGTTGCTGGAATCCCCCCTCCCGGCCAGCCCGGTGACCAGCCCCACGCCTACGAGCTGATTGCTGCGCACTCCCCGGATGGTGGCGATGTCCTTCAGCCGCACCGCGGGCACGGCCCCGGCGGCCAGAGAGGCCAGCAGCAGGAAGCCCGCCGACAGGCTATGGGTTCTCAACACGCACCTCCCCCGGCCCCACGGCGGTTCCGGAAAAACGCTTGCGGGTGCCGTCTGGCCGGACCTCCACAGTCTCCCCCAGCGCGGCCGTCCCGTAGGCCCGCCCGCCGGTGGTAATGCGCAGCCCCGGACGCTCGAAGACGATGGCCACCGCCTGTCCGGCCCTCACCGCCGGAGCTCTCTCCACCCGGCTGAGGGGGATCACCTGCCCCTGCGCCACCGGTCCGGAGAGGGTGGTCCGGGCAAGCGGCTCCCCGGGAAGCAGGAAGCCCCCCCACCGGCGCGAGATCTCCCGCTCCTCGTAGCGCACGCTGTCCGCGGTCAGCGTCTCTCCGGCATGAAGCGGCCGCGCCGCGGTGGCCACCGGCAGGAACTGCCGCACCTGGAAGCTCAAGCTGCCCCGCTGCACGCTCCTCCCGCCCTGGGCGGCAAGGTTGTAGGACACCTCCACCTGGCCGGCCAGATGCCCCTGCAGCCGTTCGGCCTGCAGGGGCCGGAAGCTGACCGTGCCCCGCGGGCTGCCGTCGGGATCGGTCAGCTCCGTGGCGGCCATAAGGATGGCCGGCGAGAGGGGATAGAGGTCCAGCTCCAGCCGGCCCTCGGGGTCCGGCTCGAGGGTGTCCACGTGCAGCAGCAGCTCCTGCAGGAACCAGCGCTCCGCCGCCGAGCTCGCCGCGGTCTCCGGCAGCAGGGCCACCCTGCCGCCGATCAGGACAGAGCGCTCCGGCAGCCGATCCCCCAGCCTGCTTTTCACCTCCCGCAGGGGCAGCAGCGTGGGCTCCTCCGGTGCGGGCCCCATCTCCAGAGCGGCCAGGCGCTCCAGCGGCCCCTGCCCGCGAAGGGCTGCGATCTCACCCAGCGTCCAGCTCCGGCCCACCACCGCCGCCCGATGGAGGTAGATCTCCACTGCAAAACCGTCGGGGCCGGCGGTCAGGGGCGCCGGCCCCGGTGCCGCCGCCAGGAGCAGCGCGGCGCAGGCGGCGCGGCGGAGGGTCCCCATGCGACGCTACCGCTTCAGGTTGTTCGCCGTGGCCAGCATGGAATCGGAGGTCTGGATGGCCTTGGAGTTGGTTTCGTAGGCACGCTGCGCCACGATCATGTTGACCATCTCCTGCACCACCGAGACGTTGGACATCTCCAGGAAGCGCTGCACCGTCTTGCCCATTCCGTCGAAACCGGGCCGCCCCGGAATGACCTCCCCGGTGGCGGCGGTCACCTTGTACAGGTTCTCGCCCACTGCCTGCAGCCCCGCCGGGTTGACGAAGCGGTACAGCTCCAGCTGCCCAACCTCGATCGGGTCGTCCACCCCCGCCACCTTGACGGTGATGCGCCCGTCCTGGGAGATGGTCAGGGTGTCGCGAAGGAACCCTTCGGGAAGAATCACCTCCGGCATCAGCCGGTAGCCGTTGGAGTTGACGATCTGGCCGTTGGAGTCGATCTTGAACGACCCGTCCCGGGTGTACCCGTAGGTCCCGTCGTAAAGCAGGACCCGGAAGAAGCCTTCCCCCTCGATGGCCAGATCCGCCACGTTGCCGGTGGACTGCAGCGCCCCCTGGGTGAAGATCTTCTGGGTGGCCGCCGGGCGCACTCCGTGTCCCACCTGGATCCCCGTGGGCACCAGGGTCACCTCCGTGGCGGGGGTGCCCGCCACCCGCAGGGTCTGGTAGAGCAGATCCTCGAAATCGGGACGGTTCAGCTTGAAGCCGGTGGTGTTCACGTTGGCCAGGTTGTTGGCGATGGTATCGATGTTGAACTGCTGCCCGGTCATGCCGGATGCCGCGGTCCACAGTGAGCGCATCATACCGGTTGGTCCTCCTATGCCCTGATCACGTCGTTGACCAGTCTACCCAGCAGACTGTCCTCGGTCTGGATCACCTTCTGGTTGGCCTCGTAGGTGCGGTGCACGTTGATCATCTTCACCATCTCCGTCACCACGTTCACGTTGGCCCCTTCCAGGAAACCCTGGCGCACCTTGGGGCGCCCATCACCGGCGGCGATCCGGGCCGGCCCGGAATCTTCGGTGTCCTGCCAGAAGGAGTTGCCCATCTTCTTCAGGTAGCGGGGGCGGTGGAAATCCACGATCTTCAGCCGGTCCACCCGCTCCAGATTCTCCCACTCGTTCTCCTCGAGAGACACCTGGCGGCGCTGGTCCCCGGCGAAAGTGCCGTTCTGCCAGACCACCCCGTCCTGGTCGATGACGAAGTTGTTCTTCTTCAGCTGAAGGGGCCCGTTCTCCCCCAGCACCAGGTCCCCCTCCTTGGTGACCAGGTAGCCCTGCTCGCTCAGCAGAAAGGAGCCGTTGCGGGTGTAGCGCTCCCCCTGCGGGGTAGCCACCGCGATGAAGCCCTGCCCCTCCAGGGCCAGGTCGAAGGGGTTGTCGGTCTGCTTCAGCGGCCCCTGCGTGAACACCGTGTAGACCTCGTTCAGCTCCACCCCGGTGCCCAGCCTCCCCACGATGGGGGTGGTGTCCACCGAGCCCAGGGGAAAGGTGTAGACCCCATCGTCGTTCATACGCCGCAGGAGCAGCTCCGGGAAGGCCTTGGCGATGGCCGTATCCCGCTTGTAGCCGGTCAGGTCTACGTTTGCCAGGTTGTTGCTGATGGCGTCCAGGCGGTGCATCTGCACCACCATGCCGCTCGCCCCAGTGTACAGGCCTCGAATCAACAGGCCACCTCCCGGGAAGATTCTGCCTAGATTATCGGACTGCCGGGCTATTCCTTGATCGCCAGCGGGGGCGGCCAGCGGGGATCGCCAGCGGGGGCGGCCAGCTGCGACCGCCAGCCGGGGGCCGCCGGCGCAGGCGGCCGGGTGGTGCAGGCGCCCCGGGCTCCCTGCCGGCCAGCCGCAGGGGCAGCGCGGGCGGCCGGGCCGGCGGGTTCGGTGGTCAAACCCGCCCGCAGCGGCTATGATCGAAGACCGGCCAAGGAGGCGGAGCCGACCATGAAAGCGCTGGTGGTGTACGATTCCTTCTACGGCAACACGGAGAAGATCGCCCTCCGAGTCGGGCAGGCTCTCGGGTCCCGGAAGCACGTTTCCACCCTGAGGGTGGGCCAGGTGCGGCCGGAGCACCTGGCCGGTCTGAAGCTGCTCGTGGTGGGATCACCCACCCGAGCCTTCCGGCCCACCGGCGCAATCACCGGGTTCCTGAGGTCCCTGAAGCGGGGGGGCCTGAAGGGCCTGGTCGTCGCCGCTTTCGATACCAGGATCTCCGTAGTGGACACCGGCTCCCGTTTCCTCAAGTTCATGGTGAGGCTGTTCGGCTATGCCGCCGAGCCTGTCGCCGGCAGGCTACAGAAGAAGGGGGGCTGGCAGGCGGTTCCGCCCGCCGGATTTCTCGTGGCGGGGACCGAGGGCCCCCTGAAGGACGGGGAGCTGGAACGCGCCGAGCAGTGGGCCCGGGAGATCGCCAATCTTTACAAATCGAACCAAAAAGTGTAGTAAGGTAGCAGCACGCCAGAATAGCTCAGTGGTAGAGCAGCTCACTCGTAATGAGCAGGTCCTCGGTTCGAATCCGAGTTCTGGCTGTCCCCGAAACCTGCTTCCCGGCGCGCAAGCCGCGCCAATCTGTGCTACCCTTGCCTGTTAGTTGCACGCGTCCTCCGGCCGTGCACATCCGGTCCATCGAGGAGACGAGGATGAACGATCGCCCGCCCGTCACGGGCTTCGCGCCTGCCGCGCTGCTGGCCGTCCTGGCGCTGCTTTCCTGCCAGAAGCAGCAGCCCCAGGCGCCCGGGAAGGTACCCGCCCCCGAGGTCACCGCCGAGATCGCCCGGGTGATCCGGGAGGCGCCTGCGGGTCTGGTTTCCCCGGGCTCGCCCATCGAGCTCCGGTTCCTGGTTCCCTTCGACCCGCAGGGGGTTGGCCGGCAGGTCCTCTCCTTCTCCCCGCCCCTCGGGGGCCGGATCACCCACAGCGACAACTACGTGCTGACCTTCCAGCCGGCGGAGACCCTCCCCTTTCGCCGCAGCTACACGGCCACCCTGTCCCTGCATGCCCTGTTTCCGCAGGAGCCCCAGCTTCCCGAGACCTTCACCTTCGGCTTCCAGACGGCCGGCCGTGAGCTGGTCTCCTTCCAGGGAGACTTCCAGCCGGTCAGCCCCGAGGCGCCGCAGAACGTCTTCTACCGCGGTTCGGTGGCCTTCAGCGAGCCCGTGGGGCTGGACGTGGTGGAAAAGGCGTTCTCCATGAGCGAAGGAGCCCGCAAGCTGGCCCTGGACTGGAAGCAGGAAGGTGGCGGAAAATCCTTCACCTTCACCACCGACCGGCTCCTGCGTGGGGCCGAGCGGAAACACCTGCGGCTGGCGGCCGATCAGAACGCACTGGAGCTTTCCCAGGCCTTCTCGCGGGAGATCACCCTGGCCGCGGAAACCGCCTTCTCACTGGATCAGGTGGTGCCGCGCACCGGGGGCGCCAGCCCGGGATTCACCCTGGTGTTCTCCGACGAGCCGGACCCGGCCCAGGACATCCGCGGGCTGATCCGCGTGGAGCCCCACGTGGAAATCAAGACCTCGGTGGCCCGAAAGAGCATCCTGATCAGCGGCGAGTTCTCCTTCGGCACTTCCTACACCCTGGTGGTCAGCAAGGGGCTGCGAAGCCGCTGGGGCACCAGCACGGAGGAGGAGGTGCGGCGTCCGGTGGAGTTCGACGACATCAAGCCTCAGATGGTCTTTCTACAAGATGGGGTGTTTCTCCCCACGGCGGGAAAAGGAAGGATCTACTTCCGGACGGTGAATCTGCGCCGGGTTCGTCTGGAGGTCAAGAAGGTCTTCGAGAACAACCTGGGGCAGTTCCTCCAGACCGAGCGCCTGGCGTCCACCCGTGACCGCAACGAGCAGTTCAACGACCGCTACGTCAGCAGGGTGGGGCTCACCGTGGCCGAGAAGACCCTGGAGATCGGGGAAGAGAAGAACATCTGGCTGAACCACGAGCTGGACCTGAGCCCGCTGCTGGGCCCCGGCCAGAAGGGGCCCTTCCTGATCAGCCTCAGCTTCGAGCACGAGGACATGATCTACAACCTGAGCAAGGAGCGCTGGGGCTACTACGGCGAGGATTACTACGCCGAGCCCAGCTCCTGGGGCTACCTGTGGGCGCACGGCCGGATCTACAAACCGCTGGTGGTGAGCGACATCGGGCTGACCTGGAAGTGGGGCGCGGGGGAGCACCGGATCTTCGCCACCAACCTGATGGACGCAGGACCGCTGGAGGGCGCCCGGGTGGAGCTCAGGAGCTACCAGAACCAGGTGCTGGCCTCCGGGATCACCGACAGGGACGGACAGGTCCGCTTCCAGGAGGTCGACGGCGAGCCGTTCTATGCGACGGCCGAGAAGGAAGGCCTCAGGAGCATCATCAAGGCCAACGAGATGGCCTGGAAGCTGTCCAGCTTCGACACCGATGGGGTGGAGGTGGGACCCGAGGGCACGCGGGCGTTCCTGTTCACCGAACGGGGCGTGTACCGCCCGGGGGACACGATCTACCTGTCGGCGATCCTACGCAACCAGGATCAGACCTTCCCCGAGCACCATCCCGTCTCCCTGAAGCTTGCCAACTCCAGGGGCCAGACCGTGTACGAGGAGGTCAACACGAGCGGCGTGGACGGCTTCTACCAGTTCCGCCTTCCCACCGCCCAGGAGGATCCCACCGGGACCTGGCAGGCGGAGCTCCTGGCGGGAAGCTCCCGCTTTCTCAAGGAGATTCGGGTGGAGACCATCGTTCCCTTCCGCCTGAAGGTGAGCCTGGTTCCCGAGAAGAAGAGCCTGGAACCCGGAGACAGGACGATGTCCTGCCGCATCGAATCCCGTTACCTGTTCGGCGCTCCGGCCGCGGGGCTGGAGGCCACCCTCCACTACCGGCTTGCGCACCCGCCGGTGCGCTTCCCGGCCATTCCCGGCGTCTCCATCACCAACCAGGCCGTCCCCATTAAGGAGCTCGCCAAGGACCTTTTCCAGGGCCGGCTGGACGGCCAGGGAGAGACCAGCGTCCAGTTCACCCTGCCTCCCTTCCAGGCCGCCCCATCCGGCCTGGACCTGGTGCTCACCGCCGGCGTCTCGGAGAAGGGCGGCAGGGAGGTGACCCAGAGCGTTACTCTGCCGGTGGACCCCTACCCCTTCTACGTGGGCCTGCGCCGCCCGGAGACGAAATACGGATACCTCCAGCTCGGCACCGAGCACGCCGTCTCCGCGGTGGTGGTGGACCGCTCCGGCCGTCCCGCTGCGGGGCGCACCCTTTCCTACTCCGTCTACCGCAACACCCACTACTGGTGGTGGGAGTACGACACCTACGACGATTTTCACCTCCGCTACAAGAGCGACGCCTACACCGAGAAGATCGACGGGGGGACCCTGCTGTCCCGGTCGGCCCCGGTGGATTTCCGCATCAAGCCTGCCAGCTGGGGGGAGTACCTGGTGGAGGTGGAGGATGCCTCGGGGCACAAGGCGGCCTTCTTTTTCAGGGCCTCCATGTGGGGACAGAGCTCCGGGGGCGAAGACGCGGGGCTGCTGGTGCTGAAATCCGACCGCGAGCGCTACAGCCCCGGCGAGGAGGCGGTGGTGACACTTCCCTCCATGGACAGCGGCAGCCTGCTGGTGACCGTGGAGAAGGCTGGCAGGATTCTGTCCGCAGGGTGGCAAGCTCCCCAGGCGCAGCAGACGGAGCTTCACATCCCCATCACCGAAGCGATGCTCCCCAACGCCTACCTCACCGTCTCCTACCTGCAGCCCTACGGTCAGCAGGGCAATGACAGGCCCATCCGCATGTACGGAATTGTTCCCCTGGCCGTGGAGAAGAAAAGCACCCGCCAGGGGATCGACATCACCACGGCGGATGTGCTGCGTCCCGGCGAGGAGTTCTCCGTGGGTCTGCAGACCCGGGACGGGAAGCCCACGCAGTACGCCCTGGCCGTGGTGGACGAGGGGCTGCTGGACCTGACCGCCTTCCTCACCCCCGATCCCTGGACGAGCTTCTACGGCAAGCAGCGCCTGGCGGTGAGCACCTACGACCTGTTCGGCCAGGTGATCGGGGCCCACAAGGGGGACGTGTTCCGCACCTTCGCGGCGGGCGGCGGCGAAGGGGTGCTCATGGTGGACGAGGGGGAGGCCGGAAAGCAGAAGCGCTTCGAACCGGTGGTCATGGTCACCGAGCCCGCCATGACCGACGCGCAGGGGCGGGCCGAGGTGCGCCTGGCCATGCCCAACTACATGGGATCGGTGCGCCTGATGGCGGTTGCCGCCAGCGGCTCGCGCTACGGAGCCGCGGAAGCGACCGTCCCGGTGCGTTCGGACCTGGTGATGCTGCCCTCTCTGCCCCGGGTCCTGGGACCCGGGGAGGAGGCGGAAGTGGTGGTCTCCCTGTTCGCCGTGAGCGACTCCATAGCGACGGCAGAGGTGAGCCTGCAGACGGAGGGGCCCGTTTCGGTGGCGGGTGGCGGGAGCCGGACCGTCACCTTCACCCCGGAGGCCCGCGAGGGGCAGGCGCGCTTCACCCTCAGGAGCCAGGCCGCCGTGGGCAAGGCAACCATCGCCTTCCAGGCCCGCTCCGGCCAGGTCCGCGCCGAGAGCACCACCTTCATGGAGGTGCGCGCCTCCTCGCCTCCCCTGTACCGGTGGGAGCAGAAGAGCGCCGCGCCGGGAGAAACGGTCAGCTTTGAGGTGCCTCACGACGGCATGCCGGGCACGAACCAGGCCCGCCTGGTCGTCTCCCCCTGGGGCAACCTGAACCTGGAACAGCGTCTGGGCTGGCTGATTCGCTATCCCTGGGGCTGCATCGAGCAGACCGCCTCGGCGGTCTTCCCGCAGCTCTATCTGAGAAGCATCGTGCAGCTGGGCGGAAGCGACGCAGCGGAGATCGACCGCAACATCAACGCCGGCATCTCGGCCCTGCGCAGGTTCCAGCTCCCCTCCGGGGGGTTCTCCTACTGGCCCGGCTCCGAGGAGCTATCCCCCTGGGGAACGAACTACGCGGGGCACTTCTTCCTGGAGGCGGAACGGCTGGGCTACCCCGTACCGCAGGAGATGAAGGAGCGCTGGATCCAGTTCCAGTACTCCCGGGCCTTGAGCTATCAGGACAGCCTGCTGACCCAGGTCCACCGGCTTTACCTGCTGGCCCTGGCAGGCAGGCCGGCGGTGGGCCCCATGAACTTCACCGTGGAGAACAACCTCGCCCGGCTGGGCGATACGGAGCGCTGGGTCCTGGCGGCGGCCTACGATCTGGCCGGAATGCCCCGCACGTCCGAACGGATCCTCGCGGAGGCAGGCACCGGCGTGCGGAGCTACCAGGAGTACGGGGGCACCTACGGATCCACCTTGCGGGACCAGGCGTTGATCCTGGAGATGAGCCGCCAGCTGAAAAGGAGCCAGGTGGCCGAGAGCATGTACGAGACGGTGGCGGGGAAGATCTCCTCCAGCGGCTGGTACAGCACCCAGAGCCTGGGCTACAGCCTCCTGGCCGTGGGCAAGTACCTCAGCCTGGGCGGGAGCTCCGAGCCGTCGCGGATCATGGGGAGGATCGCCCTTCCCGGCGGACGGGAGATGCCCTTTTTCGTCGATCGGGAGGTGCTCTCACACGATCTGGAGCAGGACGCCACGGGCCGCGTCGCGGTGACGGTGGATCCCCGCAGCGGGGCCAGGCGGGCCTTCGTCCGCCTGGAGTGGCAGGGGATCCCCCTGCGGGCCGAGGTGGAGGCCGAAGCGAAGCAGCTCGGCCTCCAGGTGGACTGGCTCGACGCAAGGGGCAACGCCGTGAATCCGCGCAGCCTGCAGCAGGGGACCGAGCTCTGGGGGCACTTCAGGGTCGGCCGGACCGCTGCCTCGCCGGCGCTCATGGAGGAGCTGGCGCTCACGCAGATCCTGCCCTCGGGCTGGGAAATCGAGAACGTACGCCTCTCCGGCGAGCCCCTTCCCTCCTGGTCCAAGGGGCTCGCCCTGGGCGAGGAGGAATACGTGGACTACCGGGACGATCGGGTGGCCTGGTTCTTCGACCTGCCCCGCAACCGGCCGCACCTGGACTTCCTGGTCAAGGTGCGCGCCGTGACGCCCGGCAGCTACCTCCTGCCGCCCGCGGTGTGCGAGGCGATGTACCGCCAGGACACCCGCGCGGTGCAGCCGGGAGGGGCGGTGAGCGTGAGGAGCCGTCCTTGAGCGAGCGGTCCGCCCGGGGGGCCGAGGCGCTCGAGCGCTTCCGGCCCTCTACCCCCTGGCTCCTCTGGCGGCTCCTGGGCACGATCCTGGCCGCGGTGGCGGTGGTGGGGCTGTTCCTCCTCCTGGTCCCCCGGCCCCTGTTCCCGACGGCCCGCAGCCAGGTGATCCTGGACGCCTCCGGCAGCATCCTGCGGGTCTTCCTGGACCCTTACCAGCAGTACCACCTCCCCCGGGAGGCTGAGGGGAAGGGCACCGGCCCCGGGAAGCCCCCAATCGTTCCCGCCAAGCTGAAGATCGCCGTGCTCCGCTACGAGGACAGGCGCTTCTACCGCCACCCGGGGGTGGACCCCCTGGCGGTGCTCCGGGCCGCCCATGACAACCTGGTCAGAGGCCGGCGGGTGAGCGGTGCCAGCACCATCACCATGCAGGTGGCCCGCCTGGCGGGGCGACGTCCCAGGACGCTGGCCGCCAAGCTCGTGGAGATGCTGCAGGCGGTGAAGCTGGAGATGCTGTACCCCAAGGAGGAGATCCTCGGCACCTACCTCAGCCAGGCGCCCTTCGGGGGCAACGTCGTGGGGTTCCGGGCCGCCTCCCTCCGCTACTTCGCCAAGGAGCCCTCCTTGCTCACCTGGGCGGAGGCGGCCACTCTGGCCGTGCTTCCCAACGCGCCCGGGCTGATCGACCCGCAGCGAACGGATCAGGACCTGTTGGCAAAACGAAACCGCCTGCTGCGCCTGCTGGAGGAGGAAGGCTTCCTCGACGCAGAGGGCTTGCGCCGCTCGCTCGCCGAGCCGCTGCCCGACCGCCTGTACCCCTTTCCCTTCCTGGCCCCGCACCTCAGCGAGCGCCTGCATGCCACCAGTCCCGGGGCGGTGGTGCGGACTACAATAGAGGCAGGCCTTCAGAGACAGATAGAGGAGATCGTGGCCTACCGGATGAGCTCGGTGAGCCGGTTCGGCGTCCACAACGCTGCGGTGCTGGTGGCAGAGACCGGCTCCGGCAAGGTGCGGGCCTACGTGGGCTCCTCCGATTTCGCAGACCGCGAGCACAACGGGCAGGTGGACGGCATTCAGGCGGGCCGCTCGACGGGTTCCCTCCTCAAGCCCTTTCTCTACGCCCTGGCCATGGACGAGGGGATTCTCCTCCCCCAGACCCAGATCCAGGACATCCCCTCCCAGTTCGGCGCGTTCTCACCGCACAACATCGACATGAGCTACCGCGGCCTGGTCCCCGCCGCCGAGGCTCTCATCCTCTCTCTCAATGTGCCGGCGGTGCGCCTCCTGTCCGAGTACGGCCTGGAGCGCTTCTATCAGTTTCTGGCCGCGGCGGGGCTGGAAGGTCTCTTTCGCTCCCCCCAGGACTACGGCCTCCCCCTGATCCTGGGCGGCGCGGAAGCCAGCCTCTTCGAGCTGGCCGGCCTGTACCGCGGTCTGGGCCGCTACGGGCTCTTCTCGCCCCTGACTCTGGTCGAGGCCGGGACGCGACAGCCGGAGGTCCGTCTGATCAGTCCCGGTGCCTCCTACCTCACCCTGGGCATCCTCTCCCGGCTCGGCCGGCCGGGGGCCGAGTACTACTGGGAGAACTACGGCAGCGGGCGCCCCCTGGCCTGGAAGACCGGAACCAGCTACGGGCAGAAGGACGCCTGGTCCATCGGTTTGAATCCGCGGTGGACCGTGGCGGTCTGGGTGGGCAACTTCACCGGCGAGGGCAACGCCAACCTGCGCAGCTCCACCCTGGCGGCGCCTCTGCTCTTCGATGTGTTCAACATCCTGCCGCGGGAGGGCCGCAGGGAGTGGTTTCGCGCCCCCTCCAGCGCCCTGCGGCCGGTCAGGCTCTGCCGGGACACCGGCTACCGCGCCGGGCCCGATTGCCCGGGCTCCTTCCTGGCCTCGGCCCCCTCGGAGGCAAAGCCGCTCCCCCGGTGCCCGTACCACAGGAGGATCTACGTCACCCTGGACGGCGCCTACCGGGTGAACGCCCTCTCCTGGGAGCCCGGCCAGTACCGGCAGGAGACGCGCCTGTTCTACCCCCCTGCGGTGGCGCAGTATCTCAGGGAGCGGGGCCGCCCCCCGGAGCCGATCCCCCCCTTCAAACCGGGCTTCCCGGCGACCGACGGCCCCGGCGTGCTCAGGATCGTCTATCCGGAGGAAGGATCCAGGATATGGATCCCCACGGAGATCGACGGAAGCGAGCAGAAGCTGACCCTGAGGGCCGCTCACCTGGAGCCGAACGCCACCCTCTACTGGTACGCCGACAGCCTCTACCTGGGAAAGACCACGGAGATGCACGTCCGGTCGGCCCGCTTTCCCAGGGGCCCGCACAGGGTGGAGGTCATCGACGGGCGCGGCAACAGGGCGGCGGCAAGCTTCTTCGTGGCGAGCCCCTGAGCCGCCGGATCCCCTCGCGGGTCCCGCCAACCCGCCAACCCGCCAACCCGCGACGACATTGACGCGGCTCGCGCTGCGGGGCTACAATTCCCGCCAGGCCGTTGACTGAGAACCGATGATCTACATACGCGAGATCCCGCCCGACACGGTGGTCATGAAGGTGGTGGGCGAGGTGGCCGGACCCGAGACTGCCCGCTTCGACGACGTGATCCGGCTCCTGATGCAGTACCGTCACCCGAACAAGCTGCTGGACCTCTCCGAGGTGCAGGCCATGAGCTCGGCGGCCATCGGCAGCATCATTCTGGCTCGCAGGGATCTCACCGAAGGCGCCCGCCCCCTCAGAATCCAGGGCTGCCATCCGGACCTGCTGGAGACGCTGCGGCTGATGCGGCTGGAAACCCTCATCCAGATCGATCCCGGCCCCGCCCTCTGAAACGGGCCAGGTTTCACTCCCCGGCGGCTACCGTGCGCCGCAACACCCCACCGATGGTAAGCCCCTGGACAACGATGGAGAAGATCACGATCACGTAGGTCGCTCCGACGATAGCCGGCCGGTAGGGGGTGTCCGGCAGGGAAAAGGCCAGGGCCACGGATATGCCCCCCCTCAAGCCTCCCCAGGTGACGATCAGGCTGGTCCCGGCCGGAAAGGCGTAGCGCGACCTGAGCAGGGCGACCGGCATCCCGGCGGTGATGAAGCGGCTCACCAGCACTACCGGGATGAGGAGCAGCCCTGCAAGGAGCAGGTCTGCCCTCAGGCTCAGATCCAGCCCCTCCAGCCCGAGCATCACGAACAGAAAGGCGTTGAAGAACTCGTCGGTCAGCTCCCAGAACGTGTCCAGGTGCCCCCGGGTTGAGCCAGCTCCTGGCCTGCTGCTGCACAACCTCCCCCCAGGGGCTGAAGCGCGCCAGGAGGATCACCACCGCGGAGGCCGCCAGCGCCATGATCATGAGCGCGCTGCTGGGAGGAAGGTGAAGGTAGTGATGGTTCAGCACACTGAACAGCGCCGCAAGGGTGACTATGGCCGCCAGAATGCCGAACAGGTCCATCGACCACCCATCATAGCGTCCGCCGCAGGGGGTGTCAAAACGATCGCGCCCGGTGCTACAATGACTCACCGCCTATGGCAAGCAGCTCAGCGGGGCCGGCGGTGCAGCGGTGGCTCCGCAACTGCCGGGTGTGCCCCAATTTCTGCGCAGTGGACCGCCTGGCCGGACAGAAGGGCAGGTGCCGCGCGGGGCCTGGCATCACCGTCTCCTCCGCCATGCTCCATCACGGCGAGGAGCCGGTGCTCACCGGGCGCGGCGGATCAGGGACCATCTTCCTCACCTCCTGCAGCCTGCGCTGCCTGTACTGCCAGAACTACGACATCAGCCAGCTCGACCGGGGGCAGCCCCTCAGCCCGGAGGAGACGGCGGCGGCCATGCTCGCCCTCCAGCGCCAGGGTGCGGAAAACATCAACCTGGTGACTCCCACCCATCAGGCACCCCAGCTCATGGAGGCGCTCCTGCAGGCCAGAGGCGAGGGCCTAAGGCTCCCGCTGGTCTACAACTGCGGCGGCTACGAGAACCCCGACCTCCTGCGTGAGCTGGAAGGGCTGGTGGACATCTACATGCCGGATTTCAAGTACGCGTCGGATGAGGCGGGCAAGCGCTACTCCGGCGTGGAGGGGTACGCCACCTGGTGCCGGCGGGCGCTGAAGGAGATGCACCGGCAGGTGGGGGACCTGGTGATGGACGGGCGAGGGGTGGCCCGGCGTGGGATGCTGGTGCGGCACCTGGTGCTTCCCGGAGGGATCGCGGGGTCGCTGGAGGTGGTGGATTTCATCACAGAGGAACTCTCCCGGGACACCTTCCTGAACGTGATGGACCAGTACCGTCCCGCCTATCGCGCGCAGGAGCACCGGGAGCTGCGGCGGCGGGCCTGGCGGAGCGAGGTGGAGGAGGTGATCGCGCACGCCCGCCGGCGGGGCATGCGGCGGATTTTCTTCTAGACTTGCCTTGCCGGTGCGTTTTATTGTCTTGTCAGATCCGCGCCCTGTGGCTTATCCTTTCTGACAGTCGCAACATCCTATTCAAAGGGGGCAGTATATGCACAGAGTGAAGAAGTTCTTGGCGGCGCTGCTCATGCTGGGCCTGCTGGGCTCCTCCTTCGTGTGGGCAGAGGGCTCAACCGAGGGCGCAGCCGCCGTCAAGCCGATCAAGCTGGGAGGCCTGGTTCCGCTGACCGGCGCCCTGTCGGAGTTCGGCGAGGGGTTCCGCAAGGCCGGAGACCTGGCGGTGGAGCAGCTCCAGGCGGCGGGCATCGACGTGGAGCTGAAATACGGCGACACCGAGACCTCCGCCATCCCCGGCGCGGAGGCGGCGCGGACGCTGGTAAACGTGGAGAAGGTGGTGGCTCTGATCGGCGCCGCCGCCAGCGGCGTGACCATCCCGGTGGCCGTGCAGGTGGCGATCCCGAATCAGATTCCCATCATCTCCAACGCTTCCACCTCCCCCCTCATCAGCTACCTGCCACAGGATGAGGGCAAGGACTTCCTGTTCCGCACGGTGCCTTCGGACGCCCTGCAGGGGGTGGTGCTGGGCAAGCTGGCGGCCGATGAGGGCTACAAGACGGCCGCGGTGTTCTACATCAACAACCCCTACGGCCAGGGCCTTCTGGAGGAGTTCAAGAAATCCTTCGAGGCCAGGGGCGGCAAGGTGGTAGCGGCGGTGCCGCACGACGAGAAGCCGGCGCCCACCTACGTCTCGGAGCTGCGCCAGCTGATGCAGTCCAAGCCGGACGTCATGCTCGCCCTGGGATATCCCGGGCAGGCCACCGTGTACCTGAAGGAGTTCTTCGAGGCCGGCTACAACAAGAGCACCAAGCTGCTGTTCTGCGACGGCACCAAGTCGGTGGACATGCCCAAGGCGCTGGGGCCGCAGAACCTGGCCGGGTTCGTGGGCACCGCCCCCGGAAGCGTGGGCGGCGAGTCGCTGACCAACTTCGAGAACGACTACAAGGCCAAGTACGGGCAGCTCCCGCCCCTTCCCTACATGACCAACTTCTACGACGCCGTGGTCGTGGCCGCCCTGGCAGCCACATCGGCCCAGATCAGGGGCCAGGCGCTCACCGGCGTGAACGTACGGGACAACCTGCGGGTGGTCTCCAACCCACCGGGTGAGGTCGTGGTGGCCGGCGTGGCCGGCCTGAAGAAGGCCCTGGAGCTTCTGAAAGCCGGCAAGGAGATCAACTACGAGGGAGCCGCCGGCGCCCAGGACTTCGACAAGAACGGCGACACCATCACCCCCATCGAGGTGTGGAAGTACGTCGCCCAGGAGCCCTACATCGAGACGGTTCGGCTGGAGACCCCGTAACCCGGCACCCGCCGGATGCGGGCCTGAAGACGAGCAAGAGGCCGGCCGCCGGAGAGGCGGCCGGCCTCTCTTCTTGCCCGACCGCCGCTGACCGCTTCGCCCCTGCGCCGCTCTACGCCGCCGGGAATGTTGACGCGCCCGTTCATATTTTCTATCCTTATTAACAGCATGAATGGACTTGAGGGCGGCCCGGGATGCACCGCGCCAGCACCTCGGGAGGAACAATGAAAAAGCTCGGCCTGACAGTGCTGGCGCTCGTTCTGGCGGGGGCGGCCGCCTGGTCGGCGCCGCGGATCATCGTATCCTACGCCATTGCCCTCCATGGAGAGCCCAAGTACGGGCCAGGGTTTACGCACTTCGACTACGTGAACCCCAACGCGCCTGCCGGCGGAACCCTGCGCTCCTCCGCCATCGGCACCTACGACAACTTCCACCGCTACGCGCAGCGCGGGGTGGCGGCGGCGGCCAGCACCTCATTCTACGACACGCTGATGGTGAGCTCGGATGACGAGATCGATGTCTACTACGGGCTGATCGCGCAAAAGATCGAGTACCCCGAGGACTACTCCTGGGTGATCTTTCACCTCAACCCCAAGGCGCGCTTCCAGGACGGCAAGCCCATCACCGCCGCGGACGTGGTGTTCTCCTTCAACAAGTTCCTCAAAGAAGGGGTGCCGCAGTTCAAGCAGTACTACGCTCCGGTGGACAAGGCGGAGGCCCTGGACAGCCAGCGGGTCAAGTTCACCCTCAAGAGCGGCTCGCGGGAGATGCTGGTGGCCCTGGCGGGGCTCACGGTCCTGCCCAAGCACTACTGGGAGTCGCGCGACTTCTCCGAGCCCTCCACGGAGATCCCCCTGGGCAGCGGCGCCTACACGGTGAGCGACTACAAGATCGGGCAGTACGTGGTGTACAAGCGGCTTCCCGACTACTGGGGCAGGGACCTGCCGGTCATGAAGGGCCGGCTCAACTTCGACTACATCCGCTACGACTACTACCGGGACGAGACGGTGGCCCTGGAGGCGTTCAAGGCCGGCGAGTACGACTTCCGCCAGGAGAGCGTGGCCAAGAACTGGGCTACCCTCTACACGGGACCCAACTTCGACGCCGGCTACATCGTCAAGGAGGAGATCCCCCACGAGATCCCACCGGGAATGCAGGCGTGGGTCTACAACGTGCAGCGGCCGGTCTTCCAGGACCGGCGGGTGCGGCTGGCCCTCTCCTACCTCTTCGACTTCGAGTGGGCCAACAAGAACCTGTTCTACGACCAGTACACCCGCACGCGGAGCTTCTTCGAGAACACCAAGTACGCCGCCACGGGGCTCCCGGGTCCCGAGGAGCTGAAGTACCTGAACCCCCTGCGGGACAAGATCCCGCCGGAGGTGTTCACGGAGGAGTACAACCCGCCCAAGACCGACGGCTCCGGCAACATCCGCCCGCAGCTGCGCACCGCCCTGAGACTGCTGCAGCAGGCCGGCTGGGAGATCCGCGATCAGAAGCTGGTGAACACCCGCACCGGAGACCCCTTCGAGTTCGAGCTGCTGATCTACAGCCCCGCCTGGGAGCGGGTGGCCATACCCTTCCAGCAGAACCTGAAGCGCGCCGGCATCACCATGAACATCCGCCTGGTGGACACCTCGCAGTACATCAACCGCCTCAGGGAGCGGGACTTCGACATGCTGGTGGACACCTACGGGCCCTTCCTCTATCCGTCCAGCGACATGAAGATCGTCTTCCGCTCCGACTACATCGACAGCACCTACAACACGGCGGGCATTCAGAACCCGGCGGTGGACGCCCTCATCGACCAGATCGACGCCAACCAGGAAAACGACCAGGCCCTGGTTGCCCTGGGCAGGGCCCTGGACAGAGTGCTGCAGTGGAACTACTACGTGATTCCCCAGTGGCACATCAGCGCCTTCCGGGTGGCCTACTGGAACAAGTTCTCCCGGCCGGCGGTCCGCCCCAAGTACGCCCTGGGGCTCGACACGTGGTGGGTGGACAGCGCGAAAGAGGCGCGGCTGCCCAAGAGCGAGCGGTAGGAGCTAGCCCCGCCGGCCGATGGTTGCATACATAGCGCGACGTCTTCTGCTGATGATTCCCACCCTGTGGGCGATCATCACCCTCAACTTCTTCATCGTGCAGATCGCCCCCGGGGGGCCGGTCGATCAGGCCATCGCCAACATGCGGGGGGTGCGCTCCAACATGTCCATGGAGCGCATCTCCGGCGTCGGCCAGCAGGAGGTCACCCAGCGCGGCGGCGGTCAGTCAGGCACCGCCAAGGAGGATCAGGGCTCGCGCTACCGCGGCGCCCGCGGTCTGGACCCAGAGGTGGTGGAAGCCATCAAGAAGCGCTTCGGCTTCGACAAGCCCATCCTGATACGCTACCTGGAGATGCTGCGCCGCTACATCGTCCTGGATTTCGGAGACAGCCTCTTCAAGGGCAGGAGCGTCCTGGGGTTGATCTGGCAGCGGCTGCCGGTCTCCATCTCCATCGGCGTCTGGAGCACCCTGATCATCTACCTGGTGTCCATCCCCATGGGCATCCGCAAGGCGGTGCGCCATGGCAGCCGCTTCGACGTCTGGACCAGCACGCTGGTAGTGTTCGGCAACGCCATCCCCACCTTCCTGTTCGCCATCCTGCTGATCATCTTCTTCGCCGGGGGATCCTACCTGCAGTGGTTCCCCCTCCGTGGATTGATCTCGGACAACTGGTCGCAGCTTCCGCTTCCGGCCAAGATCGGCGACTACTTCTGGCACCTGGCCCTGCCGGTGCTGGCCATGGTGATCGGAGGGTTCGCCACGCTCACCATGCTCACCAAGAACTCCTTTCTGGACGAGATCAACAAGCAGTACGTGATGACCGCCAGGGCCAAGGGAGTGGCGGAAAACCGCATCCTGTTCAAGCACGTGTTCCGCAACGCCATGCTGCTCATCATCGCCGGATTCCCGGCGGCCTTCATCAGCATGTTCTTCACCGGGAGCCTGCTGATCGAGGTCATGTTCTCCCTGGAGGGTCTGGGGCTGCTGGGCTTCGAGGCCACCATGCAGCGCGACTATCCCGTCATGTTCGGCACCCTGTACATGTTCACCCTGCTGGGACTGGTGCTGGGACTGGTGAGCGACCTGACCTACACCCTGGTGGACCCGCGCATCGATTTCGAAAGGCGATGAGGCCATGAAGCTGAGCAGGGTCAACCGGGAGCGCTGGAACCGCTTCAAGGCCAACCGCCGCGGGTTTGTCTCCCTGTGGATCTTCCTGGGGCTTTTCGGAGCCAGCCTGTTCGCCGAGCTGATCGCCAACGACGTTCCCCTCCTGGTGCGCTTCCAGAACCGGTTCTACTTCCCGGTCCTGAAGGAGTACTCCGAACAGGAGTTCGGCGGCGAGTTCGCCACCACCGCGGACTACCGCGACCCCTATGTCCAGGAGCTGATCCAGAAGCAGGGCTGGATGGTCTGGCCGCCGATCCGCTTCAGCTACAACACCATCAACTACGATCTGCCCAGCCCCGCCCCCTCGCCGCCCACCTGGCAGAACCCGCTGGGCACGGACGACAAGGGCCGGGACGTCCTGGCGGGCATCATCTACGGGTTCCGCATCTCCGTGCTCTTCGGCATGTCCCTGACCCTGCTGTCCTCCATGATCGGAGTCATGGCCGGCGCCCTCCAGGGCTTCTACGGGGGCACGGTGGACATCCTGGGCCAGCGCTTCATTGAGGTCTGGAGCGGCATGCCCACGCTGTTCCTGCTGATCATCCTCTCCAGCGTGGTGCAGCCCAACTTCTGGTGGCTGCTGGGCATCACGCTGCTGTTCGGATGGATGAGCCTGGTGGGGGTGGTCCGGGCGGAGTTCCTGCGGGGCAGGAACTTCGAGTACGTCCAGGCGGCCCGGGCCATGGGCATGAGCAATACCCGGATCATGTTCCGCCACATCCTGCCCAACGCCATGGTGGCAACCCTCACCTTCATGCCCTTCATCCTGGGAGGCTCGATCACCACCCTCACCTCCCTGGACTTCCTGGGCTTCGGGCTTCCGCCCGGCTCCCCTTCCCTGGGGGACCTCCTGGCCCAGGGGAAGGCGAACCTCCAGGCCCCCTGGCTGGGCATGTCCTCGTTCGTGGTTCTGGCCTCCACCCTCACCCTGCTGGTGTTCGCCGGTGAGGCGGTCCGGGACGCCCTGGACCCGAGAAAGGCGTACTGAAGCCCATGGCAGCACCCCCCGCCGCCGCACAGCCCGGGCCGCTCCTCCAGATCCGTAACCTGCACATCGGCTTCCGCCGCGGCGAGACGGTGGACCGGGTGGTCCACGGGGCCCACCTCGCGATCCAGGAGAACGAGACCCTGGCTCTGGTGGGCGAAAGCGGCTCCGGCAAGACCGTCACCGCCCAGTCGATCCTCCGCCTCTTCCCGGAAACCCTGGTGGCCTATCCCGAGGGCCAGATCCTCTTTCAGGGCCGGGACGTTCTGGCGATGAGCCTGAAGGAGCTGCAAAGCCTGCGGGGCAACCAGGCGGGGATGGTCTTCCAGGAGCCCATGACCTCGCTCAACCCGCTGCACACGGTGGAAAAACAGATCAACGAGACCCTTTTCCTGCACCGGGGGCTGAGCCCGGCGGAGGCCACGCCGGTCTGCCTGGACTGGCTGCACCGCGTGGGGATCCGCGACCCCGAGCGGCGTCTGAAGGCCTTCCCGCACCAGCTCTCCGGGGGAGAGCGGCAGCGGGTGATGATCGCCATGGCCCTGGCCAACGAGCCTCGCCTGCTCATCGCCGACGAGCCCACCACGGCCCTGGACGTGACCATCCAGGCCCAGATCCTGGCGCTCATCAAGGAGCTGCAGCGTGAGCTCGCCATGTCGGTGCTGTTCATCACCCACGACCTGGGGATCGTGCGCCAGGTAGCGGACCGGGTGGCGGTGATGCAGCAGGGCCTGATCGTGGAAACCGGCCCGGTGGAGAGAATCTACACGAGCCCGGAGCACCCCTACACCAGGGCGCTCCTCGGTGCGGAGCCCCGCGCCGAGGCGCTGCCGTCGGACCCGGCGCGTCCCACCGTGGTGCGCACCGACAACCTGAGGGTGTGGTTTCCCATCCAGCGGGGCCTCCTGCGTCTCACCCGCGGCTACGTGAAGGCCGTGGACGGGGTGACCGTGGAGGTGAGGCAGGGCCAGGCGCTGGGGGTGGTGGGTGAGAGCGGCTCCGGCAAGACTACCCTGGGGAGGGCCATCCTCAGACTGGAGAAGCCCACAGACGGGGGGATCTGGTTCGAGGAGCACCCGCTGCACGGCCTGAACCACAAGGAGATGCGTCCCCTGCGCAGGGAGATGCAGATCATCTTCCAGGACCCCTACGGCTCGTTGAGCCCGCGCATGTCGGTGGAGCAGATCATCGGAGAGGGGCTCACGATCCACCGCGTGGGAGACCCTGCGGAGCGGGAACGGCTGATCACCGATACCATGCGGGAGGTGGGGCTGGATCCCGAGCACCGTCACCGCTTCCCCAACGAGTTCTCCGGAGGTCAGCGCCAGCGCATCGCCCTGGCCAGGGCCCTGGTGCTGAAGCCCCGCTTCATCGTGCTGGACGAGCCTACCTCCTCCCTGGACCGGACCATCCAGTTCCAGGTGATCGAGCTCCTCAAGCGCCTCCAGGAGCGGCACGGGCTGACCTACATCTTCATCAGCCACGACCTGAAGGTGGTGAAGAGCCTCTGCCACGACATAGTGATCATGAAAGAGGGACGGATCGTGGAGGCAGGCCCGGCACGGCGCATCTTCGCCGCCCCGCAGGATCCCTACACGCGGGAGCTCATGACCACCGCCTTCGCCGGCTGAACCCGCGGGGGGCGGGACCCGCCCGCCGGCGCAACGGTGCGAAAAGAGATTTCTCAAGGCCTGGACTACCTGACTCTTTCGCTTGCATATTGCACACCGATAGTCCACAATTGAGCCTGTTGTCACACTGAGCAGCGGCCCTAGCGAGAAGACGGCGGCTCCCGGTGATCGGCAGGCCGTCGCGCTTTCGGGTATGGTCCCGGCTTCGGGCCGGGAACAACGTGCATAGCGAAGGGGGGGGAATTATGACTGGTTTCGGTCGTCGATACGCTGTCCGCAAAGTCGCCCCGATCGTTTTCCTGGTAGCCTGCGTGCTTCTGCCCGTCCGCTTTTCCCATGCAGAGGAGCAGATCGGGGAAGCCAGGTTGCTCAAGGACATCAACTCGGTGGACCTCTCCGCGGGCTCCCATCCGCAGAGAATCGTCGAGGCCGGCGGCACGCTGTTCTTTCCGGCCAGTCACGTGAGCTACGGCCAGGAGCTGTGGAGGAGCGACGGCACCGTCTCCGGCACATTCCTGGTGAAGGATATCAGGCCCGGTCCGGCCGACGGCGGCCTGGCGAGCCTGACCGATCTCGGAGGGACGCTGTTCTTCACTGCCGACGACGGCAGCCACGGCCAGGAGCTGTGGAAGACCGACGGCACCACCGCCGGAACGGTATTGGTGAAGGACATCAACCCCGGCCCCGGGGGGGACTGGCTTTCCAAGCCCAGCGACCTCACCCCCCTGGGCGACAGCCTGCTGTTTAGCGCCGACGACAGCGTGAACGGACGGGAGCTGTGGAGGAGCGACGGCACGGCGGCGGGCACCGTGCGCCTCAGCGACATCAACCCCGGCGCCGCCTCTTCTAGTCCGCAGTATCTGGTGGCAGTGGGGAGCGTCTGTTTCTTCAGCGCTGACGACGGCGCCAGCGGGTGGGAGCTGTGGAAGACCGACGGCACCACCGCAGGCACCGTGCGCCTCAAGGACATAAATCCGGGCACGGCGGCATCGCAGCCGCTGCTGCACCTGGCGGCGAACGGGCTGCTGTACTTCACAGCCGACGACGGCGTGAACGGACGGGAGCTGTGGAGGAGCGACGGTACCAGCGCGGGAACCGTGATGGTGCGGGACATCAATCCGGGCAGCGGCAGCTCCAACCCCGGCTCCTTCGCGCTTGCCGGCGGCACCCTGTTCTTCGCCGCCGACGACGGGACGAACGGACGGGAGCTGTGGAGGAGCGACGGTACGGCGGCGGGCACGCTGCTTCTGAAGGACGTTCATCCAGGCCCCGGCGGCTCCAACCTGCAGGCAACCATCAACGTAGAGGGCACCCTGTTCTTCCGCGCCGACGATGGGTCAAGAGGCCTTGAGCTGTGGAAGAGCGACGGCACCACCGACGGAACCGTGCTCTTGCAGGACATCAACCCGGGAACCGGCTCCTCGCTGCCGCAGAGCTTCGCGGCTCTGGCGGGCGCCCTGTTCTTCGCCGCCAATGACGGTGGCACAGGCATGGAGCTCTGGGCCAGCGACGGCACCGCCGCCGGGACGGCCCAGGTGCGTGACATCAACCCCGGCGGGGGGTCTTCCACGCCGGTGTTTATCGTTTCCTTCGGTGGGAGTGTCTTCTTCAGCGCCAGCGACGGCAGCACCGGCTTCGAGCTGTGGAGGAGCGACGGCACAGCGGGGGGGACTTTCCTGGTAAGAGACATCAACCCCGGCGCGGTGGGCTCAGTGCCGGTCTCCTTCACCGAGGTGAACGGTTTCCTGCTGTTCCGGGCCGACGACGGGCTGGCCGGCGGGGAGCTGTGGAAGACCGACGGCACCGCCGACGGTACGGTCATCGTGAAAGACATCAACCCAGGAGCGGACGGATCTAATCCCGGCTCCTTCATCATGATAGACGGCACCCTGCTGTTCACCGCCGACGACGGCAGTCACGGACGGGAGGTGTGGCGGAGCGACGGCACCGCCGACGGCACCGTCATCGTGCAGGACATCAATCCTGGCTCTGAAGGCTCAAACCCGCAGGAACTGACGGAGGCGGGGGGTACGCTGTTCTTTCGGGCAGACGACGGAACCCATGGGGTTGAGCTTTGGAGCAGCGATGGCACCGCAGCAGGTACTGCGCTGGTGAGAGACATCAGCCCCGGAGCGGACTCCTCGACGCCGCAGCGCCTGGTGGCCCTGGGCAACACCCTCTTCTTCGCCGCCGCGGACGGCAGCAGCGGCGCGGAGCTGTGGAAAAGCGACGGCACCGCCGCAGGTACGGTGCTGGTGAAAGACATCCGTTCCGGGGCCGCCTCTTCGACTCCCATCAGGCTCGCCTCGGCGGGAGGCATCCTGTTCTTCAGCGCCGACGACGGCGCGGCCGGGCGGGAGCTGTGGAAGAGCGACGGCAGCGCCGCCGGCACGACGCTGGTGAAGGACATCAACCCCGGACCGGCCGGTGACTGGCTCACCAAGCCGGGCGACCTTACCCCCGTGGGGAACAGCCTGTTCTTCAGTGCCGACGACGGCGCCGCGGGGCGGGAGCTGTGGCTCACCGACGGCACCCCGGCGGGAACGGTGACGGTCCAGGACATCGCGCCCGGGCCCCCTTCCTCCTCACCCTCCTCGCTCCACGCCTACGGTACTCTGCTGTACTTCCGGGCCGACGACTCGGTGAGCGGGCCGGAGCCTTGGGTCCTGCCCTTGTTGGCAGGACAGGTGATGGACACCACTCCGCCTTCGATCACCGCGCCGCCCCCCGTGACCGCGGAGGCCACCAGGCCGCTCACCGCGGTCGGCCTGGGCTCCCCGGTTGTGAGCGACGCCCTTGATCCGGCCCCGGCCGTCACAAACGATGCTCCGGCGGAATTCCCGCCGGGCACCACGGTGGTGACCTGGACCGCCACCGACGCCAGCGGCAACTCGGCCACCGCCACGCAGCTGGTCACGGTAGAGGACACCACCCCGCCTTCGATCACCGCGCCGCCCCCCGTGACCGTAGAGGCCACAGGGCCGGGCACTGCCGTCGCCCTGGGTCTCCCGGCGGTGAGTGATCTGGTGGATCCGGCCCCGGTGGTGGGCAGCGACGCCCCTGCGGAGTTCCCGCTGGGCGCCACCGTGGTGACCTGGACCGCCACCGACGCCAGCGGCAACTCGGCCACCGCCACGCAGC
>CAZBDU010000030.1:0-14675 GCA_964490725.1 uncultured Spirochaetaceae bacterium | reverse complement strand
TGGTCACGGTGGAGGACACCACGCCGCCCGAAATCGCGGCTCCAGCCGCGGTCTGGGTGGAGGCCGCCGGCCCCCAGACCCCCGTCAGCCTGGCGGTCCCGGCAGTGAGCGACCTGGTCGATCCGGCGCCGGTTGTAACCAGCGACGCCCCTGCGGAGTTTCCGCTGGGGGCCACCGTGGTGACCTGGACCGCCACCGACGCCAGCGGCAACTCGACCACCGCCACGCAGCTGGTCACGGTGGGCGACACCACCCCGCCCGAGCTGACCGTGCCCGGCGACATCACCTTGACCGCCGCCGGGCCGTTCGGCGCGGTGGTGAGCTGGACCGCCTCGGCCACGGACGTGGTGGACGGGACCGTGGCCGTGATCTGCGCTCCTCCCTCCGGGTCCACGTTCCCGGTGGGCGCCACCACCGTCACCTGCAGCGCCACCGACGCCCACGGCAACGCGGCGGCGGCGACCTTCCAGGTGCGCGTCCAGTACGGCTTCGGCGGCTTCCTGGCGCCGCTCGCCGCGGGCCGCGTGTACAAAGCGGGCCGCACGCTGCCGGTGAAGTTCCGGCTCTCCTTTGGGGACGGCAGCCCCGCCGTCACGGCCGCTCCCACCATGCAGCTGCAGCGGCTGTCCGCCTCGGAGCCGGCCGGCGAGCCCATGGACGCCTCCTCCTCGGGCTCCGCCAACGACGGCAACGGCTTCCGCGTTTCCGGCGAGCTGTACATCTACAACCTGGCAACGCGGACGCTGTCGAGGGGCTACTACCGCATCCAGGTGGACCTGGGCGACGGATCCGGCCCCAAGACCATCGTGATCGGCCTGAGATAGGAGCGCCGGGGTCCATTCCATGAAGCGCGCTCTGGCAGCCGGCTGCGGCCTGGCCCTACTCCTGCTGGCGCCCTGGCTCCGGGCCGAGGAGGGCGCGATTTACGATGATTTCGCCGGCGGAAGGCTGGACACCTCCAGGTGGAGCGTGACCGCGGAGGGCGACTTCAAGGCGGTGGTGGTCACCGTCGCCGGCGGGAGGCTGCGGTTGCACGCCGACACCCGGGACACCTCCTTCTCGATGAAGCATCTCGGGCTGCGGTCGAAAGAGGCGCTGGACCTGGGCGTTCCCACCACGATTTCCTGGGACCTGGACTGGAATGACCAGCGCAACGGTAGCTACCTGACCGCCGGGGTCTACCTGTGCCCCAGCATCCGCAACAATCCGCGCCAGGAACCGGATTGGCTGGCCTTCCAGTATTCCGGAGTCCCCCCGGGCCGCAACCTGCGCACCGATGTCCAGCTGCAGACCCACGGGTCGCTGAAGAAGCTCTACGAAGACTGGGGGCCGCGGGACGAGCAGGGCAGGCCTCTCGGCAGGCCCATCGGCGCCGGCCGCCACACCCTCAGGCTGGACATAAGGGAAGGCGCCCTGCGGGTGCGCGAAGACGGCGTCGAGCTGTGCTCATTCCCCCCGGGGACGGTGCCCTTCCGCAGCGCCTACCTGTACCTGCAGATGGCCAGCGGGCCTGGCTATCCGGCCCGCGAGCTGTACTTCGACAACGTGTCGGTGACCGCCGGGGCGGCCGCCCCCCCGGAATGAGGCGGGCGCCCCTTGGCCCGCTTCAGAAGCGGGACACCTGCCGCTCCTCGCCGATGATCCCCTTGGGGCGCCAGACGGTCATGATCACCAGCAGCAGCCCGATCACGATGTAGCGGATGAACGGCGCCCGCGTCTGGAAGGAGGCGGGCACCACCTTGTTGATGACGAAGGTGCTCCAGGACCACAGGGCCCAAACGATGTAGGCCCCCAGGATGGCTCCCAGGTTGTTGCCGGTGCCCCCCACGGTGAGCATGGTCCAGATGATGAAGGTTCCGAAGAGCGGCTCGAAGACGCTGGGCTGGATGGCCCCCGTGAAGTGGGCGTACAGCGCTCCGGCGATGCCCATGATGGCCGCGCCCAGGGCCAGGGACTGCAGCTTGAAAAGGAACACGTTCTTGCCGTCCGCCTCGGCCATCACCTCGTCCTCTCGGATAGCCCGCAGCACCCTTCCCCAGGGGGAACGAATGCCGCGCTGCAGGGCCAGGTAGATCACCAGCATGAACACCACCACGATGCCCAGGTACACGTAGTTGTAGAACTGCGGCGGCACCAGGTCGTGCAGGGGCTGCTTCAGCCCGATCATCCCCTGGGCCCCGTTGGCCAGCCAGCGTTCGTTGTTGAAGAAGAGGCGGATGGTCTCCGCGATGCCGATGGCCGATATGGCCAGGTAGCCTTCGCTCAGCCGCAGGGTCAGCAGGCCGATCAGCACCGCGATCAGCGCCGAGGCCACCGCGGCCGCCGCCACCCCCACCAGGAAGGGCAGGTTCAGCCCGAAGGCCTGGATCACGTAGGCGGCCAGCGGGCCGGTGGGCATCCTGGAGGTGAACAGCGCCGAGGCATAGGCGCCGATGGCGAAGAAGCCGGCGATTCCGAAGTTCAGAAGGCCGGTGTAGCCCCAGTGTACGTTCAGGGCCATGCTGAAGATGGCGTAGATCGTGGCCATGACGGCAAAGGCCACCAGGAAGTCCAGGATGCCCAGCATTACGCCTGCCTCCTTCCGAAGATCCCCTTGGGGCGGAAGATCAACACCAGGATCATGATGATGAAGGCCACCGCCGGCTTGTAGGTGGGTACCAGGAAGGCGGTGGACACCTGCTGGGCGATCCCCAGCACCATCCCGCCGGCCAGGGCTCCGGTGATGCTGCCCTTGCCGCCCAGGATGACCGCCGCAAACAGGGGCAGCAGGAAGATCCAGCCCATCTCCGGGCGCAGCTGCGTCTCGATCCCGTAGAGGATGCCGGCGATGGCGATCAGCAGCCCCGCGATTCCCCAGGCCCAGATCAGCATCCGCTCGGTGTTGATGCCGGACACCCGCGCCAGGCTGGGGCTGTCCGCCAGAGCCCGGAGCGCCTTGCCCATCTTGGTCCGGATCATGAACAGGTACACGGCCGCCACGGCCGCCCAGGCCACCACCATGATGAAGATCTCGTCCAGCCGCAGCTTGATCCCCAGCGGCAGGCTCAGGGCCGGCCGCAGCCCCTGGGTGTAGAAGTGGAAGTCCGCCCCCCAGATCAGGTAGATCACCCCGCGCAGCGCCCAGGCCACGCCGATGGAGGCGATGAAGCCGGTGATGAAGTGGGCGCCCCGGCGCCGCAGGGGCTTGTACACCCAGCGGTCCACGGCCACCGCCAGGACGATGGAGATGATGATGGAAGGGATGAAGGCCAGGAGCACTCCCCAGGTGAAGGAAAAGGGTCCTACCCGGGCCTGAAGGATCCCCATCCTCCCGAAGAGGACCACGAACAGAAGCGCGATGTAGGCGCCCACGGTGATCTGATCTCCGTGGGCGCAGTTGAACAGGTCCGTGATACCCCAGATGAGGGTGAGGCCGATGCTGCCCAGGGCAATGATGCTTCCCAGGATGATGCCGTAGACGATGAGCTCGATCATGTTACCTCCCCAGGTAGTGTCTGCCGATCTCGGCATCGGCCATGAGCTGCTCTGCGGTTCCTTCCGCGCGATTCTCGCCGCCCTCGATGATGTAGGAACGGCGGGAGGCGCGCAAAGCCTGGGCGTTCTGCTCGATCACCAGGACGGTGACCCCCTGCCGGTTGAGGGTGGTGATGCGCTCGAAGATCTGGTCCACCAGGAAAGGGGCCAGCCCGGTGGAAGGCTCGTCCAGGAGGAGCATCTCGGGGTTCAGCATCAGCGCCCTTCCAATGGCCAGCATCTGGCGCATGCCCCCGGAAAGCTCCCCCGCCCTGCTCCCCCGGCGGTCCGTCAGGTCCGGAAAGAGCTCGAAGATCTCCTCGATCCGCGGCCGGTAGTCGTCCTCCCGGATGAACGCCCCCATCTCCAGGTTCTCCCGCACGGTGAGGGAGGGGAAGATGTTGTCCTCCTGCGGCACGTAGCACAGGCCCAGGTGGGCGATTCTCTCGGGCGCCAGGCCGGTGATCTCCTGGCCCTTGAACTCCACCCTTCCCCGCCGGGGGGTGACCAGCCCGAAGATCGTGCGCAGCAGCGTGGTCTTGCCCGCCCCGTTGGGGCCCAGCACCGAGACCACCTCCCCCTCCTGCACCTCCAGGGTAACTCCGTGGAGGACCTCCATGCTGCCGTAGCCGGAAACGATGTCGTGGACTGCCAGGAAGCTCATGCTTGGGTCCCTCCCAGATAGACCTCCAGCACTCGCGGGTCGCTCCGCACCTGCTCCGGCGTGCCTTCGGTGAGCACCCGCCCGCGCTCCATGACGATGATGGGGCTGCAGACGTCCATCACCAGCTCCATCTCGTGGCCGATGAGCAGCACCGTCACCCCGTGCTCGTAGACCAGCTCGCGGATGCGCTCAGCCAGGGTGCGCCGCTCACCGGGGTTGACCCCCGCTCCGGGCTCGTCGAAGAGGATCATGTCCGCGCCGGCCATCATGGTGCGGCCCAGCTCCAGCAGGCGTTTCTGCCCTCCCGAGAGGTTGCCCGCGTATTCGTCCCGCAGGGAGGCAAGGCCCACTCTCTCCAGGATCTCCAACGCCGTGTCGCGGACCTCGTTCTCCTGCCTGCGGACCGCGCCGGGGAGAAACCAGGTCTTCCACAGGTTCTCGCCGTTCTGGTTGGACGGTACCAGCATCAGGTTCTCCAGCACCGTCATCAGCTTCAGCTCGCGGCTGATCTGGAAGGTGCGGCAGAGACCCTTCAGGAAGGTCTGGTGCAGGGACAGACCGTCGATGCGCTCGCCGTTGAAGGTGATCTCTCCGGCATCCGGCTTGTAGAATCCCGTGATCACGTTGAACACGGTGGTCTTGCCCGCTCCGTTGGGACCGATCAGTCCTGTGATACACTTGGGCTGCACGTCGAAGGACACGTCGTCCACGGCCCTGATTCCGCCGAAGTGCTTGCGGATGCCCCGCACGCAGAGCTTCGGCGCCTGGCTGGAATCGTTCAAGGGGTCACTCCTCAGGCGAAGATGTCTCGGCGCATTATAGCGGCAGCCCGGACAGCGGTCAAGAAAATCCAGAGTTCCGTGAATCTATGCGGGAAAGAACGGGACCGACCCGGCGCCCTCTCAGGGGCTACTCCTGCTGGCGGCGGCGGCGGGAGTTTACGAAACGAACGAAGTCGTTGATGTTGCGGATGACGATACGGTCCGGAAAGATCTCTACCCTCCGCTGGTTGATGAAGTGATTGATCACCTCGCGGCACTTCTCCGGGGAGATCCCCGCCCAGTGGGCGATATCCTCGACGCTGGACTTGAACTCCACCTTCTCCAGGTCCTGCATGTTGGCGGCCTCGTTCTCCGCCAGCATCAGGAAGACGTCGGCCACCTTGGCCTCCACGTCGTCCAGGGTGAGGATCATGAACTTGCGTTTCTGATCGTGGATCCTGGTGGTGAACACCTTGAGCAGGTTCAACGCGATCTGCGGATTGCCCTGCATGAGGATCTCGAAGTTCTCCCGGTTGAACTCCAGGGCGGCCACCGGGTCCAGCGCGATGGCGGTGGCGGAGCGCGGGGCTTCCTCCAGGATGGCCATTTCGCCGAAGATCTCCCCCGGCTGCAGGATGGCGATGGCCTTTTCGATCTCCCCGAAGATCTTGACGATCTGCACCCTGCCCGCCTGGATCAGGTAAAAGTTGTCCCCGGGCTCGTACTCGCAGAAGATCACGTCTCCCTTCTGGAAGGTCTTCTTGAAGCGGTCGAACACCGAGCTCATACGTGGCTCCCCTGCGTCTCCCGTAGCGCCTTCTTGACCTTGCGGTACAGCGGGTTTTCCTCCCGCACCAGGGTCAGGATCTTGTTGTAGAAGCCCTGGGCGCGGGACAACTCTCCCTTTTCCTCGTAACACTTGCCGACGAAGTACAGCGCCTCCGCGAGCTCAGGATGCTTGGGGTAGCGCTGAATCAACGCCGTGAAGGCCTGGATGCAGGTGTCATACTGCTTCAGGTAGTAGAGGCAGCGGCCCGTCTCGTAGCGGGCCTTGGCGGTGTACTCCTCGTCCAGGTCGGCGGTGACTATCTTCTTGAACTCCCCGAAGGCGTCCTGGAACTTCTGCTGGCTCAGGAGGCTCACGGCGTTGTAGTACTGCTTGGCCACGTCGCTCATCTCCCGGGTCTTTTCCGGCCGTGACACCTCCGCCTGGCTTCCCGGCGAGGGCGCCGGGCCCTGGCCCTGGCCGTACTTCTGCAGGTACTCCTCTGCGATCCTGACCTTGCGGTTCACGTCTTCGGCGTAGCGCCCCGAAGGGTAGTACACCAGGTAGCGCTGGTAGGCGTAGAGCGCCTGGCTGTAGCGCTTGTTCTTCAGATAGTACTCGCCGATCCGGTACAAGCCGGTCTCCGGCTTCAACTGCTCCTCGGCCACGAGCATGTTCTGGACACGCTTGTGGATGCGGCGCAGCTGGTTGGAGAAAACCCGCAGCATCTTCATGATGATGCGGGTCTTCTGCATCACCAGCTGCTCGAACTCCGGCACGGTGAACCCGATTACCGCGGAGTCGGTGAGCACCAGGGCGGTCTCCTCGCGGGGGTAGCGACCCAGGGCGCTCTTGACGCCGAAGAACTCACCCGTTGCGATCAGGTCGTGAACCTCCTGGCCGGTCTCGATGTCCGTGTAGTTGAGGCTTACCTTCCCGGAGTTCAGGATGAAGATCCTGTCGCTCACATCCCCTTTGAAGAAGATGATCGAGTTGGCCTTGTACTGCATCGCCTTAGGTGACATACTCCTGCCCCAAATTAGACTACTCGTCGAAAGGCAAATAATCAAGGACTTTGTTGAACCCCACGGCCCGCCTCACCCGCCGGAGAAGCTCCGCCGGCTCGCCGGCGACGCACATTCGGCGCCCCCCGACCGTCACCGTCGTGTAGGGCAGCCCGGACAGGCCGAACAGTCCTTCGAAGCGCTCCGCCGCGTACACCGGCTGCCCCTCCCGCAGCAGGAGCTCTATGTCCTCCATCCTGGTGCGGACCACGGACTCATGGGGGTCCTCGTGGCGGCGGCGAACGGCCAGCAGATCCGCCCATAGCCCGGGCTCCAGGCTGCCGGTGCGGTCCTGCATCCAGAAGGCCCTGGCGGGGTTGACCGTCACCATCTCCACAATCTTCCGGGCCGGCAGCTCCTCCCCGTACAGCCGGCGGTAGGCCCGCCGGGCAAAGCGCATCTCCTCCAGCAGGTTCACCGACCCGGTATGGGTGGAGTCCGTGCCGATGGCCACGTTCACTGCCTCCTCCAGGAGCCTGCGGATCTTGCAGGTGGTGTTGAACATGAACAGGTTGGAAGCCGGGCACCAGGCCACGCTGGCCCCCGCCTGGCGGACCTTGCGGACGTCGCTTTCAGAGAAGCCGATGCAGTGGATCAGCAGGTCGTGGCTGTCCAGGCAGCCCGAGCGCTCCAGGATGTCGAGCCCGGCCTGGGATTCCGCGTCGAAGCCCTCCTCCAGATGCGTGATGAAGGGATGTCCCCGCTGTACGGCCCGCCGGTGCTCCACCTCCATCCCGTCGCCCCACCTGAGATCGAAGGAGGAGCACTCGTGGGCCAGGGTGTAGGCCCCGATCACCCGGATCGGAAGCCGGGGGATGAACGGCTCGTTGAACTCGTGGGGGAAATGGTCGTTCACGGTGACCACCCCGGAGAACAGGTTCTTGTAGGCGCCCAGCAGGTAGGCGTCCTCCACGGTGACGTTGGCGCGCTCCACCAGGACCGGCGAGCCGCGCAGATCCCGCTCCCAGTTCGACCAGTTGAGATAGAAGAGGCCGTCCTGCGGGCCGATACGGGGCAGGTAGTCTCCCCGCAGGTGATCGTGCACGTTCACCAGCGCAGGCAGCAGGAGGAGCTCCGGCCCCAGGGCGAAGTCCCTCCTGGCCCTGGTTCCCAGGCTCGAGATCCTGGTGCGCTCCACTTTGACCACCCCGCCCTCCACGACCCGGCGGGGCGTCAGCATTGTCGCCGCGCTCAAAGAGTAGGTGTGCCGCATCTGCTACTATTATCGGACCCGGCAGCCGCCTCATTCAGGCTATTTGCGCAAAGATTTACCGGCAAAGATTTGTTGCACGGACCCGCGAAATGTGCTAACTGTGGGCATGGCCTCGCTGGTCGGCCGCCTGGGAAGGCGCTTCAACTCGCACCTGCGGGACTTCGCCTACGCCTCGGGTTTCCTCTTCACGGTGTTGAAGGAATCGGTGCTCTTCGTGAAGCGGCGGCAGGTCGGTTTTCGGGTGCTTGTGATGCAGATCCTGTTCACCGCCGTGGAGGCCCTGAGCATCGTTTCTCTGATCGCCCTGGCCCTGGGGGCGGTGATCATCGTGCAGGGCATCACCCTCCTTCCCAGGTTCGGCCAGGGAAAGCTCATCTACCGCATCCTGATCATCGTCATCACCAGGGAGCTGGGCCCGCTGCTGACGGCGTTCATCATCATCGCCCGCTCGGCGACGGCCATCGCCACCGAGCTGGGCAACATGGTGGTCTCCCACGAAATCGAGGCCTACCTCTCCGTGGGGATCAATCCGGTCTCCTACCTGGCGGTCCCGCGCTTCCTGGGCGTGACCGTTTCCACGGTGCTGCTGACCATCTACTTCAACGCCTTCGGCCTGATTGGATCGTTCTTCATTACCCAGTTCATCAGGGCCATCCCCTTTCGGGACTACTTCCAGAACCTGATGGCGGCTGTCTCCGCCGTGGACATCGTCTCCTCCCTGGTCAAGAGCCTGGTGTTCGGCGTCATCATCTCCTTCGTGGCCATCTACCAGGGGTTCAAGGTCCAGGCCTCCAGCACGGAGGTGCCTCAGATCGCCATCAAGGCGGTGGGCCAGGCTTTCGTGCTCTGCATCCTGGCGGATGCGCTGATCACCTTGATCTACTATATTTGAGGGCCGGACCCCATGAAAACGCTCGTGGAGCTTCAACGGATCACCGTCAGGGTGCAGGACGCCGAGGTCTTGAGCCAGGCCAGCGTCTGCTTCCCGGCGGGCAGAAGCAGCCTGATCATGGGTCCTTCGGGGTGCGGCAAGAGCACCCTGCTCAAGGTGGCGGCCGGTGTGATCGTGCCCGACGAGGGACGGGTCCTTCTCTCCGGCCGGGACATGTCCCGGCTGAGCGAGCGCCGGGAGCAGGAGTTCCGCCGCCGGGGCGGCTTCATGTTTCAGGACGCGGCCTTGTGGGCCAACAAGACGGTCTACGAGAACCTGGCCCTGCCGCTTCAGTTCCACCACCGCAAGATGGACGCCGCGCAGGTTCGCTCGCGGGTGAGCGCGCTGCTCCGGCGGATGGCCATGGAGGATGCCGCCTCGCAGCGTCCCGCTCAGCTTTCCGTGGGGGAGCGGAAGGCGGTGTCCTTCCTGCGCGCGGTGATCATGGAGCCGGCGGTGTTGTTCCTTGACGAGCCCACCCCTTCCCTGGATCATGTCCTGCTGGAAAGGATGATGGAGCTGATCCGGGAGCACCGGGACCGGGGGTGCACGATCCTGGCGGTCACCCACGACGCCCACCTGGCCTCGATGATGGCCGACTTTCTGGTGGTGCTGAAAGAGGGCCGGGTGCTGGAGGCCGCGGAAATCGAGACCATTCGCAGCAGCAGGGATCCCGAGGTGATGCGCATCCTGAGCGAGGTTCTGGCCGAAGCGGCCACCTACGACACCGACATTCTCGACCTGCTCGGCGGCTGAAGGGCCGGGCGGGGGAACGGACGGAGCTGGCACATCGATGGAGAACAACAGGTACTGGCAACACGAGCTGGAGACCATGCCGCGGCAGCACCTGCGGGAGCTGCAGCTGCGGCTGCTGGGCGAGACCCTGAAGCGGGCCAGCGGCTCCCCCTTCTACGCAGGCGGGCGGCGTCTGAGCGCCGGAGACCTGAGCTCCCTGGAGGATCTCTCCTCCCTGCCGTTCACCACCAAACAGGACCTGCGGGACGCCTTTCCCTACGGCCTGCTGGCGGTGGCGCTGAACGGAGTGGTGCGGCTGCACTCCTCTTCGGGGACCACCGGCAACCCCACCGTGGTCTACCACACCAGGGAGGACATCCGCGACTGGCAGAACCTGATCGCCCGCTGCATGTATTCCACGGGAGTGCGGCCGCACGACGTGTTCCAGAACATGATGGGCTACGGCCTGTTCACGGGGGGGATCGGCTTCCACTACGGTGCGGAGAAGCTGGGGGTGCTCACCATTCCCATCGGGCCCGGCAACAGCAGGCGGCAGATCTGGTTCCTCAAGGAGCTGAAGACCACGGTGGTGCACATCCTGCCCAGCTACGCCCTGCGCCTCCACGCACACTGCGTGGAGCTGGGGATCGACCCGAAGCGGGACCTGGCGCTGCGCATCGCCTTCATCGGCGCGGAGCCCCACAGCGAGGAGATCCGCCGCCGCATCGAAGAGCTCTACGGGATCAAAGCCTACAACTCCTACGGCCTGAGCGAGATGTGCGGCCCCGGGGTTGCCTTCGAGTGCACCCAGCAGCAGGGGCTGCACCTGTGGGAGGACCACTTCTACATGGAGATCGTGGATCCCGCCACCGGCGAGGGGCTTCCCGAAGGCGAGGAGGGGGAGCTGGTCCTCACCACGCTGCGCCGGCAGGCGATGCCGCTGATTCGCTACCGCACCGGAGACCTGACCCGCATCCTTCCCGGGCAGTGCCCCTGCGGCCGGACCCACCGCCGCATCGACCGCATCAAGGGCCGCAGCGACGACATGCTGATCGTCAACGGGGTCAACATCTTCCCGATCCAGATCGAGCGCACCCTGATGGCGATCCCGGAGATCGGCACCAACTACCTGATCGAGATCCGCAAGGAGAACTTCATGGATCGGCTCACCGTGAAGGTCGAGCTGAACGAGGAGGTCTTCCGCGGCACCCTGGCCGAGCTGGAACGCCTGCAGGGCAGGGTCGCGGAGCTCCTGCGCGCAGAGCTGGGGGTACGCCCGCAGGTCAGACTCGTGGAGGCCGCGAGCCTGCCGGTGCAGGAGGGCAAGGCCAGACGGGTGTACGACTTTCGCGAGGAGGAAGGGGGCTAACGCCATGGGAGCTCAGCTGGCGGTGTTCATGGAAAACCGGCCCGGGAAGCTGGAGGCCATCACCAAGGCCCTGGCCGCGGAGGGGATCAACATCCGGGGCATGTCCCTGGCCAGCGAGGGGGACTTCGGGATACTCAAGATCCTGGCGGACGACCCCGAGCGCGCCTTTACCGTCCTGAAGGAGCATCACTACACGGTGTCCCGGCGAGCGGTGGTGGTGGCCATCATCGAGGACCGGCCTGGAGGGCTGCACGACCTGCTGGCCCGCCTCTCGGCGGCCAGCATCAACATCGAGGACTGCTACGGAATCGTCCTGGAGGAGGGCCGCCGGGCGGCCATCGTGCTGGACGTGGAGCAGTTCCCGGAGGCGCAGCAGGTTCTGGCGCGCGCGGGCGTGCACGTTCTCTCCGACGCGGAGCTGCATTCCCTGTAGCGCCCCGCGGGCAGGCGCGGCCCGGCGCCGAGCGCCCTCCCCTCCCCCTCTCGCGGCCGTCTCCCCGCCCGGCAGGCCGCCCGGGAGATTAAACCTTATCTTGTCGCTCAGGTTTTCTTTCATTATCTTAGGCGCGTAGAAAAGGAGATTTAGACGCTTCTAAGAGCGTCCGGATGGAGCGGCCATGAAGGCGAACAGCGCCGTGGAAGACTACCTCAAGGCCATCTACCGGCTTCAGCGCAGCGGCGCCGGCGCGGCGGCCAAAGACATCGGCGCCGCGGTCGGGGTGTCCGCGGCCTCGGTGACCAGCATGCTCAAGAAGCTGGCGCGCCTGCGGATGGTGGAGTACACCCCCTACAGGGCGGTGACCCTGACCACCGGCGGCGAGCAGGCGGCGCTGGAGATCATCCGGCACCATCGGCTGCTGGAGCTGTTCCTGCAGGAGATCCTGGGGTACAGCCTCTCGGAGGTTCACGGCGAGGCCGACCGGCTGGAGCACACCATCTCCGAAGAGCTGGAGGAACGAATCGCGCAGCTTCTGGGCAACCCCAGCCACGATCCCCACGGGGAGCCCATACCGAACCGGCAGGGCCTGATGCGGGAGCGCCGGCAGCTTCCCCTTGCCGAGCTGGCGCCGCGCCGGCTCGCGGTCCTCACCGCGCTGGAGGAGATGACTCCCGAGCAGCTCGACTTCCTGGAAGAGATCGGCCTGGTGCCCCGGGCGGAGGTCACCGTGGAGGAGCGGCGGCCGGTGCAGGGTACGCTCGTGCTGGGGCTGGCCGGAGGCAGGAGGGAGACCCTGGGGTTGGAGCTGGCCGCCAGGATCATGGTGGCGCATCCGGAGGAGGAGGAGCCATGAGAACCCGGCGATTCTTGTCCGCCCTTCTGGCGGCCGGCGCGGCGGCGGGACTGCTGGCGCTGGCGCTCTGGCCGCTGCCGCCGCGCGCAGGGGCGCAGGGCGGCCCGGAACGAAGGGCGTATCCAGCGCAGCGAAGCGCGGGGGACCCGCAGGAGACGGGCGGCGGGGTCATCCCGGAGGGGGGAATGGGCGTGATCGGCCGGGTGGGCCGGGACGCCATCGGCATCGATCCCATGGAGTACCTGACCACCTGGAACTTCGGCAACCTCACCGGGGGGCAGCGCCGGCGGTACTACCGGGAGTCCGCGCTGCCCGGCGGGAGGACCCTGCGGGAGTACTGGTTCTACGCCGTGAACCGGCACATCGAGATCGCCCCCGGGGTGACCTTCCCCGCCTGGACCTACAACGGGCAGGTGCCAGGACCCACCATCCGCGCCACCGAGGGGGACCTGATCCGCATCCATTTCCGCAACTCCGGGACCGAGCCCCACACCATTCACTTCCACGGCTTCCACCCGGAGAGCATGGACGGCGCGCTGCCCCGGGATTTCGTTCCCCCCGGGGGAAGCTTCCTCTACGAGTTCGAGGGGCAGCCCGCGGGGCTGCACCTGTACCACTGCCACTCCACGCCGCTGACCCAGCACATCCACAAGGGGCTGTACGGCGTGTACATCGTGGATCCGAAGCCCCCCAGAGCTCCGGCCCGGGAGCTGGTGATGGTGATGAACGGATTCGACACCGACCTGGACGGCTCCAACGACATCTACGCCTTGAACTCGATAGCCTTCTATTACTTCACCAATCCGGTGCGGGTGCCGCTCGACGAGCCGGTGCGGATCTACCTGGTGAACGTTCTCGAGTTCGACCAGACCAACTCCTTCCACGTGCACGGCAACTTCTTCCACGAGTACCGCACCGGCACCATGAACACCCCCACCGCCTACACCGACACGATCATCATGGGCCAGGCCGAACGCTCCGTGCTGGAGATGGACTTCCGCCACGCCGGCCGGTTCATGTTTCACGCTCACAAGACCGAGTTCGCCGAGCTGGGCTGGATGGGCCTGTTCGACGTTAGGGAGCAAGTCCCATGAGCTCCCCCGGAAGACTGGCCCGCTGGGGCTGGGTGGCGCTGCCGTTTATCCTGGTGGCGGCGCTGGTGACGGCGTTCCTGCGCCTCGGCTCGCCGGGTCTCCCCCGGCAGGGGCCGCCGCCGGCCGAGAGGCTGGTCCTCCAGCGCGTGCAGCTGCAGCCGGGGCTGATTCGGGTCCGCTACTTCAACGACGGGCCCGCGCCGGCGCGGGTAGCACAGGTGCTGGTGAACGAGGCCTACTGGACCTTCCGTCCCCTCGCGGGCGGCCCGATCCCCAGGCTGGGCAGCGGCGAGCTGGTCATCCCCTATCCCTGGACCCGCGGCGACCCGCTGCTGGTCTCTCTGGTCACGGAGAGTGGCCTGGTTTTCTCCAGGGAGATCCAGATCGCCGCTCCCTCTCCCCGGCCCGGTGCCGGCTACCTGGCCTCGCTGGGGCTGCTGGGGGTGTACATCGGAGTGATCCCCGTGCTCCTGGGGATGCTCTGGCTGCCGGCGCTGCGGCGCCTGAAGTCCATCTCCTTCTTCCTGGCCCTCACCCTGGGGCTGCTCCTCTTTCTGGGCGTGGACTCCTTCAAGGAGGCCCTGGAAGCGGCGGCGCACACGCCCGGCTCGCTCCTGGCCACGGGGCTGCTCACCCTGGGCTTCGCCCTGGCCTTCCTGCTCATCTTTGCCCTCAACCGGCGCGGCGAGCGGGCCGGGGGGGCGGCCGGCGCCGGCGTGGAGACGGACCAGGCGGCAGACCAGGCGGCCGGGGACCGCCGCCGGCTGAGGCTGGCCTTTGCACTGGCCTTCGGCATCGGGGTGCACAACCTGGGGGAGGGTCTGGCGGTCGGGGCCGCCCATGCGGTGGGCAACCTGGCGCTGGGGACGCTGCTGGTGGTGGGGTTCATGGTCCACAACGTCACCGAGGGGCTGGCCATCGTAGCCCCCCTGTCCCGGGCGCGCCTCCGCGGCGCTGCCCTCCTGGCCAGGCTCCTGCTGCTGGGCGTGCTTGCCGGGGCGCCGGCGGTCCTGGGCGCCTGGCTGGGGGGGTTCGCCTACTCGCCGGCGACGGCGGTGTTCTTCCTGGCGGTGGGCGCCGGGGCGATCTTCCAGGTGTTCGTCGAGATCCTGGCCCAGATGGGCCGCGGGAAGGCGGCCTCGCTGCTCACCGTACGCAACACCCTGGGCTTCCTCCTGGGAGTGGCGGTCATGTACGGCACCGGTCTGCTGGTGGCGGGCTAGGAGTCCGTAGGGCATAGTTGACCGGTAGCCGGGCGTAGGCAAGGCGATCC
>CAZBDU010000029.1:0-57981 GCA_964490725.1 uncultured Spirochaetaceae bacterium | reverse complement strand
GCTGCGGCCCGCCGGCCTGCTGGGCCCCGAGCATGCCCGCGCCGAAGCTCATCAGCAAAAGGAGCAGGACCAGCCTGCGCGTTCCTACCGGCCAGCGGGTGGCCGGGCCTTCTACCCTCATCCTCTGCACCTCATCCACAGTATCGGAACAATGGCGGCGGCTGATCAATCCCCGAAACGCGGTTGATTTCGCCCCTCGAATGGAGTAACTAGTAGTGCTATGAAGGTGCTGCCCGCCCTCCTCGCCGTGCTGCTCCTTGTCCTCCTGGCAGGCTGCGCCACTTCCAGAGGCAGGCTCTACGAGCAGGTGGCCGCGGGGTCCCGCAAGGCGGAAGCGGAGCAGGAGGGGGAAGGCGAGTCCTCGGTGACGGTCAACCAGTCTCAGAACCCGGAGGAAAATGACAGGGGCCTGGAGATCCTGAGCACTCCGGACAACGCAGAGGTGTACGTGGACAACCGCTTCGTGGGGACAACCCCCCTGCTTCTGGAAGATCTCCAGCGCGGGCGCTACCGGCTCACCATCAGGAAAAACGGCTTCTACGCCTACACGGCCTGGGTCAGCTACGACGCGGAGTACGTACGCTACGAGGTCACCCTGGACAGAATCACCGGCTTCCTGAGCGTCACCGCCGTCCCCGAGGATGCGGAGATCCTGGTGGGGGACACCACTCTCAGCAGCGGCACGGTGGCGGAGCTGCCCATCGGCGTGTACACGGTGAGGGTGCGCGCCTTCGGCTACCAGGACTACCAGAGCACCGCCCGGGTGCGGGAGAGGAGCCTCACCAGCCTCCAGGTGACGCTCCTGGAGGCGCCCTTCGAGCTCTCCGGCCTCCGCGCCAGCCGGCCCGTCTTCAACCCCCGCAGCCCCGGCCTGCTGGGCAGCACGCGCATCTCCTTCCGCGTCACCACTTACGGCAGCGGAGAAGCCCGCATCTCCGCGGCGGACGGCCGGGTGGTGCGCAGGGTGCCGCTGCCCCGTTTCACCACCTGGCGGCAGAGCTTCATCTGGCAGGGACGTGACCAGGCCGGCGCCCTCCTGCCGGACGGCGCCTACACGGTCAGCATCGATGCGAGGGGAGAGGGGGAAGAGTCGCTCCAGGTGGCGGAGACCACGGTGCGCATCGACAGCTCCGTCCGCATCGGCATCCGCTCCCTCTGGAGCGGCTCCTCGGGGACGCTGTTCGCCCCTGTACCGGAGGCCCTTCCCGCCGCAAGCCTGCAGATTTCCACGGCCGTGATGGCGCACGCCGCACAGACCGCGGACGGGCTCAGCATCCTGGCGCCCTGGAACCTGGGCCTCCGTGCCGGGCTGGGGCCGAAGCCCGCCAACCCGCTGGAGCTGGACGCGCAGGCGGGAGTGGTGCTGGGCTACGCGGCCTCCAACTCCGACCCACTGGTGGCGCCGTTCTTCGCCTCCCTGGCGTTGAGGTCCGTGCTGGCAAAGCCGGCGGGTATCTCCGGCGCGGGGGGGGCCGTGCAGGCCAAGCTGGCCTACTACGGGCTGGACAGCGACACGATGGCCAACTTTACCGGCCTGTCGCTGGGCGTGCCCCTGATGCTGCGTCTGGGCCCGGTGACGCTGACCGGGACCCCCGAGCTGATGCTTTCCCCCTGGCGGGTCTCCTACGATCCCGCCCAGGCGCGGGTGGTCTCCGCGACCTTGTGGGGCTACGGCAGGGCGGGGCTGCTGGTGGAGGCGGGGCCCTTCACGGCGGGACTGTCTGCGGCGGTCCGCTCCACCCCCTTCGCCGGCGGCCTGGGCCTGAACCTGCCCTTCCAGGCAGGCGCCGAAGCGCATCTCCTGCTGCCGGGAACCCAGCTGTATCTCTCGGCGCTTGTCGCCGGCGAGTTCTCCGGGCTGGACAACCTCTACCTGCTGGGCGGAGCCGGGCTCACCCTCCTGGACTGAGGCCCTCCCTCAGAGGGTGAACAGCACGGCAACCAGCGCCAGGAGGATCACTCCCAGCGCCACTCCAATGATGCGCAGCAGCCGCGGACTGGCCCCCGGAGCGTCCTCCCGGCGCTGCGGCGGGGCCGGAGCCCCCGCCGAGCGGACCTGGAGGAAGCCGCAGGAGGGACAGCCGGCCGTGAAATCGCCAGCCTCTCCGGTGAAGCCGCAACGAGGGCACTGTATCCCGGTGAAGAACCGGCCGCAGGACGGGCACCGGGCGCTGTTCCTCGGCACCTCGGTGCCGCACCGGTCGCAGTAGAATCGCAGCTTGGGGCTCATCGGGGTCAAGTGTAGCCCCTGGACGCACCCGGGACAACCGCCGTGCCGCCCTAGCGCAGCTCCGAGCTGCGGGGCACGTCCTTGACCGCGTAGGTGCCCAGGTAGAACTCCTCGTAGCTGAGCTCGTTGCGGTCGAAGTACACGGTGGTGAGATCGAAGCTGCCCTCCCCGCCCATGGCGGCCAGCACCTCCTTCGCCTCCACCCGGGCTTCCATGAAGAAGGCGCTGGCGGCAAGCTCTCCGGCCAGCCGGGGCTTCTGCCCCTGGCGCCACAGCACGGGCATGCCCGGCGCGGTGCCCGAGGGAGGCACCAGCTCCAGAGTCACGCTGTTGCTGCGCCCCAGCGTCCGGTCCTTGAAGAAGTACAGCTCCACGGTGAGGTTTTCGGAGATAGCCGAGTGCGAGGAGACGAACAGGTAGAGGGCGTCCGGCGCCCTGACGGCCTTCAGCTCGTTCAGGTCTGTTCCTCCCTGGTGCCAGTGCTGCGCCGCGGCGATGGGAAGCGGCTCCAGCGAGCTGCCGTACTGCTCCCGCGTGAAGGAAACCATCGGGTAGTCCAGGGCGAAGGAGGCGAGAGGCGGGATCAGGTCCCAGTCCTCGAACTTCCCGTCCACCCGGATCAGCGGCGGCTCCGGCGCGACCTCCCGGACCGCCTGGGCTCCGGTTTCGCGGACCTCCCCGGCGGCCCCCTCCATGGCCGGATCCGGCGCGAAACCCGCCAGGCGTCCCTGCCCGGGGCGCACCTCGATGGCCGCGGAGCTTGCGTACATGGTGTAGAAGCGCTCGGCGATGCCGCCGCCTGCCTGCACCTTCAGGGCGCGCACCGGGTAGCTCTCGGCCCCGGGGCGCGCGAAGAAGCCCACCACCAGGTGGTAGCCTTCGGACAGTCCCGAAAGCCGGCGGATGGATCGAGGCGGCAGCTTCTGCAGGTTCTCCAGGGGCTCCTGCTCGGAGAAGAAATCGTAGAGGACGCTGGCAAAGACGCTGGACACCGGCTCGAACCCTGCCAGCTCAGGCGGATCCAGCAGGTAGTAGAAGTACTCCGCCTCCGGGTTGTACAACACCACGGAGACCGGCGCGGCGGCGGCCCCCGCGGTGGCCAGCGCCGCCGCCAGCACGACGAGCCTTAGACGTTTCATCTCCCTCCTAATATCGGTCGATCCAAGCGAGAGCCTGCACAGAAAACCTCACAGCTTGCGGACCGCCAGAATCGTCAGGTCGTCGTACTGCTCGTCCTCCTTGAGATGGGTGAAGACCGCCATGCCGTCCTGGCCTTCCCCTTCCAGGCGCCTGGCGAAGTAGCGTGGATACGCCGTGAAATAACGCTGCAGAAACTGGTCGATCTTCCCGTCCACGTGCACCCTGTCCTCCCGTGTGGCCCCCGGGTCCGGGATGATGCGGAACACCTTCTCCACTGCCACCAGACCCAGCACCGCCTCCTCCACGCTGCCCTGGCAGCCGGTAAAGTCGAAGACCAGATCCTCCTGCGGCACCGGGCTGTGGAACTTGCGCAGGGTGTACTGCTTCCGGTTGAACACCGCGTTGATGATTCCGTAGATGCGCGTTATTCCCAGCTCCTCGTTCTCCGCCCCCAGCAGGTGCGTCCCACCGTGTTCCTGGTTCTCCTCCAGCCCCGGCTCCTGGCACTTGACCGGCAGGAAGCCGGAGTCGCGAAAGGTGCTCTTTGCCTCCTCGATGCCGTCGGTGAAGAGGAACACCGTGTCCCCCGGCTCCAGCTGCTGCGAGACCTGCTTGAACCCGGACTGCATCTCCACCAGGTCCGAAGGGAAGACCCCCGCCGCGGGCGCCTGCGGCAGCTTGTACTCCTTCATCTGCCCTTCACCGCGCTTGAAGATGTGGAGGTTGGTATCCCCGGCATTGCAGAAGTAGCTCTTCCCGCTCTGCCCGTCGATGATGCTCAAGGTGAGGGCCGCAAAGCGGCCCTTGAATCCCCGCTCTTCCAGCATGTCGTTGATCTGGTAGGCCAGCCGGTCGATGCGCAGGCCCGGCTCCTTGGACGTCCAGTTGCGGAAATAGGTGCTGAAGATGGTGGCCACCTCCACCATGATGAGCGCCGCCGGCACGCCCTTGCCGGCCACGTCGCACTTGATCAGCGCATAGTGCCTGCCGTCCAGGCTCTTGAAGTCGAAATAGTCTCCCGACACCCCCTTGGCGCCCTCGTAGTAGCCGTACAGCTCCACCTGCTGCGTGCGCTCGCCGCCGGTGGTGCCTTTGCGCTCGTTTTCATCCCTGTCCAGAGGAATGAACATCTTCTGGACCTCCTTGCCGACCGTGAGGTCCTTGCTGGCGATGGCCGCCTTCACCAGCGCCTGGGTCATCTGGTTGACGGTGGCGGCCAGCGATCCGATCTCGTCCTTGGAGCGCACGTCGATCACGTGCTCCCGCAGCTGCTCCTTGTCCTCGGTGTCCCGGATCACCGCCACCCCGGCGGCGAGCTTCTTGATGGGGGTGATGGTGATGGAAGCCAGGATGAAAGTCCCCGCCAGGCCCAGCCCGGCGGCGATCAGGGCGATGATCCCCGTACGCAGCAACAGCGAGGCCTGGGCCCTGGCCAGCTCCGCGGTGATCCTTGCCGTGGACACCGCCAGGCGCACGGCGCCGCGGAAGTAGGTGTCGCTGCCGGGCCGGCGGAACACCACCGGCCTGAAGAAGACGTACTGCGGTCCCAGATGCTCGGCGTCGAAGGCCGGATAGCTGCGGGTGATCTGGCGGTACTGCTGCAGCGCCTCGGCCATCATGGAGTTGATCTGCGCCAGCTCGTTCTGCAGCTCCCGAAGCCGGCGCTGGCTTTCCTGGTCTCGGCGAGTCACCAGCTGGCGCGCCTCCGCGCTCAAGGCGTCCGCCTCGGCGGAAAGCTTGCCGATGGTGGCCTGGGCCTGGGTGTTGATCTGCTCCTGCACCTGGGCAACCAGCGGCGAGAGGCTGTCCTCGATCCGGTAGGTCCCGGGGTTGTTGCGCACGTCGTCCAGGCTGACCCCCTGGGCCTGGATCTTCTCGGCCACGTTCGCGTCGTTGGTGGCCCAGACGTAATCGAACTGGTCCGGATGGTCCTCCCCCACGCCGGTGATGGTGGCGTAAATGGCCTCCTCCATGCTCCGGGTCTGCTCCAGCTGCAATCCCAGCTCGATGCGGTTCTGGTCCCGCAGGTTGTTCTCCGCACCCGTTACCAGGCTTCCCAGCAGCACGTTGGTGCGCTGCTCCAACCCCTGCACCAGGTTCCGGCGCTGGGTGTCCAGCATGTACAGGCTCAATGGGAAGGACACCATCAGCACCGTGATCAGCACCAGCACCATGGTGAGCAGGGTGAACTTCAGCCTCAAGCCCGCACCCTTCCGCTTCAACTCTCTCATCCTCGTCTCTCTCTCCTCTGCGGCGCCCTCGCCGCGAAGCACCGCCAGGATCTCGTGCTGCAGAATTTGCCCCTCCCGCGCCAGGCCCACCATCCTGCGCGCCGAGGCGATCAGCAGGACGGCCAGGAGCCCCACCACCAGCCAGACCAGCAGGCTATTCATGGGCAGGAGATACGCGGAGCGAGTAACCTCTCTCCAGGGCGGGTTGTACTGGATGGCAAAGTTGCCGAACTTCACCGTGCCCGGGCTCTCCAGCCGCAGCACCGGGCTGGTGAAGGCCAGCCCGCGGGTGGGGTGCAGCACCCCCACCCTGTAGGTGCCTTCCTCCACCTCGCCCAGCTGCAGCCGGTCGATGGTTCGGTCCGAAACCACTCTGAACAGCCCCTCGGCTCGGGGGAAGACGTAGTCGTAGGGCGCGGCGCCGTCTCGGTCCAGGATCACCTCGCTCACCAGCCCGCCCTGGGAAAAGCCCCGCCCCCGGATGGTCACCTCCTCGCCGCCCAGCGGATCTCTCTGCGCCTGCACGTAGCTGATGTAGGTCACCGGCACGTACTTGTTGAGCGCCAGGATCTCCGAAGCGGGGGCGCTGACGTTGCCGGCCAGGTCTACCGCAGCCACGGCAAAGACCCAGTAGCCGTTGTCCAGGTTGCGGTAGTCTATCTCGGAGGCCCGGATGCTCTCCCGCGGCGTTGCGGCCGGCTCCTCACCCGGCGCCGGCGGGCTTGCCCCCAGGTAGCGCAGGGCGTAGCGGTAGCCGGACAGGGGTTCCTCCGCCGGCGGCGAGCGCCAGGAGAGGGAGAAGCTGTTCGACTTCAGGAACCCCTCCTGGTCCACCGGCGGGGCGGCCAGCCGCGGGGCTTCCGGCGGCGCAGTGTCCAGGGTAAAGGCCACCGTGGCCGGCTCCGACCAGTTGCCCGCGTAGTCGGTGGCGGCGATGCGGAAGTACCAGGTGCCGTCGGCGTCGGCCCGCAGGGTGATCGAGTTGGTCCCCACCGCCGCCCCGAGCTCGTGCGGGACGGGGGCGTCCGCCTGACGGCTCCACACGTAGTTGTAGCCGGCGATGCCGGAAGAGTCGCTGGGGGTGGACCAGCGCACCCGCAGCGACTCCTGCCGGTAGGGCCTGCCCTGCTCGAAGGAGGCCGGCTGCACCACCTGCAGGAACGGTCTTCCCACGGTCTGGTCTGGCTGCAGCAGCACCAGCCGGTAGCCCTGACCCACCTGGTTCTCCCAGAACACGTACAGCCTGGAGCCCAGGCGAACGGGGGAGGGGAAGGTGGAGTCTCCGGACACGGAGCTCAGCCGCTCCGTCTCCCAGCCCAGCCTGCTCCGCTCGGCCACGAACACCTGCCTGGAGCTGTCGAAGCCAAACACGTACGGCCGGCCCTCCAGCACCACCACCTGGGGAAAGTGGCCGCCGCTCAGCCCGCCGGTCACCCGCTCGGGCTGGCTTTTGAAGGCGCCGCCGGCATCCAGGAGGGCGTAGTAGACCTCCGGAGCGCCGCTCTGAAACTTCCGCTCCCAGACCAGCGCCAGCGCACCGTTGACCGGGGCCAGGAAGGGACGCTGGTTCGAGAAGTAGCCGGCGTCCCAGACCTTTCCGCCGGCCTGTTCCTCGAAACCCAGATCCCGGGCAGGTCCCCAGCTTCGCCCACCGTCCTGGCTGATCTTCACCTGCAGCTGATAGGCCAGCCCCTGCCCGCGCGACAGCTCGCCTCCGGCCTCCGCCACTACTGCCTGAAAGACCACGTACTCCCGCCCGCCGAGAGAGGCGTGGTGCGGCAGAAAGTTGATCGGCAGGTTCGGCTCCTCCACCAGCGGCGCGAACTCGCTCCAGGTTCTGCCTTCGGGGGAGTGCGCGTAGTAAATCGACAGGGTTTCCTGCGTCTCGGCGGTCACGAACAGGAGCAGCTCCCCGCCGGCGGTGAGAGAAAGGTAGGGGGCCAGGCTGGTGTAGACGGAGCGTACCTCGGCCAGCTTCACGAAGGTGGCACCCCCGTCGTCGGAGCGAAGCACGGTGGTGAGGTTTTCCCCCGAGGCCACGGCCACGTAGATGCGGCCTCTCGCGTCCACGGTGAGGGAGTAGATGATCACCTCCCGGCCGCGGAAGGGAAAGGGACCGGCGAAGCGGCGGCTCCGCTTCCAGGAGCGCCCGTCCCGCGAGCTTTGCACTGACAGGAACACCCGACCGGTATCCTGGCCGCTGTCCACGTACTCCTGCCAGACCACGGCCATCAACCCGCCGCCGGCGGCGGCGCGAGGAAAGCGGGCGCCGGATTCCAGCAGGAACTGGGGCGACTCCCAGTACAGGGCCTGGGCGGAGCCGGCCGCCAGGGGCAGCAGGGCAAGCACCAGGGCGACGGCAAAGCGGCGCAGTCCCATCAGATGCGGGCCTCGATCCTGCGTTTCAGGTCAAGAAGCGGCGGGTAGCCCTGGTTGCGCCGGTCCTGCAGCAGGCGGTCCACGATCCCCAGCGCCTGGAAGTACTTGCCGTCCAGGAAGAGCGCCTCCGCCTCGCGCAGGGCTCTCATGGAGTCGCTGCTGAGGAACTCCTGCTTCTGTCCCCCCACGGCCAGCAGGATCTGGTCTTTCAGCGTGCCGGCCCGGCTGAACTGCGGGTTGTCCTGGAGCGCCTGGTTGAGCAGGTCCACCGCCGCCGGGTACAGGTCCGTCTGGCGCCGCTGCCAGATCTCCAGCGCCTGTTCGTAGCTGCGCTGGGCGGAGGCGATCTTGGCCGGGTCCGGGGGCGGCAGCCTCAGGCCCAGCTTGATCTCCAGTGAGGCCACCGCCTCCTTCAGGCCGGGATAATCGGGGTTGAACTCCATGATAGCCTGCAGGTCCGCCAGAGCGTTCTGATGCTCCTGCGGCGTGCCCGAATCGATCTTGCTGCGGGCGGCCGCGAACATCTGTCGCAGCAGCTCCGCATAGCGGTCCGGGTCCCGTACCTCTTCGATGCGCAAGCTCAGGATGCGGATGTCCAGATTGTTGGGGTAGAACTTGCGGATCTGCTCGAGCCGATCCGCGCTGCGCTGCAGCACCCTCAAGCCCTCCACAACATTGTTCTGGGCGATGAGCCTCTTGCCCTCCTGGAACTCCTGCTCCGCCAGATTGTACAGCTGGCTCATGGCCGTGTACAGGGGATCGGCAACGGCGATCTGGCGTCCGGTGGTGGCCTGCAGGGCGTTGCGCACGAACTGCAGCCACAGGGAAACCTCGCGGTTCTCCTCGGGGTTCGTGTCCGCCCATCGGGCCTGAGCGCGCAGCAGCACCTGCTCCGCCTGGATGAACTCCTGCTGGTTGAACAGGCTCTTGCCCTGCTCGATGAGGCGCCGCACGTCCTCCACCACCAGCTGGTTCTCCGCATCCTTGATGCGCCGGTCCAGGGCCGTAAGCTCGCGGTCCCGCAGCTCCCGCACGTCGGGATCCTCCTGCAGCTCCAGCGAACGGTCGAGAGCCTCCTGCGCGTCCTGAAGCTTGCTGCGGGCGGTCTCGTAGCGGCGCGCCGCGATGGCGTTCCGCGCCTCCTGCAGCCGCAGGAGCCCCTCCTGTCTGTAGCTCTCCGCCTGCAGCGCCGCCTGCTGCGCCCGGGCCACGCTGGCGGCGAGCTCCTTCTGCAGGTTCTGCACGCTTTCCCGCAGTGCCGCCAGCCTGTTCAGGGAGCTCACGATCGCCGGGCTCCGCGACGGGCGGTCTGTGGACCCGCCCAGCTTCACCCCCAGCTGCTGGATGCGCTCCAGGAGGTTCTGTGCGTCCTGCGCCAGCGGCCTGTAGATCTCCAGCGCCCGCGCCGGGAAGGGGCGCAGCGCCGCCTCCGCCTGTCCTTCGCTGCGACCCTGCTCCACCTCCAGCCCCTGGCGGTACCCGGCGGCGATGCGCTGCATCTCGGTCTCCAGGTCGGGCAGCTCTTCGGCGGCCAGCTGCTGGAACAGCACCAGGTCCTGCCGTTCCAGCTCCGCCACCACCCGCTCGACCACCGCCGCCATTTCAGCGCTGCGCGCCTCCCGGCCGGCCGTTTCGATGCCGAAGCGGCTCAGATCCTCCAGGCGGGTCGCCTCCCACTCCCCCGCCAGGGACCGGGCCTGATCCAGGGCCTGCCCCAGGGAGGCGCGCATCTGATCCACTTCCGCGGTCGTCTCCGGCTGCATCGTTGCCAGCCGCTCTGCCTCGGCGCGGGAGGCGCTGAGCTGTCGATAGGTGCTGATCTGCCTCAGCCGGTCCTGCAGCTCCAGCAGGGCCGGCAGCTCGCGGTGCAGAATCACCAGGTTGCCGCCCTCCAGGCGGAAGGGATCGGTCTGCAGCCGCATCTCCCACAGTGTCTGGATGTCCAGCGCCGCCTGATACAGCCGGGCTGTCTGGGCCAGCTGCTCGCCGCTCTCCGCCTCCCGGCTGTGCCAGCTGGCGGCGGCCGCCTGGTACCGCCGCTCCGCGCTGCGAGTCAGCACGCCCGAAATGGCTTCCTCGCGGGCCTCCCAGGCACCCGTCATGGCGGCCAGAATCCCCTCCGGAGCCTCGGCCGAATCCCGGCCGGTGATCAGCTGGCCGGCGAAGAACAGGAAACGGTCGTACTTGCCGGCTTCCCCGCTGCGGATGGCCCGGTTCTGCGCGGCCAGAGCGTCCGCCGCCCGCCGCGTCGTCTTCGCCAACCCCATCAGCTCCGTGAGCCCTTCCCGCAGCTCCCGTGCGCGCTCCTCCAGATCGGGCGGCACCCCCGCCTGCAGCTCCTCCTCCAGGGCCGCCGCCGCCTCCTCCAGGGAACGGAGCCTCCCGGAGAGCCCGTCGGCCGCCTGGCGCACCGTCTCCAGGGCTCCCGTCACCGCATTCCTGACGATGTTGCCGTAGTCGGCCCGGTCGAAGGCCTCGCGGTAGAGGGTGAACCCTCCCAGGCACTTCTGGACCGCCTCGACGTAGCGCCCCTGCGCGATCAGCTGGCCCGACTCGTTCATGATGCGATCCAGCTCGGAAAGATTGTAGGTGAGCTCTGCGCCTTCCCTGGCCAGCCGCAGAGACCTGGCCGCCGCGTCGTTCGGGTTTGGGTCCAGCGCCGAAAGCTCCCGGATGAGCTCCAGGGCCCTGCCCAGATCGTTCTCCTCCAGCGCGGCTATGAGGTCGGCGTACAGCTGGTTGTACTGCCCGCGCACGGAGCGAATCCTCTCCATCAGGCGCTGCGCGGCGTCGAAGGCGCTGGGATCTTCCTTGGCCACGCGGGTGAGCAGCAGGATGGCCTGGTCGTAGTCCCGCTGCTCGATCAGGCGCTCCGCTTCGGCAAGCCTGGCTCGCGACTGGCGTTCCTGGCCGCCGCCGGCCTGGACGGCCCGCGGCGCCAGCACCAGCAGTGCGGACAGCAGCAATGGCAGCATTCCCCGGCAGATTCTGGGCACTCCTAGCGATTCCTTCCCATCCTCGGCGGGTCCACTTTTGCGGGCATTATCATATTTTACTTCATTATCGACTGAAAACACTGACCTGCCGATCTACAATTGGGGCTCCGGGACCGATGGATTAATGCCCTCCCAGGGAGTATATTTAGAAGCGATGAAACGGTTGGGCGTCCTCATCCTCATTCTGTCCCTGGGCGCCGTCGCCACGTTCGGCGACGGGGCGAGCGCCTACGGCGCGGTGGCCGGCGCCTTCGCCTCCTTCGCGGACCCCAACACCGGCTTGACCGCCTTTCCAGCTCTCCTGATCCCCATGGGGGGCAGGTACGAGGGAATGGGGACCGCCTACACCGCCGTGGCCGACGACTCGGGTTTCCTGGACTCCAATCCTTCCGCCAGCGCCTCTCTTCGATACACGGAGCTGTCCTTTCTGCACCACAGCTGGATTGCCGACTCCAACATGGAAGGCGTGGTCTACACGGTGCGCTACAACGACCTGGGCATCGGCCTGGGCAGCAAGTTCCTCTACGTACCCTTCACGGAATACAACTCCTGGGGTGAGCGCGCCTCCCGGGGAACCGTTTCGGAGACCGTCGGCACCCTCAACGTGTCCTACAACTTTTTCTCCAGCTATTCGTTCTACGGGCTGGCCCTGGGGGCCAACCTCAAGGCTGCCTACAGGAACGTGCCTGCCAGCATCTACCCCGACCAGTCCGCGCTCACCGGCATGGTGGACGTGGGTCTGCTGACGCGCTTCGACCTGCTGAAGTTCTACTTCTCCCGCACCCGCAACTTCTCGCTGGGAGCGGTGGTCAAGAACCTGGGCTTCCCAGCCCTGGGCGAGCCCCTGCCGACCCGCGCCACCGTGGGCATCGCCTATTCGCCGGTGCGTCCCCTGACGCTGGCGTTCGACTTCACCTACCCCTTCAGCCTCGACCCAGCGGCGTACCCCGCCGAGCAGTGGCACGTGGCCAGCGGGATCAGCCTGGTTCTCACGGATTTTCTCTCGCTGCAGAGCGGCTTTCAGATAAAGGGGGACAATCCCCGCTTCAGCCTGGGAAGCACCATCGACCTCAGCAAGGTCAGCTTCGTGGTCAACTACAACCTGGATCTGAGCGGGCGTCTCAATCCTCTCGACAAGTTCAGCGTGGAGGCCAAGCTGAATCTGGGCGACCGGGGCAGGCTGGCCCTGCGCAACCGGGTGGACGAGCTGTACCTGAACGGAATGGAAGAGTACGCCCGGGGGGAGCTGGAACGGGCCGTGAGCTTCTGGCAGCAGGCCCTGGAGCTGGATCCGCAGTTCACGCCAGCCAGGCAGAATCTCGAAACTGCGCTGAAGGCTCTGGAGCTGCAGAAAGAAATGCAGGACCGCCTCGAGATGGGGCAGTAGCAGCGGCCGCAGGCGGCGGCCGGCTGTCCGCAGGAGGTCTGGGGGCTGCGCTTGACGGCGCAGCGCCGATCCATTAAGGTAAGACACTTTGAGCGATGTGAACACGAGCGTTCCAGGCGCGCGAGAGGAAAAATCGGATATCCCCGTCCAGACCCTCCGCCGCATTCCTTTCTATCACCAGATCCTTGCCGGGCTTGAGATCAAGGGGGAGCAGTTTGTCTCCTCCAAGTACCTGGCGCACTTCTTCCAGGTGGACGATACCCAGGTGCGCAAGGACGTCTCCGTCATCGGCTACAAGGGCAAGCCCAAGTCCGGATACTCCGTGACCGGGCTGAAGCAGGCCATCGCGGAGTTCCTGGGCCTCAACTACGAGAACACCGCCATCCTCGTCGGCACCGGCAAGCTCGGTTCCGCCCTCTGCGGCTACCCGGGCTTCGCCGAATACGGCCTCAAGCTGGTCGCGGTCTTCGACAACGACCCGCTCAAGACCAGCCAGGTGCTGGGGCCCTTCACCATCCTGCCCCTGGAGTCCCTCCCGCGGGTGATCAAGAGCTACGACGTCGGGATCGCCATCATCACGGTGCCCAAGGAGGCAGCGCAGGAGGTTTGCGACCGGGTGGTGGACCAGGGCATCAGGGCGATATGGAACTTCGCCCCTACGCAGCTGTCCGTGCCGCCGGGTGTGCTGATACGCAACGAGAACCTGGCGGTGGGACTGGCCCTCCTGTCCCACTTTCTGAAGACCCACAAGTCCTGAAACGCTTCTCTTCCAGGGGCTATTTCGAGTTGGCCATCGAGCGCTTGAAGCTCTTGTACACCGCGTAGAGAGGGAAGTCCAGCTTGCGGGACTCCATCAGCTTCTTCAGCTCGCTGGGGCTGCGCCCGCCGCGGATGTAGCGCTTGAGATGGCGCTCCTCGCGCTGCAGCTTCTTGAAGTTGAAGCGGCTCTCCAGCATCTGCAGGAACTGCCCGGCTTCCCGGTGTGCCTCTTCCCCGAGCTGCTGCTGCACGGGGGCCACGATGCGGCCGATCACCTCTTCGATGCGATCCGTCTCGTGGCGGTGCAGCTCCGTCTCCACGCGCCTGACGAAGCCGCTCTCCCGAAACACCACGCGGTCGACTTTCACTCTCAGATCCAGCCTCTTCCTGGTGGCCGCCGTGGAGGCCATGTCGCGCCGCCCCAGCAGCAGGTAACTGGTCACGCCGGCGGCCAACCCCACCACCAGCTCGTCGATCACCGGCACCGGATCGCGCACCACGTAGGACATGAACAGGTAGGTCACCAGGAACGCGCCCGTGGACAGCAGGAACTTGGGGATGAAACGCACGTCGTTCATCCACAGGCGTACTCCCGCCTCGATCATCCTGTACAGATCGTTGCGAAAGAGGGTGAGCGCCTCCACGCGCGGCTCACCCCCGTAGCGGCCCTCCAGGTCGTGCTTTTCCAGGAGCCCGACTACCTTCTCGGCCGTGAAGGGATGAAGGATCAGCGAGCTGCCGTCCTTTCGGAACACGTGGAAGATATACACCTTCTCCCTTTCGGGCATCCCGACCATTCCAATAAAAAAATAGCCCGCACTCCGCGCGGCTGTCAAGACAGGCTCTCGCACACCCCTCACACCAGCCCGCGCTCGCGGAGGCGGCGGTACAGAAAGCGGTCCGAGTCCACCAGATCGAAGCCCTCCACCTCCTGCGGGGCCACCCAGCGGATTTCTTCGTGCTCCAGAAGCCGGAAGGCGCCGGCCACCTCTTCGATTCGGAACAGGAGGAGCTCCAGGTGCAGGGCGCCCTGGCGAAAGGTGCCGGAGGCGAGCAGAGCGCCCACCCTGGCCTCGACGCCGAACTCCTCGGCGAGCTCCCGGCTCAAGGCTTGCTCGGGGCTCTCCCCCGGGTCGATCTTGCCGCCCGGGAACTCCCAGCGCCTGCCCATGTGCCTGCCGGGACGCCGTCGGGCCAGGAGCACCTTGCCGCCCCGCTGGATCAGGGCTGCAGTCACCCGCCGGGGGTCCCCCGCCGGTTTCGTGGTCCTCTCCATGCGCTGCTCAGTGGCGATACCGGCGCAGGTAGATGTTCAGCAGGAGCCCCACCCCGATCAGGGCCGTCCACAGCGAAGACCCGCCGTAGGAGAGGAAGAACAGCGGGATCCCGGTGATGGGCATCACCCCCATGGCCATGCCGATGTTCACCACGGCGTGGAAGAAGATCATCCCCACCACCCCGGCGCCTATGTACATGCCGAACTCGTCGCGGGCGGTGTACATGATGCGAATGCCCCGCAGGAGGATCACCACGAAGCAGGCGAACACCAGGGCGGCTCCCAGGAATCCCCATTCCTCGGCCAGGATCGAGAAGATGAAGTCCGTGCTTTGCTGCGGCAGGAACTGGTAGTGGCTCTGCGTTCCCTGCAGGAACCCCTTGCCCAGGAAGCCCCCGGAGCCCACCGCCGTCACCGACTGGATGATGTTCCACCCCGCCCCCTGGGGATCGACCTGCGGGTTCAGGAAGATGATCAGCCGCATCATCTGGTACTCCTTCAGCACCTTCCCGGCCACCACGGCGCCCAGGACGCTGAACAGCAGCATGGAGCTGAAGTAGAGGATCCAGAAGAAGTAGCGGCGTTTGAATCCCCAGGTCCCCCAGGCGGCCAGCAGGGAAATCACCGCCAGCGAAGCCAGCAGGTACCTGGCCAGGCGGAAATCCGAGATCTGAGCGAGGATGCTCGCCTCCCGCCCCAGAATCCAGACCTCGTAGGCGGGCAGCACGCTCAAGCCGATGGTAAGCAGCCCCACACCGGCCACGTAGACCAGGTGACGAACCCTGGCGCCGGCCGCATAGGTCATGAACAGGAAGATGGGAATGAACACCAGCGCCGTGCCCATGTCGGGCTGCAGCAGGATCAGGGCCATGGGCAGCAGCATGAACAGCGCACCCACCAGGAAGCGGGGCAGCTCCCTCACCCCCTTGCCGATCCCGCTCAGGTAGGAGGCCAGGAACACGATGGCGATAACCTTGGCGAACTCGGAGGGCTGCACGCCGATGTCGCCGGTGCCCAGCCAGGAGCGCGCCCCGTTCACCACGCGGCCCACAAACAGGGTGATCAGGAGCATGAGGTTGATCAGCACGTACAGGTAGACCGAGAGGTTGCGGAACCGGCTGTAGCTGACAACCGTGACCACCGCCATCACCACCAGGCCGAAGCCGGCCCAGACGACCTGCCGCAGGAACTCCCGCGAGTAGACGGCGCCGGTGAAGCTGACGCCGCTGGAGTAGATGAACAGGATGCCCACCACCATCAGCACCAGAGTGGCCGCCAGCAGCGACACGTCGAAGGTGAACAGGCTCACCCGTCTCACCGCACCTCCTCCGCCTCGGGGCGGCGGCGCTGCTGCTGGAGGTACCACCACGGCCGCAGCGTCTTCACCGCCTCCTCGAAGCTCTGGTTGGCAAAGATGCCCTGCAGGATCACGTCCGCCGCCTTGGGGGCCCACCACTCCCAGCCGTTGCCTCCCTCCACCATGACCACCAGCACCACCCGCTGCCGGGGGTCCTGGTCGTCGTAGGGCGCGTAGGCGACGAACCAGGAGTGCCAGTCATCCTCCAGGCCCATCTCCGCCGTGCCGGTCTTGCCCGCCACCTCCACCGCTTTCGTGGTGATCACCACGTTGGCCGTTCCGTCGGTGATCACGCCGCGCATGGCTCGCTGCACCGTCCGGAAGGTGCTGCGGCGCACGTGAGAGGTGTGCATCACCTCCGGCTCCACACGTTCCAGCACGGCGCCGGTGGCCGGGTCCCGCACCTCCTTCAGAAGGTGGGGGCGGTAGACCTTTCCTTCGTTGGCGATCATGGCCACCGCGTTGGCCATCTGCAGCGGGGTGACGGTGAGGAAGCCCTGGCCGATGGACATGTTCAGCGTGTCGCCGCCCAGCCATTTCATGTGCCGTGTCTTCTGTTTCCACTCCGGCGTGGGCAGGAACCCGCCCACCTCCCCGGGAAGATCGATGCCGGTGGGCTCCCCGAGCCCGAAATCGCGGGCATAGGAGTCGATCCGCTCCACCCCCAGCTCGTCTCCCACCGTGTAGAAGTATACGTCGCAGGACTGGGCCAGACCCCCGAAGAAGTCCAGCGGGCCGTGCCCCGCCCTCACCCAGCAGCGAAAGATGCGGTCCCCGTATTCGATGAAGCCGTTGCAGACGATCTGCCGCGTCAGCGGAAACACCTCCTCCTCCACCAGCGCCGTGGACATGATCACCTTGAAGGTGGAGGCGGGCGGATAGGCGGACTGGATGGCCCGGTTGATGAACGGGAAGTCCGGATCCAGCGACAGGCGGGAAAACTCCGAGGCCGCCTTGTCCGTGAAGAACAGGTTCGGATCGAACGTCGGGTAGGACACCAGGGCCAGCACCTCTCCGGTGTCCGGCTGCAGCACCACCACCGAGCCGGTGCGCTCACCCAGGGCCTTCTCAGCCAGCCGCTGGATCCGCCGATCGATGGTTAGAACCAGATTCTTGCCCGGCTCGGGGGGAACGTCCTCGTCGGGCTTCTGCTTGAGGGACTTCTCGCGCACGTCCACGGTCCGAAAGCGCCGGCCGTCCTTGCCCCGCAGCAGCGCGTCGTACCGTTTCTCGATCCCGCTCTTGCCCAGGACGGTCCCCAGATTGTAGCCCCGGTTGTACAGCACCTGGATCTCTTCGCGGGTGATGTCTCCCACGTAGCCGATGACGTGGGCGATGCTGCCGGTCTCCAGGTAGTTGCGGATCGGCTTGTTGTGCCAGCTGATGCCCGGGAACTGCTCGAAGTGCTCCGCCAGGTAAGCGATGGTCTCGAAGTCCACCCCTCCCTTGATCTCGATGGGCTGGTACAGGTGGTAGTACTTGGGCGGAATATCCTTGCGGATATCCTCCACCGGGACGTCCAGCACCCGGGCCACCTTCTGGAACACCTCCTCCCGCTGGGCGGCATCCACCTCCCCGGGAATCAGGTCCACGGCGAAGGAGTCCTGGTTGACCACCAGCGGCATGTCGTTGTGGCGGTCGTAGATCTCGCCGCGCTGCGCGGGGATGGGCAGCTCCCTGCGCGCCACCTCCCTGGCGCGGCGCTTGTACTCCCAGCCGCGGATCACCTGCAGGTAGAACAGGTGGCCCATCAGGATCAGAAAGACGCCGGAGATCAGCACGCCCAGCGTGACCAGGCGGCGCTTCACGTCTCCCCGCTTCCGGCCGCCGCCGGAGAGCCAGTCGCTCACGAAGCCACTCCCTTCTCCCGCGGCCTGATCAGCTTCAACAGGTTGAGCGCGGCGAAGACGAACGGCGCCAGAAGGGCATTGTAGCCGATCTCGATCCACAGCGGCCCGGCGAACACGGCGAATCCCGGCCCCTCCACGGAGAACAGAACCGCGGTCAGGGCCGAGAGGAAGCCCTTCAGGAGGGTGGCGACCACCACCAGGAGCACCGGCATGAACAGTGGATCCACGAATATGCTCCCCGCCGTCAGGCCGTAGAGGAAGCCCACCACGGTGCGGGAAAGGGCATGGAAGCCCAGCGGCGAAAGGCTCAGGGCGTCCTCGACCAGTCCCGAGGCAAAGCCTGCGGTCTCCCCCAGCAGGCTCCCCCGCCGCACCGCTGCATACACGAGGATCACCAGGGCAAGGTCAGGCTTGACTCCCCCGAGAGTGATCCAGTTGAAAACCGTGCTCTGCAGCACCACGGCCCCCACCATGAGGGCGGTGGTGACGAAGAAGGTCTTCCAATCCCTGCCCATCCGGTCACTCGCTCGCCAGCAGAAAGACGTACTCCAGACGGCTGAAGTCGATGATGGGCTGGATCTCCAGCTCCAGGGACGCCTCGTAGCTCCTGGCCTCCATCTGCCGGACACGCCCGATGGCGATCCCCTTGGGAAACAAGCGGCCCATTCCGGAGGTGATGGCGAGCTCCCCGTACTGCACGTCGTTCACCGCCAGCTTGCTGACGAAGCTCATGAGCAGCCGGTCGGCGTGCAGCTGCCGCCCGCTCACCAGCCCGTCATAGCGGGAGTCCTGCAGCCGCGCGGCCACGTAGGAGGTCGGGTCGGTGATGGGCTTCACGATGCTCGTGGCCAGCCCCACTTCCACCACCTTGCCCACCAGCCCCTGCAGTCCGTTCTGGAAGGCCACCACGGGCATGCCCACTTTCACGCCTGCGTGCCTGCCCTTGTTCACCACAAGCGTGGAGAAATCGTTGCCCGGGTCGCGGGCAACCACCTCCGCCGGCAGGTGCCGGAACAGCAGCGAGCGGGAGAAGGACAGCTGGTCCCGCAGCGCTTCGTTCTCCCGGCGCAGGGCGGTGAGGCTGCGGGAGGCCCGCTCGTACTCCGCCAGCTGCTCCCTGGCCGCATCGAGCTCGGCGCGCAGCTCCCGCAACTCGCCGATGGAGTTCCAGGTGTTGGAGAACCAGGTGGTGATCCCGTGCACCGTCGTTTGCAGAAGCGAAAAGAGGGACTGCCCCGCCGCCTGGGGCTTCAGCACCACGTTGCGGCCGGAGAACAGCATCATGATGCTGCTGGCCAGAAGCAGAACCGCCAGCACTACCCCCGCTCTGTGCCTGTCGAAGAAACCGGAAACGCCAGTCATGAGCCCGAGTGGATCAGCTCCGGATGTTGTAGTACTTCTTGCCCATGTCCTTGAGGCTTTCCAGGAACTTGCCCGCCCCCAGGGCCACGCACAGCAGCGGGTTCTCCGCCAGAATCACCGGCACGCCGGTTTCCTTGGCCAGCAGCTTGGGAAAGCCTTTCAGCAGCGATCCGCCGCCGGTCATGACGATCCCCCGCTCCACGATGTCCGCCGCCAGCTCCGGTGGGGTCTGGCCGAGGGTGCGCTTGATCTCCTCGATGACCTGGTTGGTGGGCTCCTGGAGAGCCTCGCGCACCTCCACGGAGTCCATCTCCAGCCGCCGCGGCAGCCCGGTGATGGCGTCGGTACCCTTGATCTCCATCTTCTCGATTTTCTTCTCGGGGAAGGCGCTGCCCACGGTGATCTTGACGTTCTCCGCGGTGGATTCCCCGATGATGAGGTTGTGGATGTTGCGCACGTGCTTGATGATGGCTTCGTCGAACTCGTCCCCGCCAACGCGGATGGCGTTGGAGACCACCAGCCCTCCGAGGGAGATCACGGAAATCTCCGTGGTGCCGCCGCCCACGTCGCAGATCATGTGTCCCGCGGGTTCCAGGATGGGAATGCTGGCGCCGATGGCCGCCGCCATGGATTCCTCGATCAGGTACACCTCGCGGGCGCCCGCCTGCTCGGCGCTCTCGCGAACGGCTCTCTTCTCCACCTCGGTGATGCATGTGGGAACGCCGATGACCATCCGCGGCTTCACCAGCCAGCGGCGCGGAATCACCTTGGTGATGAAGTAGCGGATCATCTTCTCGGTGGTCTCGAAATCGGCGATCACTCCGTCGCGCATGGGGCGGATGGCAATGATGTCCCCGGGGGTCTTCCAGAGCATGCGCTTGGCCTCCGTGCCCACCGCCACCACGCGCTTCGTCCCCCTCTCCACCGCTACGACCGAGGGCTCGGAAAGGACGATCCCCTTGCCTTTCACATGAACCAGGGTGTTGCACGTTCCCAAGTCGATGCCGATGTCGGTAGAGAATGCCTCAAACATGTTCCCCAGCGCCATAGTCCCTCCCTGGCCTCACTTATAGTAGCGCAATCTGGCCCCGTAGTGCGAGGGGTCGAGCACCAAAGTCTTGCGCCACTCCGCCCGAGCCCGCACCGGATCGTTCATTTTCAGGTATATCTCGCCCAGGTAGAAATGTGCGTCCGCGGAACCGGAATCCAGCTCGAGGATCCGGTTGTACTCCTCCTTGGCCTTCAAGTACTGCCCGGACTGGAAGTACAGCTGCCCCAACAGGAACCGGCTCTTCTTCTCCACCGCCGGGTCCTCGGTCTTGTTCAGCGCGCGGATCAGGTACTCCTCCGCCTGCCCGCTGTCTTTCAGCTGCAGGTAGCTCTGTCCGATCATCAGCAGCAGCATGTCGGTGGGATGATTCTGGAGCGCCACCTGGAAGTAGGACAGCCCCCGCTCGACCTGGTCCAGCTGCGTGCAGGCCAGACCCAGGTAGTCGTAGATGTCCTCGCTTTGGAAGCCGGCGGCGAGCGCTTTTTCCAGGTAGCGGACGGCCAGGTCGTAATAGTACTTCCCCTTGTGGTAGTAGGCCTTGCCCAGGACGTAGTCCGTCTCGGCCTGCCAGGGATTGTCCACCAGCAGCGCCCGGCGCAGGGTGATCACCGACTGCTCCAGGAAGGGCAGTCGGTCTTCCAGGTTGACCTCCGCAACCGCCTTGTAGAAATAGGCGAATCCCCTGTAGACCAGGGCGGAAATCTCCAGGGGATCCTCCTGCAGGGTCTGGTCGGCGCGTGCAATCACCTCGTCGTAGAGACGGTTGTTCCACAGCTCCCCGAAGGTGCTTCCCCGGCCCTCCGCCGCCGCGCCCGCTCCCGCGGAGGGGCGCCCCCGCATCAGCAGAACTCCGCCGATCGCGCCGGCTACGACCACGGCGGCCAGGACGAACGGCCAGGCCCTGCGCCGCCGGCGGCGGCTCGCGCGATACCTTTCGACGCTCAACATCGTTTCTAAAGTCTCTTGCACTAAGAAGGGCAGGTCGGTAAGCCGGGTTCTGTCAGGCGGGCTACCATCTATCTGGACATCCGCCGTTTCCGGCGATGTGTTCTGGCAGTCTACCCGCAAGGTCGCTGGGCGAGCAACCCCCTTGCTGCTTGACTTTGCTCCTGACGAGGTTTGCCGTGCCCCGGCCGTCGCCGGCCGGGCGGTGAGCTCTTACCTCACCTTTTCACCCTTACCCGCCGTCACGGCGGGCGGTGTGTTTTCTGTGGCACTTTCTGTCACCCCGTCCCCGGCTCACGCCGGAAGCGAGGCGCCCGGGCGTTACCCGGCGTCATGCTCTACGGAGCCCGGACTTTCCTCTACCGGCCCTCGGGGGCCGGCAGCGGTAGCCTGACCTGCCCACTTCATTATCGGACAATTAGTCGTCCTCGTCTACATCCGTATCGCCGTCGTCACGGTCATCCGAATCGTCGCTGTCTTCCTCCTCGCGCTCCTCCTCACCGCTGTCCTCGAACAGGGCGCCCAGCTCTTCCTCCTCCTCCTGGTAGAAGAGAATTCTGCTGCAGTAGGGGCAGAACATGATTCCTTCGCCGGTTCGCACCTCGTTCACGTACTGGGGGGTGAGGATCATGTGGCAGCCGTTGCACACCCCTTTGTCGACGGGCACGATGCCCAGGCCGGCCTTGGAACGGATGATGCGCTCGAACTTGAAGAGGATCTCTTCGTCCAGGCCCGGAGTGATCTTCTTCTCCTCCTTCTCGAGACCCTTGAGCTGCTTCTCCTTTTCCTTGAGCGCGTCGCGGATGCGGGACTGCTCCTTCTGGACCTCCTCCTCCTGCTTCTTGATCATGACCTCGTCCTTCTCGAGGTTGATCTTCATCTCCTCCAGCGCCGCCTCCTCGCGCTGCAGGTCCCGGCGGAGGTCTTGCTCCTTCTCGCCGGAGTCCTTGATCTCCTTGTCCAGCGCCTCGTACTCGCGCTGGGTCTGGATCATGTCCATCTGCTTCTCGAACTGTTCCCGCACGCGCTCGGCCTCGATGGCCTTGTCACGCAGCTCCTTGACCAGTTGCCCCTTGCTCTTGTGCTCCTCGTTCTTCTCGAGGTAGCTCTTCTTCATGCGGTTGAGGAGCTCGGTCTTGGTTGCCAGGACCTTGGGGATCTCCCCCATCTCCTTCTCGATTTCGAACTTCTGCGAGAGCACCTCCTGCAGTGCCCGCAGCTTGTCGAACACCTGCTGCATGATCATCGCTTCATCTCCCGTTAATGCTCCAAATAGTCTTTCAATCGCCGGCTTCTCTTGGGATGGCGCAGGCGGCGCAGCGCCTTGGCCTCGATCTGGCGGATCCGCTCCCTGGTGACGTTGAAGTACAGGCCCACTTCCTCCAGCGTCAGGGAATAGCCGTCCTCGAGGCCGAAGCGCATCTTCAGCACCTCCTGCTCCCGGGGCGGCAGCGTGTAGAGAACGGACTCGAGCTGCTCCTGCAGCAGCTTGAAGGCCGTCTGGCTGGCGGGGTTCTCCACTTCCTTGTCCTCGATGAAATCGCCCAGCAGGGAGTCGTCCTCCTCGCCGATGGGCGTCTCCAGCGAGATCGGCTCGCGGGCGACGCTCTTCACGGACTTCACCCGCTGCGTGGTCCAGCCGAGCTTGGCCGCCACCTCCGCGTCGGTGGGCTCGCGCCCCAGAATCTGCATCAGCTGGCGGCTTTCGCGCACCACCTTGTTGATCTGCTCGATCATGTGCACCGGCACGCGGATGGTACGCGCCTGGTCGGAGATGGAGCGGGTGATGGCCTGGCGGATCCACCAGGTGGCGTAGGTCGAGAACTTGTAGCCCTTGCGGTACTCGAACTTCTCCACCGCCTTGATCAGTCCGATGTTGCCCTCCTGGACCAGATCGAAGAAGTGCAGCCCCCGGTTGGTGTACTTCTTGGCAATGCTCACCACCAGGCGCAGGTTGGCCTTGATGAGACGGTCCTTGGCGCCCTTCATCATGGAGCGGCCGTGGTTGATCTCCTTGGCCATGGCCAGCACCTCGTCGATGGGATGGAGGAACTCGTTCTCCAGCCTGGACAGCTTCTTGTCGTTGATCTGGATCTGCCGGATGAGCTCCTTGATGCGGTCTCCGGCTATGCCCAGGGCGGCCTCGATGCGCTCGCGGTCCGCCTTCAGCGCCAGGCTCCTGCCCAGGCTGCGCAGCTCCTTCTGGCTGTCCACTCCCAGCCGCTTCTTCACCTTCTGCTTTTCCCGCTGGATCTTGCGGATCTTGTCGGCGGTCTGGCTGAACTTCTCCGAGATCTGGTTGATCTCCTCCTGGTGCAGATCGATGGACTCCAGGCCGGACAGGAGCTCCTTCTCGCGCCTCCGCAGCTCTTCGTGCTCCAGCAGCCCGGCATCGTCCTGCTCCAGCCGGCGGCGCAGCTCCATGAACTGGCGCATCTGCGGGATCAGAGGCTTCAGAGGCTCCCGGTAGAACTGGTTGATACGCCGCCGCTCGGCCAGGAACTCGGAGATCTCCTTCTTGGAGAGATTGAGCTCCTTCGGATCGATCCGGGCGTTCGAGTTGACTGCAATCTTGAACAGCTCCTGGATGAGCACCCCCGAATGCCTGATCACGCCCTTGATGATGTTCTCCCCCTCCTCCATCTTCTTCGAGAGGTACACCTCCTGCTCGGCGGTGAGCAGGTTCTCCTTGCCGATCTCCCGCAGATAGAGGCGGATGGGGTCGTCTACGGCGCTTTCCTTCTCGTCGTAGACCAGCTTCTGCTTGGACGGGGCGACCTTCTTGCCCGCGGCGGCCGCCTCCTCCTGTTCTTCCACGCCGGCGGTCACATCCTCCTCTTCGAGCTTGATCTTGTGCTTCTCCAGCAGCACGATCACCTCTTCGATGCGATCGGAGTTGACCAACTCCTCGGGCAGCAGATCGTTCACCTCGTCATAGGTGATGGTCTTCTTCTTCTTGGCATACTCCAGCAGCCTCTGAATGGCCGGATCACTCTGGATGTCTGTCATCGGTCATCACCTTCATCTTTTCCAATTCATCGTCCAGAAATATCTTCTCTGCCAGCAGCTCCCTCCATCGAGGCCCTCCGGCCGCCTCGGCGGAGGGAAGCTCGGCCTCCACGGAGCTGCGTCTCTTTTCCAGTCCTCGCCTGCGAATGCTCCGCAGGCCGTCCCGGATGACCCGCTCCTGGTTGACGGAGAACTGTTCGGAAGACAGCCGTTCCACCACCAGCCCCCGAAGGCCGGGGTCCGGGAGCCGCAGCAGCAGCGCATCCGTCTCGGTGGTGTCCTCGCGGAAGCACTCCTCCAGGGCAATGAACAGCTCCCGCGCCCGTCGATCCTCCAGGTCTTCCACCGAGATCGTGCGGCGCGCCTCGGGGAAATACTCCCGGTTCACCGCCACGGCCAGCACCACGTACAGGTCCGAGAACAGGTCCGAGCCTATCCCCTCCTCTTCGGCTGCGGCTTCCGCCCTGCGCTGCCCTCCGCCCGGCACGCCGCCGGCGCTGCGGTAGCGCAGAAAATCGCTGCGCACGGACTCGAAATCCACCTGGAGGGCCTCCGCGAGGTTGCGGAGATAGCCGTCCCGCTTGACCTGAGACTCGAGAATTGACAGGTAGGGAGTCAGCCTTGTGATGACGGTCCTTTTCCCATCCGGCGAACCTGAATCGGCCGCCGCCAGCGCCTTGCCCAGTAGAAACTGAAAACCACTTATAGAGCATTCGACGGCCTTTTTCAACGGCTCAGGTCCCTCCTTCTCCGCCACGTCGGCGGGATCCTTCCCCTCCGGCAACGCCACCACCTTAACGGGCAGCTCCTGCCCCTCGCAGGCCAGGATTGCCCTCTCCGCCGCCTGGCCTCCGGCCGCGTCGCCGTCGAACAGCAAGAGGCCGACCCCTGCGTGGCGCTTCAGAAGGCGCACCTGCTCGCCGGTGAGCGCGGTGCCCAGGGGCGCCACACAGGGCTCGATGCCGTGCTGGCTCAAGGCGATCACGTCCATGTACCCCTCCACCACGATGAAGCGGCCCGTCTCCCGCATCCTCCTGAACACTCCGGGCGGCCCGTAGAGGCTGTGCCCCTTGCGAAACAGGAGCGTCTCCGGCGTATTGAGATACTTAGGGCCGGCGCGTTCCTCCAGGCTGCGGCCGCCGAAGCCGATCACCTCGTCACGGTGATTGCGGATGGGAAAGATCACCCGGTCTGCGAACAGGGCGGCCAGCTGCCCCTCCCCAGCCCGGGCGAACAGCCCCGAGGCGCGCAAGAAGGGCTCGGAGTAGCCCTTGCCCTTCAGAAAGCGTCCCATCCAGAGCCGGTCCGCCGGCGCGTAGCCCAGGGCGAACCGGTCGATGGTCTCCTGGCTGACGCCCCGGCCCATCAGGTACTCCCGCCCCCGCGCTGCGCGCGCGTGGGTGGTGAGCAGGTAATGAAGGCTGCCGGCCACGCGCCGGTACAGCTCCAGATACGCCTCTCGCTGACGGTCCCCCTCCTCCTGGGTCCTGACCTCCACGCCGACCTTCTCGGCCAGCAGACGCACCGCCTCGGGAAAGCTCAAGGACTCCATCTCCATGACGAAGTTGAAAATGCTCCCGCCGCGCTGGCACCCGAAGCAGTAGAACACGGATCTGTCCGGGGTGACCGAGAACGAGGGGGTCTTCTCGCTGTGAAACGGACACAGCCCCCAGTACCTGGTCCCCTTCCTGGTCAGATGGACGTATTCGGATACGACCTCGACCGGATCGAGTCGTTCCGCGATTTCGGCGATAACCTGATCGGGTATCCTCATGCCGCCGCGAGCCGCTCTACCCCCCCGCGCCGACGGACTTGAGATAGTAGTACTTGGCCCAGTTGTGCTCCTCGAGGTCCTGCGAAAAGTAGTGCTCGCCGCTCCGCGGATCTTTCAGGACAAAATACCAATAGTCGGTCTTCGCCGGGTGAAATGCCGCATCCAGCGCCACCATCCCCGGGTTGGAGATCGGCCCCGGAGGCAACCCCGCCCACTTGTACGTATTGTACGGTGAATCGAGCCTCTTGTCTTCCAATGTCAGATAGCTGGGATGCGGCCGTTCCTGGATCTCGGTGATAATGTACTCAAGAGTGGCACAGGATTCAAGACCGATGTTGCGCCGCAGCCGGTTGTAGAACACCGAGGCTATCAGCGGGGCCTCCTCGGCGCGCCGGTACTCCCGCTCGACGATCGAGGCCACCACGATCCTCTCGTGCAGCTTCGCAGGGTCCCAGTCTTTGTAGTCCGGCACCACCCGCTCCAGGTGCGCGAAGAAGTTGCGCACCATCGTCTCCGCCACCCCTTCAGCCGGGTAGCCCTTGGGGAAGAAATAGGTGTCCGGGAACAGGTAGCCCTCCAGGCTGTCCCCGCGCACTCCCATCTCCTCCAGGAAGGGCTTCGAGGTGGCCACCCGCAGAAGCTCCGCCCTGGTGGTGATCCCCTTCTTCTCCAGAAAGTCGGCGATCATCTTCATGGTCCACCCCTCCGGGATAGTCACCCGGGCCTGTTCCTGGTAGCCCGAAACCAGGAGGTCGTGGACGTCCAACGTGCTGTCCCCGGGGACGATGCGGAAATAGCCGCTCTTGAACTGGCTCTCGGTCCCCTTGAGCCTGGCCAGGAGGCGCATGAGCGCGGCCGAGCGGATCAACCCTTCCCGTTCCAGCCGCGCCGAGATCGCGCCGACGTTCTCCCCCGAGGTGACCCTGAACACCCTCCCCTGCGCCGGAAGCATCGGCGAGGGAGTGTTCAGGTAGTACAGGTAGGCTCCCGCCGCCAGGACCAGCAGAAGCATCGCTCCAACCAGCCCCGCGACGGAGCGCCGTGCCTTTCGTGCCATGAGTGCTCGAGCCCGCTTACTTCTTGACCAGGATGAACTCCACCCTCCGGTTCTTCCACCGGTTCTCGGTGTCACTGAACGGAACCACCGGGCTCGTTCCTCCGAGGCCGGCAGTGCTGATCCGGTCCGCGTTCAACCCCAGGGCCACCAGCGCCGCCTTCACCGCCTCGGCCCGGGCCAGCGACAGCGGCTGCAGCTCCTCTCGCTCCTCCCTGGCGGCCTTGGCCGGGTCCTGCCAGGAGAGGTTGTTGGCGTGACCCTCGATGCGGATCTTGTAGGTGTCGTACTTCTTGAAGATCTCCGCCAGCCGCTGCAGCGTCCTGTCGTTCTTCAGCACCTTCTCGGGATCCTCCACGGCCTGCAGGTTGGCTGAGTTGGGCGGGAAGGTGATGCTGGAGATACGCACCTTGAGCTTGTCTCCCTCCCGGATCACCAGCACGTCCACGGCGATGGTCTTGCGCACCGTTGCCGTGTTGCCCAGCCGGTCCGCAATGGTGAAGATCAGCGGATAGTCCTCCGCCGCCTGGACCAGCTCGCCGCTGTTGGAGACCCCGTTCCAGATGATCCGTTCGGCTGGCATGCCGCGGCCCTCGAAGTCGGAGAACACGTGTCCCACCGGGTCCTGGATCCGGATGCTCCAGCTCGCCACGGGGCTGATGTCCTGCACCTTGATCCCCACGGTCAGCTCGTCGTCCACCCCGTCGTTGTCCGGGGAGAAAGGTTGCGGCGACAGCGTCAGGTCCACCTTCGGCGCCGAGACATCCAGCACGAAGGGAGTGGATTGAGCCTCGGGCTGGTTGCCCTTGGCGTAGACCATGCGGAACACAGCCTGATACAGCCCCTCCCGGGCGGTGCCGCCGCCGTCGGCCTTCCCGTCCCAGACGATCGAGGCCGGAACCGCTTCCTTTCCGCTGAAGCTCTTCTGCACGCCCGCGTCCTTGCTCACCATCTCCAGCGTCCAGGAGACGATCCCCTCGGGCAGCCCGACGATGGGCTTGAGCTCCACGGTGTCCAGCACCCCGTCACCGTTGGGGGAGAAGCCGTCCCGGGAAACGGTCAGGAACGCGGAGGTGGCCCGCGTGTCGATGGTCAGGCCGGTCACCTGTCTGCTCACCGAGTTGCCCGCCCGGTCGGTGGCGGAGACGCGGTACCCATAAACGCCGTCGGGGATCTTGTTGCCGTTCTCGTCCTTCCCGTCCCAGGTGAAGGTGGCCGCCTGCCCCTTCCAGAAATAGGTCCGCACCGTGTCACCCGCGGCGCTGCGGATCTCTCCCTCCCACAGCTGCTCCTCGCTGGAGCGCTGCTCGATGGTGACCTGGTCCTTCAGCCCGTCCCCATCCGGAGAGAAGAGAGGATCGGGAACGGTGATCTCCACCGTGGGAGCGGTGGTGTCCACCATGAAGGCGGCGGTGCGCACCTTGTGGAAGTCCCCCTTGAGGTATTTCACCTCCAGCTCCGCCACGTAGCTGCCGTCGGGCACCCGCCGCCCCCCGTTGTCCAGGCCGTCCCAGACGTAGTCCCCGGGCGCCTTGCCCTGGACGCGGACGTTGCGCACCACCTTGGGCTCCGCCCCCTGCGGGCTCTGCAGGATGCGCATCTCGTAGTACTCCACCCCTTCGGTGACCTTGAGGTTGGGCCGAACGGTGATCCGGTCCTTGACGCCGTCCATGTTGGGGGAGAAGGTGTTCTGATCCACCGTCACGAACACATCCGTGGCCTGCGTATTGAGCTCGAAGCGGATGCGCTTGGAGGCGCCGCTGTTGCCCGCCCGGTCCGTGGCGTTCACCACGTAGAAGTACTGCCCGTCGGGGACCAGCTGCCCTTCCTCGTCTCGCCCGGCCCACTGCAGCGTGGAGTCGGCGCGCCCTCGCCAGGTGAAGGAGCGCACAGGCTGCCCGTCCACGTCCTGGATGGTTCCGGTCCACTGCGGCTCCTCCGAGGTCTCCTGGTAGATGGTCAACACGTCCTTGTTGCCGTCACCGTCGGGGGAGAAGATGCTCAGATCAGCGCTCACCGACGCGCTGGGGGCGGTCAGATCGATGGCCACTGCGGGCGAGACGGCGTCCGGACTGTTGCCGTTCTCGTAGCGGACCGCCAGCCTGCCTACGTAGTCGCCCTCCGGAAGGACCTGGCCGCTGTCGCTCTTGCCGTCGAAGGTGATGGTTTCCGGAATGCTCCCCGAGCCCGAGAAGGTGCGCCGCGCCTGTCCTGCGGAGTCGGTCACCGCCAGGGTCCAGCGCTCGATGCCCGTCTTTACCGGCACGCCCAGCCGGAAGTCGATGGCGTCCTTGCTCCCGTCCCCGTTGGGGGAAAAGTAGGAACCGCTGATGGTGATGTTGATGGGCGTGGCCTGGGTGTTGATGAGGATGTTGTCCACCTCCGCGGAGGCGCTGTTGCCGCCCAGATCGGTGGCGGTCAGGCGGTAGGAGTAGACCCCGTCGGCGGCCAGCACTCCGGAGTCGTTGGTACCGTCCCAGGAGAAGCCGGCCGGCTCGCTGTTCTCCCAGCTCAAGGAGAGCACCTTCTCTCCCGCGTTGTTGCGGATCTCCCCGGTCCACAGGACCTCCCTGGAGCCGCTCTGCTCCACCGGCAGCACGTCCTTGTTGCCGTCGTTGTTGGGCGAGAAGATCTGGTAGGGCACGCTCACCTCGACCGATGGGGGGGTATCATCCACCACCACCGTGCCCGCCTGGCTCTTGCCCACGTTGCCGTTGTCATCCCAGGCTTCCAGCTGGTAGGTGTAGGTGCCGTCGGGGACCACGGTCCCCGTGTCCGAGCGCCCGTCCCAGCGGATCTGCTCGGGCACGCTGATCCCGGTCTTCACGTAGGTCAGGCGGGCCAGGACGTTCTTCACGGTGACGTTTTCGGGGCGCTCGTCCTTGTTGACGATCTCCCGCACCTGCGTCCCTTGGGCGTCGGTGACCACGAAGCGGTAGCCCTTGACGTAGCGCTGGTCGACGATGCTGAGGTCCTTGACCAGATCGTCCTGGATGCCGTCCAGGTTGGGAGATATGTACTCCTGCTCCGTATCCAGGGTGATCTCGGGCGGTTTGCGGTCGATCACGCCGAACTTCAGCGTCGCCCCCGCTCCGGCCGCCCAGATGCCGTTCTGCAGCGGGGCGGCGGCCACGTTGGTGGCCAGCTCGCTCTGGTCGTTCCTGATCGAGGGGGCAAGCTTCACTCCCAGCCCGAAGGACACGGGAATGCTCCGCGGGCGGTCGCGCAGGTCGAAGCCGGTGGCCACCCGCAGCGCCACCAGGCTGGCGATGTCCAGCTGCGTGCCCAGGCTGAAACGGATGTCCTGGAAGCTGGGGAAGGACAGGCCCGTGCCCCAGGACCAGCGGAAAGGTCCCGCCTCCACCAGGTCGAAGCTGGCCCCTACAGCGGGGGTGAAGATCTCGGGAAAGGAGGTATAGGCCCCCGGGGCAAAGCCCTTGCCCATGCCGCGCACCGAGACGCCCCAGCGGAAGTCTTTCAGAAAGGCCAGGTCCCCGGGCTTGTGGACGAACCCCAGGTCGGCGCCCAGCGCCCAGTCCGCGCCCACCTGCCCGGCAAGGCCCAGCCCCACCAGCAGCGTGGGGAACAGGTCCTTCGAGAAGGAGAGGTTCACCGCCGCGAAGGGCGGCAGCGACACCCCGGTGAAAGGCGCCGACACGAAGCGGGCGCTGCCGCTGAGCACTCCCACCCGGGTGGGCCAGACCACCCCCGCGTTGAGGGCGCCCCCCAGGCCACTATCGGTGGGCGGGCCGACCAGCGCCAGACCGCTCAAGTCCAGGGTGAAGCGCTGCTCGTCTCCCGCCGCCGCCGGGTTGAGGGCGTCGGCGGCGGGGGACTGAGCGGACACCGGGCTGACGCCGCCGCCCAGGAACACCGGCGAGTACAGGTCATAGAGCACGCTCGAACCGGGCGGGGGATTGTAGGCGAAGGCGGTACTGGAAACCAGGATGAACGCTACCGATGCGATCGTGATGAGCACGTTTTTTTTCATGGCTTTCCTTCTCTTCCGATCTGTCCAACAAAATGTATCTCTCCGGTCTGAAGAATTCAATTCTTTTGCCGGTATAGACTTTGCAGTCTTTCGAGCTCCTCGATGGTGAGCCTGCCGTACAGCTCCCTCTCCAGGCGGGCCAGCAGCCGGCGCAGAGGCGCAGGCAGCCGTTCCTCCTGCCCCTTCAGCAGCGCGTAGAGGGCCGTCTGCTCCTCCCGGTCCACCCTTACCTCCTGCCCGCCTTCCTCAGAGGTCAACTTCCAGTCCCTCCACGGCCAGGATCACCTTCACGATGCCCCGCTCCAGGCGCGCCCTGTACCATCGAGCCGAATTGAAGATGGTGTTGATCTTGCGGTCCGAGTACTGGGGCTCATGATGGAACAGAGCCAGGGTCTTCACGTTCCATTCGGAGGCGAAATCCACCGCCATGCTGTAGGAGGTGTGACCCCAATCATACTTCTCGATGGCCTCTCCCAGCGTGTACTGGCTGTCGAGGATGAGCAGGTCCGTGTCCGCAAAGAACTCCCGGTTGCCCTCGTCCCGCCTGAAGTCGTCCGCCGTCAGCTCCGTGTCCGTCGAGAAGATCACGCTCTTGCCGTCTTCTACTATCTTATACGCCACGCAGCCGCCCGGATGCTTCATGTGCTTCCAGGAGATCTGCGTCGAGCCGAAAGGCATCGAGGTTCCCTGGAGCGTCACGAACCGCTTCTCCGCCCCCATGGCATCCATGGTGACCGGGAAGTAGGGGGGGCGCATCTGCCCGTAGAGGATCTCCTGCAAGTCCTGCTGCGGGCTGTGGAACACCAGGCGGTTGCCGGGGGTGTAGGCTGCGGGGATGAAGAAGGGCAGCCCCTGGAGATGGTCCCAGTGAAAATGCGTGAAGAAAATGTGGAACTCCCTGCGGGCAACCTGCTCGCGCGCCAGTGCAAACCCCAGCTCCCGTATCCCCGAGCCGGCGTCGATGATGATCAGCCCTCCGTCGCGGGCGTGCACGCTGACGCAGGTGGTGTTGCCTCCAACCGTCCCGAACACGTACGGCGGCAGGCCCGCCAGAAAGGCCTCCCGCCGCTCCAGGCTCTCCAGATCCGAAGGCCGGATGCGCGCCACCACGGCAGCGATCCGGCTGCGCAGCTGCTCCGGGGTGAGCGGAGTGGGAATGGAGCCCCGCACCCCCCAGAACTTGACCCTCATGCCCCCTCCCGGCCGCCCACCGAAAGCAGCGGATGCCCCCTGACCTCCTCCAGCCAGCGGTCGATCTCGGCGGCGCTGTGGAGCCTCCCCTTGCCCACTCCTCGGCAGGAGACCTTCAAATCCTCCCACTCAGCCGCCGAACCGAGATTGGCAGCCCAGAACGGGTAGCTGCGGCACTGAAGGGGCCGGTGGCTGTAGACGCTGCAGCCGCCGTCTTCCCAGAAGATGCAGTCCAGGTTGCTTTTTTCGATCAGGCTCACCCGGCGGATACCGTTCAGGTTGACCGTCCGGCAGTAGCGGTCCAGGAAGGCGCTGCGGGCCAGACCGGTACGCATCATCAGGCGCTGCAGGTCCTCCTCGGCCAGGAACACGAACCCCGGCGTGTGGCGGCAGCACCGGGAGCAGCGCTGGCACTCGAAGCGCAGGCCCGCCTTGTAGAATCGATCACTCATCAGAGCGGCAACAACAAAAAAACCTTCACTCCCGCTTCAGAGCGGGAGGGAAGGCGGATAATGGGGAGAGAAGGATTCGAACCTTCGAAGGCTGAGCCAACAGATTTACAGTCTGCCCCCTTTGACCGCTCGGGAATCTCCCCAGCTCGCGGCCGCCACGATAGCAGATCGCGCAATTGTTGTCAATGACCGCCCGTGGCCGGTGGGGCCGGGCCGGAAGACCGGCCTGCCCCGCTCCCGGCCCGCTCCGTCAGAGCTTGAACAGAACGCCCAGTGCTCCTCCTCCGTAGTACGCCCAGTAGTTGCCCTCCAGGTAGATGGCGATGCCGTCCGTGATGAAGTAGTTGGTGCCCCCCATCGTGGCGAACCCGAAGTTCACATTGCTGCCGCCGAAGAGCCCGCCATAGGTTCCGGTCCAGGAGAAGTAGGAAAGCGCTACGCCGATCCCCCAGTAGAAGTCGAAGCGCTGCAGGAAGTCCGGCAGATCCAGGCCCTTCAGGCCCAGATGCACCGTGCCGAACCCTCCGCCGCCGAAGGCCGTCCAGAATCCAGGGTAGAAGTTGACCATCCCCTTCACGGCCCCTCCGAAGGCCAGCGGCACCGTGTCTCCGATCCTCCACTCGGCGAATGTGAACTCCACTCCCGGGTAGATCGCCACGCTCAACCCGTAGCCCAACCCCACCCCGACCGACAGGGACAGGTCCCCGGACTTGAAGTGGGAGTCCCAGCTCGTCGCCTGGGCGGAAGCGGCCATTGGTACAGCCAACAGCGCGCACGCCACCACTAGCCCCAGCAACACCTTCTTCATCACTTCCTCCTCGGAACTTGGATTTTGGTGTCAAACACTATCAAGACTAAGTGAGTCAGGCAAGTATCGTCAAGCTTTTGCTCTGCAAACTTCAGCTGCTGCGCAAGGCCTGCAGTTGCCGGAAGGGACTTGGCGAAGGCGATGGAACCGACGAGGTGGGACACCCCCGACAGGTCCAATCCCAGGCCCACTGTCGTACCCCAGGGAGTCAGCCCGGCAACAAGCAGAACCTGGGCCGAAGGCTCGAATCCCTCCTTGTATCGCGCCGCGGCCAGGCAGATGCAGGCGAGGAGCAGGACAAGCATCACCACAATCCGCTCATACGGATCTGCATGCGAGTTACGCGCCGCACAGAGTGGGTCAGTTGAGTCTTTGCCTGAAAAGGAGTTGCGCGGGCCGCGTCCCCGGCGATCTCACTCAACCCTCTACGCGTTCTGCGCTGTGCCTGCAATACAGGTCTATACTCGACAGAGGACTACGTGCAGGAAGAAGAAACGTGGGCGTCAACAGCAGTTGACGCCGGTGATGCCGGTCCGTGCCGCTAAGGCGGCGAATCCATCGGCCGTGCGTCACGAGGGCAAACGTTTCTCTTGCGAAGACGCAACCCTGTTGCGGCAGCGTTATGAAGAACAGTCTGCGGCTATGCGACTCGAGACAGCCACCTGGCGGATTCGAACCGCCGACCCCGAGATTACAAGTCACGTGCTCTACCAGCTGAGCTAAGGTGGCGTTAAATCCTTATGCTGTATGGTATAATATGATAGTCATAAGCCTCACAATTGCTTGTGACCCCGAGGAAAACAGTATCTTTGCTCAATTGTGGTGTCAAGCCGTTACAAACCGTCTCATGGGGATTGATGTAAGAGAAGGTGTGGGTCTCCCCTTATTCCTTCTTTCGGTCCGAGGACCGTCATGGGACTTCCTCGCTTGAGAGGACTCCCCGCGCCTTCACTCTTGTCACGTACTCTTCATGCTCCAGTGCGCAATCCACGAAGTCTAGGAGCTCGCGACTTTCCATGTGCAACTGGCGCCGGATTCTTCCAAGGAGCGCATCGCCGTAGGTCTTGAAATCGGATCCGCGTGAAAACCGGGTTCGCACTCCGGTGATACGCCCCTGGCTGTACAAATAGTAATAGGTGTACCTCGACAGCCCTAAAGCCCTTTCTGCCTAATGCTGCAGTGAGGTCTCGTCGGTCAATCTGCGCCATGCGCCCCGGAATTCACGTCGCCCAGGAACTCGATGAAACGCTCATATCGTTCTATCATCCGCAGGGCGTCGCGGGAAAGCTCTGCACGCGGGACGCTGATGAGGTTCAGATAGTCGTCCATCATGAACTCTTCCAGCTCAAAGAGGGCTTCATCGTCATCGTATCCGCTTTCGCAGAGCCCGAGATCGCGCTGCCACGCATACACTTGTCCCTCAGTTCTCTCGATCTCGTACGGAATCGGGGTCCTTACTCTGAACCGAGAATCGGGCAGGCTTCCAATCGCACCGAGATTCTTCGTCAGAACATCCTGTTTCTCAAGGGGATCAGGTCTCTCGGACACCTGTTTTGCCTCTACTCCGACCCCAGTCAGTTCGTAGAATGGGGCCGTTTTCGAGACGCTCACAACGTCAGTCAAATCGGTTGTTTCCCTCAAATCAGGCATTTTCCTTCCCCCTGGTCGGGTCTACCACCATGATGGAGCGAGAATGAACAACGGGGCCATCTACGTGCATCGAAAGCACGTACTTCCCATAACGGGTGAAAGGGAAGCCTCCCACGAGAATATGAAGGTCCATGACTTCCCTGTCCGCAGGAATCTCAACTTCGGCAGAAACGGAGAAAGTCACCTCCGAGGTTTCCTCATTTACCAAGTTAAAGACCACTTGGTGCTTGCCTTTGACGTTGGCAATCTGGGCGAAAATAAACCACGGCGGCGATGGGACTGGGAGGTTTGGCAGATTGAAGCGGTCAAAGACTCCAATGATGCCCTTCTTCCCGTTGTTCTCCACGATGACCTTGTCGGCGCAAAGAAGGGCATGGATGACCACCTCGCCCATTCAGGAAACCCCCATTTTTCAGCTTCCGCCATTGATATAGATAGCCCACTGTCCGACTGCCGTCAAGGATGGGGTCTGCCATCGACCAAGTACGCGTCAGTCCCTCGCGCGGGTCCCGGACGGAAACACTCCGAGAATGGAGTAGGGGATTCCCTGAGTCTTGGCTTCGAAATACCCGAATTGGGCCTGAATCGAGGCGACGACAATTGAAGAGCGCCTCTTTCACCCCCTACACTATTCGAGAGGCCAAGGACGTAGATCATGGCTTTCTCGGATGAGGTAATCGCGAGGGCCTGGGCGGCCGCGGGAGGCAAGTGCGAATGCACGCGTACAGGCCATGGGCATGCTGGCCGCTGCGGGAAATCCCTCAATCGTGCCTCTCGGGGCAGCGTGGTGGCAGGAAGGCTCGAGCGCAATGATACATTGTTGCCCCGCTTTTTCAAGAGCGGGCCCGCGGCCCGCCCCGCGGGGGCGGGGAGGGCCCGGGGCCGCCCCACCTCACGCAAGACCCTGACCGCCGCGGCGCAGCTTGCCCGGATCGCGGCCGCCTCCAGGGAGCTCTTCAGCGGGATGCCGGCTTCCGGGCCCACGCCTCCTCGTAGAGCGGCAGGTACGACTGCCGCACCACCCGCTCCCAGGTGTGCCGTTCGTAGATCTCGCGGAAGGCCCGGCGCCGGATCTCCTCCAGCAGGTCCGGGCGTGACCGGTGGTCCTCCAGGCTGCGGTGTATCTGGCCGGCCAGCGCCCGGGAGCTGTACTCGGTGAAGCCGTAGCCGGTTTCCCCCGGCCTCACCTTGCGCAGGCCGCCGACCAGATGCACGATGGGAATGTTCCCCATCATCTGCGCGTAGAAATCGGTCAGCCCGCAGGGCTCGTAGCGGGAAGGCACCAGGAAGAAATCCCCCGCGGCAAACAGCAGCCTGGCGGCCTCGGGGCTGAAGCCGATCATCACCGCCAGCCTGCCGCCGGAGTCGCGCCGGCAGAGCTCCAGAAGCGCCTCCTCGATGCCACGGTCTCCCTGTCCCAGGAGCAGGAAGCGGGCATCTGTGCTCCCCGCCAGAAGCTCTCCCACCGCCGGCACGAGCACGTCCAGGCCCTTCTGTTCGGTGAGCCTGCCCACGAAGGTGTACAGCGGCCGCCGCAGGTCCGGGCACAGGCGTCCGTGGACGGACAACCCCTCCAGCGAGGCTCCACCCGGGAGGCGTTCCCCCGAAGCGGCGGCCGCCACCGCCTCCGTCAGCACCCGCCGGCATTCCCGCTTGCCCGCCAGATCCCCGCGGGAAGGATCGAACCTCGCGGGCAGCCCAGACTGCCTGGAATCCCGCGGGTCGTAGGGGCGGGGATCGATCCCGTTGGTGATACCCAGCAGGCGCACCCGCGCCCGCCGGAAGGCGGCTCCCAGTCCGCCGGTCAGCTCCTCCAGCTTGCCGCTGGCTATCTCCCGGGCGTAGCCCTCGGACACGGTGGTGACCCGCCCGTACAGCGCTCCCAGCACCAGGGGATCCACCGTGCGATTCAGGAACCCACGGCTGAGCACACCCAGGGGCAGGCCCGTGAGCTGGCCGGCGAAGGCGGGATCGTGGATCTCCTGATGATAGCCCCTCCCCGCGTTGTGGATGGTGACCACCGAACGGGTCTGCGCGAAGCTCTGGCGGTAGCGCGGGATTTCCCGCGTCAGGGCCGGCAGAAAGGCGGCGTGGCCGTCGTGGCAATGAAACACGTCCGGCTGGCGGCCGAGCCGTAGCGCCAGCTCCAGGGTGCCCCGCTGCAGGATGAGGTTGAGATGGTGCGCATCCCAGTGACCGGTGCCCCGCACCTTGCGGGGATCCTCGGCCTGGTCGGCGGCGGTGTACACGTACACGTTACGCTTCTCCAGCGTGCGGGGGCTGGCCAGCAGGTAGATCCTCACCCCCTTCCGCTCGAGGGAATAGACCGTTACGGGCTCTTCCCGCGGCGGGGAGGCGTCGGGCCTGGCCGGCATCTCCAGGGTGAGCTCCGCCTCCGCCACGGCCCCCAGGCGCTTCCAATCCACGAACCCGTAGCAGGGCAGGCTCACCGAGGTGGACACCCCCTGCCCGGCCAGGCTCTCCGCCAGGCCGGCCACCATGTCCTTCACGCCGCCGGCCTCGGCCACGCCGAGGTATTCCCGAGCCAGGTGCCAGACCCCCCGCCGCAGGCTCATGCCCGGCCGCTCTTCAACCCGGGCCGAACAGGTCCGGCCGCAGCGCTTCCGCGCCGTCCAGGTAGACCGGCCGGGGACGCCGCCACCAGGGCCCGCGGTAGGTCACCAGCACCCGGATCATTCGCGGGAGGGAGCCCTCGCTCCGCGCTTCCTGGAGGCAGAACAGGGCCGTCTCCCCGTAGCCGGCGCGGCGCAGCCCCGTGGCCGGATTGGCGGCGGTGAGGTCGGCGGTCACCGAGAAGAGGATGCTTATCACCCGCGACTCGTCCAGCCTGTTCAGCAGGGCGATCTCCCCGAGCAGCCGAGACGCAGCCTCCTCGATGCTCTCCCTGCTGTCCGACCCGGCCTGGATCGCTCCGCGAACCGCGCGAATCACCTGGCTCCTCCCTCAGATCACCGACGAAAGCAGCCGCTCCCGCTCCTCCAGGTCGAGCTCCCGGGGGTTGCCCGACATGCTGCTCCCGGAGGACCGCCGCGCGATCTCCGGAATCAGGGCGCGATCGATCCCGTATTCCGCCAGATTCTCCGGCAGCTCGTACAACCGGAACAGCTCCGCAAACCGGCTCTCCAGCCACTCCACCGGATCCCTCTTGGCCTCCCGATCCCCTCCTCCGCTGCGCTCCAGGGTGGTCCGGCGCAGCTCTTCGCAGCCCGCCGCGATCAGGCCCGCGTTGGCCCGCAGCACCGGGCGGATGAGCACGGCGCAGATGAGACCGTGCGGAACCTCCGCCATCCCTCCCAACCCGGAGGCGAAGCCGTGGGCCGCCCCCAGCCCCGAGTTGGCCAGGGCAAGGCCGCTGATGGTGGCCCCGTAGGCGGCCCCGCTGCGGGCCTCCGGGTCTTGCGGGTCGGCAGCCAGCCGCCGCAGCGACTCCAGCATGACCGGGAAGGCCTGGCGCGCCAGCGCCTGGGGAACCGGTGCGGCTTTCCGCGACAGATAGGATTCCACGAGCTGGGTCAGCGCATCCATCCCGGCCACGCCGGTGATCCGCCGCGGGGCGTCCAGGGTCAGCTCCGGATCCACGATCGCGTGGGCGGCCAGCAGGAAGGGCGAGCGCAGGCTGCGCTTCAGCCCGGTGGCCAGGGAACGCAGCACCGCGTTCTTGGTCACCTCCGCTCCGGTGCCGGCCGTGGTGGGAAGCCCTATCCAGGGAATCCCCGCCCCAGGGATCTCCAACCCCTCGCCCACCCCTTCCAGATAGTCATCCACCCGCCCCCCCGCGGGCAGCAGGCCGCTCAGCGCCTTGGCGGTGTCCAGCACCGATCCCCCGCCGGCGGCCACCAGCACCTCCGCACCGAACGGCCTGGCCTGCCCCAGCAGCTCCTGGATGCCCTCGCTGGTGGGCTCGCCCGGCGGACAGGCCAGGTGCTGCAGATCAAAGTCCTGAAGCAGGCCGGTGAGCTCCGCGAGCCTGCCCGAGCGCTCCAGGTGGCCCGCGCCGCTCAACAGAAGGAGCCGCCGGCCGTAGCGCGCCGCCAGATCCGGCAGCCGCCGCCGCGCGCCAGGGCCAAACTCTACGCCGCGAGGCAGGTCGAGGGTAAAGCTTCTCATCATGATTGCTCCTATCGGAGATCCAAGTATACCAGCGCTCCGGCCGCTGTCAACGACGGGGACGGCGGCACGGCGCCCGCCGGTGCCGCGCGGGCAGCACGGCCCGTGATCCCGAGCAGTCCTACAGGGTCAGCCAGGAGGTGAGGAACTGGAGGAAGAGCAGCAGCAGATAGGAGAAGACCACCGACAGGAAGGTCAACGCCAGCCTGAGCACGGCCAGGCTCTGCCTGACCACGAACAGTACTACCATCACGCACAGTCCCAGGAAAATCTCCGCGGTGAGGGTGACCTTGAGCATCTCCAGCAGGAAGACCTGGGTGGAGTCAAGAAACTCCTGGAAGTTGCCCAGCAGATACAGGCCCAGCAGCAAGAGAGACAGCAGGAAGAAGAACACGGTGGCCCGGCCCAGAACACGGGACAGCGTGTGCAGCACGAACGCCCATTCCGCCCGCCGGTGAAGGTTGCTCTGCATCGGCCCCGAGTATACACCGTTTGACGGAGCGGGTCAGGCGGACCCTGCGCCGCACCCGCCCCCGCCGGCCGCCGGCCGTGCCCCTGGCCGCCCCCCACCGCCCGCCCTTGCCGGCCCCCCGTGCCCCTGGCCGCCCCCCATGGCCGCCCTTGCTTTTCCAGGGGATTTCCACGATTATTGGGGGCAGGAGTCGAGGCGCATGAGAGGAGCAATCGTAACGCTGGTGATCCTCGTGATCCTGGCGGGTGTGGTCTTCTACTTCGGCTGGGTCCAGATCCTCCTGCCGCCGGAGACCTACGCGGTGATCTTCACCAAGACCGGCGGCTACGACCGGCACGTGACAGAGCCCGGGAAGTTCACCTGGCGCTGGGAACGGCTCATCCCCACGAACATGACGATCTACCGTTTCGACCTCCATCCTCAAACTGAGAAGGTGAGCTTCGACACGCAGCTTCCTTCCGCAGACCTGTACTCCTCCGTCCTGCCGGACAAGCCCAGCTTCACGCTGCAGGGGCAGATCCAGATGCAGCTGCGGATCAAACCCCAGAGCCTCCCCCGCCTCGTTGCGCAGGAAAAGCTCACCCCGGAGACGCTGTCCCAGTACTACGGCCAGGTGAGCCAGCAGGCGGCGGGGTACGTCCGCCAGCAGGCGCTGGAGGCCGGGGCGGGGCTGGCGGGGAACAGCGGGTGGCAGAAGCAGCTGGAACAGTCCCTGGCCGGGCAGTTCTCCGACCTGGAGGTGCTGTCCCTCGAGGTGCAGGATCTCGCGGTGCCCGACCTCCAGCTCTACCGGCTGGCCCGCGACTCGTATCAGAGCCTGGTGGCGGCCCGCGACGAAGCGCGCAACGCCGCCGCGGCGCGGGTGGCCCAGGAGCAGCAGTCCGTCCAGGCACAGCAGGCCCAGCAGGCCGAGGTCCTCAAGACGCTGGGCCAGTACGGAGAGCTGCTCACCAAGTACCCGGTTCTGCTCAAGGCCATGTACATCGACAAGCTGGCCGGCAACAAGGAGTTCAGCGTTCCGGAGTTCGATCTCAGCTCCATCCTTCAGGAGTCCAAGAGTTCCGGAAGTCAGTGAGCCGCGAATACTTCTTCAACTTCGAGAAATACGCCTACGTCAAAGGAACCAAGCCCGAGGGCTGCATTCTCTGCCTGGTGCGGGACGAGGACGACCGCGTGGTCGACCTGACGGTGCACCGGGACTCGCTGTTCCTCGCCTCCGTCAATCTCTACCCCTACAACCCCGGTCACCTGCTCCTGTTTCCGGCAAGGCACATCCAGGACATCCGAGAGCTCACCGCAGCCGAGGAGCTGCACCTGGCCAGGCTGCAGCGCTACCTGCTGGACCTGCTGGACAGGCTCCACCGGCCGGCGGGGTACAACATAGGGTACAACATGGGAGGGGCGGCCGGCGCATCCATCGATCACCTGCACCTGCACGTCATTCCCCGCTTTCCCCGGGAGCTCGGGATTGCGGACCTGATCGCCGGGAAACGGGTGCTGGTGGAAGAGCCGCGGGAAACGGTGCGCCGCATGCGGGAGGCGATGGCTCAGAGCCCCTTCTCCGTCTCCAACAGCTGAAGGTGCAGCTCGTGATAGTCCCGGATCAGCTCTGAGCCGTAGCGCAGCAGACTCGCCAGCGTCTGATTCTTCCCGTGGTAGAAATGGATGGTCTTGAGCACGGACCTCACGCTCTCCATGGGACTGGCGGCCGTGTCGTCGAACACCCGCTTGACGCACAGCATGCTCTCCTCGCCCCGGTCCAGCATCTCTCTTGCTTCCCGGTCCTTCTGGGCCACCAGCCCCCGGTACAGCTTCTGCTGTCCGATGTCCGAAGCGATCCGATGCCGGTAGCGCATCAGCGCCTTGCCGTCGTCCTCCTCCGGGCCCAGCGAGCGGTCCAGCAGAACGATCTTGGCCTCCAGCTCTTCCAGGCCGGCGGCGCACTGCATGAGGCGGTTCTGCATGATGCGGTTGGTCTGCAGAACGTAGGTGTTCACGATCTGCACGATCTCCTGTATGTAGCCCTTGTACAGGCGGGAGAGGAAGTTGTAGAGCAGCCGCAGCGATTTCGGGTAGCTGAAGTAGGGCAGTCCCAGCTTCAGGTAGTCGAAGTTGGCCTGTTCGTTGTAGTAGAACAGCTCCAGGAGCTGGTCCGTCTTGAAGATCTCCCGGATCTTGCGCTCCACCACGTTGCGGCGTATCGCCGGCATGCGCTCCTCCAGCTGCTCCATCAGGTGCTCTCTCAGACCCGCGGTGTACAGCGCCTTGACGTTCAGCCGGGGCACGCCGAAGACCAGCCGATAGTAGGGGTCCTTGCGGAAGTAGCGGATCAGATCCAGCAGGTTGGTCCTGGAGTCGAAGCGGCCCAACACCTCGAAGGCGTTGCGCAGAGATGCGGCAAGCTCGGCTGCTTCCTCGGCGAGCTCCTCCTGATCCGGCTGGCGCCCCTCCTCCAGCTCCAGGGCGCTGGCCACGTGGAAGCGAAGGATTTCCTCGTGGCAGAACCAGCCCGCCCCGAGCTTCAGCGCCAGGTAGGTGGCGTAGCAGAGGCGTTCCAGCAGATCTAGCATCAGCATCACCGGCGCGTGATCGAAGTACGGGTACTTGTCGTCCAGCCGATCCCCCAGGTAGTAGTTGAAGTGCCGGAAAAGCCCGGAAAAGGGGAACAGCACCAGCGCGCGCAGATACACGAGGGGCTTGATCCCCTCCTCCAGCTCCTTGAAGAGCCTGTCCGGAATGGAGCGCACGTACTCGTTGTAGCGACGCAGGATCTGCTTCCTGATCTCCTCGTCGCCGCCGGTGTCGGCGTAGATGGTCTCCATCTCCTCCATGGGGACGAACTCTTCCAGCTCCTCCTTGACTCCCTCGTGCCTGGCCTGCATGAGCCGCCTCACCGCCTCACCGCGGAACTCCTGGTCCATGGAAAAGTGCTGGAACACTCCCTTCAGGGGGAAGACTGCCGCATGGAGATCGAACAGCTGGCGGGCGAACCGCGGCGTGAGGTTGCGGGTTTCGAATCCGGTGATCCCGGGGTTCTTCTGCTTGATGGCCCTCTTGAGGCTCCTGAGCTTATGAGAGAGGAAGACATCGCGCTTGGACCTGCCCGTGAACAGCCGGCTCAGCCAGATCAGAAACCGTTCCCAGGCCGAAAGGCGGCTCATCTCCTGTGCGAGGATTCGCTCGCGCTCCTCCTTGGGCAGCTCCACCCGGGCGATTTCCTCGGTCTCGCCGCGCTCCGCGGTCTTGCTGATCTTCGCCAGGAGCTCCCGGCGCTCCCTCTCGGGCAGCTCCGCCGAGATCTCTTCGAGCTTTGTTCTCTCCGGCACGCCGTCAGGCATGGGCCCGTCCATCCTCCAGAAAAGAGCGGATCATGAGCAGCCGTCCCCGCCGGACCCCCACCCTGCCGGTGCGGGAGGTGACCAGATTGCTGATGCCGGCCTGTCCGCGCCGCCAGCTCAGCCCGTCCAGGGGCCACTTCAGTCCCTCGGAGTAAAGGCCCTCCGCTGCCTGCCCCAGGGGAAAGAAAGAGACCGTCTGTCCGCTCCACTCGCCGAAGACCAGCTCCCCCTCGATGACCTCTACGTGCTCCCTGGCGGTATACCAGGCACGCGGGTGGAAGTCGCGCTCGAAAAGGCTCAAGATCCCCACCAGGTGATCCAGCCGGCCGCCGCCGCCGCCGATCATGGTCACCTCCTGGTAGCCCAGCTCACCGAGCAGCCGCAGCCCGATCTCCGTGTCGGTTTCGTCTTTGTCCGGGGGGAAGATCCGCACCCGCCCGGCCGGCAGGCTGCGCAGCCTGTCGCCGGAGGCCAGGGAGTCCATGTCTCCGACCACCAGGTCCGGCTCTATCCCGAGCCGGAGCACCAGATCGAACCCCGAGTCGGCTGCCACAACGAACCGCGCACGGGCTACCTCGGCAGCTATCACGGCCCGCTTGGGCCCTTCCCCACCAACGGCGAGGAGCGCGCACGCTTTCGAGCCCATCCTGTCCATGACTGTATACCGAAGCAGCCCGATTTGTAAACGCGAGAAAACTGCTTTGCTTTTGCTGCCCCCCTTCCGACGATAGTAATGGCACCCCGGACAGGGACGTCCGGGAGAAATGGTCAAGGAGGATTCAATGATCATCAACCACAACATGAGTGCCATCTTCGCCCAGCGCCAGGAAGGCCTGAACAACAGGCACCTGGACAAGGACATGGAGAAGCTGTCCTCGGGCCTGCGGATCAACCGCGCCGGGGACGACGCCTCCGGGCTGGCCGTGTCCGAGAAGATGCGCTCGCAGATCCGCGGCCTGCAGAGAGCGGAGAAGAATGCCCAGGACGGCATCTCCTTCATCCAGACCGCGGAAGGGTACCTGCAGGAGAGCCAGGACATTCTCCAGCGCCTGCGGGAGCTGGCGGTGCAGGCCTCGAACGGCATCTACACCGATGAGGACCGCATGCAGATCCAGGTGGAGGTCTCGCAGCTGATCGACGAGGTCAACCGCATCGCCTCCCACGCCCAGTTCAACGGCCTCAACCTGCTGACCGGACGCTTCGCCCGCTTCACGGGCGAGAACGCGGTGACGGCCAGCATGTGGCTGCACATCGGGGCGAACATGGATCAGCGCGAGCGGCTCTACATCGGCACCATGACCGCTCAGGGCCTGGGGCTGCAGAACCCCAGCGGGCCGCCGCACACAGCCACGTTCATCTCCCTCTCCTCTCCGGACAGGGCCAACATGGCCATCGGCATGGTGGATGAGGCCTTGAAGCTGATCAACAAGCAGCGCGCCGATCTGGGCGCTTACCAGAACCGGCTGGAGTACTCCATGAACGGCCTGGCCATTGGCGCGGAGAACCTGCAGGCAGCAGAGAGCCGTATCCGGGATGCGGACATGGCAAACCAGATGGTCCACTTCGTGAAAGACCAGATCCTGCTGCAGTCCTCCACGGCCATGCTGGCTCAGGCGAACACCAAGCCGCAGACCGTGCTGCAGCTCCTGCGGTAAGGCGACTGGCGACGAGAAAGCCCCCCGCAGGCCGGGGGGCTTTTTTTGCCCCCCCGGGGCGCCTCCCTCGCGGCGGCAAGGGAAAGGGGCAGGCAAGCAAGGGCAAGCGCCCCGCCTTGACAGGCGTCGGGCCTTCAGCTGACCATGAGCCGACATGCTCGCCATCCCCCGCGTCTTGAAGAGCTTTGCCTCGCACCTGGCCTCGGCCGGGCACGAGTGTTACCTGGTGGGAGGGGCCATCCGCGACATGCTGCTGGGGCTGCCGGCGGAAGACTTCGACATCGCCACCGACGCCCGGCCCGAGGAGGTGATGGCCGTCTACCGCCGGGTCATCCCCACCGGAATCAAGCACGGCACGGTCACGGTGTTCTTCAAGGGCCACAGGCTGGAGGTAACCACCTTCCGTGTGGAGGAAGAATACCGGGACGGACGGCGGCCCGAATCGGTGCGCTTCACCCCCTCCATCGAGGAGGACCTGGGCCGCAGGGACTTCACGATCAACGCCATCGCCTACGACCTAATCGGCTCCCGCCTGCTGGACCCCTACAGGGGCCGCGAGGATCTGAAGGCGGGGGTGATCCGGGCGATCGGCGATCCGGACATGCGCTTCCAGGAGGATGGCCTGCGCCCGGTCCGGGCCTGCCGGTTCGCGGCGCAGTTCGACTTCCGCATCGACCCCCAGACCCTGGCGGGCATCCGGCGCCAGCTGGACACCGTGCGCAAGGTGTCGGCGGAGCGCATCCGGGACGAGCTTTCCCGCCTGCTGGCCTCTGCCTCCCCGTCGGTGGGCTTCCGCTTGATGCAGGACAGCGGTCTGCTGGCGCTCGTCCTGCCGGAGCTCTCCAAGTGTGTTGGGGTGGAGCAGCGGGAGCGGCACTGCTTCGACGTCTTCGAGCACTCCCTGGCGAGCTGCGACGCCGCGCCCAGGAACGACCTGGCGCTCCGTCTGGCAGCGCTTCTGCACGACATCGGCAAACCCGCCTGCCGCCAGGAGCCCAGGCCGGGGGAGCTCACCTTCCACCGGCACGAGCTGGTCTCCGCAGAGATGTCTGAACGCATCCTGCGGCGCCTGCGGTTCTCCAACGCCGTGGTGGCCGCGGTGACCCACCTGGTCCGGCATCACATGTTCAACTACGAGGAGCATTGGAGCGATGCCGCGGTGCGACGCTTCGTGGCCAGAGTGGGCCGCGAACAGATCCCTGCTCTGCTGGCGCTGCGCAGGGCGGACCAGGTGGGCCGCTGCGGCAGTCGCGACATCTCACCCGGCCTGATCGCCTTCGAGGACCGCATCCAGGCCGTCCTGGCCGCCCGCAGCGCTCTATCGCGCCAGGACCTGGCCGTCAGCGGGAGGGACGTGATGGAGGCCCTGGGCATCCCTCCCGGGCCGCAGGTGGGTCGCGTTCTGGAAGAGCTGATGGAAACGGTCCTGGCCGATCCGCACCAGAACCGGAAAGAGCCTCTGCTGAGGATAGCCCGGCGCTTCTACGAGGAGCGCCTCAGCCCCGGCCGCGCTCCGGCTGACTCCCCGCCGAAGCCCCCGCCTCCCCGGTGATGGCCAGGTAGGCGATCTCCGCGGCGTTCTGCTCGGCTTCTTTCTTGTTCTTCCCCGATCCGGGGCCGTAGACCTTCCTGTTGATGGCCACCTCGATCCAGAAGGTCTTGTTGTGGTCCGGACCCTTGCGGTGCACCACCCGGTAGCGGGGATAGGTCTTGAAGCGCTTCTGAACGTGCTCTTGAAGAAGGGTCTTGTAGTCCTTGCGGTGCCGGTCCTCGAGGACCTTGTTGATCTCCGGAATGAGCAGCTGCCGGATGAAGCTCCGCACGGCTCGAAAGCCGGAATCCAGGTAGTAGGCGCCGATGATCGCCTCCATGGCGTCCGCCAGAAGCGCCTTCTTGGACCGCCCCCCCGAGTACTCCTCACCCCTGCCTATGAGGATGAAGTTGTCCACCCTGAGGCGCCGGGCGATCTCCGCCAGGCTGTCCTCGCTCACCACGAAGCTCTTGATCTTGGCCATGTCCCCTTCGCTGCGGTCGGGGAGAGTCAGCATCAGATACTCGCTGACCACCAGCCCAAGCACCGAGTCGCCGAAGAACTCGAGCTTCTCGTTGTTGTCGACACTGTCGGGGTTCTCATTGGCGTAGGAGCGGTGGGAGAAAGCCAGGTTGAGCAGCTCGTAGCTGCGGAACCGCACCTGCGCCTGGCTCTGAAAGAGCTGGAGCTCCCGCTTGCGCTCCGCGCTCACCGGCGGCATGAGGAAAGGAAGCGTTCTACCGAAGATGTTCACGAGACAGCCGGATCCGGTGCCGCCGGATTTCAGAAAAACCCGCCGGTGGGCGGGTTTTTCATGGTTGCGGCCTCCGCAGACGGTGGAAGCGACCGGAGGGGCCGCCCCACCTCCCCTTGCGGAGCGGGCCTATTTCTTGGCCAGTTCGGCCTTGATGAACTCAAGGGCGTCGCGGACGGTGTTGAACTCGTTGGCCTTCTCGTCCGGGATCGTGATGCCCAGCTCTTCCTCGATGGCGTACACCAGCTCGTAGGTGTCCAGGCTGTCGGCACCCAGGTCCTGACGGAACGAGGAGTCCATCGTGATCTTGTCCTCCTCGATCTCCAAACGATCGGCGATGAGCTTCTTCATCTTCTCAAAAAGGTCGTCCATCCCCTACTTCCTCCTAGTTTTCCAGGTTAACCCAACTCCTCGGGCTTGATGATTTGTTTTCCCCGATAGAACCCGCACTTGGGGCAGACTCTATGGAGTAGCACCCGGTTTCCACAGTTGCCGCATTCGACGAGGCTCGGAACGCGTCGCAGCCGCATGTTGATCGACCGCCTGCGCCTGGTTCGCGCCTTCGATATCTTTCCCTTAGGTACCGCCATACCCTTATCCTGTATCCCGTGAAAGTTAGTGAAAAATACCGCATTGCCCTGTGGATGTCAACCCACCCGGGCTTGCTCGAGCTCTCCCGGTGCCGCCTCAGGCCGGTTTCAGCGACTTGACCTTGGCCAGGACGGCCCGTTCCACCACCGGAGGAACCATGTCGGAGATGTCCCCCCCGAACATGGCCACTTCCTTGATGCCGGAGGAGCGCAGCACGAAGTACTTCTGGTCCGTGGGGATGAAGATGGTTTCGATGCTCGGGTTGAGCGCCCGGTTCATCATTGAGAGCTCGAACTCGTAGTCGAAGTCCGCCAGCGCCCGCACGCCCCGCAGAATGATCCTGGCCCCGATCTTCTTCGCGAAATCCACGATCAGACCGCGCCAGATGGTCACCTGGACGTTGGAGAGGGCCGCCACGAGCTCGCTCATCATCCCCAGCCGCTCCTCGGCGGAGAAGAAGTACTTCTTGCGTGGATTGGCCGCTATCACCACCTCGATCTGATCGAAGATCCCCGCGGCCCGCTTCATGACGTCCACGTGGCCGTTGGTGGGGGGGTCGAAGGACCCCGGGAATATCACCCTCTGCATTGAACCAATGTAGCCCACAAAGCCCGGCAGCGTCAATAATTAGAAAACGTTTTGACAAAAGAAGGGGCTGTGGATAGAATAGGTCCGTGCAGGACAGAGGCTGGCTCTTTCCGCTTCTCTCTCTCGCCGTGCTCGCCTTCGTCGGCTGCGCGGGCTCGCCTCCGTCGGCGCAGCCGCCGGAGAGCACGGAGCAGCCCGCTGAGGAGGCCGCCGGGGAGAAGCAGCCCGCCCAGCCTGCGCCGGAGGAAACCGGCCCGGAGGCTGCGGAGTTCGTGGTGACACGGGAAGTCTACGCCAGGACGTTCCAGGAGATCGAGGACTTCATCCAGAACCTCAGCGCCATCATCCGGCGCGAGGACTATGACACCTGGCTCACCTACCTCTCGGATCAGTACATCGCGCACACCGGCGATCGCCAGTTCCTCAAGGAACAGTCCGAGAAGGCGGTATTAAAAAAGAACAACGTTGTTTTGCGGGACCTGAAGGACTACTTTTATCAGGTAGTGGTACCGAGCCGGAACCAGGCCAAGCTGGATGACATCGAGTTCATCGACGAGAACCACGTCAAGGCCATCTCGGTCATCCGCGATCGCCGGGTCCTGCTCTACCTGTTGGTGCGCGTGGACGGCCAGTGGAAGATAGGACTGTGGTAAACCTTTGAGTTGGAGTGTGCTATGAAGGGCAAGACGGCGTTCTTGGTGGTGCTGCTGGTGCTGGCGGCATTCATCGCCGGGGCTCAGGATCGGGAGAAGGAGCTCACCGTAGAGGAGCTCTACCTTCGGGACATCGAGTTTCAGATATTGAGCGAGAAGGCGTTCTCCGGGGACCGGGAGATGAAGATGAACGTCCTGGACGAGCTGGAGACGATGATCGACCAGGGCAGCGTCAGCGAACCGGACAAGGTCATGTTCGTCCTGGAGTACCTGGGCATGGAGGGCACGGCGCGCCGGGTCCGCGAGGCAAACCGCCTGGTCAACTACTTTCCCGAGGTGCGGCGCAGGAGCGCCAACCTGCTCGGGCGCCTGGGCGGAGAGGGCGCCAAGAAGGCTCTGCTGACGATGCTGGTTCGCGATCAGGAGCCCATGGTCAAGGCCGAGGCCGCCTACGCGCTGGGCACGATCGGCATCAACGATTCCAACGACGTGGTCCGGGCCCTTCTATTCACCCTGGAACAGGAGGACCCGGTGCAGCCGGACAACAACCTGGCCTACGCCATCTGCCTGTCCCTGGAGAAGATCGCCGCCAAGAACAGCGGCATTCGGGACCCGGAGGCCTACCGCGCCCTGGTGCGCATCGCCCAGGGCAACTACATCAAGACGGTGCGCCGCAAGGCGCTCCAGACCCTGGACGAGATGAAGAAGTATCAGTAGGACAGACCGGAGCTGGAAAGCGCAAGGTCCACCCCGGGGTGGACCTTTTTTTGCGCCGGGCTCAGGATGCCTCGAGATCGTTGATCACTTCTTCCAGCCACTGGTTCTCCGCCTCCAGGTGGATCACCCCCTTGCGGATAATCGCCTGGAGGAAGAAATCGATCTCGTCGCGGATCGATACCAGGGTCCGCTGGAAGTTCTCTTTCTGCATGATCGTTCGCTTCTGCTGAGCCTTCAGATAGTCCAGCACTTTGTCTTTCGGCAGCTTGCTGAAGAACAGAAACTTCAGGGTGAACTCGTCTTTCACTTTGTAGCTGGTGCGCAGGGGCTTCAGCAGCCATTCGTCGAGCTTCTTCTGGCCCCCGGGGGTGATGGAGTAGATGTTCTTCTCCGCCGCCTTCTTTCCGGGAGCCGTCTCCTTGGTCACCCACCCCAGCTCGGACAGCCGCCGCAGCGTGGGATAGAGCTGCCCGTAGGAGACAGACCAGACGTTTCCCAGCGCTCCCTCGAACTTCTGCTTGATCTCGTAGCCGTATTTGGGACTCTCCGCCAGCAGACCCAGTAACGCGAATTTCAATGACATCGGCAGTGCTCCGCAGTCGACCTGGTCCAATCATACCATCAGAGTGAGGTTTTTGAAAGCGAAAAAAGGACTCAAGGCCCCCTGGAAAGGCGTGAGATGTGAGATGAGAGCCGGGGCGATCCCCCGCATCTCAACGCCCCAGCGCGGCCAGCAGGCGCGGGGCCGGCCTGGTGCGCCAGTCGGGCTCGGCCTGCTCGTACTGGATGCGCTCGCGGATGAAGAAGGGCATGGGCCGCCCGCCGGACCGCATCTCGACCACCCCGAAGCTCCCCTTGCCCAGGTAGCAGATTCTCTCGTTCTGAGAGGGCTTGCGTTCCTCGCGCAGCAGCCGCAGGACGCAGTCAAAGTGAGCGGCCTTGCCCGTCTCCCGGTGGGCGATAGCCGTGTTCAGCTCCCGAACGGGTTTCAGGCACACCGGGCACTCCGGAAGCTCCCCGGACTCCTGCCCGTCGCCCCCGAAAGGGGGCATTCCTTCCTGAGGCGCCTGCGGTTCCGCGCTGCGCCGTCTGGGCCTGCGCCGTCCGTCTCGACGGCGCCGTCCGCTGTGATATGCCATGCGTATTCAGTCCTCTTGTTGCAGATTCCGCGTCAGATCCTGGGCGATCTTCGCGATCGCGGTGGCAAGGTACTCCCGATCGTTGATCTTCCTCTTCAGCTCTTCGAGCCTGCGAGGGTCGCTTTTCCTGGCGATTCTCCCCACCGCTAGACTCCGTCGAAGGCGCCCTGAAGGTGCTCGATTCGGGTGCCCTGCACGAACACCACATCGTAGCCCAGCTCGAGCTCCCGCAGGTCGGGCCGCCGCGCCAGAAACGCCCGGGAGGCCTGCCGGATCCTGCGCTGCTTGCGTCGATCGATGGCGTACTCCAGCTCCGAGGCGCTCAGAACGTCCCAGGTCTTCACCTCCACGAAGGCTACTCGCTCGCCCCTGCGGGCAATCAGGTCGATTTCCCCGCGGCGGCAGCGGAAGTTGCGGGCCACGATGGAGTACCCCTCCCCCTCGAGGAAGCGCTCCGCGGCCTCTTCGCCGGCGGCCCCTTTACTGACCGCCTTCACCGTCGCCTTCCTTGATGATCCGCGGGTCGATGGCCTTGACGATGAACAGGCTCTTCTTCTCCAGCAGGTCGACCACCTCGCGCTCCTGGATGCGGGTACCGTACTCGTCGATCAACAGCTCGATGCGGGGCCTCAAGGGGGCCTCCGGATGGTTCTCGCTCACCCTGCCGACACTCGAGTTGTTCAGCTGCACGATGCTGCCGATGGGAAAGATGCCCATGCTCTCCAGGAATGCTTTGAGCACCGCGGGATCGAAGTGCTTGCCGTTGTCGCTCAAGATCCCCTTCATGGCCGAGTAGCCGATCATCGAGTTGCGGTACGGGCGCTCCCGCACCATGGCCTCGTAGGAGTCCGCCACGGCCAGGATCCGGGCCCCCACCAGGATCTCCTCCCCCTTCAGCCTGCGGGGATAACCGTTGCCGTCCCACCGCTCGTGGTGCTGCAGGGCGATCAGAGCGATGTCCTCAGGGTATTTCAACTCCTTGGAGATGGTCCGATAGCTCAGGACAGGGTGGGTCCGCACCTGGTTGATCTCGTTCTCTGTGAGCTTGCCCACCTTCTCCAGTATGTCCTTGCGGATCTGCAGCATCCCCACATCGTGCAGCAGTGCTGCCGTGGCAAGCTGGATCAGCCGGTGGCTGGTGAGCCTCATGGCCATGCCGATCACAGTGGCCAGGATCATGCAGTTGACCGAGCTGGCGGGAAGCTTACGCGCGCCGGACTCGCCGAGAAGGATGAGCTGGATCATCTCGTTCTTGCCCTGCCGGAGCGCTTCCACGATCTCGTTGACCACGGCGTCGATGGGCTCGTGACCGCCGTAGGTCCCCTCCACGATGTCCCGAAAAGCGGCCTCCACCTTGCCGATGGCGCTGCGGTAGATCCCCGCGTACTTCTCGTCCCGCATGGGGAGCCAGGGGAAGGCCGGGGTCCCCTGTGGCTCCTCCGTCTCCGCCATGACCGAGCCCTCGGTGTAGACCTCCTCGATGTCCCAGCGCAGGAGCCGGTCGATGTCTTTCTGCTTGACCGTGACCTCCGCCGGAACGAGCACGTTGTTGCCCTCGATGTACACGGGTTGGTCGAACTTCATTCCGGCTTTAAGATCCCGTACCTTGATGGCCTTCATCACCTGCTACCCAGATCCCGGACGAATACCAGGAGCTCCGCCACGATCTGGTAGAGCTCCTCGGGGATGAAGGTTCCCTCGGGAAGCTCCACCAGCGCATCGGTGAGATCCGGCATCTCCACGATGCGGATGTCGTTGTCCCGGGCGATCTCGACCAGCCGCCGGGCAAGCTCCCCCCTGCCCCGGGCCAGCACGAAAGGCGCCGGCAACTCTTCATTATACCTGATCGCGACCGCCTTCTCCATATCCTCGTCCGTCCGTCAGCCCGCGTCCCTTCAGCGCAGCGTGTCCACGCTCCGATACGGAACGGGCTCCCAGGGCAGAGAAAAGCCGTCGAAGTCGGCGCCTACACGTATAGTATCGTCAGTTTCCAGACCCAGGTTACCCAATTTCTCCCTCAAGGCCGCGTAGGCCGGCCCTGCTCCGGGGACCTCCCGATCGCAGAACGCGTGCAGCCTGGCCCCGTCCAGCACGAACGTCCACTCTTCCGCCTCCGGTCGCCGCACCACCACCACCAGGCGCCGCAGCTCGGGTTTTCCGGCGGCGCCGGCGGCGTAGCTCCAAAGGAAACGAAGCGTGCCGTGCAGGCCGCCCAGCATGGCAAAGGGAACCACCATCCATGACTCCTCGCCCCCCCGCAGGTGGTTGAACAGGGGCAACGGGCCGGCGCTTCCTTCGTCGGCCCTCAGCGATTGGCGGCGCAGCGCCGCGGCCACTTCCCTGGGCGATTCCCGCTTCCGCCGTCCCCGGCGGCGGCTCTCGGAATCCGCGCCGCCTTCTTCCCCTCCCAGCACGGCTACCAGCCGTTCCACGCCGGGCGAGTCCGGATCGATCCCCTTCTCCAGCAGGATGGCCAGGACGCGGGCAAAACGCCGCGGCGGCAGCCGCAGCCGCTCCAGGACCCGGCGGAGCTGCTTCACGGTGGCGGGCCGCACGGTGAGCCCCGTGCGCAGGAGGGCGGCGGTGATCCGCTCCGCAGCAGCATCCGCCTGGATGCCCTCCCGCAGCAGCAGCCCCCTGACGGGGTTGTCCTCCCCTTCGGTCAGCCGCAGCACGATCCTCCCCCCTGCGGCCTGCACCACCGCCCTGAGGCGCTGCCCCGGCTTCAAGGACAGCCCGGATTCCGCCGCCAGCACCTTCCCCGCCACGGCGACGGCCCAGCGGTTGCCCGAAAGGTGCCGGAGGACCTGTACAGAGACGAAATCGCCAGATCGGAGGACAAACCCCGATCTGGCGTTCATCTTGAGGACGAGCTGTGCGGCGCTTACCTTCATTCCTCGGACGTTTCAGGCTCCTCAGTGCGCGCGGGCCGCTTGCGCTGTATCAGCTCGGCAACCTTCGCTTTCTTGCCAACGCGGCTCCTGAGGTAGTACAGCTTGGCACGGCGGACCCGGCCGCGGCGGCTCACCTCGATCTTGTGGATCCGCGGCGAATTGAGGGGGAAGCTGCGTTCCACGCCCACGCCGTAGGAAATCTTCCGCACGGTGAACGTACGCCGTACACCGGCGCGCTTGAAGGCGATGCAGGTTCCCTCGAACACCTGCACGCGCTCGTTCTTGCCCTCGATGATCCGGTAGTGGACGCGCACCGTGTCACCGATGTTGAATGGGTCCAGGTCCGTTCTGATCTGCTCCGCCTCGATCGCTCGTATCTTGTCCATCTGGTTCTCCTTCCCCTGCCAGCTCCTGAAGGACTTCCCTCACCTGCTCCGGAAGCTCCTTGCTCTCCAGCAGCTCCGGCCTGACCCGGAGGGTCTTCTCCACGCTCTTACGCAGCCGCCACCGCTGTATGCGAGCGTGGTGGCCCGACAGCAGCACCTCCGGCACCCGCAGGCCTTCAAACTCCACGGGCCGCGTGTACTGCGGATACTCCAGCAGTCCCCCGCGGAAGCTCTCCTCCGCCAGGGACTGCTCCCGGATGACCCCGGGGACCAGCCGCACAACGCTGTCCACGACGGCCATGGCCGCCACCTCGCCACCGGAGAGCACGTACTCGCCGATGGAAACCTCCTCGCTGACGTACAGGTCGATCACGCGCTGATCGATCCCCTCGTAGCGGCCGCAGATCAGCACCGCCTCTCCACGGGCGGCCAGCGTCTCCGCCTGCCTCTGGTCCCAGAGCCTTCCGGAGGGGGTGAGGTAGATCACCGGCGGGCCCTCACCGGGTGGCGAATCTCGCAGCGCCGGAATGGAGCGCAGGGCCGCCGCCAGCGGCTCCGCCTTCAGCACCATGCCGGCCCCGCCGCCGTAGGTATAGTCGTCGCAGGTGCGGTGCCGGTCCAGCGCGAAGTCCCGGATGTCGGTGATGTGCAGGCGCACCAGCCCCCGTTGGGCGGCGCTCCCCAGGATCGAGGCGCTGCGGTAACCCTCGAAAATCTCCGGGAACAGAGTGAGAATGTGAAAGATCACGTGGCGCCCAGCTCCTCCTTGAGGAGAATGCGTTTCCCCGCCGTGTCCACCTCGCCCACATGGGCCTCCACGAACGGGACCATTGCCGTGCCGCCCCCGGCCAGCTCCACTTCCAGCAGATCGGAGGCGCCTCCCTGGCAGACCGCCCTGACGCGCCCTACAATCTGTCCGGCGCTTTCAACCCTGCACCCGCAGATGTCGGCCACGTAGTACTCGCCGGATTCCAGCGGACAGGCGTCCTCCCGCTCCGCCCAGACCTCCACTCCTCGCAGGGCCTTCCCGGTCTCGGGGTCGTTCACCCCGGAGAGCTTCAGGAGCACGTCGTTTCCGGCCACCACGGCCCGTTCCACCTTGCAGGCCCTGAAGCCCTCCCCCTGGAGGAGGTAGACCTTCTTCAGCCTGGTGAAATGAGCGGTCTGGCCGGACAGGCTCGCTACTTTCACGTAGCCCCTGACCCCGTGGCTCGTCCTGATCCGGCCGATCGCCAGCCGATGCTCCGCCGTCAGTCCAGGATTTCCAGCACGACCCTCTTGCCGGTCCTGGTGGAGGCCGCGCTCAGGATGGTCCTGATGGCCTTTGCGATGCGGCCGTGCTTTCCGATCACTTTTCCGATGTCGCCTTCCGATACCTTCAACTCCAGAATCGTCGATTTTTCACCTTCGATCATGTTCACCGTTACGCCACCAGGGTCGTCCACCAGGGACTTGGCGATGTACTCGACCAGTTCCTTGGCCACCTGCGCCTCCTTGTGTTGTGTGGTAGCCGGGTGCGCCTACTTGATGTTGAAGTTGATGTTGTTCAGCAGCTTCCTCACCGTGTCAGTGGGCCTGGCTCCTTTCTGGATCCAGTCGCGGATGCGCTCTTCCTTGATCTTGATCTGGTTCTCTGCGATCTCGATGGGATGGTAGAATCCGACCTCTTCCAGTGTGCGCCCGTCGCGGGGGTTTCGGGAGTCCATCACAACGATTCGGTAGTAGGGACGGCGCTTGGAGCCGAACCTCTTCAGCCGGATGCGTACGCTCACGTTTCCTCTCCTCCTTCAGCTCTTTGTGAACTGAGACAGTAGCTGGCCTTGCGCCTTCTTGTTTCTGGCCATCTTCTTCATCATCAGTCGTGACTTCTCGAACTTCTTCAGCAGCTGGTTCACCGCAAAGACGCTGGTGCCGCTGCCCCGGGCGATCCGCTTCCTGCGGGAAGGACCGATGATGCGATGATTCTGCCTCTCCGGGCGCGTCATGGACAGAATGATCGCCTCCTCGTGCTTCATGGCTCCCTCGTCGATGGCCCCCTCGTCGATCGCCCCTTGCGCTCCCGGGATCATGTCCAGGAGGCTGCGCACGCTGCCCATCTTGCGCAGCTTGCTGAACTGCTCCAGGTAGTCCTCCAGGGTGAAGCTGTCCCGGGCCATCCGTTCCTGCAGCTCCGCCGCCTCCTGAGCGTCGAAGGTGGCCTGGGCCCTCTCCACCAGGGAGACCACGTCTCCCATACCCAGGATCCTTCCAGCCAGGCGGTCCGGATAGAACGGCTCCAGCGCATCCAGCTTCTCCCCCACGCCGACAAACTTGATGGGTTTGCCGGTGATGCTCTTGATCGAAAGCGCCGCCCCTCCCCGGGCGTCGGAATCGAACTTGCTCAGGATGACTCCGGTAAGCTCCACGCGCTCGTCGAAGGTCTTGGCGATCTCCACGGCGTTCTGTCCGGTCATGGCGTCGGCCACCAGCAGCACCTCGTCGGGCCTGGCCGCTTTCCTGACCGCCTCGATCTCCGCCATCATCGCCTCGTCGGCCTGCAGCCGCCCCGAGGTGTCCACGATGAGCGTGTCGTACTGCTCCCGGGCCCCGTGCTTCAACGCCTGCCGCACTACCGCCACCGGGTCGCGGCCTTCCTGGCGGTAGATCGCCACCCCCGCCTGCTCCGCCAGCACCGCCAGCTGCTCCACCGCGGCCGGACGCACAAGGTCCGCCGCCACCAGCAGCGGCCGGCGGCCCCTACCCTTCAGGTGCGCCGCAAGCTTGGCGGCGGTGGTGGTCTTTCCCGAGCCCTGCAGCCCCAGCAGCAGGACCACCGACTGGGTATCCGGACCCTTCAACGCCAGATCCTGCCGGGTGTCACCGAGCAGCTGCACCAGGCGATCGTGAACGAGCTTGACGAACTGCTGGCCGGGCGCAACCGACCGCAGCACCTTTTCCCCCAGGGCTTCCTCGGTGGTGCGGTTGACGAAGCGGCGCACGACCCGGAGGTTCACATCCGCCTCCAAGAGGGCCAGCTTTATCTCGCTGATCGCGTCCTGGATGTTCTTTTCGGAGATGTGAGCCTTCCCGGAAATCTGGCGGAGTATGTCGCTGAACTTCGCCGTCAATCGGTCAAGCATAGGTTATGAATATATACTGTCCAGGGGCCCGAATGTCAACATGCCCTCCTTTCCGGCCGGTGCGCCTCCCGGCCCTCGCGGCGGCACCCCCCCCTGTACCGCCCCCGCACGCCCCCCGGCCGCAGCCCTCCATGGGACCCCCGGCGCTCCGGGACGGCCTCAGCGGATGAGGAAGAAGTGCCTCTCCAGATAGCGCAGGCGCCGGTAGGCCTCCGGGGCGTAGCGGCTTTCCGGGTAATCCCGGACCACCCGCTCGTACAGGTCCCGCGAGCGCTGCAGATCGCGCTGCGGCGTGTCCGCCTCCAGCAATCCGGCCAAGGCGAAGATGACCTGGTCCAGCCTGGGGCTCGCCGGGTAGCGGGACAGATACTCCCGCAGCAGCTCCAGAGCCCTCGCCGGCAGGCCGCGATCCCGGTAAAACAGGGCCACCGCCAGGAGGTCCCGGTCCAGCCCGGCCGGCTCAAGGGCCAGGAAGCGGTCGAGCTGCTCCGCCACCGCCGCTGCGTCTCCGTCCTCCACCCCCGCCCTCACGACTCCGGCCACGGCCCGATCCCCGTACGGCTCCTGGGCGCCCAGGTTCTTCCGGTAGTACCGGGCGGCCTTCTGGGGCGCTCCGGTCTGCACGTAGATCGACGCGATCCGGTCGTTCAGGTAGGGATCGTCCTCCCGGTACACCTTGAGGAGCTCCTCCAGGGCGGCCTGCTTCTCCCCCAGCGCCAGCAGGCGCTCCGCTCGCTCTACGGCACCGCCGGCGGCGGCGGGCGGCTGCTGCATCGCCCCGGAGGCGCCGGCGGGAGCCGCCACCATGCGGCCGAACTCCTCGTCCGGCAGCACCCGCACAGAAACCGTCTGTTCGCGCAGCGCCGCCCTGCGGTTGTCCTGCAGCTGGAAGCGGAGCCGGTACTCACCCAGCTCCCGGGCCTGAAAGACGAACACCGAGCCCGTGCCGCTCTGCGGCTTCTCGCTCAACGCCAGGCCGGAGGCCGGCGAGCCCTCTATCTCCCGCAGGATCCATCCAGGCTCCTCCAGGCGCAGCTCCACCCGATCTCCCCGCCTGGCGAAAAGCTGCCGGGTCTCCGGGGCCGTCCCGGCGGCCGGAGCGGCGGCCGGCCGCCGCTCCGGCG
>CAZBDU010000028.1:0-58081 GCA_964490725.1 uncultured Spirochaetaceae bacterium | reverse complement strand
GAGCGGAGCGGCGCGCGGGCGCCCGGCGGTGCCGCGGCGCCGAGCCCGGGCAAGCCGCTGCCCCTGGGGGCCACCGCGGTGGGAAACGCGGTGCAGTTTGCCCTCTTCAGCCGCCACGCCACCGCCGTGGAGCTGCTGCTGTTCGAGCGCCCGGAGGACCGCAGGCCCGCGGCCGCCTTCCCTCTGGATCCGCGGGACAACCGCACCGGGGACATCTGGCACGTGCACGTCCCGGGAGTCGGGGCCGGGGCGTACTACCTGTACCGCGTTCACGGGCCCTACGAGCCCGCCCGGGGGCACCGCTTCAACCCCAACAAGCTGCTTCTGGACCCCTACGCCCGGGCGGTCACCGGCAGCTTCACCTGGGACCTGGCGGACGCCCGCGGCTACGACCCGGAATCCCCCGAGGGGGACCTCTCCTTCTCCACCGTCTCCGACGCGGCGGGGATGCCCAAGTGCATCGTCGTGGAGGACGCCTTCGACTGGCAGGGGGACCGGCCCCTGAACCGGCCCCTGCGCTTCAGCCTCATCTACGAGACCCACGTGCGGGGCCTGACCCGCCATCCCAGCGCCGGGGTGCTGGGGGTGCGCCATCCCGGGACCTTCCGGGGGTTGATCGAGGCTATTCCCTACCTGAAGGAGCTGGGGGTCACCGCCCTGGAGCTGCTGCCGGTGCAGGAGTTCGACGAGCTGGAGAACCCCCGCCGCAACCCCGCCACCGGCGAGAAGCTCGAGAACTACTGGGGCTACAGCACCATGAGCTTCTTCGCACCCAAGGGGCGCTACTCCTCCGCGGGAGCCCTGGGGCAGCAGGTGGTGGAGTTCAAGGAGATGGTGCGGGAGCTGCACCGCTCCGGCATCGAGGTAATCCTGGACATCGTGTTCAACCACACCGCCGAGGGGGACGAGCGCGGGCCCACCCTGTGCTTCCGGGGGCTGGACAACGCGGTGTACTACATGCTGCGGGAGGACCGGCGCTACTACCGCAACTACTCCGGCTGCGGAAACACCCTCAACTGCAACCATCCCATCGTACGCAGCCTCATCCTGGACTGCCTGCACTACTGGGTGATCGAGATGCACGTGGACGGGTTCCGCTTCGATCTGGGCTCCGTGCTGGGCCGCGACGAGAACGGCGAGCTCCTGGAGAACCCCCCGGTGCTGGAGCGCATCGCCGAGGACCCGGTGCTTCGGCAGACCAAGATCATCGCGGAGGCCTGGGACGCCGCCGGGGCCTACCAGGTGGGCTCCTTTCCCGGGGGGCGGTGGGCCGAATGGAACGACCGCTTCCGGGACGACGTGCGCTCCTTCTGGCGCGGCGAACCCGGAACCACGCCGGCCCTGGCCACGCGCCTCGCCGGCAGCTCCGACCTTTACCTGCGGGACGGACGCAAGCCCTTCCACAGCGTCAACTTCATCGCCTCCCACGACGGGTTCACCCTGAACGATCTGGTGAGCTACAGGGAGAAGCACAATGAGGCCAACGGCGAGGGGGGAAGCGACGGGAGCGACCACAACCTGAGCGCCAACTACGGGACGGAGGGGGAAAGCGAGGACCCGGTGGTGGAGGAGGTGCGCAGCCGGCAGGTCAGGAACCTGCTGGCCACGCTGCTGCTCTCCCTGGGCACGCCGATGCTCCTGGGAGGGGACGAGATCCGCCGCACCCAGCGGGGCAACAACAACGCCTGGTGCCAGAACAACGAGATCTCCTGGCACGACTGGAGCCGGCTGCGCCGCCACCGGGACCTGCACCGCTTCTGCCGGGAGCTGATCGCCTTCCGCGGCCGCCACCCGGCGTTCCTGCGCCCCGATTTCTTCAGCGGCCGCGACCGGGGCCGGAACCGCATCCCGGACATCAGCTGGTTCGACCGCCAGGGGGGAGAGAAGAGCTGGCAGTCTGCGGAGCTGACCCTGGCCTACCGCCTGGACGGGAGCCGCGCCGACACGGAGGCGGACCGCGACGACAACGACTTCTACCTCATGCTCAACGCCGAGCCGGAGGCCCTGGAGTTTGCGGTCTGCCCGGCCCCGGGAGGGCGCCGCTGGTACCGGGCGCTGGACACCGGCTGTCCCTCCCCCGAGGACCTGCCGCCCGCTGGAAGGGAGCCGCTCCTGCGGCCGCAGGAGCGCTGCACCCTGGCGGGCCGCTCGCTGGCGGTGCTGCTGTCCCGCTGAGAGGCAAACCCTGGGCAGAAGAGGGGCGGGCCGCACCGGGCGGGCCGCACCGGGCGGGCCGGGCGGGCTGGGCCGCGCAGGGCGGGCTGCCGGGGGCGGGCGTTCAGCCGGCCGCTTCCTCGGGCACCAGCCAGAGGAGGCGGTAGGGCTGCAGGGAGAGCTCGCCGGCCGCCTCCAGCAGCTCGGAGGTGGGCAGGTCCTGCATCCCGTAGCTGAGACCGTGCACCCGCAGCAGGTTGGCCGGCAGGCGCTGCTCCTGCTCGCTGAAGTTGGCCAGCACCAGCACGCGGGCGGCCCCGCGGCGGCGCAGGTAGGCCAGGACATGGGGATTGCCCGAGTCGAGCATCTCCGCCTCCCCTGCGGCGAAGGCGGGGGTCCGGCTGCGGATGCGGAGCAGCCCCTGCAGCGCCTGGAACAGGCGGCCGGGCACCGAGGCGGCATCGCGGCGCCGCTCGGCGCGCTGCCAGTCCAGGGGCGAACGGTGCGCCCAGCGGCTGTCGCGCGCCCGATCGGGGTCGCTGCGGTAGGAGTAGTCGTTCAGGACCGCCAGCTCGTCCCCCAGGTAGATCAGAGGGATGCCCCCCACCGACAGGATCACGCCGTGGATCAGCAGAATCCGCCGCAGCGCCAGCTCCACCTCGGCCTCGGTCTCCTCACGCAGCGCCTTCTCCAGTCCGGCCAGGGAGGCGCAGGTTCCCGAGACGCGAGCATCCCCGGTGCGGGGGTTGAGCTGGAAGGGCAGCCCCCGGGCGAAGCTGCCGGGAAAGGCGCCGGTGTAGAAGCTGTTCAGGAAGCGGCGATGGTCGGTCCCGTTCATGCCCAGCTCCGCGGCGTCCTCGTCGGAGAAGGTCCAGCCGATGTCGTCATGGCAGCGCACGTAGTTGACCCAGGCGCAGGCGGGATGGACCGCCAGGCGCTTGGCCAGGGAGTGGTGCAGGAGCCGCACCTCCCGGGTGGCCAGCGCCTCCCAGAGGAGCGCCATCAGGGTGGGGTTGTAGGAGAGCTGGCACTCCTGCGGGTGGATGTAACGGGCCACCTCGTCCGGATGCACGATCGCCTCGGACTTGAACAGCAGCGCCGGGGCGGCCAGGCGCGCCACGGCGTTGAACGCCCGCACCAGGGCGTGCGCCTCGGGGAGGTTCTCGCAAGGGGTGCCCGGCTTCTTCCAGGTAAAGGCCAGGGCGTCCAGACGCAGCACCTCCACCCCCTGGTTGGCCAGGAAGAGCATCTCCTCCGCCATGGCGGTGAACACCGCAGGGTTGCCGTAGTTCAGATCCCATTGGTAGGAGTGGAAGGTGGTCCACACCCAGCGATCCAGGTCCCCCCGGTAGGTGAAGCTCCCGGGACGCACGCCGGGGAAGATGTCCCTCAGGTGGGCGGAGTAGACGTCCGGGAGGCTGCGGTCGGGAAAGAGGAAGTAGAACCCCTGGTAGTCCGGATCTCCGGCAGCCGCCGCCAGGGCCCAGCGGTGCTCGTTGGAGGTGTGGTTGAACACGAAGTCCAGCACCAGGCTGATCCCGGCCTCACGGAGCCGGGCGGCCAGGTCTCGCAGCTCCTCCATGGTGCCCAGGGCCGGGTTAACCTCGCGGTAGCTGGAGACCGCGTACCCCCCATCGCTCTCCCCCTCCGGGCAGCGGAAGAGCGGCATCAGGTGCAGGTAGGTGATTCCCAGCTCCTGCAGGTAGGGGATGCGAGCCGCCAACCCGACCAGATTGCCGGCAAACAGATCCACGTAGCAGACCGCGCCGGCCGTCTTCTCGGACTGGTACCAGCGCGGCTCGGCCTGGCGGCGGGCGTCCAACTCCTTCAGCTCCGCCGGCCTGTCCATCCAGGCGCTGGCAGCGGCGGCGAGGACGCTCTCCAGGTGGTAGAAGAAATCGTACCGTCCGCCGTACAGGCCTCGCAGGATGTCGAAGAGCCCCGGGAAGCCCTCCTCGAGCCGGTGCAGGAAGGCGGAGCGGTCCTGCCTTGCCGCGGCGGCCAGCCGGTCCTTCAGCCGGGGCAGGAGCCTGTCCAGGGAACGCCGGGCTTCCCGGTCCATGCGGGCGGTCCCTCTACCCACGCCCGCCCCAGGGGGAGCGGGCGGCGCGTCGGGGCCTGGCGGCCCCCACGCGCGCCAGCACGGCCAGCGCCGCCAGGCTCAGCGCCCCAGGGACGGAGAAAAGCCTCATGCTGAGAGCAATCCCCAACCGGTCCGCCAGGTAGCCGAACACGGCCGGAGCCAGCGAAGCCATGAGCGCGATCAGTCCCATCAGCAGCCCAAAGGTGGTCCCGGTGCCCAGGCGGGACTGCAGGCGCGAGAGAAAGAGGTTCTGCGTCGGGGCCGCGCCGCTGAGGAACCCTCCCAGCAGCGCCAGAAGGGGCGGCACGGTCCAGAGGGGAAGGGGCAGGCTTAGCAGCAGCACCAGCGGCGCGATGAAGGCGGTGATCAGGAGCAGCGTGGGCACGGGGCCGAAGCGATCCGCGGCGCGGCCCAGAAACAGGCACAAGACCATGCCTCCCGCGAAGATGAACGCCGAAGCGTAGGCCGCCAGGTTGGGAGGCAGGCCCCGCTCCAGGACCAGGAAGGTGGGCATGAAGTTCAGCACCGCATTGACCGAAAGGGAGCGCAGGACCACCGCGACCAGGAACAAGGCCAGCAGCGGCCCGGCCCCGCTTTCGGTCCGCGGGCCCTCCGCCGGCCTCCCGCCGCCGCGGGTGCCGGCGGCCCCGCGGCGGTACCTCCAGAGATAGAGCAGCGCCGTGAGCACTCCGGCCACCCCGATCAGCCGCAGCACTCCCTGCCACCCCAGCCGGTCCAGCAGCGTTCCGTTCACGAAGAACATCACCACCACGGTGGCTGAGCCGAAGAACTCGAAGACCCCGAAGGAGCCTCCCGTGCGGGCGAAGGCAAGACGGTCGAACTGAGCGTAGACGGACGGGTGGAAGGTGCCGACCCCGGCGCCGGCAAGGACCAGCAGCGCCAGCAGCAGGGGCAAATGCCGGGCGAAGCTGGCGCCCGCCATTCCGGCCGCCGCCAGGACAAAGCCGCCTGCAATCAGCTTCCAGGAATCCAGGCGGTCGGCGATCCTTCCGGCAAGGTAAGAGGAGACCGCCACCGCGAAGAGGAACGCCGACACCAGGAGCCCCGCGCCCCGCAGCTGCAGGTCCAGTCCTCGGATGATCACAGGCAGAACCAGGGGCAGCAGAAAAAAGTAGCTGTCGTTCAGCCCGTGCCCGGCCCAGGAGAGGGCGCGGCGCGTCGCCAGGCTCCCGGCCGCCTCTCCCGCCGCCTTCCGGCCTCTCGATTCGGTCACAGGTTCCATGGGTGTCTCGTTTGCCACAGCGTGCCGGTTCGGCCGCCTAAAGTCAAGGAGGGTAAGGCTGGGGGATGTATTGCAACTCGTAGTGTGATGCCAAATGGCGAATTCTCTTGACTCTCCGCGCGTTTGTCTTCACATTGTTGGCGTGGATAACACAAATCGAAATACAAACGTCGTCGAGCTGGTTGAGGTGCACAAGCACTACCTCCTCGGGGAGACCCGGGTGGAGGCGCTGCGCGGGGTGAGCCTGACGATCCACAGGGGGGAGCTGCTGGCCATCGCCGGGCCCTCGGGCGCCGGCAAGAGCACGGTGCTGAACATGATCGGCTGCATCGACGGGCCCTCGGAAGGCCGCGTTCTCATCGACGGGGCCGAGGTGGCCTCCCTGAGCGACCGGGAGCTGACCCGCACCCGCCGCCTGAAGATCGGGTTCATCTTCCAGTCCTTCAACCTCGTTCCGGTGCTGAACGTCTACGAGAACATCGAGCTCCCGCTTCTGCTGCAGAGGTCCGTGCCGCGCAGCGAGCGGGAGCAGAGGGTGATGCGCCTGGTGGAGGAGGTGGGGTTGGCCGACCGCATCCGCAACAGGCCCAGCGAGCTGTCCGGCGGGCAGCGGCAGCGGGTGGCCGTGGCCCGGGCGCTGGTGACCCGGCCGCTCATCGTGCTGGCCGACGAGCCCACCGCCAACCTGGACAGCGAAACCGGGCACCGCATCGTGGAGCTGATGCGGCGGATCAACGAGCGCCAGCAGACCACCTTCATCTTTTCCACCCACGATCAGCACATCATGGAGCACGCCCGGCGGGTGGTGGGCATTCGCGACGGGCGGATCACCGGGGACGACAGGAAGGGGTAGGGTTGTGATCGTACTGAAGCTGGCTTTTCGGACGCTGCTGGGCCGGCGAAGCCGCATGATGGCCATCGGAGCTCTGGTGGCGTTCGGCACCCTGCTGCTGGTGCTGGGGGAGACCTTCACCCGCTCCGCCCGCCAGGCTTCGCGAGAGTCGATCATCGACAACTTCACCGGGGACTTCATCATCTACTCCGCCCAATCCCGGGAGACGCCCTCGCCCTTCGCTTTCCAGACCCCGCTGCCCAACATCCGCAACCTGAAGGAGATCGAGGCACTCCTCGCCGGCCTGCCGGAGGTGGAGGCCTTCGTACCCTACGCGCAGAACTACGCCATCATTCAGGTGGAGCGCGCGGGAGACAGAGTGGAAATGCCCTTTGTCTTCTACGCTGTGGAGCCGGTTCGCTACCGGAAGGTGTTCCACAACGCCCGCATGGTGGACGGAGAGTTCTTCGGTGCCGAGGAGGGCGGGCCGGTTGCTGCGGGGATCGTGATCAGCGCCTTCCAAAACCGGCAGTACCGGGACAGCTACGGGGTGACGCTTCAGGTCGGCGAGGCGGTGACCGTGCTGGGTCTCACCGGGGGAGGCTCGGTGAACGCCGTGGCCTCGCGCCTCGCGGGAATCTTCGAGCCTCGCACCTATGCCAACGTCTTCAACTACATCAACTTCATGGACGCCGGCTCCTACTCGACGCTGTACAATTTCACCGGCGTGCGGCCGGAGAGCCTGCCCGCCGGCTTCAACCAAGGGCTGGAGCGGGCCGCGCGGGACGAAGACAGCCTCTTCGCGCTGGCGGACCAGGAAGGGTTCGGAGAGTTGGACCTTTCCACTCTGAGCTCCCAGGCGCTGTCCGGCTACACGATGATCGCGGTGAAGCTCCACGACCACAACGAGCTTTCCCGCGTCATGGCCGCGGTGGACGCGGCGGCGCCGGGGGGAGGCGACCTGGAGATCAGCGTGGCCAGCTGGGAGGAGGCCTCCGGGCTCTTCGCGCGCATCGCCTCGGGGCTCCAGGCCTTCATCTACCTGGCCACGGGCCTGGTCTTCCTGGTGGTGGTGTTCATCTTCATGAACACTCTCATCATCAACATCGTGGAGCGCACCGCCGAGATTGGCACGATCCGCGCCATCGGCGGCGGCCGGAGCTTTGTACGCGCCCTCTTCCTGGCGGAGACGCTGATCCTGAACCTGACCTTCAGCCTGCTGGCCATGGCGGTGTCTCTGGTCCTGCTCCTGGCGCTGCGCGGGGGCGGATTGCCCCTGCCGGAGACGATCGCCCAGTTCCTGATCGGAGGTGGGAGCCTTCCCCTGAGCCTGAGCGTCGTGCCGTTCCTGCAGGCCCTGGGCATCGTGGCGGCAGCTTCCGCAATCGCAACCGTGTATCCCATTCGGGTGGCCACCTCGATCACGCCCCTCAGGGCAATGAACGAGCGTTAGGAGGTGCAGATGAGGCCAGTTCTGAACATCGCGCTCAGGAACGTGTTCCGCCAGCGCAAGCGCAGCTTCACCCTGGGAATCAACTACGCCATCGTGACCTTCATCCTGGTGCTGGTGTTCTCCTTCACCGCGGGTGCCAGGCTCAACGTCACTACGAACCTGGTGCAAGCCTCCGCCGGGCACATCACCGTCTCGGGGCAGTACATCGCCTCGGGAAGGGTCTACAACGGAATCCTGCGCACCCCGGAGATCATCGCGGAAGCCCGCTCCACCCTGGGGGAGGGGAGCAGGGTCCTCTCTCGCTACCTGGTGCGCTCGGCGGTCTACCACAAGGGCGTGTCCAAGCGCCTCACCTTCCTGGGGATCGACACGGATGCGGAGCAGGGGCTGCGGGACCAGATCACCTTCCTGGCGGGAAGCTGGCAGGAGTACGCGGGGACGGCCAACGGTGTGGTGCTGCCCCTGGAGGTGGCGCAGTACTTCGCCCTGGGCTATGACCAAGAGGTGCTGATGGCCACGCGCACCCGCTTCGGCGCCTTCAACACGGGCGTGCTCAGGGTGAAGGGGATCTACAGAACGAACAACTTCTTCTTCCAGAGCCAGGTGCTGGCTCACTTCGAGTTTCTCCGCACCCTGGACCTCTCCCCCGCCGACGCCTCCTCCGCCGTGTACGTATACCTGCCGGACACCGGCGGGCTGGGGGAGAAACGGCAGCGGCTGGCCGCCGCCCTGGAGGGCCGGGGATTCGAGGTGACCCGGCCGCAGAGCGACTCCGAGGCGGTGGCCGCGGTCACCGCCGCCTCGCCGCGCTACCAGGCGGGCGAGGGGCCGGACCGGGTGCGACTGACCCTGGCCACCATCGACGAGGTGCTGGGCCTGGCGCGCAGCATCCTAACGGCGGTGACGGTGATCGGCACCGCTCTTGCGGCGGTGATGCTGTTCATCGTCGCTGTATCGATCTTCATCAACCTGAGGATGAGCATCAACGAACGGTTCCGTGAGATCGGAACCATGCGCACCATCGGCGTGGAAGCCGGCGGGGTGACGGCGCTGTTCGTCCTGGAGAGCGTGCTGCTGGCCGCTCTTTTCTCTCTGGCCGCGGCGGGGCTGGCCGTGGGGGTGGCCGCGTTGTTCCGCACGGCCATCGTGCTGCCCCTGGGCGGGAACGCCGGTCTGTTTCTGAACCGCGGACACCTCATGCTGGTGCCGCGGCCCCTGGACATCGCCCTGATTCTGGCCGCGATTCTTGCCTCCACCGTCCTGTTCTCCTTCTTCCCGGCCCGCCGGGGCGGGCGGATCAGGCCGGTGGAAGCCCTCACCAGGGTGTTCTGAAGGAGCCTATCATGAAGAAACACGAAAGCAGGTTGGCGGCAGCCGCCGCGCTGGCGGCGGCGCTGCTCCTGGGCACGGCCGCCGGCGCGGCCGCCCAGCAGGGGCAGAGCGACCCGCGGGCGGTGAGGATCATCCGGTCCTGGGAGGACAGGCTGAGCCTGCGCGGGCTGGACGTGACCACCACCTTCACGCTGGTGCAGAAGAAGCCCGGCGAGGCGGACCGGGTGCTGCAGGTCAGGGCCTACCGCCGCGACGCGGCGGACACCTTCACCCTGATCTTCCAGTACCCCGACAGTGAGAAGGGCAAGGGCTACTACCGCAGCGGGGACGATCTGTACCTGTACCTGCCCTCCACCCGGGAGTTCGTCTATCGCAACCGCAAGGACGACGTGGGCTCCACCGACGTCCGCACCGACCTCTTCGGCCAGCCCCGGACCCTGGAGCAGTACCGCGCGAGCTACCAGGGCACCCAAAAAGTGGCCAGATGGGAGACGGACGTCGTGCGCCTGGAGGCGCGGCAGCCGGACGTGTCCTTCCCCGTGCAGAAATGGTTCTTCCGCAGGGCAGACGGGCTTCCTGTGAAGGTGGAGAACTACAGCGCCTCGGACACGCTGCTTCGGACCTTCTACTACATCGACTACGCCGCGGTGGCCCGGGGCAAGGTGATGTTCAGCAAGTTCCTGGCCGTGAATCACCTGGAGGAGGGGCAGCAGACCTTCCTTTCCAACGAGGACATCGGCACCGCCGCCATCCCCGACTACGTGTTCTCGAAGGCGTTCCTGGAGGAGCAGTCCCGATGAGCGCAAGCAGGCCCCTGGCGCTGGCTCTGTTTCTGATCGCGGGGCTTGCCGGCCCTTGGGTGCGGGCGCAGGCGGGCGAAGACGCCCCGGGGCAGGATGCGGCGGCTTTCTTGGAGGAGGAGATCTTCGACTCCTCGACCTTCGACCAGGCGGTGGAGGAGAGCCGCCGGGAGGAGGCGGAGAACCGGCTGGAGGTCCTGGCCGGGGGGACCTTCCTGTTCGACAACCGCCTGACCACCGCGGCCTTCGACGGCTACACTGCCGGCGGCGGATTCTCCGGCAAGGCCTTCCTGCGGCTGGGAGTTCCTGGCTACGGTCAGCTCTACCTCTCGTACGTGGTCCGCCATCCCTTGTACGCGGGACAGAACGGAACGGTGGCGTTCGCTCCGCCCGGAGGGGACCTGTTCTCCAACAGCTTCACCCTCTCGGAGCTCACCTTCAGCTTCGATGCCGCCAAGGTGGTGTTCTTCCGCGTGGGCAACCAGCTCATCGCCTGGGGGCCGGCTGTGATCTGGACCCCCGTGGACTTCATCAACCTCCAGAGGGCGGACCCCCGGGCCCCGGTGGATCTGCGCGTGGGGAAACCCTCACTGCGGGTGCACCTGCCCCTGGGGAGCGCCAACCTGTTCCTGTTCGCCGACTTCTCCCGCACCGTGACCGCCGGCGGCACCGGCTTCGTAGTGAACGACCTGGCGGCCGCTACCAACCTGGGCCTGCGGGGGGACCTGACGGTGCTGGGGTTCGAGCTGGGATTGACCGCCTACCTGGGGATGGAGATTCAGGGCCGCTGCGGCTTCGACTTCTCCGGACGGCTCCTGGGGGCGGACATCTACGGGGAGGCGGCCGCGGCCTTTCCCTACGGTTCCTACGATCTCAGCTACGATCTCACCCTGGGCTTCCAGCGCACCTTCGGCGAGCTGAAACGGTGGGCCCTGGCTGGCGAGCTCTTCTACCACTCCCTCGGGTCCACGGACCCGGCAGAGTACCCGGCGCTTCTGGCGGCCGGGGATTTCCAGCCTCTGTACGTGGGCAGGCTGCACGCCTTTGCCTCGCTCTCCAGGAAGGATCTGATCGGATCGTTCCTGGACGCCTCCCTTTCCGGGTTCGCCAACCTCTCGGATCTCTCCTACGCCCTCACCCTGAAGGCCGGCTTCGACATCCCGCAGTTTCCGCCCTTCTCCCTGTCGCTCGCCTTCAACGGGGGCGGGCAGGGCAAGGCGTTGACCCTGTACACCGGAGACAACGCCCTCAGCGCCGCCCTGGAGGTGAGCTTCTCCTTCTGATCTCTTCACCTCCCCGCCGGCGGCGCATCGCACCTGTACAGGTAGACGGGGCTGCGGTACAGGTCGGAAGCAAGCCGCACCTGCTCCGCCCGCCGCCCCCGCAGGGCAAACACTGCCGAGATCAGAAGGCTCTGCGGCGGCAGCCCAGGCAGCACCTTCCCGGCGAGCTCACGCATCACCCGTGGCGCCAGGTAGCAGAGGTAGGCTTCGGCCCGCGGCGGAGGGCGTCGCAGAAAGTTCAGGCGCCGGAAGGAGAGGTTGGCCGGCCCCCTGAGGCGCGCCAGGACCATGGAGAAGAGCCAGGGCAGGAAGGATGCCTCCAGCCCCATCACGCGCCTTTCCGGGAAGGCCAGGGCCGCCTGCCGGGCCAGCCCTCCCCAGCCGGATCCCAGGTCCACGATCCGGCCGGCCCCGGCGTGCTCCTGCAGAAGCCAGAGCAGCGCGGCCCGCACGGCCGCCGAGGTAGGCATGGGAGGGCTGCCCAACCGCAGCGCGGAGAGAATGAGTGAGCCCGCCGCGGCGGTGACGGCGGCAAGGAGCACGAGCCACAGCGTCACCCGGGCAGCCCCTGGCTGCTGCTCAAGCCTCTCGAGCTCCTCTGCAAGCGCCCCCTTCTACAGAACGAGCCAGGAATCCTCCTCCGGAGCGCGGAGAACGGGCAGGTGGTCGATCTCCCCCGCGTGTCGCTGATCGCCAGCGACGCACTCCGGATACACTATAGCCGGTACCCCGCCTTCGGCATAGCCGGCGGCCGCGGGCGAGACCCCCAGCGGGGAAGGCTGAAGCCCGTACCCACCCGCTTTACGGCCCCCAGGGCGCCGCGCCGGAGGGGCGGGCAGCCTCTTTCGCCGCGCGTGCCAGCTCCCGGCCTCGCCCGCGCAGGGTCTCCAGCACGTCGCTTCCCGGCCGCCCGGCGAACTCCACCGGCTCCAGGAAATCCCATTCCATGCGGTACCGCTGCACGATCTCGCTCAGCTCATCTCTGCCGGCGGTGGACCAGCCGTAGGAGCCGAAGCGGAACGCCTTCTTGCGGGCCACCCGTTTGCGGCCCAGCTCGTCCACGGCCGCGGCGACGGGGGGGAAGAGCCGGTACTCATAGACGGGTGAGCCGATCACGATCCCCGTGGACCTCCAGGCGGAGGCCAGGATGTAGGAGACGTGCTGGTGCGGGACCCGGAAGGTGTGCGCCGGCACCCCTTCGGCCTGGATTCCTTCCAGCACCGCCTGCAGCGCCCTCTCGGTCATTCCGTACATGCTGCCCCAGATCACCGTGACCTCCGCCGCGGCGGCGCCCCGGCCGCAGGCGCTGAGCCTCTCGTAGAGCGCCGCAATCCGCCGCGGATCACGCCGCCACACTGGACCGTGGGCGGGGGCAATGATGCGCGGCCCCAGCGCACCGAGCTGCCGGAGCGCCCGTTCCACCGAGCTGGAGTGGGTGGCCAGGATGTTGGCGAAGTAACGCACCGTCTCTTCTTCGAAGAGGTGAAGGTCCTCTTCGCTGAGCAGATCGTCACAGGGAGCCTCTCCCACCGCGCCGAAGGAGCTGTAGAGGTCGCAGGGAAACAGCGTACCCGTGGACCGGTCCCAGGTGGCGATCGTTTCGGGCCAGTGCACGTTCGGCATCTCGTAGAACTCCAGGCTCCTGCCCGCACCGAGCTCCAAGCGGTCTCCGGTACGAACGGCTCTGCGCTCCACCGGCAGCGGGTAGAAGGCCTCGGCCATCTCCAGCCCTCTGGGGCTGGCGTAGAGGGTGAAATCCCGGTGCATCCTGGTGAAGGGCTCCAGCCATCCCGTGTGATCCGGCTCCAGGTGGTTCAGCACCACGTGGCGGATGTCTTCCAGCCTGACGGAGATCGTCTCCAGCTGCGAGAACAGCGTCTCCGGCACCCCGTCCCAGCCGCAGACCCCGCCGATGATGGCGCACTCCTCTCCTTTAACGATGTAGGAGTTCATGGACACCCCCCGGGGCAGCGGCCACATGCTCTCGAAGAGAAGGTCCTCTCCGCCGTTGGCGGAGATCCGGTAGATTCCATCTGTCACCTTGCTTGGGGTCATCAATGCCTCCCGTGGATTGCGGACGGCGGTTTCCGGCCGCAGAAGAATACCTGAGTTATACGATAATAAATATTCAGTATCGAGGGAACCCCCCGCGGGCGGCGCGGCAGCACGGGCCGCCGTTCGGACACCACGGGCTGCACTTCGCCGAAGCGCCGGGTGTGCAGCGGGCACCGCAGCTGCGGGTGCCGCCGGCTCGCAGCCTGGAGGCCGGCGGCGTTGACAGCCGGTGGGAAATCGGCACCATTCAGGGTGTGGCGGCGGGAATCCTCATCTCCACCCTGTTTCTGCTCATCATGGTCTTCCTGATGACCCTCATCTGGACCGGCTCGCGCGGCGCTCCCTGGGTTCCCACCCCCCGGAGCACGGTGCGGCGGATGCTGGAGCTGGCGCGGGTGAGGCAGGGGGAGCTGGTCTACGACCTGGGCTCGGGCGACGGCCGCGTGCTGGTGACCGCCGCCCGGCGCTTCGGCGCCAGGGCGGTGGGGATCGAGCTGGACCCGTCGCGCTACCTGTGGAGCCGGGCGGCCGTGTGGCTGCTCGGTCTGAACGGGCGGGTGCGGGTGGTGCGGGCCGACCTGTTCGGCCAGGACCTGCGCGCGGCCGACGTGGTGGTGACCTACCTCCTGCAGGAGACCAACGACCGGCTGAAGGACAAGCTGCGCCGGGAGCTTCGGCCGGGTGCCCGAATCGTCTCCAACACCTTCACCTTTTCGGGGCTGCCGCTGGTGGCCGTGGACGAGGCCCTGGGGCTGTACGTCTATCGCATGGGTGCCCGAGACCGTCCCGATCCCCTCGCCCCGGCGGCGGATTGAATCCCCGCGGGTGGTGGTGATCCCGGCCATCCCCACGATCTTCGGCAACTTCTTCCTGCCGATCCTGGTGGGGGCGCTGTCCACGGACGTGGAGCTCACGGACACCTACTTCGTGGTGGGGCACATCCACTACGTGATCTTGGGCGGCATGGGGTTCGGGTTCTTGGCGGCGATCCACTGCTGGCTTCCCAAGATGTTCGGCCGCACGTACGACCAGCGGCAGGCCACGCTGGCCTGGCCGGTGCTGTTCGTGGGCTTCAACATGCTGTACTTTCCCATGTTCATCCTGGGGTTCATGGGCATGCCCAGGAGGTACTTCGACTACTGCCCAGGTTCACGGGCCTGCCTTCGCCGCGGGGGCGCGGGAGCTGGACAGGGTGCTGGGCACGGTGAGCACCTGCGTGCTCATCACCGGCAGCCTTACCGTGGCCCTGGCCATCCACTCCCTGGGGCCGGCAGGAAGGGGCCGGCCGCCGGGCTGCTGGCGCTCAGCATCGGCTTCGGCCTCACCTTCCTGGGCATCAAGGCTGTGGGTGGAGCACCAAGTTCGCCCACGGCCTGTACCCCAGGTCCCCGGAGCTGCTCCAGCGGGGAGGCGGCCAGACCCTGTTCTTGGGTCTCTACTACGCCATGGCGGGCCTGCACGCGCTGCACGTGCTGGTTGGCACCGCGGTGCTCGCGGTGATGCTGGTCCTGGTCGCCAGGGGCGCCGTGGGGGCCCGGCGCATGGCCCCCTTCGAGAACGCCGGTCTCTACTGGCACCTGGCAGACGTGATCTGGATCTTCCTATTCCCACTGTTCTACCTGCTGCGATGAGGGCCGGGGCCGAGGGAGGAGCGCTGAGTATGAAGAGAACGGAAGATGCGGGCAGGGGCGGCGCCCCGGCCCGGGTCGGCGCGGCGGTGTACGTGGCGGTATGGGGAGGGCTCCTCGGCCTGACCGCGCTGGCGGTGGCCCTGGCGGGTGCGCCCCTGGGCGGGCTGCCCGCCCCGGTGGCCCTGTTGATCGCCGCCGCCAGGGCGGTACTGGTGGGCTGGTTCTTGATGCATCTCGGTTTCCAGGGGACCCGGCTCTACGTGGCGCTGGTCTCGATTTGCCTGGCGGTGCTGGCGGTGTTCGTCGGCCTCACCCTGGTGGACGTGCTGGCGCGTGCCCGGGTGGCGGGAACCGTCTCATCAGGGACGCCTCCACGCTGGTTACGCAGACCTTCTACTACTTCGTCGCTTTCGCGGCGCTGATCTTCGTGGCGGTCACGGCGGTGATGGTGCTGTTCGTGATCCGCTACCGGCGCTCCCGGCACCCGACCGCCGCTCCCATCCGGGGCAACGCCTGGCTGGAGGCCGCCTGGTTGGTCGTGCCCACCCTGGTGATGCTCGCGATGTTCTACGTGGGGCTCAAGGGATTCCAGCTGATGAACGACCCTCCCGACGGCTCGCTGGAGATCAAGGTGCTGGCCCGGCAGTTCTCCTGGCAGTTCCACTATCCCAACGGCATCAGGAACGGCGCCCTCAACGTCCCGGTGGGCAGGCCCGTGAAGCTTCTCATGACCAGCGGGGACGTGATACACTCCCTGTACATCCCTGCCTTTGGTGAGAAGAAGGACACTGCCCCGGGGCTCACCACGATGCTGTGGTTCCGTGCGGAGGAGGTGGGGCAGTACGACCTGCTGTGCGCCGGGTACTGCGGCGTGGGTCACGCCGTGATGCGCACTCAGGTGTTGGTCCAGCCGGTGGACCGGTTCCAGAAGTGGTACGCCGAGGCGGCGCCCCGGGAGAAGGAGGAAGAGAAGTGATCCCGCGCGGGGAGATGGACGGCGCCCCCTCCGGCGCCAGGGGCTTCGCCTGGATGGCGGCGCTGCTCCTAGCCGCGCTGCTTCTGCCGGCGGCGTGCCAGAGCTACCGCGTCACCACCGGGGTTTCCAGCGGGGCGGAAGTCAGGGAGCTGGCCCCCACCCCCGTGGATTCCTCTTTCGGCTACTCGCTGAGCCTGGGGGCGCGGGTGGTGAAGAGCGCCGGGAAAGCCACCCGGTGGCAGCTGGTCCTGCGCTACAGCGGCAAACAGCCCAGGTTCATCACCCGGGTGCATCCGCTGGAGCTCTACCTGGACGGGGAGCGCATCTCCCTGCACGGCCGCATCGTACGGGACAGCTGCCTGTTGGGCAGCTGTTCGCAGGCCGTCTACTACGCTCTCTCCGCCGGGCAGTACCGGCAGATGAACGCGGCCGCTCGGGTCAGGGTGCGGCTGATCGCCGAAGAGCCGATCTTCTTCACCATGAGGCCGCAGCTGAAGGGGAACCTGCAGCGTTTCTACACCGGAGAGAAGGGCTCTCTTTCCGGCTGAGGGCGCCGGCCCGGCCGGACGCGCGGCACGGCGGCCGCCGATTGGACGATCGCCGCCTGGAGTATGTACGTTCTACGGATGCGGACACTCCGGGAAAAGCTCGGCATCAACGAAGCCGTTCTCGCCCTTTCGGTGGCGCGTTTCGGCGACGCGCTGGGCAACAGCATCCTGTTCGTGATCATCCCCCTGTTCGTGGCGAAGCTGCCGGCGCCGATTCTGCCCATCGCCACGGCTACCAGGGTGGGGGTGCTCATTTCCCTGTACGGATTCGTGAACGCCTTCCTGCAGCCGGTCACCGGGGGTCTGGGGGACCGGCTGGGGCGGCAGAAGCCGCTCGTCCTGACGGGCCTGGGGGTGATGGCCGCAGGCACCCTGGGTTTCGCGCTGGCGGGGCGCTTCCTGGATCTCCTGTTGTTGCGGGGGCTGCAGGGGGTGGGGTTGGCGCTCACCGTTCCGGCGGCGCTGGCCATCATGGCCAGATCCACCGTCAAGGAGACCCGGGGGGCCTCCATGGGGCTGTACACTACCCTGAGGATGGCGGGCTTCTCCATCGGACCGCTTCTGGGCGGTCTCCTGCACGACCACGTGGGTTTCAACGCCTCCTTTTACGCCGGGGCCGCATTCATCGGGGTGGGGTTCTTCATGGTCCTGGCCCTCGTGAAGGGCGGCAAGCCCGGGGAGGCGCCTGCAGCCGGCGGGCAGGAGGACGGGGACGGCCGGAGGAGCCGTCCGCGCATCCTCGACCCTTCGCTCTTGAGCCCCACCATCGCCGCCGCCGGCCTCGCCACCCTGACCATGGCCATCGCCTTCACCATGATCACCACCCTGGAGAACCAGATCAACGCCCGCATCGGCCAGAGCGCCTCCGCCTTCGGGCTGGCCTTCAGCGCCATGATGGCCAGCCGCCTGGCGTTCCAGCTCCCCTTGGGCCGGCTCTCCGACCGCGTGGGCAGGAAGCCGCTCATGATCGCCGGGCTGCTGCTGATGGCCCCGGTCACCGTTCTGCTGGGCCATGCCGGCACCACCCTGGCCCTGGTGGGGTTGCAGCTCCTGCAGGGGCTGGGCGCGGCGGCGATCGCCGCCCCCACCTTCGCGCTGGCGGGCGACCTGTCCCGCTCCGGCCAGGAAGGACGGCAGGCGAGCATCGTCACCAGCGGCTTCGGCCTGGGAACGGCCCTGGGGCCGCTGATCGCCGGCTTCCTGGGCACCCTGAGCATCCGCCTTCCTTTCTACATCGGGGGAGCCCTGCTGGGCGCCGCCTCCCTGGTGGTCCTGCGGTTCGTGAGAGAGACGGTGGGCACCCCTGCGCCCGCGGGCGGGCGGCGGGGAAGGTGAGGGCGGGCCCCCGCCGCCGCGGCGCAGGCCCGCCGTCCCGGCACTCACTCCCTGGCCGCGGTGAACTCGAAGCGCGGGGCCATCGAATGCTGCCGCATGTGCGCGGTGAGGCGGAAGATCTCCTGGACCTCCGCCACCTTTTCTCTGCTCAGCCCCGTATGCCCGGCGATCTCCGGGGAGCTCATCCCCTGTTCCAGGCGGTGGAGGACTAGATCGAGCGCCTCGGAGGCAAGGCCCAGGAGATCCGCATACTTGTCCTCCACCCCGGGAATGATATCCGGATTGGACGGCCGGGCGGTGATCTCCCGGGGAACGCCCACGTGCTCGGCCAGCTGCATGATGTGACTGCGGAACAGGTTCTTGAAGGGCATGAGGTCCGCACAGTCGTCGATGCCGTACTTCACGTACAAGCCGATCAGGTCCTCCGTCTTGTGGGCGCTGCCCACCACCATGAGGTTGCGGCTCTCCGCCACCCGGTAGGCCACCAGGAGGCGGGCCCGATGCTTGGCGTTGATGGTGGCGAACACGTTGCGCTCCACTTCCCGCGCCTCTCCCCTCAGAAGCCGGAGGTAGGGGCTGTTTCCGGTCCGCCGCCGGTAGAGATTTACCGCGAGGCCGCGCAGCCGGCGTCCTGGAAGGCGAGAAAGCAGGGTGCTGTAGACGCCGAGCTCCCGCAGCAGCGGCGAGATGTCGACCGTCTCGGCGCGGATCCCCAGGTGACGGGCAAGGCGGCGGGCGTACCTGGTGGCCTCGGGGTTGCCCTGCTTCTCCCGCAGGATCAACCCCGTGACCCGTTCGGGGCCGACCGCCCTGGCGCACAGGGCGGCCACGGTGCTGGAGTCCAGCCCCCCGGAGATGCCGACGGCGATGCCGCTGCGGTGCAGCTGCTCCATCCTGGAGCGGATGAAATCCTCGATCTGCGCCGCCACGGCCTGCGGGTCAATGCGAAACACCTCTCTGTCGAGCTCCACCTGGGTCTCCTCTTCTCGTGCCCCGGCACGGTGTGCTTCAAACGTACTCACCGGCGCCGGGGAGGACAAATCGCGCCACCGGCGGGCGAAAGAGCGGGCAAGGGTGGGAGTGGCCGCGGGGCCGGCCAGGGGGCTGGCTCAGGGGGGCGGCGGCGCGTTGCTCCGGCGGCGCGGGCTTTACCCGCAGGCCTTTCTCCGGTACACTATAGTAAACAAGTGTTACACATTCCTGGGAGGGGCTATGCTGTTCGAGTACCGGAAGCGAAATTCCAAAGACAATCTGATCCTCATCGACGGACGCACCAAGGCGGAGGCGGACGCCAAGCTCAAAGAGGTGGTCAAGGGCCGCGGCGAGCTGATCAAGGACTGGATCCTGGCCTGGTCGCGCTGAGCCGGCCGGACACCCGTCCCGTTTGACCGCCTCCCCTGCCGCCATGAGAAAGTTGGTGCCCGGCGGCGCGGCCTGCCTCCGGTCTACCGGTAGCCGTGCCGCCGCAGGTCCGCGGCCCAGGCGGAGGCGGCTTTCACCTCTGCGGGCTGGACCACGGAGCTCTCAGCCAGTGCTCCATAGGCCTGGACGAGCCAGTCCAGGGGTCCCCCCGACAGAGAGACCGATTCCAGCGTGTCCACGGTGCGGTCGACCTGCTGGTACATCGGCACCTCGTCGTTGAAGTCCCGCATCAGGTTGTGAAGGTTTCGCTCCTGGTAAACCGAGGCCTCTCCAAAGGCCAGCCGCAGTCCCGCCTGCCAGAGCAGGCGCTGGGCCACGTACCCGCGCAGGATGTCGGTGAAGCGCATGCTCACGGTCATGGGCAGGTACATGAAGGGAAAGGCCTTGGGAATCCAGAAGGTGTTCTGCGAGTTGAAGGGACAGTAGACGTGGGGCGCCAGGACCACCGGTTCGCGGCTGTGGAAGCTCACAGTCTTGTTCACCGTGAGCCGGTAGATGGCGTCCACGTCGGGCTGCAGATCCGCCAGCCCCTGCCAGGTGCCGATGCTCGCTTCCTGCTTGGAGATCACCGGCTCTTCCCCGTCGAGCACCCGGTCCAGCGGAAAGCCCCGCGGCCAGACGTGGTCCGGGCAGAACAGGCGGTACACGTTGAAGTAGCGGCGCCGCTCCACGGTGTCCGCGGCCTCCAGGCTGAAGCGCACGTCCTCACCCCAGCCCTGGCGCGGAAAGTTGTCGTCATCCGTCTCGGCGATGATCTCCGCGCCCTGGGAGATGGCGTACAGGTAGCCGAGGTTCTTCCTGGAATAGTGATTCTCCGGACAGTGCCCGTACAGCTCGAAGCCCAGGGAGCCCTGGTCCGGGAAGCCCAGGAAGGTCACCCGGGAGTCGTCCATCCTCTCCGGTCCCTTCCGGTCGCCCACCAGCACGAGCCGCCATTCGGGCATGGCGGCGAACTGGCGCATGACCTCGTTCATGGGAGCAATGGTGGTGATGATCAGGTGCTTCTTCATGTGGATGACCTCTTCCTAGAATGCCTGCCTCAAGGCAGACGGTTTACCGTACGGATGGTCCCGTCGCGGTTCAGCTCGTACACGGTCTTGCCCCAGCGCACGCGGCGCATGAAGGCCGAGCGCCACAGGGCGAGCGCGATCACGGAGTGGGCGAACAGCGGCAGAAGCAGCCATGCCGGCAGGGGAATGCTGTTCAGCCTGAGGTAGGGCTGCCGTACCAGCACCCCGCTCAGCATCAGGACCGCCAGGGTCGCCGCCGAGGGTATGGCCGCCGGCCCCCAGGGGGGGCTCACGATCCCCGCCACCAGCAGCGCCAGGGCGAGCGGCACCGCCAGCGTGGCGGCGGTTTCCAGCGCCAGGCTCGCGATCCAGGCCGGCTTGAGATAGACTCTGCCCGCGTGGGATTGGCGAGCGTACCAGCGCACGAAATCCCCGATGGTTCGCGGCGCCTCCCGGGCCTGCGAGACCGCGGTGGGGACAAAGACCGGCCGGATGCCGCGGGAATTGAGCCGCCTCTGAAGCGAGGTGTCGTCGGAAACCTTGCCCCGCCAGACCGCGGCGATGTCCAGATCCTCCAGCGTGCGCCGCCGGATGGCGAAGCATCCGCCCCACAGCCATCCCATTCCCGGCAGGCCCACCAGCATGGTCAGGTACCCCGCCAGGCAGCCGTGGATGTAGGCCGCCAGTCCCGGGCTGCGCGGCGCCACCCAGTGGTGGGCGCTGGCCGCGACTACTCGCGGATCGAGAAACGGACGCGCCAGCTCCCGCAGGAACCCGCGCTCCACCTTCAGATCGGTGTCGCACACCACGAACAGCTCGCTTTCCCCCTCGGAACGGAAGCCCGCCAGCTGTGCGTGGCTGCGCTGGGCCGAAGAATTCGTCAGACCCGCCACCACGTGAGAGGCGCGGGGATAGAGGTCCAGGATGCGCCGGATTGCCGGCAGGGCCCCGTCGTCTGCGGTGTCCGTGACCAGGGTCAGCCGGTAGTCGGGGTAGTCCTGCTCCGCCAGGCGCTTCATGTTCTCCTCCAGGAGCTCGTCGTGCCCCTTGCACGGGACGACCACGTTGATCTTGAGGGCGGGCTCGCCCAGCGCCTGGAAGCGGCGGCGCGGGTAGACCAGGCGGGTGTTGGCCCAGCTGACCAGAGGCGCCAGGAGAAAGAAGAGGGAGACGAAGGCCAGCAGCACCAGGGAGACGATCATAGATCGGGGAGTCTACCGGCAAACCGGTGGAAAGTAAAGAGACGATCCGGCATGAACGCCCTGCGCCGCTCCGGGCGGCCCGGGACCGCTCCGCCCGGGTGCGGCCTCACGGGCCTGCCTGCCAGGACAGCCTCTCCTCGGCCATGAGCACGTCGGGGATGCCCTCGGAGCGGTACACCCCACTGGCCCGGTCGGAGGCGTAGAGCACCGCCGGGTTCCGGGGGTCGATGGCGATGTCGCTCACGCTGGCCTCGGGGTTCATCCCTGCCGCGGCGGGGCGCCACGAGCGGCCGCCGTCCCGGCTGCGGTACAGCCCCGCCCCCTCGCAGCCGGCGTAGAGCAGGAGCCTCGTCTCTGATGGGCGCCGGACGGGGCAGCTCTCCCCTTCGCTTCCCGGCGGGGTTGCACCAGTATAGCCTCTGCGCGCGCCGGCGGTAAACCAAAAAGGGCTCGCCCCGGCTCGCCCCGTTCGGGAGAGCGCCGCCGGGGCCCGGTTTGACCCTGGCCGATCAGGAGAGAGCGGAGAAGAAGCAGCTGGCCGTGGCGGCGCAGATGATCCGGGGCATGTAGAACGCAAGCGGCACGGAGGCGCCGCATTCCGGAAAATGGATTAGCCGGCCGCACCGGGATACGCTGTGCTTATGGAGGACCGCAATGAAAAACAAGTTCTACCTGCACCTGAGGGCGTTCGTCTTTTCCCACCAGATCGGCGAGGACCCCCACAAGAATCTGGCCAAGATCAAGGTGATTGCCAACACCAATCCGGCGAGCTGGGACGGGAACCTGCCCACCGAGGGGATCAAACCGGACAACGGTTTCTGCCGCGTGCTGGAGGCGGCCCGGGGCCGGCCCGTGGTCCCGTGGGGATGGTACGCGAAGGAGCGGGAGCCCGTGCCGGCGGTGGTCGAGGACATCTACCGGCGCCTGAGCTTTGACTTTTCCCTGGTCTACCCGCAGCAGAGCGCCTGGATCTTCGTGGCTGCGGAGCCTTCGCCGAATTCCCTCGAGCTCATCGGCAGGCAGCGGCAGCTGAAGGCCTTTGCCCTGGTGTCGCTGTTCAACGAACGGCTGAAGCCGGCGGAGAGGGCGCACAAGCGACTGCGGCTGAGCAAGGCCATGGAATCGAGAGACCTGGAAAGGATCCACGTCTTCGTTGCCTTCGACGAAACCGATCGCAGGTTCCGATCGCTTCCCGGGGACGTTCCGGCGGTGAGCCGCCTGGTGCACCCGGGCTCCAACACGGCCACCTGGAACATCCGGCTTCCCGGTTCCAGCCGCACCTATGGGTCTTTTCAGGAGATCGTGTAGACAGCCGCCCGCCGCAGGAGGGGAGGGCCGGAAAGACCGGGGGCGAACCGACCCAACGCCCCCCGGTTCTTACCGAGCTTTGGAGAGAGGACTTACCAGCGGTTTCGAGAGCCGCCGCGAGGCCGGTCTTCCCGAGGCCGAGAGATATTCACGGTGAGGCTCCGGCCCCCGAGAGTGCTGCCGTTGAGGGCGGCGATGGCCTTCTCGGCTTCTTCCAGGGTGCCCATCTCGACGAAGCCGAAGCCTCGTGAGGCGTCGGTGAACCGGTCCCTGACGACCTGGGCGGATTCCACCGTGCCGTGGGCGGCGAACACATCGCGCAGCTCGTCGTCAGTGACGGAGTACGGCAGGCCGCCGACGTACAGTTTCTTGTTCATGTTCTCCTCCTAGAAAATTCCTTCATCGTCCTTTGACACTCACCATCGAGGAGCAGAACGTGTTGCGAACTCGCCCACAATCTGGTCGGTTGTCCTCCGCGTTGGAATGCAAAGTCCCAATGATCGGGCTCCCTTTCTTGACATCGACGCCCGGCGAGCCCGCATCCGGAAGTCCCGAGCAAGTTATGCAATTTGGCGGGCCTTGTCAAGTGCCTACTCCGCAAAGGGGTAGCGAAGCAGGGACACCAGCTTCTGCTCGTCCGTCACCTCCATTCCCCCCAGGGTCATGGCCGCGTCGATCAGGGCAAGGTGCGAGTAGCCCTGCGGGAAGTTGCCCACCAGCCGTTTGCTCTCGAAATCGATCCCCTCGCTGAACAGCCCCAGGTGGTTGGCGTAGGAGAGAGTCTTGTGGAACATGCGTTCGGCATCTTCGATCTCGCCGATCTTGTACAGGCTCTTGACCATCCAGAAGGTGCAGACCGTGAAGGAGGACCGGGGCAGGCCGAAGTCGTCCTGGTTGCGGTAGCGGTACATGAGGCCGTCCCGGCAGAGCTCCTGCCGGGTCTTGCGCACCGTGGCGACGTAGCGCGGATCTTCCGCCGCGATGAAATCGTAGGTTTCCATGAGCAGGTTGGCGGCGTCCAGGCTCTCGCCTCCGTAGTACTGGGTGAAGGCGCCGATCCGTTCATTCCAGCCTTTCTCGTGGATGTCCGCCTTGATCTCCTGGGCCGTGTGGGACCAGGCCGCGGCGTAGTCGGGCTTGTCCAGAATCGTGGCGATTCTTGCCCCCCGGTCCATGGCCACCCAGGACAGCACCTTGGAAAAGGTGAAGTGCCGCTCCTGGGTCCGGATTTCCCAGATCCCCTTGTCGGGGTCCCGCCAGGTCCTCTCCACGGTGCGCATGAGGGTGCGCACGATGGTCCACAGGTCTTCGCTGTAGGCAAGGGTGTGGCGAAAGAGCTTGAAGTACTGGTGCATGACGTCCACCAGGACTCCGTAGATGTCGTTCTGCTTCTGCGTATAGGCGGCATTGCCCACCCGTACGGGCCGGGACCCTTCGTAGCCGGCCAGCCAGGGCAGCTCGCGCTCCGTGAGCTCCTTCTCTCCGCGGATGCCGTACATGATCTGTATCTCGTCTTCTTTGAAGGGGATCACGTTGATGATGAAGGTCAGGAAGCGGCGGGCAGAGTTGTAGTGGCCCAGCGCAGTGAGAATGGAGATCATCATGGAGGCGTCGCGGATCCAGCAGAACCGGTAGTCCCAGTTGCGGACCCCGCCGATGGCCTCCGGAAGAGAGGCGGTGGCCGCGGCCAGGATGGCCCCGGTTCTATGGAAGGTCAGCAGCTTCAGCACCAGAGTGCTGCGCAGGATCGGGGTCTGGTACTGCCGGAAATGAATGGTACGCTCCAGCCAGTTCAGCCAGTAGACCTCCGTGCGCTCGTACTCCAGGCGAATCTTGTGCCCGTCCAGCTCTACCAGCTTCTGATTGTAGCTGAGCAGGAAATAGTAGTCCCGATCGATGGTCACCTCCGCCGCCGCCAGCACGGCTTCATGATCCATGTCGGTGTACAGGTAGACCGATTCATAGGCTCCCTTGGCGGTGCAGCTCTTGATGTAGCGGTCTCCCCGCGCGGTGACCGTTTCGTGCTCCCCGTAGGCCAGCCGGGGAGCATAGCGGATGCGGGCACGGGGGCTTCCGGAAATCGGACGGATCATGCGCACGATCTCCGGCGGGCAGTAGTAGTGCCCGTTGTCCGCCCGGTAGCGCGGCATGAAATCCAGGACCTCGAAGGCGTCAGGCCCGCTGAGGAAGCGGGTGCGGAGGATGTTGGTGCGGTAGACGTAGCGCTGGGTGGTGGTGTAGCCGGGGCCGACCTCGATGGAGAAGCACCCGCCGCGATCTTCGTCCAGGAGCCTGGCAAAGACGGACGGCGAGTTGAACTCCGGCAGGCAGCACCAGTCGATGCTGCCGCTCTTCGAAACCAGAGCCGCGGATCTGCAGTTGCCGATGATGCCGAAGTCCAGGTCGTTCATGTGTCAGGCCGCGTGGGCACCCTCCTTTGCGGTTTGCAGGCGGTGAGGCCGCCCTGGGAGTGTAGCGCAGAGCGGGCAACGCGTGAAGCACCGCCCGCGATGATGGAGCGCTCATTCATCCGCCCCGCCGCCACCCTTCGCGCCGGAAGCGGTGAAGCCGCGCACCAGGTTCACCGGCAGGAGGCAGAGGGCGAAGATCCCGGCGGAGACGTTGAACAGCAGCGGCAGGCCGGTAAGGGGCATGAGGAGGAACGCCAGGGGTGGCCCCACGGCGCTTCCCAGGTCCCCCGCGGTCTGGACGGCGGCCACGGCCCTGCCCCGGCTGCCGTGGCCGGAAAAGTCGCCGGCCAGGCTGCGCGCCAGAACGGGGATGCTGCCTGCGGCCACCGCCGCCAGCGCCAGCCCTGCAATGAACGCGGGGGGGCTTGCGTAGGAGAGCAGATGCAGGCCGGCGACCCCGGCGGCCAGGCTGGTGGAGGTGGCCAGCCTGCGGCTGCCCAGGGCGTCGGAAAGCCGGCCGAAAGTGAGCGCGGAGGCCATGCTCACCCCCGTGCGGCCCATGTTGAGGATCCCCGTCAATGTGGAGACGCCGATCAGGGCAGCCGCAGGCGCCAGGCGGTCGCGGGTCAGCAGGCTGATCACCGAGGCCAGCAGGCCCGAGAGGGCCAGGCGGTTGACGCCCTGGACGAGCGCCGCGGTGGCCAGACCCGGGTGGTTCAGCCGTGCTCCCCGGCGAGAGGGCCTCTCCTGCCGGGGAGCCGCCCCACTCCTCGGGAGGCTCCCTCCCCCGGGCAGGGTCAGGGCCGCGGTCAAGGCGCCGGCGAGGGAGAGGCCCCCGCCGGCCAGGAGGGCCCCCCGGTAGCCCAGCAGGTCCGTGAACAGTCCGCCCAGCAGCGATCCGCCGGCGGTGCCGGCGAAGAACCAGATCTGCAGCGTGCCCAGCCACCGGCCCCGTTCTCGCGGCGGGGAGGCGCCCAACAGCATGTTGGCGCCCCCCACCCAGATTCCGGACCAGGCGAGCCCCCACAGCGCGCGCGCCAGCAGCAGCGGCCACAGCCCGGTCGCGAGACCGCAGAGCAGGGTGGACAGTGCGCCCAGGAGCAGTGAGAGGATGAACAGGAGGCGGGTGTTGCCGCGGTCAAAGAGGTGGCCGGCCGCCGTGTTGCTCAGCAGCCGCACCAGCCGGTTGATCCCCAGGAGCACGCCCACCGCGGCCACGGGCACCCCCGCCGCTGCGGTGTGAGTGGGCAGCACCGTGTACAGGGTGCTGTCCCCCAACAGCGACAGCGCGGTGCCCAGCCCCATGGGCAGGATGAGATCGGCGGGGAGCAGGGTGGCGGATGTGCGCGAGACGTCGTTCATATCGATCCGCTCGAAGGCCGCGGCAATGCTAACCCATTCGGCGGCCCGTGTTGAGGGCGCGCCCCGGTCCCGGGAGTACCCCGGGGCGCGCAGATGAGGTATTGTGGACTGGAGGCTTTGACCGCTTGAGAAAGTACGTGGTGATCGCCGGCAACATCGGAGCGGGGAAGTCCACCCTGGTGGGCCTGATGTGCGACCTCCTGGGCTGGAAGGCATACTTGGAGCCCGTCGCCGAGAACCCCTACCTGGAAGATTTCTACCGCGACATGCGGCGTTGGGCGTTTCACTCCCAGATCTTCTTCTTGACGCATCGGGTCGAGTCCCATCGCGCCCTCATGGATGACCCTCACTCGGTGGTCCAGGACCGTTCGCTCTACGAGGACGCCCAGGTCTTCGCCCGCAACCTCCACCTGCAGGGCAGGATGAGCGAACGGGAGTGGAGCACCTATACCGGGCTGTACCGCACCCTGACCACGCTGCTGCCCGCGCCGGACCTGGTGGTGTACCTGAGAGCCCCGGTGCCCACGCTGCGGCGGCGCATCGCGCTGCGCGGCCGGGGCTTCGAGGCGGGCATTGACGAGGCGTACCTGGAGCAGCTCAATGTCCTCTACGAGGAGTGGATCGGCTCCTTCGACCTTGCCCCGGTGCTGGTGGTGCCTGCAGATCGCCTGGACTTCGTGCACGAGTCCCGGGACCTCCGCGCCGTGGTGCGGACGGTGGAGGAGCGGCTCCGGCACCGCCAGGGGCTGCTGTTCCCGCAGGAGATGTGAGCCCGCCGGCCCGGGGAGCCCCGGCCCCACGGCCGCACAGTCCCGCGTGGCGTCGTTCCACGCTGCTCGGTCGCGCAAGGGGGGAACGGCGTTGCACTGTGCCACGACGCGGGTCCGCCCCGGCGGCGCCCTGGGGCATCGGGACACACCCGCACAACCGGAGCGGGTGAGACGAGGCAGGCCGGGAGGGCGGCCGCGAAGGCAGCCGCCCTCCCGCCGGAAATTCCTCGAAAAAAAAGCTCCCCCAGGCAATTGCTCCCAAGTTCGCGATTGACAGCACTTCCCGCATGCTTTACCCTGTGGACGATATCGTGAGCTGATGCGCGATAAGCGCTGGCCATGAATGTTCCTGGATCTTGTCTGCCAACCATGGTCACATCGTCGCCCACGTGAGAGTCAGGGATACGGCGCGCGCAGGCGGCTGCGGAGCGCGCCGTTTGGGCCGGAGAACGGGAAGGGATCGGTGTTCCGGAGGTGGCGGCAGTGGAAGACGCGTCTCCAATAGGCGCCGTGCTGGTGGCCGGGGCCGGCATCGGCGGGATGCAGGCCTCCCTCGACCTGGCCAACGCCGGCTTCAGGGTATACCTGGTCGAGCGAGGTCCCTCCCTCGGTGGGGCCATGTCCCAGCTCGACAAGACCTTCCCCACCAATGACTGCGCCATGTGCACCCTGTCCCCGCGGCTGGTGGAGTGCGGGGGCCATCTCAACATCGAGAAGCTCACCTACTCCGAGGTGGAGAGCGTCACGGGAGGCCCCGGGGCGTTCCGCATCCGGGTGCGGAAGAAGGCCCGCTCCGTGGATGCGGCCAAATGCACGGGCTGCGGGAGCTGCATGAGCGCCTGCCCTGTGCGGAACAGGGTGCAGGTCCCGCGGCTGCCTGAGGCGCCCCCGAGCCGGGAAAGCCAGGCGATCCTGGAGGCCACGGAGGCGATCCTGCAAACCTGCGGCGCCGAAAGGCACCATCTGATTCGGCTGCTGCAGGAGGTGAACGCCAGGTTCAACTACCTGCCCGCTCCGGCGCTCCAGCGGATCGCCGAACGGCTCGGGGTGAGCGCCGCGGAGGTGTACGGCACGGCCAGCTTCTTCAAGTCCTTCAGCCTGGAGCCCAGGGGCAGGCACCTCATCCGCATCTGCATGGGCACGGCCTGCCACGTGCGGGGGGGCCAGCGCGTTCTGGAGGAGCTGGAACGTAGGCTGGAGATCACCACGGGGGGGACTACGCCGGACGGCTTTTTCTCCCTGGAGCGGGTGAACTGCCTGGGCGCCTGCGCGCTGGGGCCCATCGTCGCCGTGGACCAGGAGTATCACGGCCAGATGTCTGCGGCCAAGGTGCCGAAGCTTCTGGACCGCTACCGGGAAAAGGAAAGCGCGTGAAGCTGCGCAGCCTGGAGGAGCTGAAAGACACGCTGGACACCCTGGGGGCCCGAACCAGCCCCGCGGAGACCACTCTGGTCATCTCGGAGAACTCCACCTGCTGTCTCCTGAAGGGCAGCCGGGCGGTGGCGGAGGCCCTGGATGCGGAGCTTGCCAGATCCGGGATGGAGGGCAAGGTGGCCATCCGCCGCAGCGGCTGCCTGGGCTTCTGCGAGATCGAGCCCATGGTGATCGTGCAGCCGCAGAATCTGCTCTACCAGAAGGTGGCGCCGCAGGACGCCTCGGAAATCGTTTCCCGGACCATTCTGGCGGGAGAGGTGGTGGAGCGGCTCCTGTACCAGGACCCTGCCACCGGCGAGAGAAAGAAGAGCCGGGACCAGATCCCCTTCTACCGGAAACAGCAGCGGATCATCCTGGGGCTGAACGAGCGGATCGACCCCACCAGCCTGGAGGACTACCTGGCCGCAGGGGGATACGCCTCCCTGCTGAAGGTGTTTGGCGGGATGAGCCCCGAGGAGGTGATCGGGGAGATCACGCGCTCGGAGCTCCGCGGCCGGGGCGGGGGAGGGTTCCCCACGGGACGCAAGTGGAGCTCCTGCCGCAGCGCCGAGGCGCCGGAGGGCATCCGCTACGTGATCTGCAACGCCGACGAGGGGGATCCCGGCGCCTACATGGACCGCTCCGTGCTGGAGAGCAACCCCCACGCCGTGCTGGAAGGAATGATCGTGGGCTCCTACGCCGTCGGCGCAGGGGAGGGGATCATCTACGTCAGGGCCGAGTATCCCCTGGCGGTGGAGCGCCTGGAGCGCGCCATCGCCCAGGCGGAGTCCAGGGGCCTCCTGGGCCGCGACATCCTGGGAAGCGGACACGATTTCTCGATCCGCATCAGCACCGGCGCCGGCGCCTTCGTCTGTGGCGAATCCACGGCGCTGATGGCCTCCCTGGAGGGCAGGGTGGGAAGGCCCCGGGCCAAGTACGTGCACACCGTGGAGCACGGCCTGTGGGACAGGCCCAGCACCCTGAACAACGTGGAGACCTGGGCCAATGTCCCCCAGATCATCGGCCGCGGCGCCGACTGGTACCGGGCCATCGGCACCGGCGGCAGCAAGGGAACCAAGATCTTCTCCCTGGTGGGCAAGATCCGCAACACCGGACTGGTGGAGGTGCCCATGGGGCTCACACTCCGGGAGATCATCTTCGAGATCGGCGGCGGTGTTCCGGGGGAAGGCAGGTTCAAGGCCGTGCAGACCGGCGGACCCTCGGGGGGCTGCCTGTCGGAAGACCTCCTGGACCTGCCGGTGGACTACGACGAGCTGAAGAAGGCGGGGTCCATGATGGGCTCCGGCGGGATGATCGTCATGGACCAGGACACCTGCATGGTGGACGTGGCCCGGTACTTCCTGGACTTCCTGAAAGGCGAATCCTGCGGCAAGTGCGTGGCCTGCCGTGAGGGGATCGACCGGATGCACGAGATCGTGGCCAGGATCTCTGCCGGCGAAGGCCGGGAGGAGGACCTGGGGACCCTGGAGGAGCTGGGAGAATACCTGGTGGACACCGCCCTCTGTGCCCTGGGGGCCACGGCCGGCAACCCGGTGCTCTCCACCCTGAAGTACTTCCGCGACGAGTACGAGGCGCACGTCCGCGAGCGCACCTGTCCCGCCGGAGTCTGCCGGAACCTGTTCCGCTACGTCGTGGATCCGGATTCCTGCAACGGGTGCACGCTGTGCGTGAAGCAGTGTCCCGCCGGAGCCATCCGGGGGGAGCGGAAACAGCCCCACCGCATCGAGGAGGCCGCGTGCATCAAGTGCGGCGTCTGCTTCGAGGTCTGCCGGCCCGGGGCGGTGCGCAAGGTGCGCGCGGCCGAGGTGGCGGCATGATCGAGATCACCGTCGACGGCCGGCGGATCCACACGGAGGAGGGGCGGAGCGTCCTGGAGGCGGCCGGCGAGCACGGTATCGAGATCCCAACCCTCTGCCACCATCCCGCCCTGGAGCCCTACGGCGCCTGCCGGCTCTGCGTGGTGGAGGCCGGCTCCGCCGGCAGGGCCCGCATCGTCACCTCCTGCAACTACCCGGCGCGCCAGGACCTGGAGGTGCGGACGGACTCCGAGCGGGTGCTGCGCAGCAGGCGGATGACCCTGGAGCTCCTCCTGGCCCGCTGCCCCTCGGTGGAGCGGCTCCAGGAGCTGGCCACCCGGTACGGAGTGGGGGAGCCCAGGTTCGAGGCCCGGGACGCCGAAGAGCGCTGCGTCCTCTGCGGGCTGTGCGTCAGGATCTGCCGGGAGAAGATGGGGATCGGGGCGGTGGACTTCGTGGGCCGCGGCACCGGGATGCGGGTGGCGCCCGCCTTCGACCGCAAGAGCGCGGTGTGCCTCACCTGCGGCGCCTGCGCCACCGTGTGTCCCACCGGCGCGGTGAAGCTGGAGGAGGTCTCCCCCAACCAGCCGATTCCCCTGGAATCCGAGTTCGACGTGGGGATGCGGGCGCGCTCCACGATCTACATCCCCTACCCGCAGGCCCTGCCCAACGTGCCAGTGATCGACCGGGAAAACTGCGTGCACTTTCTCACCGGCGGGTGCAAGACCTGCCAGAGCTTCTGTCCGGCCGGCGCCATCGACTACGACCAGGAAGACCAGGTGGTGGAGATCGAGGCGGGAGCGGCCATCCTGGCCCCGGGCTACTGCCTGTTCGATCCTGGCCAGAAGCTGGAAACCGGCTATGCCTGGTACCCCAACGTCATCACCAGCCTGCAGTTCGAGCGGCTCCTCTCGGCCAGCGGCCCCCACGCGGGAAAGATCCTGCGCCCTTCGGACCTGAAGACGCCGCATCGGATCGCCTTCGTGCAGTGCGTAGGCTCCCGGGACGCGGAGCGGGACTACTGCTCCTCGGTGTGCTGCATGTACGCCACCAAGGAAGCCATCATCGCCAAGGAGCACGAGAGCGGCCTGGACTGCCACGTCTTCTACATGGACATCCGCGCCTTCGGCAAGGGGTTCGAGCTTTACTACGAGCGCGCCCGGGAGCTCGGGGTGACCTACACCCGCTGCCGGCCCTCCTCCATCGAGCAGGAGCCCTCGGGCGACCTGAAGGTAGGGTACCTGGATGAGGCGGGCCGGCACCTGACCGAGGTGTTCGACCTGGTGGTCCTCTCCTCCGGGATGCAGCCCGCCCGGGAGGTGCGGGAGCTGGCCGGCAAGTTCGGCGTGGCCCTGGACGGCCAGGGGTTCGCCGTGACCAGCCGCCTCGGCCCGGTGGAATCCTCCGCGCCGGGGGTGTACGTGTGCGGCCCCTTCTCCGAGCCCAAGGACATTCCCGAGACGGTGATGGAGGCCTCCGGCGCGGCGGCCCAGGCCATGGCGCTGCTGGCCAGGGGGCGAGGCACTCTGGTGGCGGAGAGGCAGCGCCCCCCGGAGAAGGACGTCTCAGGCCAGGCGCCGCGGATCGGCGTCTTCATCTGCCACTGCGGCAGGAACATCGCCGGGGTGGTGGACGTGGCGGGGGTGCGCAGCTTCGCCGAAACCCTGCCCGGGGTGGTGTGCGCCCAGGATAACCTTTACACCTGCTCCATCGACACCCAGAACGGCATCAAGAAGGCCATCCTGGAGCACGATCTGAACCGCGTGGTCGTGGCCTCCTGCACGCCCCGCACGCACGAGCCCCTCTTCCGGGAAACCGTGCGGGACGCGGGGCTCAACCCCTACCTGTTCGAGATGGCCAACATCCGCGATCAGTGCTCCTGGGTGCACATGGCCGACCCGGCGGGAGCCACGGAGAAGGCCAAGGACCTGGTGCGCGCGGCGGCCGCCAAGGCGGCCCTTCTGGAGCCGCTGTACAGCCGGCCCATCCCGGTGAGCTCCGCCGCCCTGATCGTGGGTGGAGGCCTGGCGGGGATGACTGCGGCGGTCAACCTGGCCGAGCAGGGGTTCCGGGTGCACCTGGTGGAGAGGGAGCCCGAGCTGGGCGGGAACATGAGACGCTTGCGCACCCTGCTGGGCGGTGAGGACCCCCGGGAGCGGCTCCAGCGCATCATCAGCAGGATCGCGGAGCTGGCCAACGTCACGGTCTGGACCGGCGCCACCGTGGGCCCGGTGACCGGTTTCCTGGGCAACTTCACCTCGACGATCGTGCAGGACGGCTCCGCCTCGGAGGTGGAGCACGGGGTGATCGTACTGGCCACCGGGGCGCAGGAGCTTCCCCCGCGGGAGTACGGCTACGGGGCCGACCCCCGCATCCTCACCCAGCTGCGGCTGGAGGAGATGCTGGCGGAGGGAGCCTTCGAGGCCGAACGAGTGGTGATGATCCAGTGCGTCGGCTCCCGGGAGGGGGAACGGATGTACTGCAGCCGGGTGTGCTGCTCGCAGGCGGTCAAGAACGCCCTGCTGATCAAGGACAGGCATCCGCGTACGGACGTGGTGGTGCTGTACCGGGAGATGCGCACCTACGGGTTCCGGGAGCGCTACTACACCCTGGCCAGGCAGAGGGGGGTGCGCTTCATCCGCTACACCCTGGAGGCCAAGCCCCAGGTGACCGTGGAGGAACAGAGGCTGCGGGTGGTCGTGCGGGATCCGGTGCTGGAAAAGACCCTGCAGATCGACTGCGACCTCATTGCCCTGGCGCCGGCGCTGGTTCCCCGGGACGACGCGGAGGAGGTGGCCCGGATGCTGAAGGTCCCCCTCACCCGGGAGCGGTTCTTCCTGGAGGCGCACCTGAAGCTGCGGCCGGTGGATTTCTCCGTGGACGGGGTGTTCGTGGCCGGCATGGCCCACGCACCCAAGAGCGTGGAGGAGACCATCGCCCAGGCGCAGGCGGCGGCCAGCCGCGCCGCCACCATCATCTCCAAGGACCGCTACACCCCGGAGGCCATCGTCTCCCGGGTGGACCCGGAAGTATGTGCCGGCTGCGGGCTGTGCGTCGCCATCTGCAGCTACGACGCCGCCCGGCTTTCCATCCACCGCGGCAGAAGGGTGGCGGAGTTCAACCAGGCCCTGTGCAAGGGCTGCGGCGCCTGCGCCGCCACCTGCCCCTCCGGCGCGGTGCAGCAGCTCGGGTTCAGACCCGCCCAAATCCTGGAGATGGTCGGGGCCGCCCTGGAGGTGCGGGCATGAGGGACGAAACCTTCCGGGCCGAGGTGAAGGCGCGCAGCGGGCAGGAGATCGACCGCTGCTACCAGTGCCTGAAGTGCACCGCGGGCTGCCCGGTCTCGGAGCACCTGGACTACAAACCCAACAGCGTGATCCGCATGGTGCAGTACGGCGAGAGGGAAGAGGTGCTGGGAAGCCGCGCCATCTGGCTGTGCGTCTCCTGCATGACCTGCGGCAGCCGCTGCCCCAACGGGGTGGACATGAGCGCGGTGATGGACGCCCTGCGGGAGATGGCCATGGAGTCCGGTGTACGGGGCGGAGCGGAGAAGAACGTGGTGATGCTCCACGAGGAGTTCCTGCGCTCCATCAGGATGTGGGGCCGCCTGCACGAGGTGACCTTCTTCGTGGCCTATATGCTTCGCAGCCGGGACTTCTTCTCGCCCCTGCCCTCGGGGCTTACCCTGATGCTGAAGAGGAAGCTTCCGCTGCTGCCGCGCCGCATCTCCGGCGCCGGGGAGCTGCGGGGCCTGTTCGCCAGGGCCCTGGGCCAGGGGGAGCGCGGAGGCAGAGGCCGCCGGAAGGGGGGGAAGTGATGGAGGTGTCCTTCTATCCCGGCTGCACGGCTCACTCCACCGGAGTGGAGTACAGCCTCTCCCTGCACGCGGTGGCCGGCGCCCTGGGGCTGGAGCTGCGCGAGATCGACGACTGGAACTGCTGCGGCGCCGCCGCCGGCCACAGCCTGAACCGCCTGCTGGGCCTGGCCCTTCCGGCGCGCAACATCGCCCTGGCCCAGCAGAGGCGGCTTCCCCTGGCCGTGCCGTGCGCGGGCTGCTTCAACGCTTTGAGGCGCGCCCAGCACGCCCTGGCCACGGACCCCGGAACCAGAAAGGAGCTGGAGGAGATCGTGGGCTTCCGCTACGACGAGCGGCTCCAGGTGGCCCTGATGCACCAGGTCATCACCGAGGGGATCGGCCTGGAGGCGGTGAAGAAGCGCATCTGCCGGCCGCTTTCCGGGCTCAAGGTGGTCTCCTACTACGGCTGCGCCCTGGTGAGGGCCCCGGAGGTGGTGCAGATGGGGGACCACGAGAACCCCCTCTTCCTGGACGAGATCGTGACCGCCCTGGGCGGCGAGGCGCTGGACTGGTCCTACAAGACCGACTGCTGCGGGGCGGACATCGCCATGACCCATCCAGGCATAGCCTCCGAGATGGCGGACCGGATCACCGACATGGCCTGGGAGGCCGGGGCGGATTGCGCCATGGTGAGCTGCGGGCTCTGCCAGATCAACCTGGACATGAGGCAGACCCGCAAGGGCCGCACCAGGCTGCCGGTGTTTTACTTCACCGAGCTGATGGGGGTGGCCATGGACCTCCCCGGAAGGGAGGCCTGGTGGCGCAAGCACGTGGTGGACCCGCGGCCGCTGCTGAAGGCGCGGGGGCTGCTGTGAGGAGGCTTCCGAGAGACCGGCATAAACGCCGAAGGGCAGGTGGGATGAATCGGGACGTGTTGATCCTGGGAGGAGGCATCGCCGGCATCCAGGCGGCCCTGCTCCTGGCGGAGAAGGGCCACGGCGTGACCGTCATGGACAGCGCGCCGGCCATCGGCGGCTACTTCCCCCTGCTGGAACGGACCTTCCCCACCAACTCCTGCGGCATCTGCTTCATGAGCCCCAAACCTCCGGCCTACTGCCCGATTTACGAGAACGACTTCCACGAGAACATCACCGTGCTCACCGGCTGCGAGGTGCTTTCCCTCCAGGGCGGGCCCGGCGACTTCACCCTCTCCTACCGGGCGAGCCCCCGGCACGTGGATCCCGCCCGCTGCACCCTGTGCATGGCCTGCGCCGAGGTCTGCCCGGTGGAGGTGGCCCGGGAGCTGGGCGGCGGGCTGGAGAGGCGCAAGGCCGTGTACCTGCCCTTCATGCAGGCCATCCCCCGCTCCTTCACGATCGACATGGACTCCTGCACCCGCTGCGGCGAGTGCCTGAAGGTGTGCGGCCCCGGGGCCATCGATTTTCAGGAGGAAAGCCGCACCGGGGAGCTTCGGGTGGGCGCGGTGGTGCTGGGGTTCGGCTTCGAGCCCGGCCCCGCCTCCCTGCGGGGTGAGTACGGCTTCGGCAGGTACGCGAACGTGCTCTCCAGCATCCAGTACGAGCGCATGCTCAGCTTCTCGGGACCCACCGGCGGGATGCCGGTGCGGGTCTCCGACGGAGGCAGGATCAGGCGCCTGGCCTTCCTGCAGTGCGTGGGCTCTCGGGACCTGGCCCGCGATCGCCCCTACTGCTCCAGCGTCTGCTGCCGCATCGCCACCAAGCAGGCCATGATCTCCTGCTCCCGGGACCGGGAGCTGCAGGCCACCATCTTCTACATGGACATCCGCGCCATGGGCAAGGAGTACGAGAAGTACTACCAGCGCTCCCGGCAGGAGTACGGCGTCCGCTACCTCCGCAGCGCCGTCTCGTCAGTCCGGGAGCTGAAGGGAAGCGGCAATCTGCTGCTCACCTACGGGTCGGACCGGGGGGAGCTTGCCAGCGAGGAGTTCGACGCGGTGGTGCTCTCGGTGGGCTTCACCCCGCCGGCGGGGGTGCGGGAGACCGCCTCGCGCCTGGGGGTGCGGCTGAACGAGTACGGCTTCTGCGACACCGCCGAGTTCCATCCCACCGAGACCTCGGTGCCGGGGATCTTCGTGGCCGGGGCCTTCCGCGAGCCCCGGGACATCCCCGAGTCGGTGGTGGACGCCTGCAGCGCCGCCGCCGACGTCTCCGCCCTTCTCCGCCCGGGCGGCGGCGTGGGGGAAGGGGACGGCCCCCCGGTGGTGGGGGCCCGCCTGGAGGCCCTGGGAGAGGAGGCCCCTGCAGAGGAGGCCCCTGCAGAGGAGGCCCCACCGGTGGAGGGGGAGGAGCTGCGCATCGGCGTGTTCGTCTGCGACAAGCACAATCTGATCAAGAACGAGCTGAACCTGGTGGATCTCCTGGGCGAGCTGGACCTGGACAGGGACATCGTGCGGCTGAAGCGCGTGGACTTCTCCGTGATGGAGCAGGGCCTCGCGGAGGTGAGGAGCCTGATCGAGGAGCACGCCCTGAACCGGGTGATCATCGCCGGGTACCGCTGCCTGGAGATCAACAAGTACATCAAGACCCACAGCGGCATCCTGGGCCCCTACTCCAACCTGGTCAGCCTGGCCAACATTGGCGAGCAGTGCGCCAACGTTCACGTGAACGACCGTGAAGGCTCCACGGGCAAGGCCTACGCCCTGGTGCGGGCCAGCATCGAGAAGGCCAAGCTGGAGGTTCCCCGCAGGCGCGGCCGGAAGAAGCTGAACCGCCGCGTGCTGGTGGTGGGAGGCGGGGTCTCGGGCCTCTCCAGCTGCCTGAGCCTGGCTGGGCAGGGAATGGATGTCACCCTGGTGGAGAAGGAGGAGGAGCTGGGAGGCAACGCCCGCCTCATCCACTACACCCTGAGGGGGTTGGACGTCCAGGAGCTGGTGCGGGACCTGGTGAGCCGGGTGGAGGAGCATCCCGCCATCGAGGTGCTCCGGGGCGCCCAGCTGGCCCGGATGGAGGGCAGCTGGGGGGAGTTCTCCTCGGTGGTGGCGGGGCAGGAGGGTCCGAGGGAGGTGAATCACGGGGCGGCCATCTTCGCGGTGGGCGGGCAGGAGATAGCGCCCCAGGGCTACCTCTACGGGGAGCACCCGGCGGTGGTCACCCAGCGGGAGCTGGAGCAGATGCTGGTCTCCGCCCCGAAGGCGGGGGCGCTGGGAAAAGTGGCAATGATCCAGTGCGTGAACTGCAGGAACGACCGCCATCCCTACTGCAGCCGCATCTGCTGCATCCACGCCATGAAGAACGCCCTGAAGCTGAAGGAGGTGGACCCGGGGGCGGAGATCTTCGTCTTTTACCGCGACATCAGGACCTACGGCTTCTACGAAAAGCACTACCTGAAGGCGCGCGAGCAGGGGGTGCTGTTCGTCCGCTACGAGGAGGAGGAGAAGCCGCAGGTGAGCGCCGACGGGGCTGCGGTGGTGGTCTCGCTGTTCGACCGGGTGGCCGGCCGGGAGGTTACCGTCCGGGCGGACCTGGTGGCTCTGAGCAACGGGATCGAGCCCCATCACAACCAGCAGCTGGCCGAAATAGCGGGCCTTCAGACCACCCCGGACGGTTTCTTTGCGGAGGCCAATCCCAAGTCCGCGCCGCTGGACTCCATCGCCCGGGGCAAGTTTTTCTGCGGGATCTGCCATTCCCCCAATCTTCTGGAGAACGTGATCTGCCAGGGCAAGGCGGCGGCGGCCCGCGCCGCGGTGCTCCTGTCCGGGGAGGAAGGAACCTTTGCGGACACCCAGGCCTACGTGAAAGATCGGCTCTGCTCGGGGTGCGGCCTGTGCGTGGCGGCCTGCCCTTACGGAGCCCGGAGCATCCACCCGGTGCGGAGGAAGGCGGTGGTGCAGGAGGACCTCTGCAGGGGCTGCGGTACCTGCGCGGCCTGCTGCCCCAACGGCGCTTCCCAGCAGTACGACTTCGAGAGGGAAGCAATCATGCGCGAGATGGATCGAATCCTGGAGGCAACCCATGGCTGAGCACGAGCCCAGGATCGTGGCGTTCCTGTGCAACTGGTGCACCTACACCGGGGCGGACCTGGCCGGAACCAGCCGCCTGCAGTACCCGGCGAACGTGCGGATCATCCGCCTGATGTGCACCGGGGCGGTTGACCCCATCTACGTCCTGAAGGCCCTGCTGGAGGGCGCGGACGGGGTCCTGATCGGCGGCTGCCACCCGGGGGACTGCCACTACCAGACCGGCAACTACAAGGCGCGGCGGCGGATCGCGGTGATCAAACGCCTGCTGAAGACCCTGGGCTACGACGAGGAGCGGGTGTGGCTGCGCTGGATCAGCGCCTCGGAAGGGAAGTTGTTCGCCGACACGGTGACGGAAATGGTGGCGAGCCTGAAGCAGAAGGGACCCAATCCGCTGCAGGTACTTTGGTCGGCCTAGGAGCGTTGAGGTATGGGAATCAAGTACCAGTCCATAGCCCTGGAGAAGGGTGACGTCCTGGGGGGCCTGCGGGGGCTCCTGGGTAGGGTCCTGGAGAGCGGGCTGGCCGCCGCGGTCCTGGTGCCCAGGAGACTGCCCTCCGGCGACGGGTTCGTCCAGAGCCTGATCCGGGACCCGGCCATGCTGGCGGAGGCCGATCCGGTGGCGCCCACCATGGCGGTCCAGTCGGCGCGCATCCTGGGTGAGCTGACCTCCAGCGCCCCGGTCTCAGGCGGTCCGACTACCACCGGCCCTTCCTCCGGCGGCCCTGCTGCCGCCGGCGGTCCGGCCGCCACCGGCCTGGCCACCGGCGGTCCGGCGGGGCGGATCGCGGCGGTGCTGAAGCCCTGCGAGCTGCGCGCCGCTGTGGAGCTGGCCAAGTTCCAGCAGGTCGACCTGCAGGGGGTCCTGACCGTGGGCATCGACTGCCCGGGGACCTACGAGGTCAGGGACTATGCGGAGCTCGCCAGGGACGGCGGCGGGCGGCGAAAAGGAACGCCGTTTCCGCAGCCGCCGGAAGGCTACTCGCTGCGCCCCTCCTGCCGCATCTGCGAGACCCCTGCGCCGGAGGGCGCGGACATCGCCCTGGGGATCCTGGGCTCGGATCGATCCGGGCGGATCGAGCTGGCGGTGGCGGAGCGCTTCCAGGAGGAGGCGGCGGAGCGCCTGGGCCTGGAGCTGTCCGGGGAGGCCAGCGCCGAGCGCGCCCGGGCGGTGGAGGAGCTGGCCTCGCGGCGCCGGAAGGAGCGCGCCTCGGTGCTGGGGGAGCTGCGCGCGAAGGCGCAGGGCCTGGACCGGCTGATGGAGCTCCTGTCCACCTGCATCCGCTGCCACAACTGCATGAACGCCTGCCCCATCTGCTACTGCAAGGAGTGCGTGTTCAGGTCGACAGTCTTCGAGCACAACGGCGGCCAGCTCTTGAGGCTGGCCGCCCGCAAGGGGGCGCTGCGCCTGCCCGCGGACACGCTGCTGTTTCACCTGACGCGGATGAGCCACATGGCCAGCTCCTGCACCGGCTGCGGCATGTGCACCAGCGCCTGCCCGAGCCGGCTGCCGGTGGCGGAGCTGTTCGCGCTGGTCAGCGGGGAGGTGCAGGAGATGTTCGGATACGCTCCAGGGAGAACCCTGGAGGAGGAGCCTCCGGTCTCCGTGTTCAAGGAGGAGGAGCTGGCGGCGGAGACGGGCAGTGGCTGAGGGAAAGGGCCGCAAGGCGGCGCGCCGCCCGGAAGAGGAGAACATGAACGAGCGCGAGCAGTCGGACAGGGTCGTCGTGGAGGATCTGGACAGGGACTTCTGCGACGAGGTGGCCTCACTCCCGGGGGGAGGAAACATCCGCAGGTGCTTCGCCTGCGGCACCTGCGCCGCAGGCTGCCCCGTCACCAGCATCGACGAGGAGTACAACAGCCGCAAGATCATCCGCCAGGTGCTGTTCGGCATGCGCGAAGAGGTGTTGCGCTCGCCGATCATCTGGTTCTGCATCCTGTGCTACCGTTGCTACGCCCGCTGCCCGCAGCAGGTGAACTTCACCGACGTCATGAGAGCCCTGCGCTATCTGGCCATCAAGCACGGGTACGCGCCCGCGGAGATGCTCCAGAGCTCGGAGGAGGTGGACCGGCTGGCCCAGCTGATGAGGCGGGACATGATACGGGACACGGTGGAGGGACGAAAGCAGGTGATCCGGGAGCTTCAGGCCAGGCTGGGCCGCCCATCCGGGATCGGCCGGCCCTCGGGATAGGCGCACCATGGCAACCACGGAGGTGAAAAGCTTCCGGGACCTGGAGGCGGAGGTGAAGTCCCGGGGAATCTGCGGCGGCTGCGGCGGCTGCGTCTCCTTCTGCACTGCCGGGGAGCTTCACGCTCTGCGTATTGGGGAGGACGGCCTTCCGGAGCTGGTGGACGAGAAGGAGTGCCTCAAGTGCGGGATCTGCTACCTGGTCTGCCCGCAGGTGCGGGCGCTGGACCAGGAGCTGAAGAGCCGCTTCCAGTGGCGCAAACCCGTGGGCCCCTGGCGGGAGCTGGTTTCGGCGCAGACCACGGATCCGCAGGTTGCCTCCCTGGCCACCGACGGAGGAGTGGTGACCTCTCTGCTGCTGTACGCCTTCGAGCGGGGACTGATCGAGGGCGCGGTGGTTTCCCGCCGGACCGGCCCCTTCTCGCGGGAGCCGGCGGTGGCCTCCAACCCGCAGGAGGTGATCGAGGCGGCAGGGTCGCATTTCGGCGAGGCCGCCCACCTGGAGGAGGTGGGCAGGTCCTACACCACCTTCATCCCGGCGGTCCGGGAGATGGGGCGGCTGCGGCGGGAGGGCCTGCGCAAGGTGGCCTTCGTGGGCACCCCCTGCCAGGTCTATTCCCTGCGCAAGATGCAGATGCTGAAGGTGGTCCCCTCCGATGCGGTGGCGCTGGCCATAGGGCTTTTCTGCATGGAGAGCTTCTCCTTCGGCCAGGAGGCGCGTCGCAAGCTGGAGTCCAGGATGGGAGTGGCCCTGGAGGCGGTGAAGCGCCTGAACATCAAGGACGAGGTGATCGTGAGCACCGGGGAGGGGGAGGATCTGCACGTGCCCTTCGAGCTCATCGACGAGGTGGCCCGTCCGGCCTGCTTCGCCTGCAGCGACTTCACGAACGAGTTCGCCGACATCGCCTGCGGGGGGCTGGGCTCCCCGGAGGGGTACACCACGGTGATGATCCGCACCGAGAAGGGATCCCGGATCTACGGCGGCGCGCGACAGAAGGGGTTCGTGCGAGCGCTGGAGCTCCCCGGCAGGGAGCAGGAGCGCCTCCATCGCACCACCCTGATGGCCAAGGCGGTGGCTTTCACGCGCAGGAAGCAGGAGAGGGCTGCGCGGATGCTTGCGGGGAGCCGGTGATGGAGCTGTACAAGAGCGCGGCGGTGATCGGCGGGGGAGTGGCCGGCATCCAGGCCGCTCTGGACCTGGGCGACATGGGTGTCCAGACCTACCTGATCGAGAGGGGACCGTCGGTAGGCGGGCGGATGGCGCAGCTGGACAAGACCTTTCCCACCAACGACTGCGCCATGTGCATCCTCTCCCCCAAGCTGGTGGAGGTGGGAAGCCACCCCTACGTCACGATCCTCAGCAACTCCGAGGTGACCGCCCTGCACGGCGAGCCGCCGCGTCTGGGCCTGGAAGTGGTGAAGAAGCCCCGCTACGTGGTGGAGGAGCGCTGCACCGGCTGCGGGGTGTGCATGTCCAAGTGCCCCACCAAGATCCCCGATCCCTACAACAAGGGGCTCAGCCTGACCAAGTGCATCCGCATCCCTTTCCCCCAGGCGGTGCCCGCCATCCCCATCATGGACAGCGAGCACTGCATCTACCACCAGAGGGGCAAGTGCCGGATCTGCCAGAAATCCTGTCAGGCCGAGGCCATCGACTTCGAGCAGAAGGAGGCGGTCCTGCAGCTGGAGGTGGGCTCGGTGATCCTGGCCTGCGGCTCCCGAGAGTTCGACCCCCGGCTCAAGGGCGACTACGGCTACGGGGTGTTTCCGAACGTGCTGACCAGCATCGAGTACGAGCGGATCTTGAGCGCCTCCGGCCCCACCGGCGGGCACATCACCAGGCCCTCCGACGGGAAGGAGCCCCGTCGCATCGCCATCCTGCAGTGCGTGGGCTCCAGGGACGTGCAGGCGGGAAACGATCACTGCTCCGCGGTTTGCTGCATGCAGGCCGCCAAGGACGCCATCATCACCCGGGAGCATTTGCCTGAGGCCCGGGTGACCGTGTTCTACATGGACCTGCGGGCCTACGGCAAGGGGTTCGACCGCTTCGTGGAGCGGGCCAGGGAGGAGCACGAGACCCGCTTCATCTGCGGGCGGATCTCCACCGTGGAGGTGGATCCCCACGAGGAGAGCCTGCTGGTGCGCTACGTCACCCAGGAGGGGGCCCTCAAACGGGAGGAGTTCGACCTGCTGGTGCTGTCGGTGGGCCTGGAGCCGTCGGCCTCGTCCCGGGAGGCGGCTCTCATGGCCGGCGCCTCCGTGGACCCCAGGGGGTTCCTCGCGGTGGGCTCCTTCAGCCCGGTGACCACCGGCCGTCCGGGGGTGTTCGCCTGCGGCAGCATGACCGGCCCCAAGGACATCCCCGAGTCGGTGATGGAGGCCAGCGGCGCCGCCTCCGCCGCCGGCGCGTTGCTTGGGGACCTGCCGGTGCGGGAGATGCGGGTGGACTACCCCCCGGAGCGGGACATCCGGGGCGAGCCACCGCGGGTGGGGGTGTTCGTCTGCCGCTGCGGCATCAACATAGCCTCCACCGTGGACGTGCCGGGGGTGGTGGAGCACCTGGCCACCCTGCCCAGAGTGAGGCACGCCCAGGAGCTGCTCTTCGCCTGCGCCCAGGACTCGCAGAAGACCATCAAGGCAGCCATTCAGGAAAAGGGGCTCAACCGCGTGGTGGTCTGCGCCTGCACGCCCCGCACCCACGAGCCGCTGTTCCAGCGCACCCTGAGGGAGGCGGGGCTCAACCCCTACCTGTTCGAGTTCGCCAATATCCGCGAGCAGTGTGCCTGGGTTCACCAGAAGGAGCCCGAAGCGGCCACCCGGAAGGCCTGGGGCCTGGCGCGCCAGGCCGTGGCCCGGGTGATCCCCGCCGAGCCCCTGTACCGGAAGTCGCTGGGGGTCACCGGCAGCGCGCTGGTGATAGGCGGCGGGCTGGCCGGGATGACCGCGGCACTGGACCTGGCCGCCCAGGGCTTCCCGGTGCACCTGCTGGAGAAGGAGGCGGAGCTGGGCGGAAACCTCCGGCACCTGCGGAGGACCCTCCAGGGGGAGGAGACCTCCGCCCTGCTGGGCTCGCTGATGGAGCAGGTGAAGGCGAGCGGCAGGATCACGACCTACCTGCAGGCCAGGATCGCGGAGCTTTCCGGTTACGTGGGCAACTTCACCACCGTCCTGGAGCGGCCGGAGGCCAGGATCGAGCACGGCGTGGTGGTGATCGCCACCGGGGCGGAGGAGCGCCGGCCGGAGGAGTACCTCCTGGGCCGCGACGAACGGGTGGTCACCCAGCGCCGCCTGGAAGAGATGCTGGAGGGGGCCGGTGAGGCAGGCCGGGCAGCCGGAGCTGGTGAGCCGGCGCTGGCCGCCTTGAGGACGGTGGTGATGATCCAGTGCGCGGGCTCCAGGGACCAGGCGCATCCCTACTGCAGCCGCGTGTGCTGCTCCCAGGCAATCAAGAACGCCCTGGCGCTGCGGGAGGCCAACCCCGAGTGTGAGGTCTTCGTGCTCTTCCGGGACATCCGCACCTACGGGCTGCGGGAGAGCTACTACCGGCAGGCGCGGGAGAAGGGGGTGCGCTTCGTCCGCTTCGAGGAGGGGGAGGAGCCCGTGGTGGACAGCGGCCCTTCCGGGTTGACCGTCTCCGTCCGGGACCGGATCCTGGACCGGACGCTGGTGCTCGGCCCCGACCTGGTGGTCCTGAGCACCGGGATCGCCCCCAACCCGGACAACAAGTCTCTCTCCCAGCTCCTCAAGGTGCCCCTGAACGAGGACGGCTTCTTCCTGGAGGCGCACATCAAGCTTCGGCCGGTGGATTTCGCCACCGACGGCGTGTTCGTGTGCGGCCTGGCCCACTACCCCAAGGACGTGGGGGAGACGGTCGCCCAGGCCAGGGCGGCGGCCGGAAGGGCCGCCACGGTGCTGGGGAGGAAGACCATCGAGACCGAAGGCAGGGTCTCCGGGGTCAGGGAGGAGTACTGCAGCGGCTGCGGCGCCTGCGTGGAGGTCTGCGCCTACGGCGCCATCGAGATCAGCCCGGAGAAGCGCGTCGCCACCGTGAACGAGGCGCTCTGCAAGGGCTGCGGGGCCTGCGCCGCCACCTGCAGGGCCGCGGCGGTCGATCTGCGGGGCTTCGGGAACGAACAGGTCATGGAGGCGCTCCATGCCCTCTAAGCGGCCGGCCGCGGCAACCCGGGCGCGCCGCCCGACGCCTGCGGCCGAGCCGGCTGCGGCGCCGCCGGCGGAGTGGGAACCCAGGATCGTGGTCTTCCTGTGCAACTGGTGCTCCTACGCGGGGGCCGACCTGGCGGGGGTGAGCAGGCTGCAGTATCCCGCCAACATCCGCATCATCCGCGTGCCCTGCTCCGGGAGGATCAACCCGCTGTACGTGGTGAAGGCGCTGCAGGAGGGGGCCGACGGCGTGCTGGTGTCCGGCTGTCACCCCGGGGACTGCCACTACATCAGCGGCAACCTGGTGGCCCGCCGCAAGTTCGCCCTGTTGAAGGGCTACCTGGACTACCTGGGCATCGAGCCTGCGCGGGTGCAGTTCTCCTGGGTCTCCGCCTCGGAGGGGACGCGCTTTGCAGCCCTGGTGCACAAGGTGGTGGCGGAGGTGCGGGAGGCCGGCAGAATCGGCAAGCTGGCGAAAGGGGCCTGGACGGGATGAATGAAACGCAAGCCCGGCTGCGGGCCGCCGCGGCCGAGCTGTTCGAAAGCGGCCGGATCGATCTCTTTCTTGGCCACGAGAGGGGAACGCTTCCCTTCCGCAGCCGGCCGGCGTTCCTGGAAGGCCCCGGGCAAGTGGAGCGGCTGGTGTGGGACCGCTCCTGCGTCACCAACCTGGCGGTGTACCTGCCCGCCCTGTTCGCGCCGCGGAGGCGCAACGAGGAGCCGCCCAGGGTGGGGATCGCCGCCAGGGGCTGCGACAGCCGCTCAGTGCTGGGACTGGTGAAGGAGCGGCAGGTCCCCCGGGAGAGGGTCGTGATCGTGGGCCTGCCCTGCCGGGGCATGGTGGACCCGAAGAAGCTTCCCGGTGGGAAGGGGGGCGCGCTGGGCAGGGAAGGCGGCGGCGGCCTGGACGAGGCGGGCCTGGAGGAGGTGGAGGAGCGCCTCCTGCAGGAGGCCTGCCTGGAGTGCCGCCATCCCGAAGCGGTGGGCGCGGACCTCCTGATCGAGGGCCGGGCGCGGCCGGCCGCCGCCGGCGGCTTCCAGGGGGTCGATGCTCTTGCGGCGCGGTCGGCGGAGGAGCGCTGGCGCTACTTCGAGGCGGAAGCGTCGAAGTGCATTCGCTGCTACGCCTGCCGGCAGGCCTGCCCCAACTGTTACTGCAAGGTCTGCTTCGTGGATCAGGGAAAGCCCGCCTGGCTGGACCGGGGCAGCCACCTCTCCGACGTGATGCTCTTTCAGATCGGACGGGCCTTTCACCAGGCGGGCCGCTGCGTGGACTGCGGCGCCTGCCTCAGGGCCTGCCCCATGGGGATAGACCTGCGCAGCTTCACCGGCAAGCTGGTGAAGGACGTGGAGGAGCTGTTCGGCTATACACCCGGACTGTCGCTGGAGGAGCCGCCGCCCCTGTGCACCTTCGCACAGGAGGACGGCCAGGAGTTCATCAGTGAGCCCTAAGAAGAGCCCCGAGAAGAAAAGCGCCATGAAACGGGGCGCGATGGGGAAAGCGGATCTGGAGGGCTTCCTGGCCGCCCTCCGGCAGTCCTTCCAGGTGTACGTGCCGGTGCGGGAGGAAGGCGGTGTCAACCTGGGGGAGCTCCGGGAAGGGATGAGCCCGGTCCTGGACTACGGCAGGCTCCAGAGGCCGGTCAAGGGCCTGTTCTTTCCCCAGTGGGAGCCGATCCTGCAGTATCAGGACGGGGTGCCCCGCAGCGTGCCGGCGCCGGGGGGCAGGAAGGTGCTCTTCGGGGCGCGTCCCTGCGACGCCCGCGCGCTCCGCCACCTGGACGCGGTGCTGGGCGAGGGGACCTTCCGGGACCCCTCCTACGTGACCCGCCGGGCGGACACGGTGGTGGTCTCGCTGGCCTGCACCGCCCCGGGGGAGGGCTGCTTCTGCGCCTCCCTGGGTGGGGGGCCCTTCGACCAGACCGGCTCCGACGTTCTGGTGTTCGCGGACGCCGAGGCGCTGCTCTTCCAGGCCTCCAGCGAAGCCGGTGCGGACCTGATGGCGAGCTTTGCGGAGCACTTCGGCGAGGCTTCCAAAGCGATCGTGGAGCGCAGGGAGAGGGCGGCCGCAGCGGCCGCCGCGGCGGTCGCGGGCGCCGGCGGCCCGCAGGCGTCCAGGCTGCAACCGGCCAAGCTGGACACGGCAGGTCTGGCGGAGAAGCTGGGGAGCCTCCGGGATCAGGGCTTCTGGGAGGCTCTGGCCCGGCGCTGCCTGGGCTGCGGCGCCTGCGCCTACCTGTGTCCCACGTGCCACTGTTTCGGCTTCGCGGAGGAGCGCTGCCTGGAGGGGACCCGCCGCTACCGCAACTGGGACGCCTGCGCGTTCGCGCTGTTCACCCGGGAGGCCTCCGGTCACAACCCCAGGTCCTCGCAGGGCCAGAGAGTCAGGCAGCGGGTGATGCACAAGTTCTGCTATTCCGTGGAGAACTACGGCCAGGCGTTCTGCGTGGGCTGCGGCCGCTGCGTGAGCAACTGCCCGGCCAACATAGACCTGAGAGAGATCGTGAGCGAGGTTGCCGGATGAGCGCCCTGATGGAGATCGATCCCTATCTGCCCAGACCGGCGACGGTGAGCCGCATCGTGGTGGAGAACGGGGCCAGGGACATCAAGACCTTCGAGCTGGTCCTGGGCCAGGAAGGCGAGGGGGGCCGCTTCGATTTCGCCTGCGGGCAGTTCGCCATGCTGTCCCTGGAAGGCAAGGGGGAGAGCCCCATCGGGATCGCCTCTTCCCCCCTGGACAGGGAGTACCTGCAGTTCACTGTGAAGCGCTATCCCCACGGAGTGGTGAGCTCGGCGCTCCACGACCTGGAGGAGGGCGCCCCGATCGGGGTGCGAGGCCCCTTCGGGACCCCCTTTCCCCTGAAGGAGATGGAGGGCGGCAACGTGGTGATCGTGGGCGGCGGCTTTGCCTTCACGACGCTTCGCGCCACGATCAGGTATCTGCTGCACCCGGACAACAGGAACAGGTACGGGGAGATCACCGTCGTCTACGGGGCCCGCAGCCCCGAGGAGCTCATCTACAAGTCGGAGCTCCAGGAGTGGCAGGAGCGAGACGACATCGGGGTATTCCTCACCGTGGACCGCGGGGATGAGGGGTGGAAGGGCCGGGTGGGCTTCGTGCCCGCCGTGGTGGAGGAGGTTGCCCCCGCGGCGGCGGGCGCCTTCGTCCTGGTGTGCGGGCCCCCCATCATGCTGAAGTTCACCATGGTGCCGCTGCTGAAGCTGGGCTTCCCCCCCGAGCGGATCATCACCTCGCTGGAGCGGCGCATGAGCTGCGGAGTAGGCAAGTGCGGCCGCTGCGGCATCGGCGCCCGCTACGTGTGCAGGGACGGGCCGGTCTTCACCTTCCAGCAGATTCAGGAGATGGCGGAGAGCGTCCTCTGAGGCGGCGGGCCCGCCGGCCGCCGGCACCGCGGACGCGGCCCGCCCGCACCCCGGACGCCGCCCGGAACTTTTCGCGGCCCGCCGAAAAGGCTATACTTTTGTGGTGACCTCGAAGATGGTTCGGAGGATCGACTCGGTCCTGGATCGGGTCAGGGAGAAAGAGAGCGACCTGACGGTGGCGCAGCTGGGCCTGGTGGAGCGTGTGCGCTACAGCCCCGAGCGGAACAAGCTCTACGTCTTCACCCGGGCTCTGCACAGCACCCACGGCTGCTGCACTCTGCTGGCCCTGGTCCAGCAGTCGGACACCCTGCACGACCTGGAACAGGAGTTCAAGAGCGAGTTTCCCGAGCACTGGGTGGAGCTGGTGAACGTCTGACCCACCGTGCGGCGGCGCGGGGCGTCTAGATCGCCTCCAGCTCGATGGGAAGCCGGAGGGAATCCAGTCGCTCGATGCCGGTGAGCCCGGCCCCTTCGACGCGGGGAAGTCTCACCACGCGGGAAGCGGAGAACTCGCGTTGCGGGTCCGCCGGGAGAACCCTGCCTTCCTCCGCCTTGTTTACGATCACGAAGGGGATGGAGATTCGCAGGCGCGTGAGCTCCTTCCAGATGAGCCTGGACTCGGCCAGAGACAGCTCGTCGGGGTTGAGGACCAGGAAGGCCCGGCTCTGGCGGCCGTCTTTCAGCAGCTCCGACAGACCTCGATACAGGTCCAGAAGTCCGGCGATCTTGGCCAGGATCGGATCGCGCTGGCGGGCATCCTCCCGGCGCCCTTCCTTGACCCGGGTGATGATCTCCTTCTTGGCCAGGATCAGCTCCCGGAACTGCGACAGCTCCTTCAGCCACAGGAGGGACACCTCCGGCAGGGCCAGGAACCTCAAGGTAAGGGCGGTGGGCGGGGTGTCGAAGATGATGTAGTCCCGATCTGCGAAGCGGCGCAGCGTGTCCACAAGGGCCAGCAGCACTGCGTACTCTTCCAACCCCGGGGAATACTTGAGGATGCGGAAGTAGCGGTGGAGGTTGAACGCCTCCTGGTACTTGTACACGGAGCGGAAATCGTTCTCGGTCTCCTTGAGGTATCTCTTCACCCAGTGGTCCAGATTCGTCTCCACGGCCTGGAGGCCGGGGACGATTCTGCGCGGCCTGGCTCCCAGGGGAACGCGGAAGATGTCGTGCAGGTTGTGCGCCGGGTCGATGGAGTTGAGCAGGACGCGGCGACCCGCCCGGGCAAGCTTCAGCGCAACCAGGGAGGAACAGGTGGACTTCCCGACCCCTCCCTTGCCCACGAACAGGAGGATGCGGGCGCTCACGGTTCCCCGAGAGTGGAGACGATCTCCGCCAACGCGTCGTGTGCCACTCCGATCCGCGCCAGCATGGTCCGCACCTCCCGGTGCATCAAGGGCAGAAGCTGGAGGGTGATGTGCACCGGGGGGGCGGGCATGCCCACGAAGGAGCCGAAGAGAATCAGAGAATAGATGTTCTCCAGCTCCAGGAGCTCGAACTCCAGCAGGCTCGTGGCCTTGTCCCGGTCCACCGAGCGCAGATCGCGCAGAAAGCCGACCACCACATCCCGGACCCGCTTCACCTCCCGCGGCCCTCGCTCCCCTTGCCCGCCAGGCCGTAGTAGCGCAGCTCCCCGGCCAGCTTTTTCTGCGAGGGATAGGCGCTGTAGACCCCGTAGAGGGCGGCCAGCACCGAGCCGTACACGTAGAGCCTGGGAAGCGACAGCAGGTAGGCCGCATCCGCCAAGAACGCTGCCGCCAGCGGCACCGCCACCAAAGCCCTCTGGTAGCGGGCAAAGGACTCGGGCTCCACGGACCTCTGCTTTACCGCCCTGGCGTTGAACAGGGTGCGGATCAGGATGGGAAGCGCCGCGGCCAGCAGCACCGAGAGCACCAGCAGCACAATCCCCCAGGTGCGGGCCGATCCGAAGGGTGGCGCCGGGACGCCTGCCGTGCGGTGAACTGCGACGTCTGCGGCCAGCAGAACCAGGGCCGGCAGCGCCAGGCTCCAGAAGAGCCGGGACAGCGATCTCAGCAGCGCAGGTTCATCGTTCCCAGGCATGCTCACCCCGCGTTTCGAGCCGCGTACCCGCTGCGGCGCATCCAGGCCGCCCCCCGGGGCCGGAGAAAATGGGAGAGGAGACCGCGCGGTCTCCTCTCCCCCGGTCGACGGGTTCCGGAGGGCGCCCGCCAGGCTCAGCTGGCCGGGGCCGGCTCGGGCTGTGTGGCCCGCGGGCCGAAGAAGACCGCCAGGCCTTCGATCACGATCCAAACGGAAATCACCAGCACCGCCCCGTTGATGGCCGCCAGCAGGCCGTTGCCGGCGTTGACGAAGTTGATCTCGTTCATGATCAGCCCCCAGGTGGTCATGACGATCATGAACACGGCGGGGATGCCGCTTACTAGGTAGCCCAGGCCGCCCCGCTTCCGCAGGTACATGGTGATGGCCAGCAGGGCCAGCCCCGCCAGGCACTGGTTGGTGGCCCCGAAGACCGGCCAGAGCTTCAGCGCCCCGGCGCCGGAGGCCCCGGTGGCGAAGGCCAGCGCCGCCGCGGTGATCACGGCAAACAGGGTTGCCGGGTGCTTGTGCCGCATGAAGCCCAGCTTGATGTCCCCCGCCAGCTCCTGGACCACGTAGCGCTGGATGCGCGTGGCGGTGTCCAGCGTGGTCCCGGCGAAGGAGGCCACGAACACCCCCATGATCACGATGCCGATCGCCTTGGGGATGGCGATGAAGGTCATCATGTTGGCCGAGCCCACCACGAAGGCTCCCACCTTGGCGCCCAGGCCGTTGGCGCCGGCCCAGGTGGCGTAGTGGGCCGTCCAGGCCGCGGTGCCGGTGAGCAGCCCCGCGTCCTTGCTCTGGTAGGCGATCCCGATTCCGGCGGAGACGGCAATGATGACCATCACCGCCAGGACCCCCTCGAAGACCATGGAGCCGTAGCCCACGAACAGGGCGTCCTCCTCCTTGGCCACCTGCTTGGAAGTGGTGCCGGAGGAGACCAGGGAATGGAAGCCGGAAATGGCCCCGCAGGCGATGGTGATGAACAGGAAGGGCCACATGGAGGGGGCCCCCTGCGGTGTTGCCTGCACCACGGGCGCCACCACGTGCAGCTTGCCTCCGATGGTGGAGGCAACCACCCCCGCTATCAACAGCGCCATGGCGATAAACAGCTCATGGGAGTTGATGTAGTCCCGCGGCTGCAGCAGGGTGGTCACCGGCAGGGTGGAGGCGATGTAGGCGTAGATGAACAAGATGACGCTCCACACCCCGGTGGCGGGAATCCCGGCGATATCGGGCATGTTGATGGGCAGCCAGTTTCCGGCCACGATGGTGGCGTACATGATCACCACCGCCAGGATCGAGAACAGGGTTACGTTGCCGCCCTTCTTGTAGATCATCCAGCCCAGGAAGATGGCCAGGGGCACCTCGAACCAGACCGGAAAGACCGCCCCCGGGTACATGCTGAAGATGATGGCGATGATCAGGCCGAAGATGGCCACCACGATCCACAGCTCCAGGAACACCACCAGGAAGAAGATGGTTCGGGTCCTGGGATTCACGTACTTGGAGGTGATCTCGGAGATCGATTTCCCCTGGTTGCGCAGGGACATCACCAGAGCCCCGAAATCGTGCACCGCCCCCATGACGATGGTTCCCACCAGCACCCAGATGAGCGCGGGCAGCCACCCCCAGATGATGGCGATGGCCGGTCCCACGATGGGTCCGGTCCCGGCGATGGATGTGTAGTGGTGCCCGAAGATGATACCCTTGCGGGTGGGGACGTAGTCCGTACCATCCTCGAGCTGTTGCGCGGGCGTCTTGTTTGCGTTGCTCAGCGCGAAGATCTTCCTGCCCACGAAACGCCCGTAGAGCCTGTAGGCGATGAAGTAGCCTACAAACGCTACCACCATGATCAGCACGCCGTCCATGAACACCTCCTTGACGACGAACGTTGTTTCGCTGCCCCCACGGGGCAACCAATGATAAACCCGGCTGAGCCTGACTGCAACGATTTTATTTAAATTTAACTTAACCGCCCTTCCGGCCCGCCGGCGGCCAGCCGCGCCTCGATCTGGCCGTGAATCCGCCGGGTGACCGGCACCGGCACGCCCAGGCTCTCCCCCAGGCGCAGAATCGTGGCGCCGAACAGGTCACCCTCGCCCTGACGCCCCGCCTCCACATCGCGCTGATAGGAGGTGCGGGTCTCAGCCGGGAAGCCGGCGGCCTTGTCCATGGTCGCCTCCAGCGTCTCCGGTGGCAGGCGCACGGCGCGTTTGGCCGCCAGGGCCAGAATCTCCGCCGTGATGCTCCGCACCAGGCCGGAGAGCTCCCGGCTGGCCAGGACTTCCCCAAAGCTCTTCCCGGCCCAGGCCGTGACCAGGCCGAAGGAGGCGATGAAGAGGTACTTCTCCCAGATCGCGGGGAAGGGATCCGCGTTCCAGCGGAAGGCGATGCCCATGCTGTCCAGGAAGGCGCGTGCGCCGGATGCCCCCTCCTGCGGATGCTGCGGGTCGGGACCGGAGAGGATCAGGCCCTCCATGCCCCGCTGGACCACCGTGCCGGGCTTCTCGATGTTGGCGCTCACGTAGACGCAGGCCGGCAGGACGATCCCCGTGGAGAGGTGCTGCCGGATCCGCTCGTAGATGTCCACGCCGTTCAGGACCGGCACGATGACGGTGTCCGCCGCGACGGAGGGAGCCAGCTCGGCGAGCACTCCCGGCAGGTCGTAGCCTTTCACGCACAGCAGGCAGAGGTCCGGCGCCGGCAGCTCCGCGATGCGGTCGGTGGCCAGGTTCGGGCGGCAGCGGACGGCCGGTCCCTCTCCCATGCGCAGCAGCAGACCCTCACGCCGGATGGCCTCCAGGTGGCGGCCCCGGGCCACGAAGGCGATGGTAGTCTTCCCCGAAGGCTTTTGCGCGAGCCTGTGAGCGATGCGTCCGCCGAAGTAGCCTCCCACGCCCCCGACCCCGATCACTGCCACCGTCCGGATGGTTTCTTCGCCACTCATGATGCCCTCCTTTGCGTTCTTCTACAGCCGGCCGCAGATCGGCGTGCAGAGGCGCCCCGTGCGGCGATGTGCGTTCATCATCGCGGGCGGCGGACGGCCCGGTCAAGACCGCAGGGCCGCTGCTCCCAGCTTGTTGGCGGGGTAGGGCTTGTCCTCGTTGGTGAAGCTCGCGCCTCCAACTGCGTGCCGGCGCCAGAGCTCATCCTCAGCCGGGACTCTCCTCCCGCCGCTTCCACGCGCTGCCTGGCGGGAACCATTTCTTTCTCCATGGGTGGACTCCCTACATGGGCCGTTTGGGGTGCCTCGTCGGTTCGACGTGCAATCGCCGCAACCCACGCCACGGATTCCATTCTGCCCGGCCAGAGCTCATGGGCGGAGCTCATGGGCGGGAGGAACAATTCTGTGTCGGTCGTTGGTCTTACCCTGGACTGGGTCTCATTCAGCAGGCCGAAGCGCGTTTTCCGCAGGAGACTGGAGGAGATTAGCGGTCTCGGGCATGCGGCGCAGGTCTGCGACCTGCTCCGGCTGTGGGCATGGCACAGGGGATCGGGGCCTCCCCCGGGACAGGCCCATGAGATCCAGGGCGGCCTTGAGCCCGTCGATCCCGTAGCCACGCGCTACCGCCAGGGACACCCGCAGGAGGCGGTCGTGCAGCCTGCGCCTCCCGGAGGTTTCCGTCCTGGAAGGAACGGTACAGCGCCACCGTCTCACGGGTACCACGTTGGCCAGCGCCAGGGATGCCTCCCGAGGCCTCAAGAAGCAACTTGGCAGGAAGGCGCCGGCGTTGCCGCAAAGCACGGAGAACCCCTTCGGCGTGCTCCGGACCAGCCCGGAGAGCTGCCCGCTATCCCCGGAGCCGTCCTTGACTGTGTTGGGATGGGGGCAGAGCGCTCACCGCCGCCGGGGGAACGTCGACGCCGCGGTGTTGGCGGGCATGTTGTACAGCAGCACCGGCAGCGGGCTGTGATCCGTCACCGCCTCGTGGCCGCGCCGTAGCGTCTCGGCGGTCATGGCACCCTCGAAGGCGGAGGGAGTGATCACCAGGGTCTGTTCGGCGCCGCACTCCGCCGCCTGCCGGCACGCCTCCATCGTTGCACGCGTCGACTCCTGTGCTGTCCCGGCGATGAGCTGTATCCCCGGGGCCATGCAGTCCTTCACCGCGCGGATCGCCGCCGGACGTTCCTTCGGCTCCAGGTGGGCGGCCTCCCCGTTGGTGCCCAGGACACCTGGCCGGCCAGACCGGTATCGTTCCGGCCTGCGATGTTGGACCGCAGCGCATCCACGTGGAGGCTGCCGTCCGCCGCGGATGAGGTGGGGTGGGGGACACGCCCTGCAGCACGTCACGATCCTGCCGGAAGAGTCTCAACGATTCGCCTGGAGGACGATAGGACAGTGTGGCTCCGCTGAATAGGGTGGCCGCCGGCTGCCGCGGCATGGCTGCAAGAGCGTTGGAAGTGTTATATTATTAGACTTATCAGGAAATCATGCAACCACCGTCGCACCGGGTAGAGGAGGTCGACATGAAGGTCTCTCGTGCTGTTCTGATCCTTTTCGCGAGCACGGTCCTGACCGTCTGCGGAGGCCTGCAGGCTGCGACCGGCCAGGACTTGAACTACCTTTGGGGGGGAGTCTTGGGATTCAGCCTCGGCGAGAGCCGTGATGACGCCGTTCTCGACCTGAGGGACAACGGTTTCCAGGAGACGCCAAGCGTGGACAAACAGGACAATGCGGTCTCCTACGTGGAGGTTCCGCACTACCACAACGATGTTCTCGACGATTTCAGGCTGCTTCTGTCCTTCGGGGACCATGGGCTTACCAGCGTCTCCCTCCGTCCGGAGCTCCCGGTTCATCCCGACAAGGCCAGCAGCGAGCTACTTCAGAAGATAGTGGACTACTTCAGCAATCTGTACGGTCCAGCCTATCAGGGCGGCAAAGAAGCGATTACCCAGGCCGCGCTCAGTACCATCGCAGCGCGGAAATCCGCCGTTGACCGCTACGAGTGGCTGCTTGAAGGGTTTGCGGGACAGGACATGCTGACCCTGACCATAAAGCCGGCGGGTTCCTCAGGGCAGGAAACGGCCGGTCTGGACGTGGAGATCGCGTTCCACGCAATGACTGACGAGGAGAGAGCACAGCTCGAGGCACAGACGGAGAAGGACAATCAGCTGTGGAACCAGCTGCTTGGGGGATCCTGACGGGTGTCGGCGGGCGTCTGCCGGCCGCAGACGGCACGACGGCAAGGACGAGCAAGGACGGCGACCTCTTGACAACCTCCCGGCTTTGTTGGTAGCTTTGCGGCGACATTCCCCTGTAGCTCAGTTGGTAGAGCGGGTGGCTGTTAACCACTAGGTCGGAGGTTCGAGTCCTTCCGGGGGAGCTCGGTGTTCCAGTGCTCGAACCGCTCGGGATTTGGTAACGCGTACCAGACCTCGACAGTCCGGCGGTCATGAACGAGTACCTTCTTCACCAGGCTGTGGAGAAGGTGCTTTTTTTGTGCCTGCGTTCCTGCGGCGAACACCTCCTCGAAGCGGTCCACGAGGGTGGCGAAGGCCGCCATGTCCAGGGCCGGAAGCTCAAGCCGCTGCCGGCGCGCCTCGAGGTCTTGCTTTTCGACCGTCAATTCCTGAAGACGTGCGTCGAGCTCTTTCACCTTGCGATTGCAGAGCGAAGGATTCGAAGTAACGGTCCATCCGCCTCTGCGTCTCGGTCATCTGAACTTCGAGTTTGTCGATCTCCTGGTCGAGGTCCGGTCTTTCCGCGGCGAGTTTTCGATTCGTCTCCTTCCAGGCCCGCAGCATGAACTGATCGTCCTTCAGCATCGTCTTGGCGTCCTGTACGATGGCGGTTTCCAGCAGTTCGGCCCGCATGTAAGCCAGGTCGCAGCCGTCTCTGTTCATACGCCGCGAGCAAACGTAGTAGTGAATGTAGGTGCCATTTTTCTGCCCACCTCCGCCGAACATGACGGAACCGCATCGACCGCACCTGGCGATTCCCGCCAAAAGCCGCTCGTTGCCGTTGTGCAACTGACGGCCCTTAGGGTCTTCGGTCCGCTTCTGCAGTATGCCTTCTGCTCGTCGGAAGAGCTCCTCGGGGATGATCGGCTCATGGCTTCCCTCGTATTCGACCTCCCGCCACCGCAGCTTGCCGATGTAGAGAGGGTTGCGAAGGATGTGGAGCACCCACACGGCGATCCCACCGCCTGCCGCTTCGTTTCCGGTAGCCGGCATCGTTGAGGCTCTTGGCGACAGAGAAGGCGCCCTTTTCCTCGTCGCAGTACATACGGAACATCTTGTGGACGCCGAGGGCCTCTTCCTCGCTGACGACGAGTCGCTTCTCGAGGTCGAACTGACAGCCGTAGGGCACCTGACCTCCGTGCCACTGTCCGTTCTTGACCTTCCGCTCCATGCCCACCCGGGTGCGCTCCACAATCGTCGCGTGCTCGAACTCTGCGAAGACGCCCAGCATCTGCAGCATCATCTTGCCTGCGGGGGTGGACGTGTCGAAGGGTTCCGTGATGCTTTTCAGGGTGATCCCCTGCTTGGTCAGCTCGTCCACCATCTGGGCGAGCTCTCGGACCTTGCGCGACAGGCGGTCCACCCGGAAGACCAGGAGCGTGGCGAAAGCCTTCGCTTCGGCCTCCGCCAGCATCTCCTGGAGGCCCGGGCGGTCCATGTGGGTGCCGCTCTCGGTGTCCCGGTACAGCTTGTGGAGGGCCCAGTCCTCTCCCCCACTGCGCTCTGGAGAAGGCTTCCAGGCGGTCCTTCTGGGCGTCCAGGGAGTACTTTTGGTGGTCTTCGTCGGTGGAGATCCGGGTGTAGAAGGCGATTCGGGGAGTCCTAGTATCAGTTCTCGCGCTCACGTGCGTCCTCCTAGCGTGTCTCCCTTACCGCAGGTGGCGCTATCAAGCACATTCTTGTGCCTCCCAACCAAGAACGCCGCACGCCGCTTGGGGAGCTACGACAAACACCACGCTAACGGGCCCTGTTCGGCCTGGAGCAAGACGGCTTCAGCTCGAAGGTTTGGAACCAGTCGTCGAACCATTTGTCACTGGATCTCCACCGGTCAGCCAGACCGGGATCTGGATGTGGAACGAGTTCGCTACAGCGGGCGTCCGCCGGTAGAGAGAAAGATCGATCCCTACCGTGGCATCATCCACGCCCGACCGCCATTGACTCCCCAGGTAGCCCTTCTGCCCGAGCTCGTCTAGGGGGTAGGTGAACCTGGGCGCAGCGTTCGTGACGTAGGAAGTTGGAAGTGCGAGGACTGAGACTCTCCTCTGTTCGGCCGAACGTCTCGCGACAATCGCCCTTCCCGCAGAAGATGGGATCTCGTCGATCTCTCGGCCATACAATCCGGGATCGCTTCCGACCCGACCCGGATCACGACCTTCCCTCGGCTGCGTCCGCGTTCGTAGTATCGGAGCGCCTCGGCCGTTTCGGCCAGAGTATAGGTCCGGTCGACCACCGGGGTCACATACCCCCCTTCGATGAGCCCCTTCATAGAGAGGAGGTCGTCCTGGCTTGTCCTGTGGGACAGATTGGTGAGGGTCCTGCCCCCCTTCTCCGACACGGCGGATCCCATAGCCAGCGCCTGAAACACCTGCCTCAGCGTTCCTCCGGCCATGACATATATCCCTTTGGGACCCAACGCCCTCTTGTAGTCCGCCAGTGTGCGATACCCTGCAGTAGCCAGGATCAGGTCGTAGCGCTGACCGGTTCGGGCGAAGTCCTCCTCTGTGTAGTCGATGACGTGATCCGCACCTAGGGAACGTACGAGCTCGAGGTTTCTTGTGCTGCAGACTCCGGTTACCTCAGCCCCATACCACTTCGCGATCTGTACGGCGAACGTACCGATGCCACTGGATGCGCCGTTGATCAAGACCTTCTGTCCGGCCTGGATTCGTCCGCAATCCCGGAGACCCTGCAGCGCCACGAGGGCCGCCTGGGGCACCGCCGCGGCCTGCTCGTATGAGAGGTTGGACGGTCTCGGCGCCAGGGCCTTCTCCGGAGCGCAGACGTATTCGGCAAAGGCACCAAAGCCCGAGTCCACTAGTGTGCTGTCCCGGAAATTTGTGTCCCACAAATGACTGTACGTATGTCTAGT
>CAZBDU010000027.1:370-58175 GCA_964490725.1 uncultured Spirochaetaceae bacterium | reverse complement strand
TACGCCCAAAGAGCAAGGCGATCTAGGAGAGAGGTACTATGAAGTCTTCGCCGAGGCAAACCGAGTTGCAGCAGAGAGAGCTCGACTTGGCGCAGAAAAGGCGGCAGTCGAGCGAGATCGCGCAGCGGTTGGAGCTGCGCGAGCAGGCGTTGAACGAGCGCGAGCAGGGCTTGGATCAGCGCGCGAGTTTGTACGGCGGTATGCAGGCGGATCCCCAGAAGGCGACCAAGCAGCTCCATAAGGCCCGGACAGTCGGGATCATCGTGGCTATCATCGCTGCGGTTGGCGGGGCAATCGCAGGCTATCTGCTCGCGCGATAGACAGCAGGTCGTCCAGTTGTCCGAGGTAGTTGACGTACCGCCCGGTTGAGGATCTGCACATCTCCCGCGACACGTTGAGGCTCTACTTTTCACGGCGTCGGCGCGACGAAGTCTTCTCCGCGACGGGCGCAAGTTTCTCCACCCAACGCAGAGCTGCGGCCGAATCCGGAAAGATCTTGATCTGTTCCTGCTTTCCCAGCAGTGTGAACATCGCCTCCCAGATCACGCGCTTCATCGCGCTGTGGTCGATGAAGCAGACTATGTACTCCGGTCGGTCCAGGATGAACCCCCATTCGTGGTCAATGAACTGCCGGAGTTTGCTCGACTGAAGCGCGATCGCCTTCGTGTCGAGGAGCAGGAAGACGCTGGCGTACTCCTTGCTCTTCTGCATGAAGATTCCCCAAACCTCAGACAGACAGTTGTCAGCCGCAGCGATCGATACATTTTCGTGCACTTCAACATAGACGACCTGCTTGTACGCCCAAAGGCTCCACTCGAGGGCGCGCAGGTGCCGTTCGGCCTCATCCTTCAGCCGTTGGATCGTCAGGGGACCGTTCCGCCTCGACGCGCTGGGGTATGCAGGCGGATCGGCCCGGATCTCGAAGAGCTGGTCCAGTTTGATGATTTCGAAGCTCTTCCGCACGTGTTCGCTGCAGCCCCAGATGCGTATTTCTTCGCCCCGCTGTGCCAGCAGCTTCTGCCGCAACATGAGCGCTCCGATCCCGGCGGAAGCCATGTAGCTCGTCTGCGAGAGATCCACGGCCTTCGTGGGCTGCGGTCTGGTGCAAAGCTCGTCGAGCAGATGGCCGAACTGCTGAGCATGCTCTATCTGCAGCGGGCCTCTGACTCCAAGAACCACTGTCTCGGGTGAGATCACGTGGATCTCCATCGTGGTGTTGGTGTGGTAGGTCATGCGCGCCTCCGGTGCTAACGCCGAGAGCGGGCCACTCGGCACAGCTGCAGTCCCTGCAAAACCTGGCCGGTCGAGCCCCCCTCTCGCTGGTCCCGATCGTTCAACCTCTCAATCTCCCAGTCGGCCAGAGAGTAATCGATACGGGCTTCCCGGCCCTCTTTGCGGCAAAGATTGCACACCGCTCGGGCCACTCGACGCAGTACAGCTCTTTCAACCGGAGGTTGCTCGGACTCATGTGTTCGATGTTGTGGAAGTGACATCTCGTGCGGTAGGGGCACTGGGCGGGCTTGTCCGTTTCGTGTTTGATCCTCCCAAGCATCTATGTATCCTCCTTGGTCCTTCCCTTCTTGCAGGCACTCGGAGGAGATCGAAGCGGCCGGTGGGCGAATTCTGTTCGAGGATCCTGACAGGATCAGCTGGATGGCGGGATCTTGGATCGCTGAATATGCACCATACTCGCTGCACCGAATTCACGGCGGCCTCCTGAGCGTGTGGCTACATTTCAGACTTTTTGTGCGTAAAGCTGATTCTATCAGTATAATAGGCTCGTGTAAAGGTGCGATCCTCAGAAATCTCGAAACATGCTGCCTCCGAGAGAACCTGCGGAGGGGTTGTCCTATTCGGCACTGATCGAACTGAACTGGGCCAGCTGATTTCACCCGTCAGGGCTGCAGCTGGCACCTTGTATAGGTACTGGTATAGGTACTGGGGGCATCCGTGACGTAGGTTTGCGTCATCGTCAGGTCGTCTACTTTGGTGTAGAGGAGGTCCCAGTGAGATGAGAGATATTTGCCATCGAGGGTGAATCCTCCCGAGAAGAGGTGGATATGATACGTGGTTGAGGTGGACTCGTCGTAGCACTTGTTGTTGTCGAACTGCTCAGTGACTGAGCACTCCTGGTAGACCCCATCCACAGAAACGCCCTTGCCTATCTCATCGCTTGAGAATCGATAGGCCGGATATCCAGGTGAACCTTCACTGCAGTAGTAGGGTTGCCCTGTGGTATCATGCCACGCCCCTTGGATCCACGTGGGAGGCGAGGGCTTCGCCGGCGGACGCAAGAATAGAAGAAGATCACAAGCTGCCAGGCCGGCCACCAGCATGGACGCCAGCACTATGCGACCGCAAGCACGCACCACCACAGTAGTCAACCGGTGATGCCGCCGCCTGGATAGCGGGCTTGTCCTGGCAGCCATGTGTGCGCTATGTCTACCAGAAAGTGTGCCACGCCCCGAGCGCCTCACCGGCAAGGTCGCGTAGCCGAGTACGGCGAGAAACTGCAACATATGCTCCTCCTCTTCCCCGATCGTCTTGCGACTGGTGTGCCAGACTGAAGCGAGTCATATGAAGGGGAGAGACACCGCCTCGATCGGACTTCTATGCCGGCAGGTCGGTCCCCAAGGCAACTTCTGTTGCAGAGCTGCAAACACTCTTGGCCGCTGTAGAATCGCGTAGCGAGACTGATGTGACAAACAGACTGATTCTTTCATCCTACCACCCAAGGTTTTGCCTGTCAAAGGAGAGAAGGCGGAGGCGGAGATTCAGCGGAGTAGGGGACGGCTGTTCTGGACACTGCCGGCGATCGTTAGCTGGATCGCGGCCGCGCTCCCGCTGCTATTGGGAGGAGGTAGCCAAGGCCCGGGCACTGGCCCCGAAGATCGGCCTAGATTTCGAGCTTCCCCGTCGAGACGGAGATGCCTTCGAGGTTTCACCTGGTACCATCAGTACCAATTTGGCGGGCTTGGAGTGCCCAAAACCGACCGTCCCACGGTCGACCCCCCGCGTATCTTGGGCTGCTCGGGCGAAGAACACCCAAAAATCTGTGTAGCCTGCTTCCCCTAGGGGGCTAATACCGGGGACAAATACCCGAAACAAAAGGGTGGCCTCGAGGCGAGGCTCACCCTTTTGTTTTTTCCGGTCACTACCGAGTCGGCCAGCGAATCCACCAGGAGCTTCCTCTCTCCGTCTTCCCGGCCGCCGGACCGGCTGACGTCGTGCAAGCGAGAGAAAGGTGAACCGTAGTGGGTACCGGCGGGCGGGAACCGCCTAGTACAGGCGGATGGATCTGGGCCACGGTGTCTCCATCGACGACTTCCAGGTCCTGTCGATGTACTGGTGGGTGTAGACCTGCTCAATGCGGTGGAACAGGCGGCTTCCCCGCCTGGTCAGGAGCCAACCGTCCGCAGAGGCTCTGACCAGCTTCACACGTTCGGCCAGCGCCATTGCCGGCCCGAAGTCTTCCCCGAGCTCGGTTCCAAAGAGACTGCTGTATGTCCTCCGCGACAGGAACCCATTGTAGGCGTTCCAGAAGATCCAGTACAGCCTCCTGGTTCGCGGGGTGAACCGCAACCGCACCGCCGTCGGAATCGAGCCGTCACTCACTGCCTGCACGTAGGAGTCGACGGAGAACGTGTTCGCCTTGAAAGCGTCTCGCCCCAGCGATGCCGCACTCGGGCCGAACCCGACGAAGAAGTCCCGCGTAACCGACGAGTAGCGCGGCGAGCCCTTCTTCCCAAACGTCCAGACGGAGGTCCGTTCGAATCCAAGCTCATCGGCAGCGGCCAGCAGCGCTTCGAGCATGCGGCGTTTCCGCCGGTGGGACAGCGGCTGCCGTCTGTTGTTCGCATAGGAGAAATCGATGAACGGATAGGTGGATACCTGAGTCGCACCGAGCTCCACGGCTCGACGGAGGTCGCGGCAGAGGTCGCTCTCTGTCTGGCCCGGAATGGCGAAGATAAGATCGACATCAATCGCGCGAAAGCCGCCCGTGCTGAGCTCGCGTAACGCCTGGGCCCCGTCCACATTCGTCCTGCCAAGGTTCTCTTGAAGTGTCGGCGAGAAGGACTGGACTCCCAGGCTTACCATGTCGAACCCGCAATCGAGGAGGCGTTGCGCTGTGTCACGCTTCACGTCGCGGGGGTGCAGCTCGATCCCACAGTGACCGGCAACGGAGAACTCCCTGTCTATTGCCCGGCGGATCACCGGCAAATCATCCATCATGGTCGCGGGGCTTCCACCGCCGAAGTAGAGACTGGCAGCTTTCTTGCGGGATTCACCGTTGCGCAGCCGTCTGCCGACCAGGCCGATCTCGGCAGTGAGCGCTCCCAGGAACGCCGCTATCCGGTCTTTCTGCGTCGTAGTCTTGTAGTACGGGCAGAAGCCGCACAGAGACTTGCAGAATGGAACATGAACGTAGAGACCGAGGGACGGAACATCAAAGCGGGGAAGAAACCCTCTGTCTCGCTCCAAGGTGAGCGGCCTGAGCTGTCTGGCAAGCAGCAGTCGTAGGATGTGTGTGATCACCCGGCATCCTCCTGCCCTACAGGTATCGAAGGTTCGCAGGCGAGGGCGGCTCTCACAACCGGCGGCTTGCACGACACGAACGCCTTGAATCCTCCTTGCCTGAATCCTCTCTAATTGTAGGGACGTGCCTGCGGTAAGAGAATCGTCCGCATTACTCAATCTGCTCCGGCGCCTCAGGAGGCGTCCTCGACGCCGGTCGTAGGGAGAATTACTCAGACGTCCAGCCGGCCGCTGCTCCAGCGGCGGCCGTGGGATGCCGCAGGGCGGCTCAGAACGCGGATCACTCCGGTTTCACCAGTCCATGACGATGGGCGAACGCGGCGGCCTCCACCCGGTTGCCGCAGCCGATTTTCGCCAGGATGTTGCTCACGTGGTTTGATGCGGTGCGCTCGGCAATGAACAGCTTCACGGCGATCTCCTGGTTCGTCTTGCCCTGAGCCAGCAGACCGAGTACCTCAACTTCCCGGGGAGTCAGTCCTGCCGGCGGTGACGGGCGAACCGAGGAGGACTGCCTCAACTCGGCTATCTTCGCCATCAGCGGGAGCATGCCGTGGCGATCGGCGAGCGCCGCACCTTCCCTGAGGAGAGCAGCGGCATGGTCTGCGTCTGTCGGGCGACCTGCCTCGATGAGGACGTTGGCGTGGTCATAGCAGATCCACGCCAGCTCCGGCCCGTGTTTGGCGGCCCGGCAATCTCTTTCGGCAGCTTCGAAATGCGCAGCAGCGCGGTCCAGGTCGCCTGCAGCGTGGGCCACGCGGGCCAGCTGGGCCTGCACGAATGTCAGGCTCCCTCGACAGAACACGACCGTGCGCTCCGGGTCAGGATCCAGCGTCCCGGCAAGCTGCTCGTAGCACTCGCGAGCTGCGATGGAGTCCCCACGAGCTGCGGCAACGAGACCCAGGCATGAGGCCCCCCGAAAGCGCCATTCGGCTGAAAGGCGAGGAGAGTCCAGCAGAGCACGCGCAGCGGTTTCTGCCAGATCGAGCCACTTGCTCGCCTGGACAAGCCGGCATATCAGGGGCAAGACCGACGCCACTGAGGCGTTTTGGTGGGCCGCCCGGTCCGGGAGAGCCTCCAGGTCCAGTTTCAACCGTTCCAGGTAGCGTCCGAGGTAGGTTTGGCCAACGGTGGGGTTGCCTGTCTCGTATTCCAGGCGCGCCCGGTTGGCAAGCAGGTAGGGGTCATTCGGTCCCAGCGCGAGACCCCGGTCGCTGAAATCTCGCGCGCCACGCCAGTCCCCCCGGGCAATCCGGTACCTCTGATTCGCGGCGTAGGCGAGCAACAGCCAGTACCGGTCCTGAAGTTGCTCAGCCGCGGCGAGCCCGTTAGCTGCGTGGCGGCGCCCGCGGCTGAACCTGCCTCCTGCTATGAGCGCTTCCTGTGCCAGGTGATGCGCAACAGTGATGCGCAGGAGCTCGGGGATTCGCCTGCTGATTTCCAGGGCTTCCAGGCTCCGCTTGAGACTCTGCTCGATGTTCTGCTCCTCACGTTCGATGAACGCAGCCAGCAACAGGGACCGCGCCTCCAGTCGGGTGTCACCGTGTGACCGTGCTACCTGGAGCGCCCGCTCGCAGGCTCGCCGTGCTGCGTCGTATTCACGCTCCTCCTGGGCGAGGGCCAGTCCGTACTGGCACTCCAGCCTGCCGGCCTGGAGCGACTCCCGGTCCACCAGGGCCAGGGCTCTCTGTGACAGCTGTGCAACTCCACTCTTGCGAAAGGAGACGACCAGCGGATACTCGGCGGCGGCCACTGCACCGCTCACATCCCCTGCCTGCACGAACAGCTCGAATGCCTCCGTCAGCGAGTCCACCGCCTCCTCCCGCTGGTTCAGCGCTACCCCGGCACGACCCAGGCCAAAGAGGAGCCCGGCGCGCGTCCTGGCGTCAGCCTCAACGGAGGCAAGCGTTCGTTGGAAGAGCTCGACAGCATTCTCATACGCGTGCCGGGAGATGGCCTGCTCGCCCGCGAGGAGCGCGTAGCGAACGTAGCTGTCGGTTCCAGCGAGGCCTCCCGAGCGGCCAAAGTGGTGGGCAAGCTGGGCTGCATTGGCGACCGCCGCCTCGCCGTAGCGCCGCTCCAGTCCCTGGGCGACCTGCGCGTGAATCTGTGCCAGGCGAGAAGCGGAGAGGTTGGCAAGGATGGACTCTCGCACCAGGGAATGGGAGAAGCGGTACTGACCCGGTTGCCCGGGGTCCAGGAGGCTCAGAGCGACCGCCTCTTCCATGAGTTTCATGACCCGGCCGGGCGGCTCTGCACAACAGGCCGCGACGACATCCACCGCAAAGTCCATTCCGATCGCGCTGGCAACAGCCACGGTGTCACTGCCGCGAGGAGAGAGCTGCTCCAGCCACCCTCCAATCAGATCCCTGATGCTTGTGGGGACGCGGGCGAGCAGAGCTCCGTTCTCCTGCGCCCTGGCAAGGAGTCCTTCCCCGTGCAGCGTCTGGGCCAGCTCCCGCACGAAGAGCGGCACGCCCCCGGTAGTGCTATGAATCAGCTCGGCTGCTCGGGTTGGGACCTTCTCAGGCACCACCGTCGCGAGAAACTCCCGCACCTCTGACGGAGTGAGTCCCTTCAGAGCTACACGATCATGCCTGGGGACCCTGGCAAGCTCGGCCAGGGCCGGGCGAAGTGGATGGTTCTCTCCCACCTGCCTGTCACGGTAGCTCACCACCAGAAAGAGCGGTGCTTCTTCTATTTCCCCCAGGAGGTAGCCGAGGAGTGCGGCCGAAGACTCATCCACCCAGTGCAGATCGTGAAGGATGACAACGAGGGTGCGGTTCTCCGCCGCTCTCTTGAGGATGGCCGCCACAGACTGGAAGAACCGAAACCTGGCAGAACCCGGATGCTCCAGGGGCACGAGTGCCTCGAGCTCGCCCAGGGCCTCGCGAACGGGTTGAACGACTTCGGCAATCACCGGCGCGTGTTCGCCCAACACGGTGAGAAGAACCTCCGGCTCGGTGGCGCTGAGGTATCCGCTGATGATCTGTACCCATGGGAAGTAGGGAGGCGCACCTTCGGCGTACGAGCAACGGCCCTCCAGCACCAGCGCGCCGGCACTGATTTCCCTGGCGAATGCCGCAAGCAGACGGCTCTTGCCGATGCCTGGATCCCCGGTGACGGTGACCACGCAGCCCCGGCCATTCGCGGCGTCCTCTGCTGCGGTCTTCAGCTGCCGCATTTCTGCCGCCCGGCCAACGAAGACCTGGCTGAAACGGAAGGGACGGCGGGCCTGCATGATTCTCCCCGCTGCATTATACCACGGCTCTCCCTGGCGCCGCTTCCTGGTTGCGAGCAGGCGGAATCGACGAGCGGGAGGGTGAGTACTTTGCCCCAGGTGCGCGCCCCAGGTACACAGCAGGAAAGCGGTGCAAAATGAGTCATTTCGACGATTTACGGCACACCATTCCCGGCGGCATGCTTTCTGCAGACTTACTTTGCGGCTCTGATGCCGCGACAGGAGGTTCCTATGTTTCTTGTGACCGTCAGCAACATGATCGCGATCTGCGTTGGCGTGGCGATCGTCTGGGGCTGGGTCGCCTTCATCTCCGAAGCGACTGCCCGGCGCACCGGCAGGACGCCCGCGGTGCCGTATCCCGATGAGGTCCTGTGGGCGCTTCTCGGCGGGCTTCTTCTGGGCCTCGGTCTCTTCGGCGGCGTATTCGCCCTGCCGCGGCTTCTACAGCGGAGCCGGCTCCTGCGCCGGCTGAGAGGTCGCTCGCCGCGGTTCCGGGATGCCGGCCTGAGGAGCCGGACTGCGAGGTAATAGAGATGGTGCGTGCATACAGATCTGCCTTTGTCGCTCTGACATTGCTCGCCATGCTCGGCTGCCGCACGGCTCCGGCTCCGAGCGGCGTCGCGGACCGGCGCCTGTCCGCCATGGAGATCTACCAGAAGATCGCCGGCTCGCTGGTGTTCGTGCAGACCGCCGAGTCCTCGGGAAGCGGCGTGCTGATCGAGGGTGGGTGGGTTCTCACGAACGCCCACGTGGTCCGACCCGATGCGAATGCCCGGCTCGTGTTTGCAGACGGCACAGAGATCGCGGCCGCGCCGGTGGCTCACGTGGACCTGATGGGAGACATGGCCCTGATCGGACCCGTTGCGGTGAGCCACCCGCCGGCGGACCTGGCCGGCGACGAGTCGATTCCCGTCGGGAGCGACGTGTACATGGTGGGCTATCCCATGGAGAGCGACAGCTTTCCCCAACCGACCATCGTGAAGGGGATCCTCTCGCGTATCCGCGAATGGGAAGTCGAGGGGATCACGTTTTTCCAGACCGATGCGGACACCGTGGCCGGACAGAGCGGTGGCGTTCTGGCCGATGACACAGGTCGGGTCCTCGGCATATCCGGACTGGCGTTCACCGCGCAGGGGTTCGGCATGGTGGCCTCGGTACAGGACCTGTCGCCCAGGATCGAGAAGATGCTCCAGGGTGTCGACGTGGCAGGGATCGGGGAACGTGCTTTTCCAGAGACCGGGGGCGCAAGGGAGCATCGTGTCACTCTGGACAACGTTTGGGACGCCTGGGTGTTTGTCATCCGGGAGGCTCCCGGGACGGATCTCCAGATCGACGTGGAGTCGCAGACCGATGTCGCGGTTTCTCTTCGGAACTTCTGGGGAGACGAATTGGCCGCTACCGACGAGGTCTACGCGGGAACGGAGTCGGTGCGCGCGACAACGCTGGGCTCCACACCCCACTTCCTGATCGTCGCTCTCTCCTCCGGCGGCGAGGCGGTGGTCCGTGTGTCCTCCAACGTCTGCCTCCAGCCGTTTGTCGATTCGGACGATCGGAAACGGCTCATGCTGGGGCGGCGGGTCCGCGCGGGGCTCGACTATCCGCTCGACTACGACGTCTACAAGCTCCGCTTGCGGGAGGGGCAGAAGGTGGCCGTGGTCGCGGAGTCGATTCTCGTGGACCCCTGGATCATTGTCGATGCCGGTGCGGACTGGGAAACCGGCAGCGACGACGACAGCGGCGGTGGGATCCTGGGGCTCAACGCCAGGCTCGTCTTCGAGGCTCCGATCGACGGGGACTACGATGTCGTGGTCTCCGACGCCTCCGGAATGGCGACGGGAGGGTATATCCTGGAGCTCACCGAAGTCGAGCCCACCGCTGACGCCTTGACCCTCCGGCCACTGGAGGAGAACCCGGAGAGGCGGGGGGGAGACGCCGTTCCGCGGGCCGGGGAGGAGTCCGAGGAATCGATCGCGAAGTGGAGGAGGTTCTTCGCCATCAAACCGGACGGGTGGATCGAAGACACCGGTTTCTTCCAGGAGGCGATCCCCGGGCCGGGAGTGCTGTTCGGCGGGGGCAAGCCCACCCCGGACGGGTATCAGCCGGCCCTGCTCGTCGTGTCTGCGCCGATACCCAGGGGCGCGAGCCTGGAGGCCATGATCGATGCCGTGGTCGCGGGGCTGAAGTCAACCAAGGAGGGGCGTCTGGTGGATCGGCAGAAGACGAGCCTCGCGGATCGGGACGCCGTCCTGGTGACCTTCGAGCTCGACGCCACACCCACCGTCCTCCTCCAGCAGATCTACCTCATCGAAGGTCGCCGGCGGTTTCGAAACGGCCCGGAGCGACGCGGATCTGCTCCTGGAGCACTAGATGGAGCTCTTGCGGCTGGCCTTCACCGGCGCCACGATACGGTCCAGCAGCCGGGCGTAGGGCCGGATCATCTGGCTCCTGATCATGGCCGGGAAGCGCTTCCGGATCGCCGGGAGCCCGGTGATCAGCCAACCGACCGAGACCGCGATGCGCCTGCGCCAGGACCTTTGGGGAAAATCGTACACTCCCAGTCTCTTGTACGCCCGGTGATCCGCACGAAAAACGATGCGCAAGCCCCCCCAGATGTCGTCGCGGAACACCTTCATGCCCGCGATACCCAGGAAGGTCCGGGGACGGACGTAGCCGGTGCGGGCCAGGCGGACCAGCCGCTCGGCCAGCGCATCCAGATGGGCCGCCACTTCGGCGCTCTCCCCCTCATCCGAGACGAAACCGGCCAGATGTGAGCGTTGGATCTCGAACCATGCCTCGTACACGAGCCGGAGGTCGGGAAGCTGCGACAGCGGACCGGAAACGAGAAAGGCCACCTGCTTGCCCACCAGCGAGGGGGTGTGCGTGTTGAAGAAGCTGCAGTCCAGGAACTGCCGCCATTTCCAGGAGAGCTGGCGGGCGGTGACGGCGAACACGATCGCGTCAGCCTGCCTCAGGGTGCCGTTGTAGAAGTCGATGAACCCGTCCTTGCCCGTGTACGCGCAGCGATACTCCGCGCCGCAACGCAGGCAGCCCTGGCACCCTCCCCGGATCTCCAGATCGTGGAGGTTGTACAGCTCCACCGGCTGCGCGAAGGCAGCGGCAAAGCGATCCACCATGGCCTGGAGGTTGCGCTGTCCCGGAAGCGCGTCGCTGAGAACGACGACCCTCAGCCCATCGACGGCGACCGTTCGCGCGGGCGCGGACAGGGCAAGCTCCCGGCGGGTTGTGACCAGGGGTGCGTAGAGCCGCGGCGTTGGAGCGTGGCGGCGGATCGTCTCGAACAGATCCTCGGCGAAACCTTGAAGCCGCGCCCGCTCGGCCGGCTTCATTTGTCGAAAAAGACTGGAATCCCAAGCGTGCCGGCTGCTCTTCAGGACCTGCCGATCACATCGACAAGGTGAGCCCTCTGCGTGCAAGGAGGCGGGCCAGCAGGGTGAGGGCGGCGAAGAGGGCGGCACCCTGCACGAGCGTGAGCCACCAGGGAGCCTCTGCGTACCATCCGGGAACGCCGGGGAGCACCAGGATGCCCAGCAGAAGCTCGTGCCCTATGTAGAGGAGCAGCGGATTCCTCCCCCACTGCGACAAGAGGCTCCACTTCAGGCGGCCCAGGTCCACCACGGCCGTGACGAGGGCGAACAGGCCGCAGCTCGCGCCAAGGCTGACCAGCGCGTAGCTGGCCGAGACGCGGCTCTTGCTTATCGGTACGACCAGCCCGGCGCCCAGGCCCAGCGCCAGAAGGAGCACGGCTGCCGCGCCGAGGAAGGCCGTCCGCCGCAGCGGGTCCCGTGTCCGGTGGAACAGATCGCCGGCCACCGTGGACGGGATGAGTATTGCCGCCCACGAGAGCGTGGCCAGCATCCCTCCGTGGGTGGACTGAAGGACCGTGTGGAGCCAGAAGCGGTCCAGCATGAGCTGGTATCCCGACAGGAGCACTGATGCGGAGACGAGCCGTGCCCACCAGGGCAGCTCGATTACCAGCAGCGTGGTGAGCCCGGCGCCGCCGATCGCGGAAAGCACTTCCCATCCGCCGCCCGGGCCCTTGCCGGTGAGGCCTTCGCCGGCGGCGATTATGGCGCCGATGCCGAGTATGGCAAGGTAGCGCCGCGCAAAGTGACCCAGCGCGGCGCCGCGGCCGTCCGTCTCCACCCTCTTGCGGTAGCTCCTGCCGTAGGTCAGCCCGATGGCGAAAATGAACAGCGGCGCGATGAGGTCGACGCATGTCAGCCCGACATCCGGGGCGTGTTTGAGCCACGGAGGCACGGCGCTGAGGCCGACCAGAAAGTTGGCGGCGACCATCAGCACGATGGCGAGCCCTCGAAACTGGTCGATGGACTCGATGCGTTTCGACTCCGGAGCGCCGTCCATCCCTGGACCTCACGCGCCGTGCGGCCGGCCGGCCCGGTAGATGCGGGCGGCGTGCAGCCCCCGAAAGGTCACCGCCGCCAGCACCACGACTCCTCCCAGGAGGGCCCACGGGCCGGGCTTCTCTCCCACGGCCAGCAGCACCCACAGAGGATTGAGGACCGGCTCGATCACCGGGATGAGGATGATCTCCACGGCCGTCAGGTAGGGGACCGCGGCGGCGTACAGGAGGTAGGAGACCCCCAGCTGCACGATGCCCAGCAGCGCGAGGCCCAGCCAGTCCCCCGCCGTCGGGGCCGAGCGCGCGATGAAGGGCAGGCAGATCAGGGCCGCCAGGATATTCCCCAGGATGACCGAATCCAGCGGCACCGCCTCCTTCTGGCGGCGCATCAGCAGCGCCACCCAGGCGAAGCAGACCCCGGAGAGGATGGCCAGGACGTTGCCCCAGAGACCGGCAGTGCTGAGGTCGTCCAGGAAGAAGAGCACCAGGCCGCCCAGCACGACGCCTATGGTGAGCCAGTCCACCGCGGAGACGCGCTCTCCCAGGAGCCAGTAGCTGAACAGGGCCACGTAGATGGGGGCGGTGTACTGCAGCAGGATTGCGTTGGCCGCGGTGGTCAGCTTGGTGGCCACGACGAACAGGATGACCACGCCAGCGTAGGCCAGCGCGCCGGCCGCCCGCGGCGGGCTCCAGCTCGCGAACAGCCTGCGCAGCGGGCCCCTGCCGGAGCCGTCCCGCCCGGCCGCAACCAGCAGGAACACTGCGGAGATGACGCTGCGCAGCCCGGCCAGGGCCAGGGGGTGCAGGCTCACAGATTTGATGAGCAGTCCCCCTGCGCTCCACAGCAGGGCCGTCAACACCATGTAGGCGACGGCTCTCCGGCGGTTCATCGCCGTCCCTTCCCGGCCGCTGTCGATCCTGCCACCGGTCCTCCTCTCCGGGTGCGTCGCCGCCGGTCCGCCCCGGACTCGGGCAGCGCGCCTCCAGCAAGATAAATCGGATGGGTGGGTATTGAGAAGAGGGGGCCGGCTCCACACTGGCCACTTCGGGCCGCTCGCTCTACAATCGAGGGGTGCGCGAGATAACGGTCCTCGACAAGACCTACCAGGTGCCGTCCTTTGCGAAGGACAGATTTCTCGTTCTCCAGGAAAGGCTCCGGGCCTACCAGAGAGAGATCGCTCGCCTGTCCAGGCGGCGGGGCTTCCCCGGCATGGTGCGCGGAAGGAGGGCAGCCGCCTCCATCCAGCACTGGCTCCAGGTGATGGACGGCATCATCGACCACTATGAAGGCGCCATGGAGGAGCTGCGCCGCGACATCGGGCGCTACCAGGAGTTCTTTACCGCGCTCTCTCTGGACGTGCGGGAAGCCTTCCGGCAGAGAGCCGCCGAGCTGGCGGAGATGGAGAGAGAGCGGGGCAGGCTGGCGCACCGGGCGCGGGAGCAGGGTGACCGGGACCTCTACGTCTCGCTGGAGGTGGAGCGCAAGCAGCAGCTGGAGGAGATGGTCCTGAACCTGATGAAATCCGCGGTGCTGATCCTGCGCAAGATCCAGGTCTCCTGGGACGCTCTGTCCAGGCTGGCGGCGGACAGGGGCCTCCAGGAGGAGGTGCTGGGAGAGTTGAGCGCTCAGCTGCGGCTGTACCGGGACGTCCTGCGCTTCGACCGGAGACTGAAACAGCTCCAGCACGAGGTTGCCAGGTTTGCGCAGATTGCTGTGCGTTTCGACCGCATCATCGCCGAGAACGTCGACCCGCTGCACGCGCTGTTCGTCGAGGTGGGCAGCGTGGACGAGCACATCGCGCGCAGCCTGAACGAGATGGAGCGGCTGAACATCGAGCTTTCCACGAATCCTGTGAGCGCCGGGGCGCCGCTGGGCGCCACCCTGGAGGAGGTGCTGCGGCAGCTGGTGCGCTTCCGGGTGAGCCAGGAGCTGTTCGACGACGCCTTCCGTCTGGTGGCGGAGCAGGACTCCAGCGCGGAGGAGGTGGAGTTTCGCACCCTGGAGGCGGAGGACGATCTCATGGCTTCGATCGCAACCGCCTCGCGCCTGGTGGAGCGGCACGTGGATCTGCTTCTGGAGGGAGGGAAGGCGGATCGACCGCCTGCCGGCGGCGGGGCGGCGTCCGCACCCCGGCGGGAGCGGGGGCCGGGTGCCCCCCCCGCAGCCGGCGGCGGTTCCCCGGGATCCGGCGCCGTGCTCAGGCAGGTGCTGGTGACCGCCGGTCTGTTGAGCGCCGCGCCCTGTCTGCACCGCGGGAGCCTCTATGTCGGAGACCAGGGAGGCTCGCTTTACTGCCTGGATGCCGGGGGCGGGTTGCGCTGGCGGGCGCTGCTGCCGGCGGGGATCTACGCGCCCGCGGCCGTGCTCGACGACTCCTGCCTGGTGGGCTCCAGAAGCGGCGAGGTGTTCTGCCTGCAGGCCGCCTCGGGGCAGCAGCGCTGGAGCTTTCAGACGAGCGGCAGGATCGAGGCCGCCGCCACGGTGCAGGGGGGGCGGGCGTTCGTCGGGAGCCTGGACGGCATCCTGTACTGCCTGGAGGTGGAGGACGGCTCGCTGCGCTGGCGTTTCGCCGCCGGTTCGGCCATCCCCTGGGAAGCGGTCCTGGCGGAGGGGGTCCTTTATTTCGTCGACGGCGAAGGGGGGCTGGTGGGGCTGGAGATCGAGGAAGGAAGGCAGGTGCTGGCCCTGCGCGCAGGCGCCCCCCTGGCAGGGGCCCCGGCGGTCGCCGGCGGGAATGTGGCCCTCGCCGGCCGGGACGGGAGGCTCCATGCCGTGCAGGCCGCAGAGGGCCGGACCGCCTGGACGCTCGGGATCAGGGGAGTGAAGCTCCTGGCGCCGGTTGCCTTCACGGAGCCGGGCTCCGGAGGCGGCGCGCTCGCCGTGCAGGGAAGCGACGGCATCCTCCGGCTGGTCAGCCCGGAGGATGGTGCGGTGGTCTCCGCGATCAACACCGGTGCAGCGGGTCCCCTCTTCCCGCCGTCCGTCCACGGCCGGATGGCCTGCGCGCAACGCGGGCCCCGGGCCCTGGCCCTGCTGGATCTGCAGAGCCGGCAGATTCTCTGGTCCGCGAACGTCTCCGAGAGCCCGCTGCTGCGGCCGGTGCTGGCGGAGGGCGCCATCGCGGCGGCCGACCGGATGGGCCGCGTCTACCTGGGAGCCTGGCGGCCGCCGGAGCCAGGCTCGGAGTGAGCCGGCCCCGGCGTGCGGCGCGTGCGGCGCGGTCTCACTCGGCCATCGGGGCCGGCGCCCGCCGGGCGGGGCGCCGGGAGGTCCCGGCTTCGTCCCCCTTGCCGTCCTGGCGATGCAGCGGCAGCAACCCGGCCATGTCGCCGATGACGTTGACCAGCTCCGTGCCTGCCGGGATCACGATCTTGGCGTTTGCCGTGAGGGCCTTCTCCACCGCTTCGAGCCTGCGCAGAAGCTGCGCGTTGCCGATGAAGTACCGATCGGCGGCTTCGTTGACCAGGCGGATAGCCTGCGCCTCCCCCTCGGCGGCCAGGATCTTGCCCTGCTTGATTCCCTCCGCCTTCTTGATCTCCGCCCGCCTCTGGCCGTCGGCCATGGTCTCCGTGGCCGTGGCGAAATCCACGGCGGCGATCTTCTCGTTCTCCGCCTTGACCACCTTGTTCATGGTGTCCTGAACGTCCTTGGGCGGATCGATCTCCTTCAGCTCGGTTCTGATGATCTCGATTCCCCACCCGGCGGTTTCGTCGCGCAGGGTTCTCTGCAGCTCAGTGTTGATCTTGCCGCGCTCGGAGTTGGCCGACTTGAGGGTGAGGGTGCCGATGATGTTGCGCAGGGTGGTCCTGGCCAGGTTGACGATCTGGTACTGGTAGTTGAAGACGTTGTACTGCGAGCTCTTCACGTGCTCCTCGTCGGACTTGACGCGGAAGTACACCTGAGCGTCCACCCGGGCGTTCAGGTTGTCGTTGGTGATGATCTCCTGGGGCTCGGCGTTCACCATCACTTCCGTGACATTGACGCGGTACAGCCGGTCAATGATGGGGATGATCCAGTTGAACCCCGGCATGGCGAAGCGCCGGTACCGGCCCAGCCGTTCCACCAGACCCCGCGAAGTGGGCCGGATGATCCTGATCCCTGCCAGGAACACGATCACCACAAAGGCGATGATGACGATGAGGTAGGTCATTTCTTCTCTCCCGGGCCGCCGATCTCTCCTTCCCCCTTCCTCAAATATACTGGGGAAGCGAAGGGAAAGACAGGAGCGGCCGGCCCCTGGAGCGCTCGCGGCGGCGGTGAGCGTACAATATCCTGGAATTCGTTTGATATCCTGATTTCCCTTGACCCCGCGAAAGACAGCGGCTAAGATGGCATTAAAAAACAAGGAGGTGTACCATGGTACGAAGAGTGGTTGCGATCGCCATCGGGATCGTGCTGGCCGGCACGGTCTTTGCCGGCGGTACGGGGGAGGCGGGTACGGCCTCCGCGGCCGCGTCCACGGACATCGTCATCGGATCGATCTGGTCGGTGACGGGAGTGGCCGCGCCGCTGGGGCAATCGCAGTTGAAGGGCAGCCAGCTCGCGGTCGACCTCGCCAACAAGGACGGCGGAATCAACGGACACAAGATCGTCTACTCGAACATCGACGGGCAGAGCGAGACGGCGATCATCAGCAGCGCGGCGAAGCGTCTGGTGGAAGAGAAGCTGGTGGTTGCCGCCATCGGCGGGGAGGATGACTCCCTCACCTCGGCCATGGGGCCGGTCTTCCAGGACCAGAAGACCCCCTTTGTCATCGGTAGCGCCACCACCCCCACGCAGACCCGCATGGGCACCTACGTGTTCATGACCGCCTTCGGCGACAACACACAGGGGCGGGCGGCGGCCAAGTACATGGCGGACCAGCTGGGCTGGAAGAAGATCGCGGTCATGTGGGACAACGCAAGCGCCTACAGCACCCTGCTTTCGGAATACATCGTCAAGTCCTTCGAAGACGCCACCGGGGACCCGAACGGCGTGGCCTTCCAGGAGCTGTACCAGACCGGGGACACCCAGTTCACCGCCCAGCTCACCAGAATAAAGAACTCCGCCGCGAAGATCGACGGGCTGGTGGTGACGCCCCCGTTCCCCCAGGACGGGCCGATCATCGCCAAACAGGCCCGCGGCCTGGGCCTGAAGGTGTCCTTCTTCTTCACCGACGGAGCGGATGACAAGACCCTGACGGAGGTCGGCGGTAATGCAGTCGAAGGGGCCGTCATCTCCACCCAGTTCGCCGCCGAACACCCCCTCACCGACACGGGAGACCGGTTCGTTGCGGCCTACAAGGAGAAGTTCGGGGAGATGCCCGGCGCCTTCGAGGATATCGGCTTCGACAACATGCAGATCGTGATCGAGGCGATCGCCACGGTCATGCAGGAGCAGGGGGTCGCCGCCTGGGACGGGATGACGCTGGCCCAGCGGAGAACCGCGGTGAGGGACACGATCCAGAAGCACCGGTTCACCACCACGACGGTGCCGATTTCCTATCCCGACCCGAACACTGCGGAGTTCCCGAGAGTCCCGCTGAAACCGGTGTACTTCAAGATCGTGAAGAACGGCGAGCGGGTGTACCTCGATCACTACATGCCGGCCCAGTATCAGTAGCCACCGGAGCCGGAGGCCATCTTGGGCGCAGAGGGGCTCTTGCGGTCCTTCTGCGCTCGATCCTTCGCACCTCCCCGGGCGCGTGGACCCGGGGAGGTGTCCGGAGGAGGTCCGGGGGCGGTCCGGGGATAGTGAGAACCCGTCATGCAGGAAGCGGACAAACGCAACGCCTTGGAGATCGAAGGCCTCACCAAGAGGTTCGGAGGGCTGGTCGCGGTGTCCCGCTTCAGCCTGCGGGTGGGCAGGGGGGAGCTCATCGGCCTGATCGGCCCCAACGGAGCCGGCAAGACCACGGTCTTCAACCTGTTGAGCGGCGTGAACAGGCCCAACGCCGGAAGCGTGCGCTTCTACGGGGAGGACATCACCGCGAGGCCGCCCCACGTGGTTTCCTCCAAGGGACTGATCCGCACGTTTCAGCAGGTTCGGTTGATGTCCGGCATGACCGTGGCCGCGAATCTGCGGCCCGCGTTCCACGATCGCATCGACTACTCGCTGCTCTCCGCGGTGTTCCGCACCGGGGCCTACCTGGCTCAGGAGAGGGAGATGGACGGCCGGATCGAGTCGATTCTGCGGACGCTGGACATCCTGGAGCTGAAGGACGCGGTGGTGGACGATCTGCCCTACGGCCTGCAGAGAAGGGTGGGAATCGCGCGGGCGCTGTGCCGCGAGCCGAAGATGCTGCTCCTCGACGAGCCCACCGCCGGGCTGAATCCCAGGGAGACCGACCAGATCGTGGCGGTCATCAGGCGAATGTGGGAGGAGCTGGGGATGGCCATCGTGATCGTGGAGCACAACATGAGGGTGGTCATGAACATCAGCCAGAGGATCGTGGTCATGAACAAAGGGGAGGTCCTGGCGGAGGGGACCCCGGGGGAGATCCAGGGCAACGAGGACGTGGCGCGCATCTATCTGGGCGAGAAGCGGTACTGACAAGGAGAGGAAACGTTGCTGCTCAGCATGCAGGCCGTCAGCGCAGGATACGGCAAGAACCAGGTGCTCCACGATCTGTCGCTGCACGTGGAGGAAGGGGAGATCGCCGCCCTGGTGGGTCCCAACGGCGCCGGAAAGACCACCACCCTGCGCTGTGTGGCGGGGATCGCCAGGCCCTCACGCGGCTCGATCGTGTTTGCCGGGGAGGATCTGGGCGGGGTCCCCACTTTTCGGATCATCGCCCGGGGCATCTCGTACTGCCCGGAGGGAAGAGACGTATTCGGCAATCTGACCGTCTACGAGAACCTGAAGATGGGAGCGTACCTGGTCAGCTCGAGACGGGATTTCGAGTCCCAGCTGGAATGGATCTACGATCTGTTCCCTCGGCTGGCGGACAGGAAGTCTCAGCTGTCCGCGTCCCTGAGCGGCGGAGAGCAGCAGATGCTGGCCATAGCCCGCTCGCTGATGACCAGGCCCAGGCTGATCCTCCTGGACGAGCCCTCGCTGGGGCTGGCGCCGGTGCTGATCGAGAGCATCTACGGCAAGATCGAGGAGATCAACCGGTCGGGCGTGTCGATTCTCCTGGTGGAGCAGAACGTGAGCATGGCTCTGGAGATATCGCACCGGGGCTACGTCATGGAGGGCGGCGAGATACGCCTGGAGGCCCCGAGCAAAGAGCTGATCGAGAACGAGCACGTCAAGAACGCGTACCTGGGGGTCGTTTGATTCTCTGCCCATGAGGTGAAAGGCATATGTACCTTCTGCAGCAGCTGGTGAACGCGATCTCATACGGGAGCATCCTGGGGCTCCTGGCGGTGGGCTACACGATGATCTACGGAATCCTGGGGCTGATCAACTTCGCCCACGGGGAGATCTTCATGATCGGCGCCTTCGTCTGCTACTGGCTGGTCTCGGCGGCCCATCTGCCCTTCTTCGTCGGCGTGATCGGCGCGGTTGCCGCCTCCACCCTTGCCGGAGTTCTCCTGGAGCGGGTGATCTACCGGCCCTTCTTCAGACGCGGGGCGCCGGTGCTCACCGTGTTCATCGCCTCCTTCGGAGCCTCCCTGGGGCTGCGCTACCTGTTCATGATGTTCCTGGGAGACAGCCGGAGGCCTTTCCCCATCCCAGGATTCTTCGAGAAGGTGTACAACATCGGAGGGATCGCAGTGAACCTGCGCGACGTGGTGATCTTTCTGTTTACCGTGTTCGTCATGGTCGTCGTCACCCTGGTGGTGAGGCGCTCGAAGATGGGCACCGCCATGCGGGCGGTGTCCTACGACGCCACCACCGCAGAGATCATGGGCGTCAACAGCACGACGGTGGTGGTGGCGGCCTTCGCCATCGGTTCGGCGCTGGCCGGGCTCTCGGCGATCAGCTACGGGCTGAGCTTCGGCATCCTCAACCCGAGCATGGGGTTCGAACCGGGCTTGAAAGGGTTCATAGCAGCGGTGCTGGGAGGAATCGGGAACGTTCCCGGCGCCATGATCGGCGGTTTTCTCATCGGGGTGGGGGAGATCCTCTTCGTGGCGCTGTTGCCCGCGGCCTACTCGTCCATGCGGCCTCTGTTCGTATGGGCTCTGCTGTTCTTCATCCTGTTCCTCAAGCCCACCGGTCTGTTCCGGCCGAACGTGAAGTTCGAAGGGATCTGGGGCGAGTGATGAACGTCAGGGGCAGGCGAATCATCGGCTATCTGATAGGACTTGCCGTCTACGTCGCGGCGATCGCTCTGATCGAAAGCAGGCTCAAGGGATTCCACCGCTACGCCATGCAGCTGTTTGCGATCAACGCCATCGTCGCGATCGGCGCCAACATCACCAACGGCTATACGAACGTCTTCTCCCTGGGCTTCGGCGGAATCATGCTGGTGTCGGCATACGTGACCTCCCTGCTCACCCTCCCGCCTGAGTACAAGGCCGCGGCCCTGAAGCTGCCGCTGTGGCTGCAGCAGGCTCACTGGCCCTTCCTGCCGGCGCTGCTCGTGGGAGGAGCGGTGGCCGTGCTGGCAAGCATTGTGCTGGTTCTGCCGGCTTTCCGGTTGCGGGGGCACTACTTCATCCTGGCATCGATCGGCATCAACATCGTCATGCTGAATCTGGGCGTGAACCTGCGCTCCTACACCCACGGCCCCCTGGGCCTTCGCAACATACCGTTCTTCGTCAACAGCTGGTGGGTCTATGGGATCCTCCTGGTGACGGTCTTCTTCGTCTGGCGTTTCGTACATTCCAAGTTCGGCAGGGCGCTCATCGCGATCTCCAAGGATCAGACCCTGGCCGGCGTGTTGAGCATCGATGTGGTGAAGTACAAGATCTACTCCTTCGTGATCGGCAGCTTCATCGTGGGGATCGGCGGGGCATTGTGGGTGCACCTGGTGGGCGCCATGCATCCCCACGTCTTCGATCTTCTCTTTGTGTTCTACATCGTTTCCATGCTCGCCATCGGAGGGATCGGCACCATCTCCGGCTCCATCATCGGCGCCGCGATCATCACCTTCTTTCGCCTGCTGGCCCAGCCGGTCCAGGAGGGCTTTTCGGTGTTCGGCCTGCAGATACCCCCCCTGGTCGGGTTGATCCAGGTTCTGACAGCGATTCTGCTGGTCCTGGTTCTGCGCTACAGACCGCAGGGAATCATGGGCGGCCGGGAGCTCACCGCGGAGCGGATCCTGGCTCTGGGCAGGAGGCTGCTGCGGAGGAACGAGGGACATGGACAGAATAACCCGCGATAAGGTTGTCTATGCAATGGATCGGGCTGCCGCGCCGCGGATGCGGATCCGCGCGGGCCAGCGGCTTGCCGTGGAGACCGAGGACTGCTTCAGCCACCAGGTAGTGGGCGCGGCGGACCTGCTGGGCCCGGATTTCGACTACAGCCGCGTCAATCCGGCCACCGGTCCGATCCACGTCGACGGCTGCTCCGCCGGGGACACTCTGCGAGTGGACATCCTGCGGATCGATCTGGACTCCCGGGGGGTGGTGGTGGCCTACCCCGGCTGGGGACCGCTGGGCAAGGAGGTGCGCCAGTCCGTCACGAAGGTGGTGGAGATCACCGGCGGCAAGGCCGACTTCGATGGCGTGCTGCTGCCGGTGCGTCCCATGATCGGCGTGATCGGTGTGGCTCCTTCGGAGGGCAGCGTGGCCTGCGGAGTGCCGGGCGCCCACGGAGGGAATCTGGACACGGTCTTTATCACCGAAGGCGCTTCGGTATTCCTGCCCGTGTATTCCGACGGCGCTCTGCTGTCGCTGGGGGACGTGCACGCGGTGATGGGAGACGGGGAGGCCTGCGGAACCGGGGTGGAGACGCGGGCCGAGGTGGAGATCCGGGTCGAGGTGCACCGGGGACTGGATCTGCCGGGCCCGGTGGTGAGGGACGAGCGCTGCTACTACTTCCTGAGCAGTGACAAGTCCCTCGACGAGGCGGCTGCGGCGGCGGTCAGGAACGTCGTGGGGCTCATGAGCGCCAGGAGGGGGATCCCCTGGATCGACGCCTACATGCTGGCCAGCATCGCCGTCGATCTGCAGATCAGCCAGATCGTGAATCCTCTCAAGACCGCGCGCGTGCGGGTCCCCCGGGAGCTGATCGGAGAGCTCTGAGGGCGCCGCGGCGCCGGGTGCGGGCGCCTGAGGCCCGGGCGCTTCAGTCGACGTCCAGGCAGATCACGCAGATGTCGTCGTCGAAGCTCTTGCCGCCGCGGAACTCGACCAGCTCCTGGTAAAGGGCCTTGAGGAAGGGCTTCGGGCGCAGCTCGCCGAAGCGGACGATGTTCTCCTCCACCACGCTGCCGAAGTCCTGCTCGCGGTCTGTGATCTTGCGGGCCTCCACCAGGCCGTCTGTGTAGAGGATGAGCTTGCTCCTGGGCGGCAGCACCGTCGTGTAGCCGCGGTAGGAGTTCTGCGAGGACACCAGATCGGTGTTGGACATGACGGCCAGCGGCAGGTTGGGAACCTCTCCCTCCAGCCGTTTGACGGTTCTTCCCTGAAGCAGAAAGGGGGGATTGTGCCCGGCGCTGCACCAGGCCAGCGTCCTGCTCCGGGTATCATACACGCCGAAGAAGGCAGTCACGAAGTAGTCCTGGATCTGTTGGGTCAGCACGTCGTTCAGATGGCTCAGCAGGTCCGCGGGCCGCGCCAGCAGCTCCTTGGAGTCGATGATGGCGCTCTTCATCATCGAGGTGATGAGGGCCGCCGGCACGCCGTGCCCCGATACGTCGCTGAGGAAGATGCCGATCTGGCCGTTGCCCGGCAGGCGGGGGAAGTCGAAGAAATCGCCCCCCACCGCCTCCATGGGCTTGTAAATGGCGTACAGGCGCGAAGAGGGCACGCGGTCGGGGATGAGCTTCTGCTGGATGACCCGCGCCATGGCCAGCTCCTGCCTCATCACCCGGTTCCACTCGAAGAGGGCGTTCCGTTCCCGCTCCAGCTCCCGCTGGTTGCGGTCGATCAGCTTCCGCTGCAGGAAGTCCTTGCGCGCCGCCACCTCGAACAGGTAGGTGACGAACATGCCCATGACGTTGGCGGAGATGAAGAAGAAGTTGTTGTTGATGAACACTCCCATGGTTTCGGGGGTGGCCAGCATGTCCTTGAAGTAGATCGCCACCACCTCGTAGGCCAGCACCACCACCCAGCCGCCGATGGTGGCGTAGCGGAACAGCAGGCGGGTGAAGGTGTAGATCCACATCAGCACCAGGATGAGGCCGGCGTAGTAGTAGAGCGCCGCGTTGGACTCCACCATGATGGCGATCATCACCGCGATGCCAAGCCCGGCCAGAGCGCCGATGAAGCTGAAGGTGAGTTGCATCACCCTCAGGAACACCCGGAAGTAGGTCAGGATGAACACGCCCACCAGGATGGGGTCGATGATCACGAACCGGATCAGCCAGATCTGCCGGAAGCTCTGGGGCGCCAGGATCCGGTCCAGCAGCCCGAACACCGAGTAGAGGATCATGCCGAGAACCAGGGAGATTCTCAGGATGGACTTGGAGCGTTCTATGTAGTCGTACCGGAACTCCTTCTCCAGATCGGGTGGAAACCCCAGAGGTGTCCGGCCCAGAAGGCGGTGAATCCTCTGCTCTTCCTGATCCGCTTCGGCCTGGGTCGCCGCAGCAGGCCCGTCGGTCGGAGATTCCAGCGTCGGACCGGCCGCCTTTATCGACTCAACGTCTGGCATGACCCTCTCATTACGCTCATTATATAGTAGAATCGCGGCAGAGTCATCGCGGAATTGCGCCACTGAATCCCGCGGGGCCTCGCCACCCGCCGAGCGGGCGCCGCCGCAGGGGGCTGCGCCGGAACGTCGGCTTGAGACGGCCAGGATGGACAGGTATACTCAGGCAGTCTTCTTGCCGATACAAGTAGAAAAAGTACCCTTGCCCCGGAGGGCCCATGAGCAAGTGGTCGAACATGGTTCAGCAGCTCAGTGATGAAGACTCGATGTGGCTCGTCGACAACGGCCGGGAGCGGCATCTGGCCGCCGGCACGACCCTGATCGAGGAAGGGACGCGAATCGAGGCCGTCTATTTCGTCCTGCGGGGTGTTTTCAAGGTGATGACGCGGCAGCTGCCCGACCAGCAGCTGGCCAGGATCGGGGCCTCCGAGGTGGTGGGGGAGATGTCTTTCATTGACGACAGCCCCACCTCGGCCACGGTGGTGGCTCTGGAGGACGGCGACGTCCTGGAGGTCGAGCGGCAGAAGCTGCGCGAGCGGATGAGTGGCGACAGCGCCTTCGAAGCCCGGTTCTACAAGGCCCTGGGCGGCATCATGGCCCAGAGGCTGCGGGAGCGGATCGCCCGCTATCCGCGCCCGGCCTCCTTCGCCGCCGGCCTGGTGGACGTCCACGGTGTGGCTGCCTACCAGGAGCTCCAGGGGACCCTCGACCGCTTCAAGCAGCTGGTGGCCGAGGCGGATAAAGAGGCCCTCAAGGGCAGGGGCAGGATCCCGGGGGAGTTGAGCGAGGCCGCCCGCGGCGCGTTCCTTTTGCTGGGGCGGCAGCTCAACGAGATCATGAACTGCTCCCCACAGACCAGCGCCGTTATCAAGGAAGAGATCGCCAGGCACGTCAAACAGGAGATCTACCCCTACCTGCTGCTGGCCAGCACGGCGGAACGGTTCTACTCGAAGCCCCGCGGCTATCCGGGGGACTACTACACGATCGAGCTGATCTACCGCAACCGGGCGCGCGGCTCCCGCAGGGTCGGAAAGCTCATCGACCGCTGTTTCCTGGACACCGAATCATGCCGCGCGGTCAGGAACCGCCGGCACCTGCTGAGCGAAGAGATCCTGGGGATGCTGGCTGCAGGCCGGGGAGAGCCTTTGCGGATCACCAGCATGGCCTGCGGGCCGGCGCGGGAGATCCTGGACGTGATGCACCGCCTGGGCCAGCAGGACCGGCTGGAGGTGACCCTCGTGGACATGGATCGCGAGGCGCTGGAGTTCGTGGAGGAGCACCTCAAGAACAGGCCCGCCGGGCTCCGGCTCAGGTTTCTCAACGAGAATCTCATCTACGCCAGCCTGCGCCGCAAAGAGCTGGATCTGCCGGCGCAGGACCTCATCTACAGCGTCGGCCTGATCGACTATTTTCGCGACCGGCTGGTGGTGAGGCTCATGGACTACCTCTACGATCTGCTGAAGCCCGGCGGAAGGCTGATTCTGGGCAACTTCCACCCCCGCAATCCCGACAAGGCCCTCCTGGATCACGTCGTGGAGTGGGAGCTCTACCATCGAACGGAGCAGGACATGAATCGCCTCTTCGAGAGCTCCCGCTTCGGATCGCCCTGCACCAAGATCCGCTTCGAGGAGCAGCAGATCAATCTCTTCGCCGAGTCCTGCAGGCCTTGAGGGCCGCCTCCTATCCCGGCGGCTTGTCCGCAGAGATCAGAAGCGCCCGGTCCACCTGGTCGTTCAGGATCATCTCGCCCAGGCGCTCGCCGTAGTCCACCAGCAGCGGCATCCTGGAGGTGTCGTCCATGGCAATCGGCTCGATGTCTATCTGGAAGCGGCGAAAGTCCAGATCGTGGAAGAACTGATGCACCAGGTGGACCTGCTGGTCGCTGGCGTCGGTCATGAACGCGTCCAGAATGGGGCTCAGCCACTGCCAGGGGTAGAAGCGGCTCGCCTGGCCGGGACCGATCATGGGGGGGACCCGGCCTGTCCCCAGGCTGATCAGAGTGGTGTCCCGGGCCTGCCAGTCCAGACAGAAGGCCGCCTCGTAGGCGGCCAGGTAGCAGGGGTTGGAGTAGGAGCCCACGCCGCCGTCCACGTAGCGGCCGTCCACCACGGGGAAATACGTCGGGACCGCGGAGCTGGCCAGAACGGCTTTCCACAGCGGCCAGTCTGCATAGTTCGGCTTCCAGGGCTTGAGGAAGCGCGCCCTGTTCTCCACCAGGTCTTTTACGGTGATGACCATGTCGATCCTGTCCGGGCCGCCCCAGAGCTCCCCCATGGTCCTTTCGCCATACACCGCGCGGAGGGCTTCCCGCAGCGGGGCCTGGGAGTACCGGTACCGCATGAGAATCCACAGACAGGAGCGCAGGCTCTTGGGGAACACCGTCTGCCCCAGCTTCAGGTACAGGTCGAGGATCTTCCGGGCGGTCAGGCCGCTGGCGATCCCGGCGGAGATGATGCTGCCCGTGGACGTGCCGGCCACCAGGCCCGTGACGGCGCGAATGGGCTGACCGAGATGCGTTTCCAGGGCGTCCAGGGCCTTGGCCGCGATCACGCCGCGGATTCCCCCGCCGTCGATCGCGACGGCCACGTTCTTCCTCATCGGTTTCATGGCTGTTGCCTCCGGGATGTGCGCGACGTGCCCGGCAGGGCGGGCCGGGAAGGTTCCGTACGCAGAGAGCCGCCTCCTGCGGCGCCTGGCCCGCCTGAGGCGCGGATCGCGGGCCGGCCGCGGGCCCGCCTGCGATCAGGTCGGGCGAACATCCACGTACCTGCCGGAAACCCAACCTTCGACCTCCGCCCGCACCCGGTACCAGCCTCCCTGCTCCTCCAGGATCGATACCCGGGCGCCGCGATCCAGCGGCTTCGCCACGGGAGGCTCCTCGCTTCCCGGTCCCGAGCGGATATTCAGCTGGGGAGCCGTGACCAGGCCGGTGCGCGGGGGCTCGGCCGGGTCTTCGGGGCCCTCTTCGCGGCGTGGGTTGTAGATGCGCTCCCTGAGCTTGTCCAGGGGAAAGGCGGGGCCGGGGTCGCGTTTGCGCAACGGGGCGATCTCCTCGTGACCCAGAATGTACTTGATGCCGCAGTCGGCCATCAGCAGCCGGCAGAGCTCCTCGGTGACCGCCACCTGGGCTTCGGTGTAGCGGAGCCAGTACTGCGGGGCGGATTCGTTGCGGTGCGTTGCCCGACAGACTTCCTCCTCGGCATAGGATCTTCCGAACCAGGAAAGGAAACGATCGCCGCTGCGCTGCAGGACGCCGGCGTTGTCCAGCTCGATTCCCAGGGAATAGCTGTTGTACCCTTCGCGGCGGGTGCCGTCCGGCAGCTGGTAGGCGCTCTTGCCGGCGTGCCACGCGACCGTGTCGAAGGCCACCAGCTGGTAGATGGCCGCGTCCCGCCCGATCACCAGGTGGGCGGAGGCCTGCGCCGGGGGGCTGCACAGCCAGCGAACCGCGGAGACGGCGTCACCCCCGCTGGTGTAGTGGATGACCACGGTGTCCCGCTCCTGGAGGGGGCCGCCGTGATTGGGACTCTCCATCCAGCGTGCACCCTCCAGGCGATTGCCGACGATCTTCATCGTCACCTCCTCCTAGGGGGTGCCTTTTTCCGGCGCCGGCTTTCCGCCGGAGCCACGCAAATTGACGAACTTGTTCAGCAGGTCGAACCAGATGGGAGAGCCCTGCGACACGGCGAACCCGGTGAGGATCCAACCCACCACGCGCAGAAGCCACCAGCCGGCCAGCCGCCAGGCGGGGCAGGGCTCCTGCCTGTCCGGCGCGGCAGGCAGGTTGTCCCTTCCCCAGCCCAGGGGAAGACCCAGCGCCTCCAGACGCCCTAGCACCTCGCCGGCTTCCCGCCGCTGCTCCGAGTCCAGATACTCCCGGGCGACGTCGGTGAGGTTGCCCCTCAGCGAGGATTCGACCCACAGTCTGCGGGCCATTGCTATGGAGTCCGCGTTGAACGCGACGGCCAGCAGAACGCCGACCACTATGGCCATGTACTGCACCCTGCGCTTGTACCAGCCGGCGGCTCTGTCCATGGCCGCATCGAACCACCGGGTGATCCGTCCGCGCACCGCAGCGATCGCTCCCTCCACCTCCGCGCGCGTCTGCTCGGCAAGCTCGCTGAACGACAGAAGCGCCTCTCGGGTGACCCCCTCCGGGAGCTCCGCTACGCCGCGCCTGAACGCCTCCAGCCCCTTCAGGGCCGGGGAAGCCTCGGTTCCGGTCTTCACCATGAGATCGAACACGGCGTTCCCGAACTCGCGCCCGGGGATGTAGGATGGCCTCTTGCCGGGCTTGCTGAGGCCCCGCACCAGGGGGCTCTCGTAGAGGGCCTTCACGAAGTTCGTTCTCACCTTTTCCGCGGTTCCGGCTCCCTTGGCCCATGTCTGCTCGAGCTTCTTCACCCCCGCCAGCTTCTCTGTCGAGGGGTCCAGGAGGTTCTGGACCACGTTGACCAGCTCCTTGGACCGCCAGCTGAGGAGCGTGGCGGCCAGCTCCTGGATCCAGGTGGCCAGCAGGCTCAGCAGGAGGTAGACGAAGGCCAGCCCTATGATGACGCCGATGATTGTCGAAAGCATCCTGCACCTCCCCAGAAGAAGGGCCGTTTGTGCTCAGTCCGGAGGACTCACCTTGAGCGCCAGCGGCAGGACCCGGCTGCGCAGGCTGGTGAGCAGCGACAGCGGCTCCCCGGGATAGATGCTTCCTCGAACGCTGGCGCACAGCCAGAGTCCCTCCCAGAGGAGGCATTCCGCTCCCGCCGAGAAGCGGTCCGAATAGGGACCCGCCGTGAGCCGGGCCAGGTTCAGCGTCCCTGCATACTCCGCCGCCAGGTTGAACTTCCTGCCCCCGGCCAGGGCGCGCAGCCCACCGGTGACGACGCTGCTCAGGAGGGTTCCCCCCTCCTGGCGGAACGCGTATTCGGCCTGCCCGACCAGCTGGCCCCACGTGCCCACCTTGAGCGCTCCGGTGATCCACGCCCCGATTCCAAGCCATTCAGGTTGACCGAGCAGCGAATCCCGCAGGCGGAGGGCCGAGGCCAGAGCCAGGGCCAGGGCGTTTCCGTTCCAGCTCTGGGCCTGCTTCCACTCCGTCACCGCCTCTTCGAAGGCGCCGTTCAGGCAGGCCTCGTAGCGCTGCAGCGAATCGTCGCCGGGCTGAGCGGCGGCCCGCAGCTCGCCACACTCCTCCAGTTTCTTCCGGTACAGCACCCCCAGGGCGGGGTCTGCCATGTAGTCACCGTCGTTGACTATGGCCACGCGCAGCCCCAGGCCGAGATCCGTGTCGTTCTCGGCGCTGGCGGCGCGCACAGTCGCCAGGGAGATCTGGGTGTTCGCGGCCATGTAGCTCAGCCGCCTGGACTGGTAGTCCTGGAGGGGAATCCTCAGCCCGGGGATCAGGGACCAGGGGGCGAAATCGAGCGCGAATCCCTGTGCGGCGGCGCCGGCCGCGTCGATCGCACCGGCGAGCTCCGCGGCCAGGGCCTGCGGCGTCGCGGGCCGGGAGATATGCTCCGGAGAGACCCCCAGGAAGAGGAACGCCGGACTGGAGGGCACCCCGTCCTGTGCGGCCAGCCTGCAAGGGTGAACGGCCAGAAGCACACCGAGGCCGGCTGCAACCAGGGCTGCCAGGCGCCGCCCGCTCGAAGGCCTCATGACAGCCTGACCTCTTTTTCTTTCTTCGCCATCCCTTTTTCGTTCGTGATGCCGGAGAGCACCGTGGCGGCGCCCACGGCCTGCCGGTTCTGCTTCAGCGCGACGGTGGCCCGGTAGGCCGTGCGGATGTTGCCGGCGAAGTGAAAGAAGTAGTAGAGCAGACTGCCGCTCGGCAGCATGCCGATCTCGTACTCGTGGCTGGAGAGGCGGGCCGACTCGTCATCGTTGCCGCCGGCAAAGGAGATCCATTTCGGGTCCTCCGGCCTCTTGTACCACATGGCAAAAGTCACGTAGTGAGGAGACTCAAGTTGAACCGAAACCTGCAAGGGTTGGGAAGGATCGAAGGCCATACCCTGCCTCCCGCAATCGAGGTATCGTACGATGCAGGTACAGTGGATGCCGGTGCAGGTCATTATAGCAGGCACGCGCCCCCCCCGCAACCGAGGATCCGAAGCGCGGAGGCTCGCGGTGCCGGGCCGGCCTGCGGGGCCGGGCGGTGCCGGCCCGCGGGGCCGGCCTGCGCCCATGCCTCCCCACCTCGAGCCGCCCGGGTGGATAAACCGCGCAGAGTTTCCTATAATTGCGGCTGCGGAGAATCGAGTTGCGTTCAGGGAGGAGAGGTGCGCAATGACGGTTGAAGAGATACTGCAGGGTGATCGTTTCCCCTCGGAGAAGGAATGGGACCTGGACTACCAGGGTCTGAAGAAGCTGTTCTGGAAGTACAAGGGCCTGCAGAAAGACCTGTCCAGAAAGGAGGCCTTCTGGGCGGCCACGAACGAGAACCTGACCCGCGCGTACGGGCGGCTGGACGAAAAGGACCGGGAGCTCGCCCGCGCCTATGGCCTCAACCAGAGGTACCTGGACAACATCCGGGAAGGTCTGCTGCTTGTGGACCGGGACAAGCGTATCCTGGGCCAGTACTCGAGCTACCTGACCGATCTGTTCAACACGACCGAGATCGAAGGCAGGGATTTGGTGGACTTTCTTTTTCCCGACGATCGCTCCCAGGCGGCCGAACGCGAAGAGCTGGCCCAGTTTCTCTCCATCCTCTTCAACAACACTCAGACCAGCATGGATATGATCATGGAGATCAACCCGCTGGTGGGCAAAAAGATCTACGTCCCCGGGCCGGAGGGGGGCCGGGTGGAGAAGGTCATCGACGCCACCTTCATCCGGATCACCGAAGAGGAGCAGGTCGTGCAGCTCATGGTGATCTTCCACGATCGTACGATCGAGGCGAACATGGAGAGGCGGCTTGCCGACGAACGCAGCCGCCACGAGTCGGAGCTGGAGACCCTCTCGGCCATCCTCAAGGCCGGGCCGGAGACGTTCGCGGAGTTCATCGAAGAGGCCGCCGGGACGCTGGAGCTGCTGGAAACGGACCAGCGGCGTCTTGCCGACCGGGAAACCTGCACCTCGGTTCTCAAGCAGGTCCACTCCTTGAAGGGATCCGCCAGATATTTCGCCCTCAACCGCGTTTCCGAGGTGGCGCATCAGATCGAGGACACCCTTTCCGCCTTTCTCTCGGAGGCAGGCCAGGACGCGCAGGATCGGCTCAGAGAGAAGACAGCGCTTCTGGTCGAAGCGGTGCAGGACATCCGGTCGATCAACGAAAGCTTCGCCGCCTTCTCCCGGCAGGCTGCGGGGCCGGAGGCGGGGCGCGGCGCCGCCCTGACGGTGTTCCTGCAGACCCTGGAGCAGATGAGCCTGAGCATAGGCGAGGAGCTGGGAAAGAAGCTGGCGGTAACGATCGATAACTCCTGCACCGACCTCCCCCATCTTGGCCGTCTGAGAAAGCCCATCGTGCATATCCTGCGCAACGCCATCGATCACGGAATCGAGGACCCCTACCAGCGCCTGGCGAACGGCAAGGAGGAGACCGGGAACGTCACGATCAACGTTCGGGAAGAGGCGGGCGGCTACAGCATCGATGTCATCGATGACGGGGCGGGCGTGGACTTCGCCCGGATACGGCAGAGGGCGGTGGGACGGAAGCTCCTGTCCTCGGACAAGGCCGCCACCGACCGGGACCTGTTGAACCTCATCTTCTCCCCGAGCTTCAGCATCAAAGAGGAAGCCTCTGGGATCTCCGGGAGAGGATTCGGTCTGGATATCGTCCGGGACGTGGTCAGGGAGCTGAACGGGCGGATCTACGTGGCCACGAAGGCCAACAAGGGCACCCGATTCACGTTGTGGATACCCCGCGGGTGATGCCAGCAGGGAACGCCGCCGGCCCGTCCTTGTTGACAGCTCCGCCAGGCCTGCATAGGATGGACTCGCACCCTTGAAGGGGAGGGAGGGTTTGGTGAAGATCCTGATCATCGACGATTCTGCGGTGATGAGACGCATCCACAGGAACGTCCTTGTCGAGCACAAGGTAGATCCCGGGGATCTCTTTGAAGCGGAAGACGGAAAAGAGGCCCTGAGAATCTCGGAGGAACAGACCATAGGGCTGTTCCTGGTGGACTGGAACATGCCCAAGCTGGACGGATACCAGCTCGTGGAGACTCTGCGCTCCGGAGGCAAGTACGCCAGCGCGCCCATCATCATGATCACCTCGGAGGCGGCGAAATACAACGTGATCGAAGCCATCAACGCGGGGGTCACCGACTACATCGTCAAGCCCATCAAGGGGGAGGTGCTGTGGAAGAAGCTCTCCAAGTACGTCCGGCAGGGCGAGGGAGGTTCCCCGTGAAGGCCAGGTTCATCAACCCTTTTCTGCAGGCGTCGGTCAACCTGTTCAGGGAGTATCTCGGCATCAACGTACGCAGTCTCCAGCCTTTCGTCCGCCGGGACCCCCACAACCTGGACGAGGTTTCCGGCATCATCGGGCTGGCCGGGGAGACGGTGGGGGCCGTGGTCTTGAGCTTCTCCCGCGAGACGGCCATCAACGTCGTCTCGGTGTTTTCCCACAGAGAATACAAGGCCCTGAGCAAGGAGGTCCTGGACGGCGTGGGTGAGCTGGTCAACATCATTGCCGGCAACGCCAAGAGGGACCTTCTGGATTTCCGGATCGTCATCTCGCTGCCCGGGGTCATCGTCGGGCAGAGCTACAAGATACACTGGCCCGAGGGTGTTCCGGTGATCACCATTCCCTTCGACTCCGACCTGGGTCCCTTCACGGTAAACGTGTCCCTGAAGGACGCCGTGTAGAAGCCATGAGCGGGCGATTGCGATGCTGCGGCACAATGGCCGCCGCGCTCGTGCTGAGCCTGCTGGCCGCCTGCGCCCCGCGTCCGCGGCAGACGGAGCCTGCGGCTTCGCGCCCGACTCCCGAAGCGGAGCCCCTGCCGGCCCCTGTGCGGGCCCCGGCGGAGCCCGCAGCGCCGCCTTCTCCACCCCAGGAGGGAGCGGCGTCCGGCGCCCCCACCGCGCACCAGGCCAGGCTCGCCGTCTATCGATTCGATCCCGACCTGGATCGACTGTGGGTAAGCGCCACCGTCGAGGTGGCTCCCGGCGCAGACAGAAGCTCGGTCCTCCAGTCGCTGCTGGCGTGGGTCAACTCCCACATGAGCGAACGTAAGATCCGGCTGGCGGGCACCCGCAGGGAAGACTCCGGGGAGATCCTGTTGCTGGACCTTGTGGACCAGGGCGACCGCGGCTCACCTGCAGGATGGTACCAGTCCTTCCAGGGGTCGGCGGGAGGGGCGGCCACCCAGGCGTTTCTGGTTGCCACCTTCCTTCAGCAGCGCTACCCGGGGGAGTGGTTCGACGGCGTGCAGTTTCTCCTGAACGGGAAGCCCATGGCCGAGATGGATCACGTGAACCTGTCGGCGGTGTTCCTCAGGGAGACGCCACTGGAGCGCTACGTTCCGGTGGCGATCTCCGGCCCGGCGGAACCCACCGACCAGGAAGTCTCCGACTATCTGCGCAACACGCTGGAGCTTGCCGAAGGGACGCGAATCACCCTGGCCCGCCTTCAGACCGGCCAGGAAGCGGAGACCATCGCGTTTTTCACCGCGCATCCCAACGAGCTGGCCCGGCAGGGCGTGGTGCGCGTGAGCCAGGAGGTGCCCGCCGTCCTGAGCTTCGGGACCGACCCCTGTAACTGCCAGAGCGTGCAGGCGCGGGCGGTGCAGCTCGTTCGCGGCCGCGGGAAGATGGTGGTGACCCGTTTCAGCCCCATGACAGGCACCTGTGTCGGCCTGGAAGCGGTGAGGATCCTGGCCGCGGGGGAAGACGGAGCGCTCATGGAGGTCTGGCAGGGCAGCACCTTTCAGGGGGAAGGCACCACGTCGCGCGTCTCTTCGGTGCAGCTCACGGACCTGGACGGAGACGGGGACCAGGAGATCCTCTGGACCGGCAAGGTGGTGGACTGCGGAGACGGCTGCCTGTGCCGGGAAGGGCCGGTGGTCGAGACCTTCCGGCAAGTGTATCACTGGGACGGGCAGAAGCAGCGGTTCGTGGCGGCGCGCTGAGCCCGGCGGGGTTTCATCAGGGGCTTTAGCAGCATGCCGGAGTTGGGCCCGGACCAGGGCCCTTCGTGGGCCGCGGGGAGGAGCTGCGGCTGTTCCAGGAGCTGCTGCGGCAGGGCCTGCAGGGCCTGCTGCGTGGCCTGGTTCTGAGCGGGGGGCCAGGGATCGGCAAGACCCGCCTGGCGGAGGAGCTGTCGCGGCTGGCAGAGCTGCGGTCCCGCAACGCCGTGCGCGAGTGCAGGTTGGGGAACCTCAGCCTGCGGGAGACGGCCGTTCTGGTGGAGAGCATTCTGGGCAGAAAGGTCGAAGAAGGGCTGCTGCGGGAGAGGCAGGCGTTCATGGAGTACAGCGCCGGAGAGCTGGACACCGGGGACGCCTTTCGCCGCCAGGTCCTGGCTCTGCAGCGCAGCACTCCTTCGGGGCCCTACCACGCCCACATCCACGCGGCCTCCACCGCCGCGGTCAGGGCCAGAAACTCCGGCGAGCCCGGGGAGCTGAAGCGCTGGGTCGCGCGGCTGCGCTCGATCGGCCGCCATCTGGAGGCGCTCCGTCTTGCGCGCCTCTATGGAGACCGTCCCCTGGAGGCCTGGATTCTCTGCGAGCTGGGGGAGGCGCTCAGGCCTCACGGGGCCGGCAGAGCACGGGCCGTGGAGTCTCGCCGCAGGGTGCGCGAGGCCTTCGATCTGGCCCGCAGCCTGGGAATGGCGCCGCTCGCGAACAGGGCGGCGACCAACCTGGACGCCTTTGCCGTCCGTCCGGCGGCGGGGGGAACGATCCACTGCCACCTCAGCCCCGGGGAAAAGGAAGTCCTGCAGCTCGTGGCCGGGGGGCTCGGCAATACGACCATTGCCGGCCGGCTGGGGCTCAGCACCTGCACGGTGGCCAATCACGTCCGCCACATTCTGGCCAAGACCGGGACGGCCAGCAGGGTGGCCGCGGTGTCCCGTGCCCGCAAGGAGGGCATCCTGCCGGAGCAGTGGAGATGAGAGCGGGCCTGTCCATTCTCGGCTACGGCGCGGCGACGTTGCTCCTGAGGCGGCGGATTCCCCTGGTAGCCAGCTTCAAGCTGACCTACCGCTGCAACCTGCGCTGCGCCGTGTGCCCGTATCACCGCCGCGGCGGGGAGGCCCGCGGCGGGGAGGCCCGCGCTGGGATCTCCTGGCGGCGGGCGCTGGCGGCGCTGGCGGAGCTGGAGCGGCTGGGCTGCAGGTTCGTCATCTTCGAGGGAGGGGAGCCGTTGCTGTGGCGCGATGGGGCGCGTGATTTCTCCTCCCTGGCCGAGCGTGCCCGGAGGATGTTCCTCCGGGTGGGGGTGACCACCAACGGTACGCTGCCCCTGGACGTGCCGGTGGACCTGCTGTGGGTGAGCCTGGACGGCGCCCGGGCTCAGCACGATCGGCGCCGGGACGGCTCCTTCGAGCGCGCTGTTGAGAACATTCGCCTGGCGCGCCGCAGGGCCGTCTTCGTCCACTACACGGTGAACCGGGAGAACATCGACGACATTTTCCGCCTGGCGCTGGCTCTGCGAGGGGAGCCCCACGTGAGGGGGATCACCTTCCAGCTGGTGTACACGTACCGGGACTCCCCGGTGGACCTGTCGCTGTGCCCGGCGGAGCGTGAGAGGGCGGTGCGCACCGTTCTGGAGCTGAAGCGTTCGGGCTCGCCGCCGGTGCTGAACTCTTGCGGCACCCTCAGGCGAATGGTCCGCAACGACTGGAGGTGCCGCGGCTGGATGTTCGCGAACGTGGACCCCGACGGCCGGGTGCGTACCGGCTGCTACCTGGCGGGTCGTGGAGAGATCGACTGCCGGAGATGCGGGTTCACCCCGGTGGCCGAGGCTTCGCGGGCCTTCACCCTGCACCCCGGCGCGCTGCAGGCGGGGTGGCGGATCTTCCTGCAGCCCCGGGAGGGGTGAGGTCAGCGGCCGCCTGACTGCTGGGCCACCTGTTCTTCGATGTGGTCGCGCTCCGAGTCGCTGAGCGACTCGAAGCGGGTGTGGAGAATCCGGCCGTCCGCAGAGCTGCGGAGCACCCGCGCGGTGATGTTGAGCTCCCGGTGGCCGGGGGTGAACGCTAGCTCCAGGATCTGACCGGCCTCGAACTGGCCCATGGGATTGTGCAGGCTGGCCCCGCCGCCGCTCACGTCGATCAGGGTGGACTGCAGGGGTTCCATCTCGGCCTGGTAGCGCTTGACGAACACGGGCAGCTCCACCCGGGAGCGGAGATGATGGCGCCGCTGATACCGGCTCACGGCGGCGGAGTGGCGCAGGTAGAGGCTGCGGCCGCTGCGTCCCGACACCCAGGAGGGAAAGGTGAAGAGGCCCTGACGGTTGTGGAAAAGCACGGACACCGGGGCGTGGAGGTGGACGCTCCTTTCGCCGCCTTCCAGCTGCACCACCAGGTGCTCCTGGGTGTGGGCGTCGATCGTGCCGCGGAGCCTCACGCCGTCCTTATGCGCCACCAGCAGGGGCAGGCCCACGGGCAGCTCCCGGGTGGAGGTGAAGGTCACCCGATCGTGGATCTGCACGAGCTTTCCCGAGAGGTCGCGCACCTGCGCCTCCAGGGCCTGGAGCCGGCGCCGTGCGCCTGCCAGCAGGACCACCAGGAGAACGAGTAGCAGCGCCGCCAGGAGAAGGAGGAGCAGGGAGAGCAGATCCGCCGCGCCCAGGGCGCGGTCCGCTCCCAGCAGGCGCGAGATCGTTGTATACATACCCTCGCAATATAGATAGCGCGGGCGAGGGTTGTCAAACCCACGCGGCGGCAGCCAGCACTGACGCACCATGCCCACAGGGTGGGCGCAGGGAGGGCGACACCGGGTGGACGGCAGCGCTTGGAGGGCGGACGGGGAGGGTGAGGAGGCTGATGAGAAGCCGGGAGGAGCCGATGGCTGGGCGGCGCTGACAGTGGCTGTGAGGTGGAGGTAGGCGGGGACGGGCGGGGCTTTTCTGAGGGCGGTGCTAGGTGCCGCCCACCAGCCGTAGCTGGCGCCTGCAACCCAGCCGGCGCTGCAGCCGATCGTAGTCCAGCCAGGGACCGCTGAGCGTCTGGCGGATGAAGCGAATGAGCCCGCGGGCACCCAATTCCTCCACCAGCCGGGCCAGCTGCGCCGAGCGTTGCACCAGGACGTTCAGCAGGTGGGCGATGCGCATCAGGTAGTGGTAGCCCTTCATGGCCGCCCAGCTGTAGGCGAAGCAGTGCTCGTAGTGGTACCCGCAGCGCTTCTCTACCAAGAACCCCGACTCGATCCCCCAGCGGTGACGAGCAGCCAGGTTGCAGCGCAGATGAACGTTGTCCTCGTTCAGCGGCCGGCTGCTGAGCCACGCATGACGGGCCTTCTTGGAGACGATCTGCGCCGTGTGGGGATCGATCTCCTCCCAGCTCTCCTGGCAGACCACCAGGTGCACTCTTATCCAGCGTCGGCGGCTGCCCTCCTCGTAGCAGTGCTCCAGGTCGTTGACCCAGTGAAAGCGCTGGCGTCGAGCACCCCAGCTCCTCTCATACCGCTCTTCGGGCTCCAGCAGCTTCACCAACCCCCGATACTCCTCCCACAGCTGGGGCAGCGAGCCATCTTGCAGCACGATCATGTACTCCCAGTGCTTGCTGCGGCACAGCTGCATCACCGGCCCCACCGGGTACAACCCGTCCAGGAGCAACAGGATGGGTAGCCGGGGAAAAGCCTCATACAGGCGTTGCACCAGCCGATAGAAGGCTCGCAGCTCGCAGTCCTGCTTCTGCGCCCCGCTGTCGCCTTGGCCATAGTCGAGAAACTCGCTCATCAGCGGGATCGTCATCCCGTCGCGGAAGGCCAGATCCGCCTCCAGGACGTACAGATAGTACTGGGTGCTGCGGTTTTTCTCATCCCCCACCTGCCGCTGGAGATACGAGCTATCCCACAGCTTGACGGTGGTGAACTTCTGGGTGCCGTCGATGGCGATCGGATAGCAGCCTTGGATCAGATACCTCTGGAACTTGCGCTTGCGGATCAAACCACGCAGCAGCTCCAGCTGGGCCTCCTGGATCTGCTCCACGTCGATGCGCTCCAGAAGCCGCATGAGGGTGTCTTGATGGGGGATATCCTCCAGCTCGGGAAACAGAAACAGCAGGTTCTCCTTGATCACCGGAGCGCTGAGCTCCCGGTTGGCCTCCCGGCGGGAGGCTACTTGCAGCACGAAGCCCAGGATCCCATACAGCAACAGAGCGCTGAGCTTGTGCTTGATCTTCTGCGGATTCCTCGGGTCGGGAATCGTGGCCAGCCGCCGCAGCAGCACGGGCAGCTTGGCCCGCAGGATGGCCACCTTCTCGCCGAGCGCCTCCTCGCGCCCCTGCCTCTCCTCCTCCCGGCTCTCGTAGCGCGACAGATGGTTGGCTACCGTCGCCCTGGGGGTTGGCGTGAGCCCCTGGGCCCTTTGCCGCCGCCGAAGCGCCGCCCGAGCCACCCGGCACTTGCCCGCCATGGCCTTCAGCGCCGTGCGATTCGCCCGCCGCCGCCTGGCCATCACTCCGCCCTCCGCCCGGCGCGCTCCAGCAGCTCTTCCCAGCACAACAGCTGTCGGAAATCCTCCTGGAGCGGCTTGAGGAAGATCCGCTTCGGCGTGGTGGTGTAGTACGCCCCGGGCCGCACCAGCCCCTCCCCGCTGCTCATGCCCACAAACACCCAGCCGGCCGCCTTGTAGCAACTGCCTTCGTAGCGCGCCGGATCCACGAAGCTCTCCAGCAGCAGCGGCCGGTAGCCCCAACGACGCTGCCAGTCCTGCCCCACCCGGCGGGCCAATAGCCCCAGAACGTGGCTGGCCAAGTTCCTTACCTGCACCCAGGGGAAGATCAGAAAGCGGCTGTTGCCCACCACAAAACTCAGGTTGCGAAGCCGTGCCCGATCGCTCCAGCCGATCCAGCGATCCCGCCCCCCCAGCGCTTTCGCCGCCCCACCCAGCAGGATGCAGCCCAGCTTGCCCCGGCCGCTGTCCACAAAGTAGCTCATCCGGTAGCCAAAGGGCTTCTTGTAGCCCAGAGGGTGGTAGCGCTGGAGGTACTCGTGGCACAGTCGCCTCTCTTCCCCCTCGGCCACCACCCGCACCGCCACCGGCCCCAGCTGCCCCAGGCAGCCTTCGATGGGCACACCCGCCTGAGTGCGTTCGCTGAGCGGCATCGGGGGCCGTGGCCGCGCACGACGGCGTGGCCTCTGCTGGGCCGACAGCTCGAGCTCTCCGGCGGCCTCCAGCCTCCACAACAACTTCGTGCAGGCATCGCGCTTGACCGCCCCCCCAGCGGTGTACCACTGCAGATGCTCGCTGATGGTGGCGGCCAGTTCCTTCAGCGACAACCCCGGAAACAGCTCCACCGTCTGGCGGATCAGCTCCACTTCCTCGGCGCTGATCTCTCGCCCACTGTGCTCCAACGCCTCACGTCGCTCCATCTCTGTTCCCCTCCCTCCACCGCGCAGCCGCGGCTGATTCTATCCTACCGCATGCCACAGGGGGGTGTCTACCCGAAAGGGAAAGGAACATGCCTGCTCGATTGCTTTGGGCTCAGACTGTCAGGAGGCAGGTCTTATCCAACACTTGCCCACTGTAGCCTATCAGAGGACGCAAAAGGCTGTCTACCCCTCCAATTCTACAAATATCTCCCCGCCTGCCCGTAACTCACTGTCCCGCCGACCCTTGATACACGCGCGTCAGTACTGGGCGGCAGCCCGCAGACAGGAATCCCGCCTCGGCGGCCTCACGTTCGTATTGCACGGGCCGCGGTGATCTCTTAGTATGTTGAGCAGGAGACGCTGCTACGGAGGAAGACCTGCTGCACGACACAGTCCAGCACACGCTGGCGGAAATCGAAGCCGTCTACGCCACTGCCCCGGTGGGGCTTTGCGTGCTGGACCGGGAGCTGCGCTACCGGCGGGTGAACGCCCGCATGGCGGAGATGAACGGCCTGCCGCCGGAGGAGCACATCGGCAAGACGGTGCGGGAGGTCGTGCCGGATGTGGCGGACCAGGCGGAGCCCCGGCTGCGCGAGGTGCTGGAGACCGGCAGCCCGGCGTTGAACGTGGAGCTGTTCGGTGAAACCGCGGCCCGGCCGGGGGTGAAGCGCTTCTGGCTGGAGCACTGGCGCCCCCTGCGGGACCGGGAGGGAGGCATCATCGGCATCAACGTGGTCGCCGAAGAGCTCAGCGCTGCGGTGGAGGACCGCCGGCCGCTGGCGGCGCTGGTGGAACGGCGGACCGCGGAGCTCTCCGAGACGGTCCGCGGGCTGGAGCGGGAGGCCGAGGAGCGTATCGGGGCCCAGGAGGTCCTGAGAAGACGCACCGAGGTGCTCCAGGCGGTGATCGACAACATCCCGGTGATGCTGGCCTTCTACGACCGCGACGGCTCCTTCGTGCTCTGCAACCGGGAGTTCGAGCGCCTGGTGGGCTGGTCGCGGGAGGAGCTGCCGCGGCTGGACGTGATGCAGGTCTGCTACCCCGACGCGGAGTACCGGCGGCAGGTGTGGGAGTTCATGCAGGAGGCTCGCCCGGAATGGCGCACCTTCATGGTGACCACCCGCAGCGGAAAGACGCTGGAGAGCCGCTGGACCAACGTGCGCCTGTCCGACGGCTCCCAGGTGGGGATCGGCATCGACCTCAGCGAGATTCGGGGATACGAGGAGGAGCTGGCGTTCCGCAGCCGCCTGGCCGAGGAGCGCGCCCGCCAGCTCCAGGCGCTGGCCGCCCAGCTCACCGAGGCGGAGGAGCGGGAGCGGCGCAGGATCGCCTCCGTCATCCATGACGATCTGCAGCAGCTTCTGGTGGGGGCGAAATTCCAGATCGGGCTTCTGGCGGATGAAGATCCCGAGAGCCGCGAGCAGGCCCGGGGGCAGCTCGATGCGCTGCTGGGACAGGCGGTTACCACCTCGCGGCGGCTCTCACACGAGCTCAGCCCGCCGGCATTCATGAGGATCGGGGTCGTGGAGGCCATCCGCTGGCTGGCTGACCACCTGAAGGAACGCTACAATCTCACCGTGGAGGTGCGCGCCGACGCGGACTACGACGTGAGGTCCGAGTCGGCGCGCTCGTTCCTCTACAGGAGCGTCCAGGAGCTGCTGCTGAACGTCCGCAAGCACGCGGGCACGGAGCAGGCCCACGTGCACATCCACCGGGCGGGACGCTGGATCAGGATCGCGGTGCAGGACCGCGGCTCCGGTTTCGCCGCCGAGGAGATATCTCCCGCGCCCGGTGGTGCCGGGTTCGGCCTCTTCAGCATGCGCGAGCGCGCTGCGGTGCTGGGGGCGCGGCTTCACGTTCACAGCCGGCCCGGAGGGGGCACCCAGGTGGTGCTGGAGGTGCCGGTTGAGTGGGCGCGCGAGAGGGCGCCGGCGGGGCGGCGCCGGCGCGGCGGTCCTGCGGCGGAGCCCTCCGCGGGCGGACGGGCGCTGCTCTACCGCGTGCTCCTGGCGGACGACCACAAGGTGATGCGCCAGGGCTTGAGCATCCTGGTGTCCCGGGAGCCGGACATGGAGGTGGTGGGCGAGGCCGGGGACGGTGAGGAGGCCCTGCGGTTAGCCCAGGAGCTCCAGCCGGACGTGGTGATCATGGACGTGGGCATGCCACGCATGGACGGCATCGAGGCCACGCGCCGTCTGCGCGCGAAGCTTCCCGCGGTGCGGGTGATCGGCCTGTCGATGTACGAAGACGCGGCTGTGGCCGAGAAGATCCTGGCAGCGGGCGCCCAGGTGTACCTGCACAAAGCCGGCCCTACCGAGGCGCTGCTGGCCGCCATTCGCCTGGCCGGGCCGTGCGGGTGAACGGGCCTCCCGCCGGCATCGGGGGGCTGCGGCGCCCCCCGGTCAGCCGGCGGGTTTCTCCTGCCCGGCGGCCAGGGGCAGGGTGAACCGGAAAGTGGCGCCGGTGCCGGGGCCGCTGCTCTCCGCCCAGATCCTGCCCCCGTTCTTCTCCACGAACTCCCGGCACACGATCAGCCCCAGGCCGTTTCCCGGCTCCTCATCGGTGCCCCGGTTCGACAGGTGGGCATCGATGCGGAAGAGCTTTCCCAGCTCCTCTCTGCTCATCCCCATCCCCGTGTCGGACACCGACACCTCGACGCTCTCCCCGTTGGGCAGCGCCTGAAGCGTCACCTTCCCGCCGTGCCGTGTGAACTTCACCGAGTTGGACAGGAGGTTGCGCACCACCGTGGACACCATCTCCGGGTCGGCCAGGACCTTGACCCCCCGGGGAACCGACAGAGAGAAGGAGATGCTCTTGCGCCGCGCCGCCTGCTCCGCCAGCGTCAATTCCTCCTCCAGGGCGCTGTCCAGGTAGAACCGGCGCGGCCTGGACACCAGGCGGCCCGTCTGGCTGCGGGCCCACTGCAGGAGGCTCTCCATCAGGCTCATGGCCTGCCGGGAGCCCTCGTGCAGCAGGGCGCCGCACCTCTTCCGCTCCGCCTCGGAAAGCTCCTCGTAGCGTGTAGCCAGGACCTCGGAAACGGTCTGCAGCCCCGCCAGAGGGTTGCGCATGTCGTGAGCGATGATCGAAAAAAACTTGTCCTTGGAGGCGTTGGCCTCGCGCAGGGCCGCCTCGCTGGCCAGCAGGGAGCGCCGCGTCTCCTCCAGCTGGTGGATCGTCTCGATGCGCCTGTGCAGCTGCTCGGCGATCAGGGCGCGGTAGGCCAGGTAGAAGGCGGCGATCTTGAACAGGTGGCCGATCAGATTGAACGCCCCTTCCGGAGAGCTGTAAAGCGTGAAGGCCAGCTCGCTGAGGATGGTGAGGGCGATCGAGCCGGCCAGCAGGCGCCGCACCCGCCGGTCCAGGCTCCCGCCGCCTCGCCCCACCAGCACCAGGGTGACGGCGAACACCGCCGACAGGGCGTACTCGCTGATCCGTTTGAAGGGGGTCAGCCCCCGTCCCGGGACAAAGCAGACCGGGAAGACGTCCCACACCAGGACGGACAGGAGCAGGCCGACCGTCAGAATCGCGAACCCGGCGAACACCGGCGGGTAGGGCAGAACCGGCCGGCCCCCCAGGGTCAGCCCGAAGAGCAGCAGGCCCAGCGCCTGGACGTAGCGTGCGGCGATCCACAGCCTGGTGGCGAAGTCCACGTTCCCGGGGAAGACCCCCGTGCCGCTGTAGGACAGGGTGTGAAACAGATCGATTATCGCCATGAACAGGTAGGCGATCCCCAGATAGACGAAGACGCGGCTTTCCGGATAGTCCCGGAAGCTCCAGGCGGTCATGAACACGCCGCAGGCGATCACGACGCTGAAGATCTCGGCCAGGCTGTGGAACAGGAGATAACTGTGCCAGGTGGACACCACCAGGCCGGCCGCCACCGCCAGGGCCGCCAGGCCGGGGAGAAGAAGGGGCCGCAGCCTCGAGGACACGGATTCCGTCACGGGCTGATTATAGTATGCTTTGCCGGATTGATGAATAGAGTTTCTCTGCCACCTCGCCCCGACTCCCCCGGCTCAGCCGGCGCCGTTCTGCTCTACAACGTAGTTGTTGTAGTAGTACTCGTAGGCGTCGATGAGCGCCTGCCAGGAGGCCTCCACGATGTTCTCCGACACCCCGACGGTGCTCCAGGTCCGCTGTCCGTCGGAGGAGGTGATGAACACCCGTACGCGAGCCGCGGCGGCGCGCTCCGGGTTCAGCACCCGCACCGCGAAGTCCGTGAGCTTCACCCTGGCCAGGAAGGGGTGGGTGGGCTCGATGGCGTCGCGCAGCGCCAGGTCCAGGGTCTCCACCGGGCCCAGCCCCACCGCCGCGCCCATCACCTCCTTGCCGCCCGGCGCACCCACGAAGATCCGTCCCACCGTCTTGGCGGGGGAATCCGCAGCCTTGAAGGACTCCAGATGGTAGTTGCGCAGCTCCATGAACGGAGTGTAGCGCCCCAGGGCGCGCCGGATGATGAGGTCGAAGGAAGCCTCGGCGGCCTCGTACTCGTATCCCTGCTCCTCCAGGCTCTTCAGCTCGCCGGTGAGATCCTGGACCTCCTGGGAGCTCTTGTCGAAGCTGCCGTACTTGGCCATCTTCTTGACCACCGTGGACTTGCCCGCCAGCTCGCTCAGCAGGAGCCGGCGCTCGTTTCCCACCAGCTTGCCGGGGATGTGCTCCATCAGCTGCGGGGCTTTGGAGATCACGTCCGCGTGCTGACCCGCCTTGTGGCTGAAGGCCGCCTCCCCCACGTAGGGCTGGCGCTTGTCGGGGATGATGTTGGCTTTCTCCGCGACGAAGCGCGACAGGGAGGTGAGGTGCTGGAGGTTCTGGCAGGAGGAGACGGTGCCTTCCGTCTTCAGACAGAGGTTGGGGACCACCACGCACAGGTTGGCGTTGCCGCAGCGCTCGCCCCAGCCGTTGATCGTTCCCTGGACGTGGACCGCTCCGGCATCGACGGCTGCCAGGGAGTTGGCCACCGCCGTACCCGAGTCGTCGTGGAAGTGGCCCCCCAACGGCGGGAGCCGGTCCCGGGGCAGCTCGCCGACGATCCGCGCGACCTCTGCGGGCAGGGTGCCGCCGTTGGTGTCGCAGAGCACCAGGGTCTCCGCGCCGGCGTCCGCGCCGGCCTGCAGCACCCGCAGCGCGTAGGCGGGATCGTGCTTGTAGCCGTCGAAGAAGTGCTCCAGATCGAAGAACACCTGGCGGCCCGAGCGGCGCAGAAAGGCGATGGAGTCGTGGATCATGCGCAGGTTCTCCTCCAGGGAGGTGTGGATCACCCGCGTCACGTGCTCGGTCCAGGTCTTGCCCACCACCATGACCGCCTCGGTCTCCGCCGCCAGCAGCGCCCGCAGATGAGAGTCCTGCTCCGCCGGCTGGCCGGGGCGGCGCGTGGAGCCGAAGGCCACGATGCGGGCGTGTTTCAGTCTCTCCTTGCGGATCTGGCTGAAGAACTCGCTCTCCTTCTTGTTGGACAGGGGGAACCCCCCCTCGATGTAGTCGATCCTGAACTCGTCGAGTTGCAGCGCTATCTGCAGCTTGTCCTCCAGGGTGTAGTTGATGCCGGTGCCCTGCATCCCGTCGCGCAGGGTGGTGTCGTAGACGATGATGCGGCCCATCTGCCGGCCTCCTACTTCGCCGCCCCGGAGGACCCACCGCCCGCAGCGCTCCCTGCGGCCACCGCGGCGGCGGCCTTGTAGCGGTTCAGGGCGTTCATGTAGGCCATGGCGCTGGCCTCCAGGATGTCCGTCGAGGCCGCCCGGCCCACCCAGCGCTTGCCCTCCACCTCCACCACCACCGAGACCTCCCCCATGGCCTTGCGGCCGGGGGTGACGGCCTGCACGTGGTACTCCTCCAGGGAGGTGCTGAGGCCCACGGCGCGGTCGATGGCGTTGAACACCGCGTCCACCGGGCCATCCCCTGTGGCGGCCTCCTCCAGGGTGCGCTCCCCGGTGAGGATGCGCACCGTGGCGGTGGGCACGGCCATGTTCCCCGACTGGAAGTTGAAGTAGTCCAGGACGTAGGTGTCGAAGTGCTCGCCCAGCTCGTCCCTGACGATCAGGTACAGGTCGTCGTCGAAGACCTCCTTCTTGCGGTCGGCGATCTCCAGGAAGCGCTCGTAGGCGCTCTGGCGGTGCTCCTCGGGCAGGACCAGGCCCAGCTCTTCCAGCCGCCGGGAAAAGCCGTGCATGCCCGAGTGTCTGCCCAGCACCAGGGTGCTGGCGTCGCGTCCCACCGAGTCCGGGGTCATGATCTCGTAGGTGGCCCGGTGCTTGATCACCCCGTCCTGGTGGATTCCCGATTCGTGGGCGAAGGCGTTCTCTCCCACCACCGGTTTGTTGCGTGGGATGGGAAAGCCGATGATGCTGGAGACCAGCCGGGAGGTTTTGTAGATCTGGCGGGTCTCCACCCCGGTGGTGTAGGGCAGCAGGTCCCTGCGCACCGAAAGCGCCATGACGAACTCCTCCAGCGAGGCGTTGCCCGCGCGCTCGCCGATGCCGTTGATCGTGACCTCCACCTGGCGCGCCCCGTTCTGCACGGCCAGCACCGAGTTGGCCACGGCCAGCCCCAGGTCGTTGTGGCAGTGCACCGACAGGATGGCCTTGTGCATGTTGGGTACCCGCTCCATGAGGGTCCGGATGAAGCCGGCGAACTCCTCCGGGGTTGCGTAGCCCACCGTGTCGGGAATGTTGACCGTGGTGGCCCCGGCGGCAATCGCCTCCTCGACCAGCCGGCAGAGGAAATCCATCTCGCTGCGGGTGGCGTCCTCGGGGGAGAACTCCACGCTGGGCACGCGGTCCCGGGCGTAGCGGACCGCCGCCCGGGCCATCTCGATCACCTGGTCGGGCTCCTTCTTGAGCTTGTGCTGCATGTGGATGGGCGAGCTGGCGATGAAGGTGTGGATCCGCGGCCGCTCGGCGGTCTTGACCGACTCGTAGGCCGCCTGGAGGTCCTTCTCCACCGCCCGGGCCAGGGCGGCGATCTCCACGCCCTTCACCTTGTCGGCGATCAGGCGGCAGCCCTCGAACTGATGGGGGGAGGAGACGGGGAACCCCGCCTCGATGACGTCCACCCCCAGGCGGGCCAGCTGCACCGCCACCTCGTATTTCTCCTCCACGCTCATGGAAGCCCCGGGGGACTGTTCGCCGTCCCTCAGGGTGGTGTCGAAAATGACGATCCGTTCCATAGTCAACTTCCTTTCTTTCTTCTCTTGCCCGCCGGGCTCCTGCCCGCCGGGCTCCTGCCGTTGCCCTGTTTCCTGCCTCGCTCCACCGAGATCAGCCCGCTTCTGGCGATCTCCAGCACCGTGTAGGGCTGGAGGATGCAGGCGAAGGCGTCGATCTTCTCCGGAGAGCCGGTCACCTCCAGCACCATGGAGTCGATGCCCACGTCCAGCACCCTGGCGCGGAACACGTCCGCCACCTGGAACACCTCCCCCCGCTGCGTTGGCCTGGCACGCACCTTGATGAGCGCCAGCTCCCTGTGCAGCGCCGCCGTTTCGGTGAGGTCGGTGACCTTGATGACGTCGATCAGCTTGTGGAGCTGCTTCTTGATCTGGGCGAAGACGTTGTCGTCGCCGCCGCAGACCAGGGTGATGCGGGTCACCTGGGGATCCGTGGTCACCCCGGCGGTGATGCTCTCCAGGTTGTAGCCCCGGCCGGAGAACAGGCCGGCGATGCGGGAGAGCACTCCCTGGTGGTTCTCCACCAGCATGGACAGCACGTGCATCATGGCTTTACTCCCGCAGCATCATCTCGCTGATGGCGCCCCCCGCCGGCACCATCGGGAAGACGTTGGCCTCCCGGGCGATGATGAAATCGATGAGCACGGGACGGTCGGTCACGGCCGCCGCCCGCTCAAGGGCCGGCAGGATCTCCTCCCGCCGGACCACCCGTAGCCCCACCGCTCCGTAGGCCTCCGCCAGGCGGACGAAGTCCGGCGTGTACACCGGGCAGCGGTCTCCCGGACGGCTGCAGCCGGCCGGGCAGTCCAGCCCCGTCATCAAGCAGGAAGAGGAGTACCGCCGCCCGAAGAACAGCTGCTGCCACTGCCGCACCATTCCCAGGTAGCCGTTGTTGAGGATGGCCACCACCACGGGAAGCCGGTTCTGCACGGCCGTGGCCAGCTCCTGGATGTTCATCTGGATGGACCCGTCCCCGGCGATGTCCACCACCCTGCGGCCCGGGTTGCCGAGCTGGGCGCCGATGGCAGCGGGGAAACCGTATCCCATGGTGCCCAGCCCCCCGGAGGTGAGGAGCGTTCGACTATGCCTGAAGCGATAGAACATCGCCGCCCACATCTGGTTCTGCCCCACCTCGGTGGCCACGATGGCCTCCGGGAAGATCCTGGCCACCCCTTCGACCACTTCCTGCGGTGAAAGCCCCTGCCCGTCCACGTGCACTTCCGGGGGGTGCTCCTCCCGCAGGCGAGCCACCTCCGTCAGCCAGGGCTCGATGCGTGCGGGCCCCACCAGGGGCAGGAGCTGCTCCAGGACGTGCCGGGCGTCTCCCACGATGGGCACCTCCACCGGAACGTTGCGGGCGATGGCGGCGGGGTCTATGTCCACGTGCACGATCCTGGCGTGGGGGGCGAACCTGGTCAGGTCCCCGGTGGCGCGGTCGTCGAAACGCGTCCCCAGGGCGAACAGCAGATCGGCGCCGGTGACCGCCATGTTGGCCGCGTAGGTGCCGTGCATGCCCAGCATGCCCAGCCACAGAGGGTGGTCGGTGGGCAGCGCGCCGATGCCCATCAGGGAGCCGATGACGGGGACCCCGGTCTTCTCCACCACCTTGCGGAACACCGGCACGGCCCCGGAGATGTGGACGCCTCCGCCCGCGTAGAACAGGGGGCGCTCCGCTCTGGCCAGCGCCTGGGCGGCTTTGCGCACCTGCCCGGCGTGTCCCTCGATCACCGGGTTGTAGCCCCGAATGGACGCCTCCCGGGGATACTCTCCCTCACCCTTTTCCCGCAGCACATCCACCGGCAGGTCCACCAGCACCGGCCCGGGCCGCCCCGTGGAGGCCAGGTGGAAGGCCTCCTTCAGCACCCGGCCCAGCTCGCCCCTTTCGGTGACCAGGTAGTTGTGCTTGGTCACGGGCCGGGAGATGCCCACGATGTCGGCCTCCTGGAAGGCGTCGTTGCCGATCATGGCCCTGGCCACCTGACCGGTGAAACAGACCACCGGCACCGAATCGAAGTTGGCGGTGGCCAGCCCGGTGATGGTGTTCGTTGCCCCCGGCCCGCTGGTGACCAGGCAAACACCGGTCCGGCCCGTGGAGCGGGCGTAGCCGTCGGCGGCGTGGACCGCTCCCTGCTCGTGCCGGGTGAGCACCACGCGGATCTCCTCCCGCGAGTACAGGGCATCGAAGACCGGGATCACCACACCTCCGGGGTAGCCGAAGAGGATCTGGACTCCTTCCTCTTTCAGGGCCCGTACGAACAGCTCGGCGCCGGTGCTCTGCATGGTCCCCTCACACCGGCAGATCGCGCACGGCGCCGGTGGCCGCCGAGCTCACCGTCCGGGCGTAGCCGTCCAGCACCTCGCTCCCGGTCGCCTTCTTGAGCGGAACGAACTCCCGCCGGCGCCGGTCCAGCTCCTCCTCCGGGACCAGCAGGTCCAGCCGCTTGGCGGGGATGTCGATGCGGACCCGGTCCCCTTCCCGAACCAGGCCGATCGGGCCGCCCGCGGCCGCTTCGGGGGTGATGTGCCCGATGGCGGCCCCCCGGGTAGCGCCTGAAAAGCGCCCGTCGGTGAGAAGAGCCACCTCACGGTCCAGCCCGATCCCCGCTATTGCCGAGGTCGGGGCCAGCATCTCCTTCATGCCCGGTCCTCCCTTGGGGCCCTCGTAGCGGATCACCACCACCTCACCCGGGCGGATACCGCGGGAGAGAATGGCTTTCTGCGCTTCCTCCTCGGAGTCGAAGACCCTGGCCGGACCTTCGTGGACCAGCATCGCCTGGTCCACCGCCGCCTTCTTGACGATGGCGCCCCCGGGCGCCAGGGTGCCCTTCAGCACCGCCAGCCCGCCAGAGGCGTGGTAGGGCGCCTCCGGGCGCGCCACGTAGGTGCCGTCCGGCTCGAGGGCGTCGCGGTAGGAGTCCGCCAGCGTCCTTCCGGTGACGGTCATCGCCGCCCCGTTCACCGCCTTCAGCCCTTCCAGGACCTTGAGCACGGTCATGACGCCGCCGGCGGAGTAGAGGTCCTCCATGAAGTAGGGACCCGAGGGCGCCAGGGAGCACAGGTGCGGCACCGACTCGCTGATCCGGTCGAAGTCGTCCAGGCTCAGGCTCACCCCTGCAGCGTGGGCGATGGCCGGCAGGTGCAGAGCCGTGTTGGTGGAGCCCCCCAGGGCCATGTCCAGGGCCACGGCATTCAGAAATGCTTCCCGGGTGAGGATGTTCCGGGGCTTCAGCGCCGCCTTCACCGCCTCCACCGCCTTCTGCCCGGCCAGCCGGGCCAGCGAGAGGCGCGCCGAGTAGGCGGCCGGGATGGTTCCGTTGCCGGGCAGGGCCAGGCCCAGAGCCTCGGAGAGGCAGTTCATGGTGTTGGCGGTGAACAGCCCGGCGCAGGAACCGGCACCCGGGCAGGCCCGGCATTCCAGGTCCTCCAGCTCCTGGTCGCTGATCAGCCCTGCGGAGTGCCTGCCCACGGCCTCGAACACCGAGTCCAGGCCCACCTTGCGGTCGGCGGCGCGGCCGGCCAGCATGGGCCCTCCTGAGACGATCACCGCCGGTATGTTCACCCGCGCAGCCGCCATGAGCATGCCCGGCACGATCTTGTCGCAGTTGGTTACCAGCACCAGGCCGTCCAGGGCGTGTGCGCGGGCCACCAGCTCCACGGAGTCGCTGATCAGCTCGCGGCTGGGCAGCGAGAAGCGCATGCCCGGATGGCCCATGGCCAGGCCGTCGCAGACCCCGATGGTGCCGAACTCCGCGGCCACCCCTCCTGAGGACCAGATGCCCTCCTTGACCTTCTCCGTCACCTGGCGCAGGTGCATGTGCCCCGGAATCAGCTCGCTGAAGGAGTTGGCCACCCCGATCAGCGGCTTGTCCATGCCCCGGCGGTCCCAGCCAAGGGCGTACAGAAGGCTGCGATGGGGTGCCCGTTCGACGCCTTCCTTCATCGCGCTGCTGTTCAGCTTTCCGCTCACGCTCCAATACCTCCTGAATCTCATTTCTGTCCCCTGGCCGCCCGGGTCCCTGTCGAGCCCGATCCTCGCCACGGAAAAAAAGAGGCCGTTTCCCCGAAGGGAAACGGCCCATCAACCGGATCCGGTTGCAGCCTCTACCCCTCCGGGTCGCCGGACACCCCGCTAAGGATGAGAATCACCAGGTCGAGAATGATGATGCCGCTGGTGACTGAGGAAGCGGGTGTGGCCGTACCGGAAACGGGCATGCTGCCTCCGGACCAGGTACTCATGCTTAATCGTTTATAGGAAAAGCGCTATTTTGTCAATATGATATGGGAGAAAACCGGGAAGTGGTGTATACAGACAGCATGAGTGCCGCCCCGCCGGCGGTTTTGGGGGAGCCTTCCAGATGAAACGGACGCTGATCCTGCTCGGCCTGCTGCTCGCAGCGGGCGCCTTCGGCCAGGACCTGCCTTCCGGCTGGCAGTGGACCCCGGGATTCGACGAGCGCCTTCACTTCACGGTGCTGGTGCTCCTGCTTCTGCTCGCGGGGCGGCTGATCTACCTTTCTTTCTCCGAGCGGGCCGCCTTTCTCCGCTGGCTGGGTCTGGCCTGCCTGGCCAGGTCCGTGGCAGGGGCTCTGGGGGCCTACTTGCCCGCGGCGGCCGGCACGGCGGTCGCAGGCAGGCTGTTTCCCCTTTTCGACGCGGCGGCGGGCTGGGCGGTTCTGGCCTTCGCGGCCTCCTACCTGGCGGCTCCCGGAAGGCGCGGCCTGGCGCCCGGCTTCGCGGCGCTGATTCTGGTGGGGGCGGCGGGATGGCTCTTTCCGGACGCCGAGACGGTGAAGGGGGTGCGGACGGTGCAGCTGGCCGTCTTCGGAGCGGCCTACCTGTCCGCGGGTCTCCTGGGAGCGGTGCACCTGAAGCGCAGCCCCCGGCGGGGGGCGGTGGCGCTGTTTCTGGGGGTGCTGGCCGCCGCCGCTCTGGCCTGGCGGGCCCTTTCGCCGGGTCCGTATTCGGGTCTCCACGCCAGCAGCCTCCTCCTGGAGGTCTTCCTGCTGGCCGGCGGCGCCGTGGTGCTCTGCCTGGACTCCAGGCGCAGGACCCGTCTCTATGCCGGCACGTCGGAGGAGCTTGCCGAGCGGATCGAGGCGGACTGGGAGATGATCGAGAAGCTCAAGGACGGGAAAGGCAGGCTGGAGGAGCGGAACCTGGAGAACATGTCGCTGTCCGGCCGGCTGCTGGACAGCGCGCAGCGTCAGGCGGAGGCCATCGGCCAGATCATGAGCGCCATCGCGGAGGGCGCCACCGCGGAAGACAGGGTGGTGGCCATGGAGCGGCAGATCATGAATCTCACCGCAGAGGTGGACGCCCGGATCGCAGAGTTCGACCAGCAGATACGGAGGTCGCTGCGCGAGTTGGAGGAGCTGCAGCGCAAGAGCCGGATCATCACCAAGGCGGTGGCCCAGATCATCGGGATCGCCGACAAGACCAACATGCTCTCGCTGAACGCCTCGATCGAGGCCTCCAAGGCCGGGGATGCGGGACGCGGCTTCTCCGTGGTGGCGCACCAGATCCGCAAGCTGGCCGACACCACCCGCCGGGTCTCCGATCAGGTGAGCTCCCTGATCCGGGAGAGCAACAGGGCCGTGGAGAAGAACGTGCTGATGGCCGAGGGGCTGCAGCAGGGCTACGGGGAGATCATGCGGCAGAGCGAGCAGATCCGCGCCATGATCGAAGACAACACTCGTGCGCTGGAGGAGGTGACCCGGGCGCACCAGCAGGTGCAGGACCAGGTGGCCGGGGTGGACCTGACGATCAAGACCATTCTGGAGGTGTCCAGAGACCTCCGGCGCATGACCGGAGGGCTGGCCAGTGCGTTCTCCTGGTTCGACGAGGTGCTGCGCGTGCCGGGCCAGCAGGGAACCCCGCCGGAGGGCGCTTCAGCGCCGGATGAGCCGCCCGTCATGCAGCTTCCAGCGGCGGATGCGCTTTCCGAGCTGTCCGAGGTGGAAGAGCTGCCCGGGGCGGAGATGTTCGCCTTGGACGGGGCACCCGCCGCGGCGCCATGGGGCCAGGGGGAGGAGGAGCCCGGGGAGCTCCCGACGCTTCCCGAAGAGGAGGAAGGCTCCGCGGAGAGAGCCGGCCCGGCGGCGGAGCGCCCGCCCCCCTCAGCCGGAGCTCCCTAGGCCTGACCCACCAGGCAGAGCCATTCGGCCTCCGCCGCCAGCTCCTCTCCGACGTAGGCCTTGCCGGACTGCTTGAGCGTCCGCGGGGTCACCCTGAGGTTGGTGACCACCATGCGCACCTCCTCACCGGGGCGCACCTGGCGGCGGAACTTGACCTTGTCCACGGAGGCCAGAAAGAAGAGGGCGTCCTCGCCCAGCTTGCCCCCGAGCCGGACCCCTGCACCGCCGCACTGGGCCATGGTCTCCACCAGGATGACGCCGGGGACGACCGGGTAGCCCGGGAAGTGCCCGCGGAAGAAGAAGTCCTTCTCCGTGAAGCGGCGGTAGCCCACGATCTCCTGCTCGTCGGATTTCTCTATCCGGTCCACAAACAGAAAAGGCTCCCGGTGGGGGAGCAGCTTTTCGATCTGGTCCATGCCTTTACTCCTCGCCTGTCAGATGATGCCCAGCTTGGCGGCTTCCCGCCCGGCCACCTCCAGCACCTGGTCCAGCTCTTCGTTGGTGTGGATCGACATGAAGGAGGTGCGGATCAGGGATCGATCGGGGGGCACCGCCGGGCTCACCACCGGATTGGTGTAGACCCCGTTCTCGAACAGGGCTTTCCAGAACATGAAGGTCTTCTCGTTGTCCCCCACCAGAAGCGGCACGATGGGCGTCTCGGCGATGCCCACGTTGAAGCCCAGCTTCTTGAAGCCGGAAATCATGTACCTGGCGATATGCTGGAGCCTTCTGGTGTGTTCCGGCTCCTTCTCCATGATTTCCAGCGCCGCCATGACCGAGCCGATCATGGCCGGGGGCATGCTGGCAGTGAAGATCAGGGGCCGGGAGAAGTGCTTGATGTAGTCGATCACCTCCGGCTCTCCTGCCACGAAGCCGCCGATGGAGCCGAGGGACTTGGAGAAGGTTCCCATCACCAGATCCGCGGCCCCTGCGGCGCCGTGGTGCTCCTCCGAGCCGCGGCCCGTCTCGCCGATCACCCCCAGGGCGTGCGCCTCGTCCAGGTATATGCGGGCGTTGTAGCGGTCGGCCACCTTGCGCACCTGCGGAAGCTTGACGATGTCCCCCTCCATGCTGAATACCCCGTCGGTGACGATCAGCTTGGGCTCTTCCGGCGGCAGCTCCGCCAGCACCTTCTCCAGGTGCTCGGGGTTGTTGTGGTGATAGCGATGCAGGCGGATCGTCCCGTTGGACAGGCCGGTGGACAGCATGATCCCGTCCACGATGGAGGCGTGGTTGTACCGGTCGCTGAGGATGTGATCGCGTCTGCCCAGGATCGCCGAGATGCAGCCCAGGTTGGTCAGGTAGCCGGCGGTGAAGCACAGGGCGGCCTTCCGTCCCACGAAGCGCGCCAGGTGATGCTCCAGCTCCTCGTGCAGCGCCAGGGTCCCGTTGATGAGGCGGGATCCGGAACAGCTGGTGCCGTACTTCTCGATGGCCTTGATGGAAGCTTCCTGTACCCGGGGGTCCCAGGAGAGGCCGAGGTAGTTGTTGGAGCCGATCATGATGAGCTCCCGCCCCTTCATGACCACCTTGGTGCCCCGGTTCTCCTCGATGGGTATGAAGTACGGGTAGAGCCCGCTCTCCCGCACCTGCTGCGCTTCCTTGAAGCCGTAGCACTTCCCGAAAATATCCATACCGCCCTTTTCGGCTTTGGTTTTTTGAGGCCCCATTATGAAAGCTTTTACCGGGAATGTAAAGGGAGGTGGGTCGGATTGGTCAGATTCCCTGGTAGGTGAGCCACAGCGTAAACGAACTCCAGGGCTCGATCAGCCCCGCCGCGGTGAGCGCGCTCAGCGCCATCATCTCAGAGGTATGCCAGGCCCGGGTGCTCACCCTGCGGGACGGTATCTTCCTCCGCCGGTCGATCAGGTAGGTAGTGGGGATGCCGCGCAGGCTCGCCCGCGCGCGCCCCGCTGCTCACCCTCCTGAACATGACAGCGGCGCGCGTCTCAGGACCAGCCTCCGGCGGTGGAAAGCAGGAGGGCCGCGAGGTTGTACAGGCCGTGGGCGATGGCCAGCGCATGCAGGTTGCGGGTGCGCAGGAAGAGCAGCGCGAAGTACAGCCCCTGAACCAGCGCCACCGCCAGTCCGGGTACTCCCTGGTAGAGATGTCCCGTGGCGAACAACACCGTGGAGGCGGCCACCGCTCCCGCCGGAGGAACGCCCAGAGCGGGCAGCCGGATGAGCAGGTAGGAGCGGAAGAAGAGCTCCTCCCGGTAGCCGGTGACCAGGCTGAACAGCAGAGCCAGCGGAAGAAGCGCCGGGTGCGCAAGCCGCCAGCGCAGGCCCCCCGACATCACCTCCTGGCGCACCCCGGAAGGCAGGATCGCCAGGATCGCCGCCAGGGGCACCAGCAGGCCGAACATGCCGGCCGCCGCGGCCCCTCCCAGCAGCAGGTCCCGTCCCTGCGGCTTCACCACTCCGAATGCAGAGGGGGCCGGCTCTCCCGGGATGCGGCTGCGCAGCCAGATCAGGTAGGCCAGAAGCGCCGCCTGCGGCGCGCCCGCCGCCAGGAAACGCAGCATGGCCGCCGCGGTTGCCGCCCCGGAGGGATCCCCGGCGATGAAGCCCGGCAGATAGAAGGTGAGGAAGACCAGGATGAGCTCCACCCAGTGCTGGGTCACTTCGTCCCCGCCGCCCGGCCGGCGGCGGCCGGGACCGGCCGTCCGCCGACTGGACTTTTTCTGCTGTTCCGTTAGAATATTCGGGCGGAAGGCGCCGGCGCGTCCGGCCGCCCGGAAACTTTATGCGATCAAGTATATCAAGTAGCTATCGATAATTGTACTATGTGGATCATCTTCGTCGCCGTGGCCGCGGTGCTCCTGGCAGGGTTCATCTACCTGCGGGTCGCCGGGCGCGGCAACTTCCCGTGGGTGCAGTTCTACGCCAAGGGCAAAGAGTCCGGATTCACTCTGAAGGAGATCCACCTCCTGCGCCGGATCGCCGTCGAGACGAGGCTGGAGAACCCCACCGCCCTGTTCTGGAGCGTGAAGCAGCTGGACCGGTCCATCCGGGAGATCATCCTCAAGCTGCGCGCCCGGGATCAGCTCGATGGCGGCGAGTCGCAGGTGCTTCTGGCCAAGCTGTTCGAGCTGCGCAAGCGCGTGGAGTTCGACCAGCCGCGCTACAAGCTGGGGCTGCGATCCTCCCGGGAAATCGCCCCCCGGCAAAGGGTCAAGGTCACCCTGCCGGGGCTGGGACCGTTCCTGGCCATGGTGATCGAGAACCGCCAGCGCTACATGGCGCTCTCCTACCCCCAGGGGCCCGCCCTTCCCCCGGGGTTCTCCTGGAAGGGCCAGCAGATCGGGGTGCATTTCTGGCGCATTGACGACGCCGGGTACTTCGTGAAGACGAAGGTCGTGGAAGACTACTCACACCAGAAGTATCCCATCATCCACGTGGCGCACTCGGACGACCTGACGCGCACCCAGAAGCGGCGCTCCGTACGCATCCCCATGAACCACCCCGCCCAGGTATTTCCGCTGCGCTCGATCCAGGACGCCAACGAGGAGGAGGAGAGGAGCCGCGGCCTTCGCTGCCGCCTGCGCGACCTCTCCGAGGACGGGGCGGCCATCCTGGCGGGGGGGCGCACCAAGGCGGGCATGCCCGTGAAGCTGCAGTTTACCCTGGCGGACCGTCCCGTGGTCATGTGCGGCATCGTCAAGGGGGTCAACTACGACGGCAAGAAGAACGTTTCCCTGCTGCATATCCAGGCCGTTCCCCCCAGCCCGGGCACGCGCAACCACATCCTCACCTACGTCTACAATCTGTTCGGCGAGCAGGAGCCGGTCAAATAGCCGCTCTCCGGCGGCTTCGGCAAAAGCAGACCGCCGGGACTCACTCGTTGATCTAGGCGGGAACTGGCGCTACAATAGCCTCACCATGGACAGGAGTTCGCGATGAAAAGGGCGGTGTGTGTTGCCTCTGCGGTCATTCTGCTCGTCTCCGGCCTCTGGGCCCAGGACAGGGAGGATCTGCTCAAGTCCTACCGGCGCAACTTTGCGATTGCCAGCCTGGAGGTCAAGATCCAGATCGTTCAGGACGCCTCCCGCGAGCCCGGCGGCATGGGGCCGCTGTTCCAGCAGGCGGTGAGCTACGCGCTGGACAACTACTCTCTGGCGGACACCGAGCCGCGCTTCCGGGAGCTGGCCCTCCTGGCGGTGAACGCCATCCGGGAGGCGGGCTACACCGAGGCGCGCCAGTCGGTCTGGAAGCTGTTCGAGACGGACCACAGCACCAGGGTGCGGGCCGCCGCGGCGCAGGCCCTGGAGGTCGTGGGCAAGGGGGACCGTGAGATCAGCGCCAATCTGGCGCGCTGGCTTCAGGCGCAGAACGCGGTGTTCCAGACCGGGGAGGTCCCCGATCTGCAGGTGACCGCGGCGGTGGTGCGCGCCCTGGGGCGGATGGGGGACCCGGACTCCTTCGCCGCCCTGTTTGCGGCCATGAACCTGGGCTACACCGCGGAGGTGACGGAGCTGGCGCGCCAGGCGCTGTACAGCCTGGAGGGGGACCTGGAGGATCATCTGCTGGAGGTGGTGCGGGAAGGCCCGGTGGACCGCAAGCGGGCGGCCCTGGCCCTGGCGCTGCCCAGCGACAAGCTGAGCGACGAGCAGAAGGGGCGCGTTGCGGAGGTAGCCCTGGACGTGGCTCTGCACACCGGTACGGCGGACGCCGCGGACCGCAAGGCCTACCAGGAGCTGCAGCTGCAGGCGGTCCGCGGCCTGAGCGGCCTGGGCAGGAGCGACGCCACGGCGCTGCTGATCGAGCACTTCGACGACGCCGTGCTGGCTGTGGACCAGGGGCGCATGGACAAAGGCGCCCTCCTGGAGGCGGTCGCAGCGCTCGGCAGCATGGGAACCCACCAGGCCGCAGTCCGGCTCACGCAGTACCTGATGCGGCTCAACTCCTACGTGGAGAAGTCCCAGCCCTACGACCAGCAGGTCGCCCTGGCGGTGATCACCAATCTGGGCCGCCTCGGCGACAAGGCGGCCTTCGACGACCTGATGTACGCGCAGTACCTGGGCTATTCCAGCACCATCAAGGAAGCGGCGCGGCAGGCGCTGGAGAAGCTGAAGTGGTAGTAGCGCCGCGGGAGCGGCAGTGATCGTTCCGGCGCGCCGCCCGCTGCTTGTGCTGGCGGCGGCGTTGTGGGTGGGGCTGCTCCCGCAGGCAGGGGAAAGGGG
>CAZBDU010000027.1:0-360 GCA_964490725.1 uncultured Spirochaetaceae bacterium | reverse complement strand
CGGGGGGGGGGGCCCCCCGGGGGGGGGGGCCCCGGGGGGGGGGGGGGGCGGGGGGGGGGGGGCGGCGCGCCCGGGGGGGGTGGGGGGGGGCGGGCGGCGGCCGGGCGCCGGCACGCCTGGGGGCTGCTGATAGTGGGCGCCGGCCTGTGGTGCGCCGCGGCGGTGCAGGCGCCCGCCGAGCTGACGGGAAAGCGGCTCTCCCGGTGGGCGCCGCCGGGCGTGGAGAGCCTGGGCGGGGTGCTCCTGCGGGACAGCTGGCGGCGCGGCGGCTCGGAGGCGTATGTGGTGTCGGTGCAGGACGCCGCCGCTGCGGGGGGCGCCCTGGCGGTCCGCGGGCGGGGCTCCGCCGTGGTGCTGGTG
>CAZBDU010000026.1:0-58206 GCA_964490725.1 uncultured Spirochaetaceae bacterium | reverse complement strand
CCCGCCGGGCTTCCCCGGCGCGGGAGCCTGCCCGGCCCGGCCCCTGGCCGCCCTCCTTGCCGCCGGTGCGGACGCCGCCTCCGCGCCGGCGGCCAGCTCCAGCAGGTCCTCCCGCTCGATCCCCCTGAGACGGAAGATCAGGAACGGGTCACGGTCGAACTCCTCCCCCAACAGGTAGTACACGGCGGCGATGTGCTTGCAGGGGTTGGCGGCATCCGGACAGGAGCAGGTCGTGGAAAGGTCCTTCCGCCTCCCGGGAAACAGGGATAGCCCGGCCTCCTCGAAGGCCTCCTCGATCTCCGGGGGCATCCGTCCCGCCAGCATCGCGGCCCGGTAGGCCGCCCGCCCGGCCAGGCGGGCGGCCACCCGCCGCCACTGGTCTGCCTCCAGAGTGGCCATCCTTATCTCCACCACGTAGGGCTGAGCCCGGGAGCCCTGGACGCGGGCGCGCACCCGGCCGCCATGGACCTCTATCTCCAACACCTGCCCGCTCCGCGCGTAGGAGCGGCCGCGGCTCATCCGGGAGGCGATCCCGAACCGCTCCAGCGTCCAGATCCAGCGGCGGGCCCACCACTGTCTTCCGAACGCCCCGGACCGGGACTGGGCTTTGATGCCCCCCTTCACCGTCCTGCGCCGCGTGGGCTCGTAACCCCAGTAGCTCATTGGGTCCCTCCTGCGCTCATTCCCGCACCGCCTCCTTCCTGAGCGCGAACACCTCCCGGAGCTCCCGGTTGGAGAGCTCCGTCAGCCAGGCCTCGCCGCTACCCACGAGCCGCCCGGCCAGCTCCTGCTTGCCGGCGATCAGCTCGCCGATGCGCTCCTCCAGCGTCCCCGCGCACACCAGCTTGTGAACCTGGACGTTGCGTTTCTGCCCGATGCGGAAGGCGCGGTCGGTGGCCTGGTTCTCCACAGCCGGGTTCCACCAGCGGTCGAAGTGGAACACGTGGCTGGCCCGGGTCAGATTGAGTCCCGTGCCCCCGGCCTTCAGGGAAAGAACGAACACGGCCGGGCCGTCCCCGCTCTGAAAGAGCTCCACCATCCGGTCGCGCCGGACGCTGGAGACGCCCCCGTGCAGAAAGAGCACAGGCTCGGCAAAGGTCTCCTCCAGGTGCCGTTTCAGGATCTCCCCCATCTCGGCGAACTGGGTGAAGACCAGAGCCCTGTCTGCGGCCGCCAGCAGCTCCTCGATCATCTCGGTCAGCCGCGCCAGCTTGCCGCTGCGCCCCGGGATGGGGGAGCCGTCTTTGAGGAACTGGGCGGGGTGGTTGCAGACCTGCTTCAGCTTCATCAACGCGGCCAGGATCGCGCCCCGGCGGTGCATCCCTTCGGTCTGCTCCAACTGCCCCTCCAGCTCCCGCACCACCGCGGCATACAGGGAGGCCTGCTCCCGGGTGAGCGAGCAGAAGACGTCCATCTCCATCTTCTCCGGCAGGTCGCTGATCACGGAGCGGTCGGTCTTCAGCCGGCGCAGGATGAAGGGGCCCACGACGCGCCTGAGGCGCCGCAGGGCGTCCCGGTTGCCATAGGCCTGGATGGGCAGGAAGAAGCGCCGGCGAAACTCCGCTCTGCTGCCCAGAAAGCCGGGGTTGAGGAACTCCATGATGGACCACAGGTCGCCGACGTTGTTTTCCACCGGCGTGCCAGTCAGCGCCATGCGGTAGCCCGCCGCAAGCGAACGGGCCGCCCGGGCCTGTAGGGTGTCCGGGTTCTTGATGTTCTGCGCCTCGTCCAGGATGGCCCCGCTCCATTGCACCTCCCTGAGATGGGCCACGTCCCGCTGGAGCAGGGCGTAGCTGGTGACCACCATGGCCTGCTCCCCAGCCTCTGCGGCGAAATCTCCGCCCCTGGGCCGTGCCGGTCCGTGGTGGACCATCACCGGCAGCTCCGGCGTGAAGCGGGCCGCCTCCCGCAGCCAGTTGTTCATGACGGAGGTGGGGCACACCAGAAGCACCGGCCGCCTCTCTCCCTGCTCCCGGCTCCGCTGGATCAGCGCCAGGGCCTGCACGGTCTTGCCCAGCCCCATGTCGTCGGCCAGGCAGGCACCCAGCCCCCAGCGTTTCAGAAAGTCGAGCCAGGAGTAGCCCTTCAGCTGGTAAGGGCGCAGGGTGCCGCGGAACCCCGGGGGAGAGGCCAGCTCCTCGAAACGGCTCTCCCCCTCCAGCTGCCTCAGAAGCCGCTCCACCCAGCCAGTGGCCCTGACGCCGTCGAGGTCCTCCTCCAGCCGGGCCGCCACCGCCGTGGGGGCGCCCAGGGCCATGCGCAGGACCTCCCCCAGGGCCACCTTCTGCCTTCGGCCGCGCAGACGCGCCAGGATGGCCTCGATCTCCGAGCTGTTGATCTCTACCCACTTGCCGCGCACCTGCACGAGCGGCGCCTTCAACTCGGCCAGCGCGCGCAGCTCCTCGAGGCTCACCGCCTGGTCCCCCAGCGCCACTTCCCATTCCACGTGCACCAGCTCTTCCAGCGAGAGCGCCCCGGGCGCCTGCATCCGCGGGCTCTTCACGGCGGCCCGCAGCCTGGGCCGCTCGCGGGCCCCCCGGCCGGTCCACCACCCTGGCAGCATCACTCCGAAGCCGGCCTCTTCGAGAGGACCGGCCACGCCGGTGAGGAACCGGTAGGCGCCGGCGGCGTCCAGCTCCAGCAGGGAGGGGGCGGCTTCCTCCAGACTGGAGGCGATTCGCGGATAGATCGCCGCCGCCTGGCCCAGGCAGGAGAGGAGGAACTCCCGGGGCCTGAAGCCCGACCGGCGCAGCACGGAGCTTCTGCCGGCCTGCCACGCTTCGGCCGCGGGGACCAGGAGGCTGAGATCCTCGCGGCTCTGGAGGAGGAAGCGCAGGGTCCAGGGACCGGAGACGGCCTGCGCCATCGCCTGGGCCGCAGCCCGGCCGCCCGATAGGCCCGCCGGCTCCTGCAGCCCGGCCTCCGGCTCGCCCTCACCTGCTCCCGTTTCCGGCTCCTCAGACCCGGCCGCCGGCCCGCCCTGACCCGGTTCCGCCTCCGGCTCCTCCAGCCTGAAGCAGAGCCGGAACGGGGAAGCGGCGGTGAGCCAGACCGGGCGCCGCCACTCCAGCAGGGTCTCCACGAACCCCTGCAGCTCGACCGCGTCCCAGCGCATCACGGGGTCCGGGCTCTTCAGCGCATACATCCAGCAGTCGTGCAGGCTGGCCAGCTCCCCGGGCTTCAGGCTTTGGCGGTGGGTAGCGGTGGAGGAGCGAAAGCCGGTGAGGGAGCCGCGCACCAGATGGTCCACCATCTGGCCCACGAAGACGCTGATGATCCGCCGGGGACCCTCCTGGGGGGGCGAAGCCGCGCCGTTGGAAACGGCGGCCAGACACCGGGACACCGCAGGAAGCTCTCCCTGGAGGCGCTCCAGGACCCCGGCGTCAGGGCCGTTGAACACGGGTTCCCAGCGGGCCAGGAAGCTCCCGTTCTTCTGCACGGCTCCCGGCAGGTAGCGCTCCCGAGCCGCGAGCGAGGCGGCAAACGCCAGGACCCCCGTCCAGTAGGACAGCTCGGGCCCGGCGGCGACGCCGGGCGCCAGGGGCCTGCGGACGGCGCAGGCGGCCAGGAGCTCCACCAGGTCGGAAGCAGCCAGCGCCAGCGCCTCCACCCGCCAGGGAAGGAGCCGGGGCGCGGCCAACATGTCGGGCCCGGGCGCGCCAGCCGGCTCCCCGGCGCCCGCCCCGGCGGCCTCACCAGGCCCGGGCGGCTCATCTTCCTCCGGGGCCTCTCCCACCAGGGGCGAGGAGGGAAGCGGCCGCCCGGCCGTCGAGGGCAGCCAGGCCGCCACGACCTGGGGCTTTCCTGGAGTGATCCACTTGAGCCCGGCCTGGATCAGGGCCTGCCGCATCCGGGACCTTCCGGCTGCAAAGGGATGGACCGCGCAAGGCGTGCCGGAGCGCCCGGCGCCCCCGGAGGCGGCGCCAGGGCCTGACGAACCCTCGGCCGGCGGCGCGCCCGGCCCGGAGCCCCGCTCCCGAGGCGGCGGTGCCGCCTTCGCTTCGGCCCAGAGGAGGAACGCGTCCTCGAGCAGGCCCGCGTGAAAGAGTATCATCCCGATCCAATCATAAGCAATAAGTGCTCTGCTGGGCAGGGGGGGGCGAGTCCGGCCCGCTGCAGTTGCGGGCGAGCTTGTCGCAGGTCAAGCCAGAACCAGTCCAATACCCTTGGATTGGATAGCCTCGACGTAGTCTTCGGGAATCCCAGCATCGGTAACCAGCAGGTCAAACTCGTCGAGGTCGCCGAAGTACACGCTCTTCGCCTTGCCGAACTTGCTGGAATCCGCCACCAGAATCCTGGTTTTCGCAGCCTTCATGATGGTTTTCTTGAGCTCCAGCTCGTAAGGGTAGACCGTCGTGACACCGAGGTCCTTGTGCACACCCGCAGCCGACACGAACGCCTTGTCGGCCCGTGTCCGCCCTATGAGGCTGATGCCTTCCGGGCTCTCGAACACCAGCTCCTCCGGGTGGAAGTACCCCCCCGGGAAGATCACGCTGCAGTTCCGTTTGCGGTAGATTTCGACCAGAATGTTGATTGTGTAGCAGAGGACGGTAAGAGGAACGTCCTCGCGGATGAACTTGGCTACATACTCAGTGGTGGACCCGATGTCGACGATGATCGAATCGCGGGGCTCTATGAGGGAGGCCGCCTTCTGGCCGATGTTGATCTTCTCTCGAGTCCTGAGCGTTCCCTCGTGGGTTATGACGTACTTCTCGTCATCTGACTCCAGTGGGGGCCTTGCAAGCACCGCCCCTCCAGGAATGAGCCGCACGATGTTGTCGCCCGCCAGAAGGCTCAGGTCTCTACGAACAGTCATCTCAGAGACCCCCAGCGCGTCCTTCAGGTCCTTGATCTTGACGAAGCTGTTGAGCCGCAGTTGGTTGACGATGTCCTTGATGCGCTGGTTCTTGTCCACCGGTCTTCCCCTGCCCGAGACCCGACCGGGGCGGGCACCGAGCCTCTGGCTGCAGCCTCCGTGCTCGTTCTGACGCAAGTCCCGTCGGGATTGCTGCGGATTCTGATACTTTCGTAACACCGGACGATGCCCTTGTCAAGAACAGGTCGGCCGGCGCGGCCGGCGTGGTCCGCGAAAGGATGGAGAAACGGCGCCTGCACCTGCAATGGATCCATGCCGAAACAGGCTTGACAGCCCGGCCAGGCTATGGTAGAAATGCATCGAAATATGGTTCAAACATAACATCAATGACCAGTGCGGAAGTACGGGCGGTTGCAGGACAGCGTAATCCCGTACCGGTGCAGATCCTGCGTTCCGCAGGCAGCGATCAGAGGAGCCGATAGGTGGCCACGAATGGCGGGGGCGAACGATTCAAGGGCCGGGCCGCGATCGTCACGGGATCGGCAAGCGGTATCGGCCGCCAGGTAGCCCTCGATCTTGCCAGCCAGGGCGCGAAAGTCGTGGTGACCGACATAGACGGTGACGGCATGGCGCGGGTCGTTTCTGAAATCGAGACCCTGGGCGGCACGGCATTCGCCTGCCCCTGCGACGTTGCCGCTTCAGAGCAGGTGGAGAGTCTGGTCCTACAAGCTGTCGATCGTTTCCAGACCGTCGACATCCTGGTAAACAATGCGGGCCTGCTCCTGAGCGCGACCCTGGAAGAGACGACCAACTCGGATATCGACCGCACGCTGGACATCAACGTCAAGGGTGTCCTCTATTGCATCCGTGCCGTGGCCCCGTACATGAAGCGACAACGCTACGGCAAGATCATCAGCCTCTCCTCCATCGCCGGAAAGAACGGTGACGGCTCGACGATATTCGCTTATGGGGCGTCGAAGGGCGCGGTGATCAGCATTACAAAGTCCGCGGCACGCCATCTGGGCCCTTTCAATGTGAATGTCAACGCGGTCGCTCCGCACGCGGTGATGACGCCAATGATGGACTACTGGGACGAGGTCAGGAAGGCGAAAGCGGCTGCCGTCATCCCCCTTCGCCGTCTCGCCACGCCGCGGGATGTTTCGGCGGTGATTCTCTTCCTGGCATCAGAGGAATCGGCTTTCGTGACCGGAGAAACCATAAACGTGAACGGCGGATACTACATGGACTGAGAGCCGTCACCACTGCCGTTCCCGGGGCGGTTCACCCCCCGGTCGGCGAAAGGAGAGGCGTATGAGATGAAACGCAGGGCGAATCGTTCACCATATTCTTGTGCTTGAGCAAAGGGAAGAGGAGGAAACATGAACAAACGTGTGTCTCGCTGGCTGTTCGTAGCTTTGGTGCTGGTGGTACTGATTTCGTTTGAACCATTCGTATTTGCGGGTGGCCAGACCGAGAAAGGAAAGTCTGCCGCGCCAAAGACGGTCCAGAACGTCAACATCGGGTTCTCCCAGGTGGCTCTCAATGCGCCCTACTACGTCGCCATGGAGCGGGCGGCACGGGAGACCGCGCAGCGCCTGGGTGCCAAGATCACCATCCTGAACGCGGACAACGATGTTGCCACGCAGATCAATCAAATCAACAACCTGCTGGTGCAGGGCATCAACGCGCTCATTGTGAACTCGGCCACCGAATATGGTACCCAGCCCGTGATCAAGCAGGTCACAGCGCGGGGAATTCCCGTCGTGGCGATCGACCGGAACCTCTACGGCGACTACATCGCCTACGTCGGGATCGATCAGTGGAAGGCCGGGGTCCTTCAGGGGCAGTACATCTCGCAGAAACTGCTCCCCAACGGGGGTAACATAGTCCTCCTGGAGGGCGATCCGGGTGGTCCCGCCAACATCGGGCGGATGAATGGCATGCTCAGCGTTCTGGATGAACCGCAGAACAAGGGCAAGTACACCATTCTGGGCAAGTACGCCGCCTTCTATAACCAGAGCCAGGGCCTGACCAAGATGGAACAGGCCATCGCCGCTCACGGCAACAAGATTGACCTCGTGTACGCCGCCAACGACGCCATGGGGTTGGGCGCCCTGCAGGCCCTGCAGGAAGCAAAGATGACGAAGGTCATGATCTCCAGCGTGGACGGCCAGAAGGAAGCGTATCAGGAAATCATGAAGGGCGGCCAGTACAAGTCCACCATCGTGAACAACTCCTGGGACATCACTCGCATCGCCGTGCGGGTCCTGGTAGACTATCTGCAGAAAGGCATGTCTCCCGCGGACACGGTCGCCGCCATCAAGAAAGAAGATCCCAAGCTCGGCGCCAGCGTGTACATGGAGGGGGACAAGGACATCATTACCGGAACGGTTCTGGTCACAGCAGACAACATCAAGGACTACTACGATCCGAACGCCGTTTTCTAAGGCGGCAGGAAGCCGGTTGTAGCATGTGAACGAGACCGTCGTACGGCGTGCCGGTCACGCTCGTACGGCGGTCATACTATCTGCAAGCAGGAGGGAGGCGAGGCCAACGAATGAGAGTGGCACCCAATCTGGCCCGGACGCTGGCGCTTCTCGCGATTCTGTTGATGCTGGGCGTCGTGGCGGCGATCCTGTCGCCGCTGTTCCTGACCTACGCCAACATCGCCAACCTGCTCACCCAGGTGAGCTTCACGGGCATTCTCTCCATTGGCATGACGTTCGTGATCCTCACGGCGGGTATCGATCTCTCGGTTGGTTCGATCGTAGGTTTCTCTTCGATCCTCTTCGCTACCTTGATGCACGGGTCGCTGTTCACGTTCATGCCCACGGAAATCTTCGTCTACAGCGGGCAGGGAATCACGCCGCTGCTGCCCGTTCCTCTGAACCTGGTCGTGGTGCTGATCGCGGGCAGCGTGATCGGTCTCCTCAGCGGAGGCCTCTCCTACTATCTCAGGCTGCATTCGTTTGTCATCACCCTGGGCATGATGTTTGCCGTTCGCGGGCTGGCGCTCTCCTACACGAACGGCCAGCCCCTCTACGGCGTTCCTGAATACACGAGCTTCCTGGCGTACGGGTCGACCATCGGCCTGCCCCTCCCGTCGCTGCTGTGGCTGGTGCTGCTCGGCGTCGGCGCCCTGGTCCTCACCCTCACCCGATATGGACGCCGCATCTATGCCGTGGGCGGCAACGAGGAGGCAGCCCGGCTGTCCGGCATCATCCCGCGCCTGTACCGCATCAGCCCCTTCGTGATCTCCGGTTTCTGCGCGGCGTTCGTGGGTGCTCTGATGACCGGGAGAATGGGAGCGGGCGACCCGACGGTGGCCAGCGGCTGGGAGTTGGATGCCATAGGGGCGGTGGTGATAGGCGGCACTCGGCTGCAGGGTGGCCGCGGCAATCTTGGCGGCACGCTGATCGGCGTCCTGATCGTGGGGGTCGTGGCGAACGTGATGGATCTGCTTGGAGTCAAGGCCTACCCCCAGCAGATGGTGAAGGGAATCATGGTGGTAGGCGCGGTGGCGCTGCAGAACGTGCTCGGACGCATAGGCAGGGAGGGCTCCGCATGGACGGGCGCAGCCAGGGTATGAATCACGCTGATCTGCTCCGGATTCGCGGTCTGACCAAGCGGTACCCTGGCGTCCTTGCTTTGGACAACGTCGATTTCGACATCTTCTCCGGAGAGGTGCACTGCCTGGTTGGCGAAAACGGCGCCGGCAAGTCGACCCTGATCGAAATAGTCGGCGGAACCATGCGCCGTGACGCCGGAACGATCGCGCTCCAAGGGCAGGAGGTCAGCTTCGGCTCCCCCAAGGAAGCCCAGGATGCAGGTATTGCGGTCCTGCATCAGGAGCTGCCGGTACTGCCGGAAATGACGGTGGCCGAAAACATCTACATTTCCCGCCTGCCCACCACCCGCTTCGGCGTGGTTTCCTACCCGACTCTCTATCGGGAAGCGCGCAGATGGCTCGCCATGATCGATTCCGACGTCGATCCCAGGGCGGTCCTGGGTGAGCTCCCCGTGGCCAAACAGCAGCTTGTGAGCATCGCCAAGGCATTATCCCTGGAGTCCACGATCATCATTCTCGACGAGCCTTCGGCGGTGTTGACCACGGTGGAGCTGGATCATCTCTTTCGCGTCCTGAGCTCGCTTCGCGAGCAGGGGCGGGGAATCGTCTACATCTCTCACCGCCTCGACGAGATCTTTGCCATCGGAGACCGCGTTACGGTGCTGCGAAACGGGAAGAAGATCACCACGGAGCTCGTGTCGGAGGTCTCCAAGAAAGAGCTGGTCCAGCACATGGTCGGCCGGCAGGTCAGCGAAGAACGGTTGCGCGGAAAGGGTCATGCCGCGGCCACGGGAGCGGTGATCCTGGAGGTGACAGGGCTCAGCAGGAAAAAAGCCTTTCACGACGTTTCCTTTCAGCTCCGCGAGGGCGAGATCCTCGGCATCTTCGGGCTGGTCGGCGCGGGCCGGACGGAAGTCGCGCGCGCCCTGATCGGTGCCGATCACTGCGACGCGGGACAGATCAGGATTGGCGGGCGGGAGCGGCGCGTACCCTCGCCCAGAGCGGCCATCAACCTCGGTATCTGCCTGGCCCCGGAAGATCGGAAACGTCAAGGGCTTCTGCTGGACAAGTCGATCCGCGAGAACATTGCGCTTCCCAGCCTCGGCTCCCTGAGCGGGTTCGCAGGCGTGCTGAAGCAGGCGGCAATCCCGCGCAGGTCGCGCCTTTCGGTGCAATCTCTGCGAATCGCCACCCGAAGCGTGGAGAACCACGCCCGGAATCTGAGCGGGGGCAATCAGCAGAAAGTCGTGCTGGCGAAGTGGCTGGCCATCGACACGCAGGTGCTGATCTTCGACGAACCGACTCGAGGCGTCGACGTCGGCGCCAAGGAGGAGATACGCAAGCATATCGTCGATCTGGCCGGGCAGGGCAAAGGCATCATCGTGATATCATCGGAAATCCCGGAAATTCTCGGGATCAGCGATCGTGTGATTGTGATGCATGAAGGAGCCATCGTAGCTGACGTTTCCGTCGAACAGGCCACTCAGGAGATGCTCGTGGCACTGTCCATGGGGAGCGAAGCGCAATGAACGGACGGGCGGGCGATTCCGCGGCGGGCATCGACCTGGTGGCCGAGGAGAACCACCGGGGCGCCGTGAAGCGCATCCTGATGGGGATGAGCCACATCTACATCCTGATGATCCTGGTGGTCATGTCCTCGATCCTGGTCCCGGGGTTCCTGAGCATACAGAACGTGCTGAATCTGCTGCGCAACTTTTCCTTCCTCGGCCTGGTGAGCGTCGGAATGACTTTCGTCATCCTGAGCGGGGGAGTAGTTGACCTGTCCGTGGGGTCCATCGTCGGCTTCAGCAGCGTGGTGATGGCCCTCTCCCAGCACTGGGGCATCTACACCGGGTTCACGAACGAGTTGCGTCACATCTATCCGACCCCGCTGATCATCGTCACGGTGCTCGGTCTCGGGGCGCTGCTGGGCCTCGTGAACGGGCTGGTTATTACAAAACTCCACGTCAGCGGATTCGTGACCACCCTCGGCATGATGGCCTTTGCCCGGGGGCTGGCCTTCGCGGTGAGCGGCGGCGGAACGATCTTCGGGGTGGACGAGACCACCCAGTTTCTCGGCAGGGGGATGATCGGCCCGATTCCTTTCGTGGCGCTGCTGTGGGTGGTGACCGTGGCGGTCGGCGCTTTCGTCCTCAGCCAGACGATGTTCGGCCGCAGGCTCTACGCCACTGGCGAGAACGGAGAGGTGGCCTTCCTCTCCGGCATCAATCCCCACGTCTACACGATCGCCGCATACACCATATCCGGAACGCTTGCGGCGGTGGCGGGCATCTGCATGACGGGAAGGCTCGCCAACGGCGAGCCGAGCATGGGGGAAAGCTGGGAGCTGTATGCCATAGCCGCCGTGGTGATCGGGGGCACGAGCTTCGACGGCGGCCGGGGTGGGTTAGGACGAACCGTGGTGGGAGTCATCATCATTCAGCTTATACGGAACGTCCTGGGAGTCCTGGGTGTGCTGCCCTCACCGCAGGAAATGATCATGGGATTGGTGCTGATTGCCGCAGTGGTGCTCCAGCGCGCCACACAGTCCGGCTCCTCCCGATAGCCTTTCACCGCCGCAACCTGGCCCGCCGCGGGTGCGGCATCCTGCCCCGCGCCTCCCTCCGCCGCCCCCCGCGCCCCGGGTCCCCCGGCCCCCCCGGCCGCGATGGTGACCCGGGCGGAGGATTTCGGTACAATAGAAGCCGATGCCCTACCGGGACTTTCAGCAGCTCATGAGGGAGAGACGCTACCAGGAAGCCGCCCGCTACGCCGAGCAGGAGGCCGGGGAGCAAACCGGCTCGGCCCCCTTCTGGCTCACCCAGCAGGCAAAGGCGCTGGTCCGTTCCGCGGACTACCGCGGAGGCCTGGAGGCCGGACGGCGTGCCCTGGAGCTGGATCCAGGCGACCTGTTCGCGGTCGCGGTGACGGCGGACGCCCTGCTGGGGCTGGGAAGGGCGGATGAGGCCCTGCCGCGCTACCAGGAGCTGCTGCGCGCCCCCAGGCTCCTGGAGAAGGGAAGGAAGGGGGCGGCGGAGTGCCTGTCCTCCCTGAGACGCTGGGACGATCTGTTGCAGCGCCTGGCCGCCTGGAACCTGCCGGAGGAGGAAGCCCTCCCCTGGAAGGTGAAGGCCCTGGGCGGAATGGGACGGTACGAGGAGGCCCTGGAGAGCTGCCGGCGCTGGCTGGAGCTGAGGCCGCATCATCCTCCCGCCCTCTGGGAGCGCGCCGGGCTGGAGGTGCGCGCGCGAGGATTGGAGGCGGCGCTGGAAACCATGGGCAGGCTGGCGCGCATTCCCTCACTGCCGCCGGTCTACCGGGAGATCTACGCCTCCCTGAGCCGGAAAGCCGGCCGCCCGGAGGAGGCCGTGAGGGCTTACGAACGCATCGGCGCGGAAGGTGAGCAGGCGCGCATCCAGAAGAAGAAAGCCTTCACCCTGGCCCGCAGCGGCCGCGAACAGGAGGCCATCCCGCTCTTGGAGGAGCTGTTGAAGGCCGAGCCCGCGGACCGGTACCTGCACGCCAGCTATGCTGCCGCCTGCCGGCGCGTCGGCGAACCGGAGCGGGCCATCAGCTTCTACCACCGGCTCCTGGGCGAGCATCCCGAGGAGCGTTCTCTCTACGGCCGCATCAAGGGGCTGCAGAAGCAGCTGGAAGGCCGGCGGTGAGCGCCGCAGCCGCTTCGGGGGCCAGGCGGATCGGCGACCTCATCGAGGTGCCGCCGGTCAAGACGGTGGTCCGTCTGAGAGAGGGCCGGGAAAGCCCGGAGGAGATCGCCGGCAGCTTCGTGTTCACCAGCGAGGTGGCCTCCCACCTGAACGTCATCTCGGACGCCCTGCGCGAAGGGCGGGGGCAGGGCTACTTCCTCCAGGGGGACTTCGGCTCCGGCAAGTCCCACTTTCTGGCGGCCCTCTACGCCTGGCTCAGGGCCGGCTCCGCTGCCGAGGGGCTCTCCTCGGGGCACGAGGGGCTGCGGCGGAGCGCCTCATCGCGCCGCAAGGTGTTGCCCGTGGCGGTGTCTCTGGTGGAGTTCCGCTCGGCCACGCCCCTGGAGCAGATCCTGCTGGAGTCGATCGAAGGGGCCCTCCTGGAGGAAGGCAGGGAGGCCGCCCTCACTCCCCTGGGGGCGTTCCTTCAGCAGCTCCGGGAGCTGCTGAAAGACCCCGATACGGCCGCCGCCTTCGCCGCCCTGGCGGCGGAGACGCTCGCTGAGGAGGAGGCGGGCTCCGCGAGCGGTACCCCCCAGGAAGATACGGGCACGGCGGCAGGCGCCGGTCCGGCGGAGGAGGCGGATGCGGCGGAGGGCGAGGACTCGGGGGAAGGCGGTGCGGCCCCGGAAGGGCTGGAAAGGGCACCGGGGCGAAAGGAAGCCCCCTTGCAGCCGCCTTCGGCCGCCGGCGCCGCCCAGTGGGTAACCCGCCATCCCCGGCGCGCCTACGCGGCGGGAATGCGCCTGCTGAGGCAGCTCGGCCTACCGGCGCCCCAGACCCTGCTGGAGAACCGCAAGGAGAGCTTCCAGCGTGTGGACAGGACCCTCTCGCGGCACGGGTACGAGGGGATGTTCCTCCTCATCGACGAGCTTTCCGAGTTCTTCCGTTCCAAGCCCTCCGCGCGGTCCCTGAACGAGGACGCCCGCACCCTTCAGTTCCTGGGGGAGCGTACCGCCGAGCGCCCCTTGTGGATCGTGGCCGCAGTCCAGGAGAGCATCGAGGCCACCGGAGACGTGGCCCAGTCGATCCTGCGCAAGATAAAGGACCGCTTCCCGGTGAAGCTGGCCCTTTCCACCGTCCACATCCGCGCGCTGGTCTCCCGACGCCTGGTGGTGAAGAAGCCCGGGGCGGAGGAGGAGATCTACCGCATCTACCAGGACTACCGCCGGCAGTTTGCCGGCTTCTCCTCCTCCTTCGAGGAGTTTCTGGGGCTGTACCCGGTGCACCCGGCCACCATCGCCCTCCTGGACGGGCTGGGCGACCTGTTCAGCCAGCACCGGGGCATCGTGGATTTCGTCCACGCGCGCATCGCCGGCGACAGCCGGCGAGGGATCCCCGCCATCCTGGACCGCCCGCCCCGCGAGCTGCTGGGGCCGGACAGCATCTACGAGCACTTCTCCCCTCGCCTGGCCGAGTTCTCGGCCTTCAACATCTATCCCCGCCACATCGTCCCTCACCTGGACGGGGAGATCGACCGGGTGTTCGAGAACGGCGAGGACCGCCATCTGGCCCGCAGGTTGATCCGCATGCTGGTGCTGTACCGCATCCACCCCACCGCCGGCGCCCCGACCGCAGCCACTCTGGCGGAGCTGGCGGCCTGCAGCCTGGACCTGCCGGAAATGAACGCCCGCTTCATCGCCGAAGCGGTTCTGGATCCCCTGGCCGCCTCCAGCCGCTTCCTGCGCCGCAGGGCCGGGGCCGCCGGAGAGGCGGGGGCAGGCCCGGACCCGGCCCAGGCGGTGTATGAGATCTCCAGCGAAGAGGATTCCGCCAAGGTCCTGGAGGCCCGCCTGCAGCGCATCCGCGAGGAGATCCCCCCCGGCGACAGCAGGCTCCTCCTGGAGCCCTTCTCTCGGCTGCCCGATTCCGATTCCTGGCCCGGCCCCGCCGCGGCACGGGATGGGGTGGTGAGGCAGGTGGACTGGAACCTGAGCCAGCGCCGCGCTCTGGTGAGGCTCCTGCACCCGGAGGAGGGAGCCGGCGAGCGCCTGGCCTCCGAGGTGGAGGCCCGGGAGTGCGACTTCGCCCTGCTGCTCACCCTCCAGCCCCTGTCCGCCTCTGAGCCCCACGTCACGGTGTGGCAGCTGGTCCTCCCCCCGGGCGATGCCCTGGAGGCCCTCTCCGAGCACCTGGCGCTCCGCCTGCTGCAGGAGAAGCTCTCCCCCTCCAACCCGGCGGACGCCCCGCTGATCCCGATAGCCGCCGAACGCCAGAGCCGCCTCCAGCCGGCGGCCGCGCAGGCGGCGCTGGAGGCGCTGTACGCGGGGGGCTTCACCGACCCCACGATCCGCGTGGAGGCCGCGGTGCGGCAGCTGCGGCGCTTCGACAGCCTGCTGGAGGCCGCCGGCAAGGCCGCGCTTTCGGGCCGCTACCCCCGCTTCGCAGAGGTGGCCCCGCGGCGCTATGCGCCCTCGCCCCGCGTCTACCAGCAGCTGCTGGAGTCGTTCGTGGTCCCGGGAAGCCTCTCCTTCAGCGAGGCCCGTCCCTTGAGCGGGGCCATCGAGGGACTGGCGGTGCCCCTGGGACTGGTGGAGCTGAAGCGTGGCTCCTACGTGTTCTCCCCCGACGTGGCCGCGCACCCGCTGCTGGTGTTCTTCTTCGAGCTGCTGAGGCCGGCGGGCTCCGTCTCCATGAAGGAAGTGCTGCGCGAGCTCACCCGGGGGCCCTTCGGCCTGCCCCGGGACACCGCGCTGTTTCTGCTGGCCTCGCTCGCCGCCGGCGGGCTGATCAGCGCGCGCAGGGGCGGCCGAGCCACCCCCCTGGAGTACCTGAGCCTGCAGAGTCTGGAAAGGGCGGAGGAGATCGCCCTGGGGGAGCTGATTGGCGAGCACGACCGGGCCACCCTGCTTCAGGAGTGCGGATTTCTCTCCACCGCCGGGGAGCTGGAGTCCTTCGGCCTGCGCCAGCAGCGAGATGCCTGGAAGGAGGTGGTTGCCTTCAGGGCCTCCGCGGAGCGCCTGGCCGCGGATGCCTCCGCCCGGCTGGCTCAGAGGCGGGAGTACTCCTCCTTCAGGGGCTTCCGCTTCGCGGCTCTGGAGGAGAAGCTGGAAGCCCTGCGGAGTCTGGCCTCCGAGATCCGGGTATCTTACTCGGCCAAGGAAGGGCTGGAGAAGTTCCTCGCCGCCTGGCGGGCCAGCGGCCTGGACAGCGACACCGTCCGCTTCCTGCAGGGCCTGGACCGCTTCCTGAGGCGGGAGGCGGAGAAGTTCGTGTTCGTGCATCACTACCTGCGCCACGAGGCCTCGGAAAAGGCCGCCGGCCTGGCGCCGGAGCTGGAGGCCCTGCGGCAGCGGGCTCTGGAGCTTCTGGAGAATCCGGAGGCGCTGGTGGTGCCGGACGAGGCCGCCGAGCTGGACCGCCTGTTCACCGCCTTCCGGGAACGCTACGTCCCGCTGTACGCCGGGTGGCACGGCCGCTACCACGAAAACCTGGGGCGGCCCGTCCTGTCCAGAAACGCTGCCCGCGCCCTGGCGGTGCTCCAGCGCCTGGCCGCGATCGAGGCCCTGGACCGGCCGCCGGGGTTGGATCGCTTTCTGGTGCACCTGGCCTCCGCGGGCTCCCGGCAATGCGGGCGCCAGGTCCGCGAAGAGCTGATGCGCGCGCCGGTGTGCGGCTGCGGGTTCCTCCCCGGGCAGAGCGCCTCCAGGGAAGAGGAGGCGGATCCGGAGGCCCGGATCGACCGCTACCTGGAGGGCTACCTGGGCATCCTGAAGGGGCCCCGGGTGCTGGAGGCCCTGGGCAGCCACGCCTACGCGGTGCAGGACCTCAAGCCCCAGGCGGCCGCTCATCTCAGAGAGCTCGCCGGCGGGCTGCAGTCCGGTTCCTTGAGCGCCTCCGCCCTGGTGGGCTCCCTTGACCAGGCCACCGCGGTGGAGCTGGCGACGGCGCTGGGTGGAAAGGTCAGCCTGCGCCGGGTCGACCTGGGGGAGCTGGTGCGGCGCCTGGCGGGACGCCGGCTGCCGGCGGAGCGGATCCTGGCCCTGGCGGCGGAGTGGCTGGGCAAGGGCAGGGAAGGGGAGCTCATAGCCGTGGAGGCGGGATCCGCCGCGGGAACAGAGGCGCCCGGCCGGCCGGGGGACCTGGAGTGGTGGCCGCTCCTGGGTGCCGGGATCCTGCCTGGGCTTCCCGCTGCGGCGGCCGCGACCGCCGCGCCCGGCCCGGCGGGAAGCGGCCGTTCCGGCACCATCCGGGAGCTGGAGGAGAGCCTCGAGGAGCGCTTCCCGGCGGCGCGGCTGGCCGAATCCTTCCGCCGGGCCGGAACCCAGGCACTGGCCCGCTACATTCGCTCCGAGCCCCTTCACACCCGCGCGATCCAGAAGGCCTGGCAGATCCTGGCGGAGCGGGCGCTGCGGGGTGAAGCGGCGGACGGCCTGGAGCCGCCGGGAGCGCCTCCCCAGGAGCGGGAAGCCGGGCTGCCCAGGCGCACCGGCGGGCGGGAAGAAGCCCGGCCCGGGGAAGGGCGGGGCTCCGGCCGGCCAGCCGCGGGGGCAGGGGGCCTGGGCTCCAGGCACGCAGACCTCGAACGGGCCGCCGAGGTCGATGCCCACCTGGAGCTGGCGGGGCGCCTGGCGCGCATCCAGGCCTCCCCCTTTCCCGAGCGGCTGTCCCTCCGCCTGGGGCTGGAGGCGCTGCTGGCCGATCCGTGGACCGACCGGGATCTCCAGGCCGCGGCCTCCGCGGCGCTGGCCGGGGTGGCGGAGCTGGGGGAGCGCTGGCTCGGCGAGCTCGGCCCGGTGGAGCCGGTGGACCTGGAGGAGGGGCCGCTGGTCCTGCTCGTGGACGGGGCGGCGGCGGACCTCTGGCTCTCGGTCATGGATCTGATCCGGGCGCACGGAGGCGGCCTGGCCGCCGGCTGGACCAGGCTTCAGGCCCGGCCGGAGACCGTGGCCGCCACCGCGGAGATCCTGGGCCTCACGGAAGAACCGCTTCAGGCCCTGGAAGCCAGAGGCATTCCCTACCTGCAGCGCTCCGGCAGGGAAGCCGAGCCGCTTTCCGCGTGGCTCCAGTCGGTTCCCGCGGACCGGGCGGCGCTGGTGCGCCTGGGCGCGCTGGACCGGGGAGCCCACCAGGGGGCCCTGAAGCTCTCGGACATGGCCGCAATCCTGCGGCACCTGCTCGAGAGCCAGCTCCCCGGGCTGCTGCGGCTGTGCCGCGAGCAGGGGCGAGCCCTGGTCCTCACCACCGACCACGGCCTGTCTCTCGGCCCCGGACGCCTCGGACACGGGGCGGGGGGAGTCTACGAGCGGGCCATCTTTCGCGCCACCTGGCGGGTGTAGGGGTATTCAGGTGATGGCGGCGGACCGCCCGGGGAGCCGGGGACCGCAGGAGCAGCTGGAAGGAGCGGTGGAGAGCGTCCTGTTCTCCAGCGAGGAGAGCGCCTACGCGGTCGTGCGCATGCGGGTGGAGGGCCCGGCGGGCTTCCCGCAACCCGTCTTTCCGGGGTCCCGTTTCCACCGGCGCGGCTCCCCGGGCCTGGTGACCGCCGTGGGGAACCTTCCCTCGCCCGTTCCCGGGGAAAGGCTCCGCCTGAGGGGCCGCTGGAGCGAGCACCCGCGGTTCGGCAGGCAGTTCGCCATCGAAGAGTACGAACGCTACGCCCCGGTCACGGTGGAGGGGATCGAGCGCTACCTGGGCTCCGGGCTCATTCCCGGCATCGGAGCGCGGATCGCCAAGCGAATCGTGGAGACCTTCGGGGAGCGCACCCTGGAGGTTCTGGACCGCGACCCCCGGGAGCTTTCCCGCGTGGAGGGAATCGGCAGGCGGCGCATTCAGGCCTTGAGCCGGGCCTGGAACGAGCAGAGGGAGATCCGCCGGGTGATGGTCTTCCTGCAATCCTACGGGGCCGGGGCGGCCCTGGCCGCCAGGATCTACAAGCGCTACGGCGATCATGCCATCGCCGCGGTCCAGGAGAACCCCTACCGCCTGGCCGAGGACGTCTTCGGCGTCGGGTTCCTGACCGCCGATCGCATGGCCCGCGCCATGGGGGTGCCGCCGGAGTCGGGGGCGCGCGCCGGGGCGGCGGTGGTGCACGTTCTGCAGGAGTGCGCCGGCGACGGACACCTCTACTACCCGCGGATTGCCCTGATTCAGCGCTGCCAGAAGCTGCTGGAGGTGGAGCGGGAGATCATCGGCCGGGCCGTGGACAATCTCAGCCAGGCGGGCAAGGTCGTGGTGGAAGAGCTGGGCGAGGCGGCTGGCCCCGGACTGGACGCCGCCGTCTACCTGCCCGCCTTCCACACCGCGGAAGCCGGGATCGCCTCGCGCCTGTCGCTGCTACAGAAAACACCCCGTTCCTTCCGGACGCTGGATCTCCCCAGGGCCCTGGCCTGGGTCCAGGACCGCCTGGAGATCCGCCTTGCCGACAAGCAGGTGGAGGCGCTCCGGGCCGCGCTGGAGAGCAAGGTGGCGGTGGTCACCGGCGGACCCGGCACCGGAAAGACCACGATCATCCGCGCGCTTCTGGCCGTTCTTCAAGCGGGAGGGGCCACCGCCCTGCTGGCCGCCCCCACGGGCCGCGCGGCCAAACGGATGCAGGAGGCGGCGGGGCAAGAGGCGGTGACCATTCATCGCCTGTTGGAGTACTCCCCCCGGGAAGGAGGGTTTCGCCGCAACGCGGACGATCCCCTGCGCTGCCACTGGCTGATCCTGGACGAGGCCTCCATGATCGACGCGGTCCTCATGTACCATCTGTTGAAGGCGCTGCCGCCCGGCTCCTCGCTGGTGCTGGTGGGGGACGCGGACCAGCTCCCCTCGGTGGGAGCGGGATGCGTGCTGCGGGACGTGATCGCCTCCGGGAGGGTGGCGGTGGTGGAGCTGAACGAGGTCTTCCGCCAGGCTCAGGCCAGCCAGATCGTGGTCAACGCACACCGGCTCAACCTGGGGCTCATGCCGGTGGCCAGGGAAGACGGCGACTTCTTCTTCATCCAGCAGGAAGACCCGGAGGCGGTGGTGCGGGTCATCCTGAGGCTCTGCCGCGAGCGCATCCCGCGGCGGTTCGGGATGGATCCGGTGGCCGACATCCAGGTCCTCTCGCCGATGCACCGGGGAGCCGCAGGGGTGACGAACCTCAACCGGGTGCTCCAGGAGTCGCTCAATCCCGCCCCCGCGCGCCTGCCCTTCGGCGAGGCCGGCCTGGCGGCGGGGGACAAGGTGATGCAGCTTCGCAACAACTACGACAAGGAGGTGTTCAACGGGGATGTAGGCCGGGTGGAGGCGGTCCACCCGGAGGAGCGGTCGGTGGTGGTGCGCTACGAGGACCGGCCGGTGCGCTACGAGCAGAGCGAGCTCCCGCAGATCACCCTGGCCTACGCGGTCTCGGTGCACAAGTCCCAGGGGTGCGAGTTTCCCGCCGTGATCCTCCCCCTGGTGACCCAGCACTATCCCCTGCTGCAGCGCAACCTCATCTACACGGCGGTCACCCGGGCCCGGCGCCTGGCCGTGCTGGTGGGCGCCCGCAAGGCCCTGGCCATGGCCCTCAAGAACACCGACACTCAGGAGCGTTACAGCGGCCTGCGGCACCGGCTGGCCGCCGCGGGGTGACGCTCCCGCTGCCCTCCCTCAGCTCTCCGCGGGCCGCCCCTTGCCGGCGAGGTCCCCCCCTGGCGGCCCGGCGCCCGGAGGCCGGCTCGCCAGGCGCCCCAATACGCCGGCCAGCGTATCCAGGACGGATGCATCCGGGAAGCTCACCGTGAGCTGGAGGCTCCCGTCCTCTCTCCTCTCCATGCATTCCTCCAGGAGCCGGCGAAACTCCGGTGTCTCTCCGGCCTGAGGCCCCGACGCCGGAGCGCCCAGGAGCTCACCCACGAACTGGAAGGCCGCGCCCAGCAGCCGGCCTCCGGCCGCGGCGATCTGCTCCCGTCTCTCCCGGCGGCGGAGCTCCGCTTCCGCCTCCCGCCGGCGGCTTTCATCCACCGGAGCGGGAGCCGCCCGGCCGATGAGCACCTCCAGGCGCCGCTTGAGCTGATCGATCCCCCCGCTCAGCGCCACCTCGCCTACTCCCGAATCCAGATCCAGGGCGGCCAGCGCCAGCTCGCGCTTGGCCTCCAGGGTGTCGAGCATTCCCTCTTCGATGGTACCCTCGGTGACCAGCAGGTACACCTGCACGGGGCGCTTCTGCCCCATGCGGTGCACCCGGGCGATGCGCTGCTCCAAAACCGCCGGGTTCCAGGGCAGGTCCACGTTGATCACCGTGTCGGCGGCCTGCAGGTTCAGCCCCGTTGCCCCCGCGTTGGTGGTGATGAACAGCCTGCACTCCGGCTCCTCCCGGAAGCGGGCGATCAGTCCCTGCCGGCTCTTCTGCGGCACCGAGCCGTCCAGGCGGACGAAGCGGATCTGGCGCCGGTCCAGGAGCGGCTCGATCAGGTCCAGCATGGTGGTCCACTCGGAGAACAGGACGATCTTGCGATCCGCCTCGCTGGTGAGCTCGTCCAGGAGCACGTCCAGCTCGGCCAGCTTGCTGGAGTAGGCGGGCCGGGTTTTCTCCACCAGAAAGGTGCTGTCCGCGGCCATCCGGCAGATGAGAAGCTCCCTCTGCAAACGCAGGAGATCCATCTCCGAGAGATACTTCTTTCTCAGGATCGCGGATATGGTCCTCTTGTGGCCGTCGTGCAGGTCCGCCTGCTCCTGGGTGGGGGGGATGCGCCGGACCTCGGTGGTCCGCTCGGGAAGCTGCTTCACCACCTCCGCCCGGGTGCGCCGCAGCAGCAGCCCCGCCAAACGCTTCCGCAGCTCCTCCAGGTTCTTGTAGCCCAGAAGCCGCCCCTCCTCGCTCACCACCCGGTGGCGGTGATAGAAGCGGAAGGCCGGCCCCAGCCGCCGGCTGTCGATGAACTGCACCACCGAATACAGCTCCTCCAGCCGGTTCTCCAGCGGAGTCCCGGAAAGCACCAACGCGTAGGGGGAGACCAGTCCCTTGATCACGCGGCTGGTCTTGGCTTCCCAGTTCTTGATCCTCTGCCCCTCGTCCAGAATGATGAGGTCCCAGGGCACCCTCTCGATGGCCTGGAGGTCGCGGAGCACCTGCTCGTAGTTGCAGATCGTGAAGAAGCGCTCCCCGGCGTACTGGCCGGCCCGTTCGGCGGCGCTTCCCAACACCAGCTGGCAGCTCCGTTCGCTGAAGCGCTCGATCTCGATACGCCACTGGCTCTTGACCGAGGCCGGACAGACCACGAGCACGCGCCGGATCCCGGCCACCCGCGCCAGCAGCTCCGCAGCGCCGATGCCCTGCACCGTCTTGCCCAGCCCCATGTCGTCGGCCAGGATGGCGCGCCCCGCCCCGGCGGCGAAGGCAATGCCTTCCAGCTGGTAGGGCAGGAGCTCCCCTTTCAGCAGGGCCGTGCGCAGAGGGTGCCGGGCAGGGTCCCGACGGACCTCCTCGAGCTCGCGGCGGGTCCTGTCCCTGGTCAGGAGCGTGTCCATGTACTGCTCGGCGTCGCGGTAGATGGTCACCGACTGGCCCAGCGCTTCCAGTCGGCGGATGCGCTGCAGGAGGTCGCGCACGTCCTCCACGGGACGGTCCCTCAACGGGGCGGCGATCCCGGCCGCTTCCCCGTCCAGGCCGTCATGGGGCAGCAGCACCCGCAGCTCCACCTCCTTTCCGTAGCGTAGAGCCACACTGATGCCCCGGCGCCGGTATGGCTGCTGCAGGCGCTCTTGCGGGAAACGCCGGCTCACCTCCTGCTGCGCGTACATGATGTGCTTGCAGGTTCCCAGGGTGTTCACCTTGAAGTCCGGGCAGGAGCAGTAGGACTCCCCGCGCCGGAAGCCGCGCAGCGCCACGCGGTAAGTCTTGCCCGAGCCCAGACTGGTGACGCTGTAGTCGGTCCACACAACCCCGGCATCCGCAGGCTCCATGCTCATGCGGTCCCGCCGCATGCGCTCCGCCCTCTCTTCCAGGGCCCTGTGGACAAGCTCCTCCTCGCTCAAGGTCTCCAGCGGCGCCTTGTCGGGGGGCGGGATGGCCAGCCCCAGGGCGAGCTTCTCTTCCAGGATGAGGGACAGCGCCGCCCCGGCGTGGTGGCAGGGCAGGGCGCAGACGCTGCAGCGGCAGCTCAGCCGCCGGGTGCGGCCCGGCTCGAGCTCGACGGTGACCAGCGCCTCATGGAGGTGCAGCCGGAAATGCTCCGCATCCAGCTCCACCTGCGAGGGAATGTCAATGTCGTGGCGCCCGCCCTGGCGGATGAGAGCCTCTCCGCCGGGTCCGAGCAGCTTGCGGGCTTCCTGAAAGCCCAGACGGGAAAGACGGTCTCTGAGATCGATGGCAGCACCTCCTGGCAGCACCCGGCGGCGGGAGGCGGGCGGAAGCAACCGGCGGCGACGGCCGCCCGGGGACCCGCGGCCGGGCCCAACCGGCCGCCGTCTCCCGCCGCCCGGGCGCTCTTTGTCTCGGTTATACCAGACAAAGCGAGTGCGCACCAAGACTCATGCGCCGGCCCCCGCGGCCAAACGGGATGCCTCGAGACTATCCGAGCAGGCCCCGCAGCGCCGCCAGCAGGCAGCCCAGGATCAGCAGCAGGCCGAAACGCAGGTGCAGGCGTATGGACCGCAGGGGGTACCTGCCCTCGCGGGCCCCGGCGCGGATCTCCTCCGCGGAGGCTCCGGCGGCGGCCAGCGCGCGAAGAGCGCCCACGGCCCAGGGCAGGCTCAGAGCAGCCAGGAGCATCGGCCAGGCGGAAAGCCGCAGCGCCACCGCAGCGCCGACCACTGCGTAGGGAAAGAGAATCATCCCATAATAGAGGGTCTTGGCCGGTCCCACCCGCAGGAGCGCCGGCAGGGTGCGCACCCCTGCCCTGGCGTCGTCGATCAGGTCCCGCAGGTTGTTGGCCAGGGTCACCGACCCCACCAGCGAGCCCAGCGCCAGCGAGAGCAGCAGGGCCAGCGCATCGAGCCTCCCGGTCTGGACGTAGCAGGCGCCCACCACCATGAGCGGCCCCATCAGAAGCGATACGAACAGCTCTCCCAGCCCCCGGTACTTGTAGGCCAGCGAACCGCTGGTGTACAGGCAGCCGCCCGCCACGCCCGCCAGCCCGAACAGCAGCACCGGCCAGCCCCGGCTGAGCATGAGAAGCGACCCGGCCGCTCCGGCCAGCGCGAACATCAGGAAGGAGGCCACCAGGATGCTCTCCGGGCGCACGATCTCGTCCACCAGAGCCCCGGGGTGTGAGGACAGCGCATCGGTGGTGTCCACCCCCTTGCGGAAGTCGTTGTAGTCGCTCACCAGGTTGATCCCCGCATGGGCGGCCACGCCGCCCACAAGGGCCAGGAGAAAGACGAGTGGATCGAACCGACCCTCCATGAGCCCCACCGCGGTCCCCAGGGCCACCGGGAGGATGGAGAGCGGAAAAGAGACCGAGCGCATGGCCCTCAGCCAGAAGGCGGCCGCCCGGGCCAGCCCCGCGGGGCGCCTGCCCTCCGCCGGGGACGGGTCCGCCAGGGTCCACCGGGTGCGCCTCTTCTCAATCACCTGCCGGCGCGGGTCACCCCCGCCGGTGCGGCTGACCGCCAGGCGGTAGGGGGCGATCCTGACGGCCGCCTCGCTGCCGGGCTCCGCCCGGGCGATCCCGCTTCCGTGCACCGTCCACCCCTGGCGGGGGTCTCCGCTTGAAAAGGACACACGGGGGCTCAGCCGCAGGTTGGCCAGCGTCTGGGAGTCCCGGGGGACCGGGCACAGCAGCTCCTCCCCCTCCATGCGGAAGGGAAGCGGCTCGCTCCAGATCCTCACCCCCTGGGTGGCCAGGGTGAGGCAGCCGCCGGAGGCGAGGCACCGCCTGGCCAGGGCCAGGATCCGGGCCGGGCTCCCGGAGACCGCCGGGCCCTCCACCCGCGCCGCACCCGCCTTCACAGCACGCCCCCCGATCCGGCGAACAGCTTCAGGGAGCCCAGCAGGCTGGCGGGCCTCAATCGAGACAGCGCCGAAAGCTCGGCGATAACCCCGTAGCCGCAGCGCTCGCACACCCCCGGCTGCGATGCTCCCCAGCAGCACTCGAACAGCTCGCCCCGCTCCACCATCTGGATCAGCCACACCGGCCTGCGATAGTTGCCGCTGGCCAGCAGCCGCAGAGCCGGGACCGAGTTCACCACCGGGAGTCCTGCCCGCTTCCAGCGCACCAGCTCGCCGACCACCCGGGAGCGCTCCTCCCGCGACAGCGCCAGCTCCTCCACCCCCGGGTACGGGGTGTGGAAGTTGAAGGAGACTCCCTGCAGTCGCGGGTGGGCGGCCACGAAGCGCAGCACGGCCTCCACCTCCCGCCGGTTCAGGCGGTTCACCGTCATGTTCGCATAGAGGTTGGGGTGGGAGGAGGCCTCCAGATTGGCGGCGAGCCGCTCGAAGGCGCCGGGACCGCGAATCGCGTCGTGGCCCTTCGGAGAGCCGTCTACGCTGACCCACACCAGGTCCGCCTCGGTCTCGATGGGGTAGGTGCCGTTGGTCACCGTGGCGACCTTGAAGAATCCCATTTCCCGGGCCTCCCGGACCACGTGGTCCAGCCTCCGTTCCCCGTCGTTCCAGCCGAAGGGCTCCCCTCCCTGAAGGTAGAGGATGCGGGCACCGCGGCGGTGCAGCAGCCGCATCCAGCCGGTGATGGTCTCGAAGCTGTGGTGGCCGCGCCCGGCGTGGGCCACCACGCAATGTTCGCAGCGCAGGTTACAGAGGTCGGTCAGGGGGATGCCGGCCACGACGGGCCGGCGGCGGCCGAGGATCAGGGCCTGCCAGCCGAAGCCCAGGTAGTAGGAGAGCTCGTTCCAGGTCATAGGATGTTCGAGCCCATTATACGCACGGGCCCGCTTTGTTCAACCGCCGCCGGGACTGGGCAACCGGCCGCCTTGCGGTAGCGCCCACGGCGTGTGGGGTTATACTGCTTGGAGTGGGTTTCCCGCGAAAGGAGGAACCGGTCATGGCCATGGACGCACGCTTCGCCAACGACATCGTGCTCCAGCTCCTGGAGCTGAGCCGCGAGGTCCTGGGGCTGAAGTACGTCTTTCTGAAGGTGGTCGAGAGTCACGCGATCCCCGATGGCTCCAAGCTTGCCTACAAGAGGGAGGTAACGGAGATCGCAGCCCTGCTGCACACTCACTACAACGAGCTGCGCTTCCGCGACATAAACCGCTTCAACGTGGACGAGGCCGACCAGGAGGAGGCGCGATTCGCCAGGCAGGCGGGCAGGCGCATCGGGGCGGCGGCAAAGAAGGGGGTGCACCTGTCGCCGGTCAGAGTGGACCCCCGGCGCATCCCCGTCTCCGAGGCTGCAGTCGATTCCGGCCTCCTGAGCGCCCGAATCTTTGAAGAGCCGGCCCTGGAGAAGGACAAGCTTGACCGCCTCAACGCGGTCAAGACCTTCCTGGAGCAGGTGGCCGGTCCCCCTCGGCCGCAAGGCCGAGGCGCGGCCGCCTCCCCCGAGCGGGACCTCATGACGCTCAAGATTCGCGCCTTTGCGGAGACCTTCGCCGCTCTCGAGGCCAGGAACCTGGACATTCTATACAAGGTGCGCACTAAAGCGGAACAAGCCCTGAGCGCAGGGATACGCACCAACGTCGTGACCGGCGAGCCGCCGGACCCGGCGCGGCTCAACTACCACGAGCTGTACGTGCAGGACCTGGGGGGGACCAACTTCTCCCTGCTGTACCGGGACCGCACGGTCTGGTTCGAGCTGAAAACTCTGATGACCGGGCCTGCAGAGGCCGGGAGACTCGTCTACCATGGCGAGATCTCCGGCTGGGCCGAGGCGGGCCCCAACCGGGTGACCTTCTGGCTGAAAGACCGTGGCGTACCCCGGGTCATGAGCTCCGAGGAGGCCGGTGAGCGCGCCCACGCGTTCCTGCTCACAAGCGAGATGGAGGAGATCTACCGGCGCATCCTGGAGCTCAGCGCCAGGAAGGCGCAGGAAGAGCAAATACTGCAGGAGAAGGTGGAGCGTCAGATGAAAGACAAGGTCTCCCGGGCGCTGGACGAGCTGCTGTAGAGCAGGCGGCCGCCGCCGCCGGGGCTGCGGATCCGCCGCCTGCAGCCGCAGCCGGCATTGACGCACGCCCCGCCCTGCCGGGATAATCGAGCCAAGAAGCATGGAGCCTCCCGCAAGCCTGGACGCGGCACTGAAGAGTCATTTCGGCTTTTCCTCGTTTCGACCCAACCAGCGGGAGATCGTCGAGGCGGTGGTTGCCGGTCGCGACGTGTTCGCCGCCATGCCCACCGGGGGCGGCAAGTCCCTCTGCTACCAGCTCCCCGCCCTGCTGCGCGAGGGGCTCACGGTGGTGGTCAGCCCGCTGATATCCCTGATGAAAGACCAGGTGGACGGAGCCAGGGAGAACGGCCTGCCGGCTGCCCTTCTGAACAGCACCCTGGACCCGGAGGAGGCCCGGAATACCTGGCGACTGCTCTCAGCCGGGCACCTGCGCCTCTTGTACGTGTCCCCGGAGCGCCTGGCCATCCCGGAGTTCCGCCGTTCCCTGGGACGGCTGGGCCTTTCCTTCATCGCCGTGGACGAGGCGCACTGCATCTCGGAATGGGGCCACGAGTTCAGGCCCGATTACCGCACCCTGGGTCTGCTGCACCGCGAGTTTCCCAGCGTTCCCATCGCCGCCTTCACCGCCACGGCCACCCGGCAGGTGCAGGAGGACGTGATCGGCCTGCTCACGCTTCGCGACCCGTTTGTGGTCCGGGCCAGCTTCGACCGCCCGGAGATCTTCTACCGGGTGGTGCGGAAGAGCGGCGTGGACCAGCAGATCATGGAGTTCGTCGCCAGCCATCCCGAGCAGCCGGGCATCGTCTACCGCAGCACCCGCAAGGCCGCGGAGAGCACCGCCGCCTACCTGGCGAGGCGAGGGGTGGCGGCGGTGGCCTATCACGCCGGGCTGGACGATGCGACACGGCGCGAGCGCCAGGAGGCCTTCGTCCGCGACGAGGTGACCGTGGTGGTGGCCACCATCGCCTTCGGCATGGGGATCGACAAGTCCAACGTGCGCTGGGTGGTGCACGGGGACCTGCCCAAGAGCCTGGAAGGTTACTACCAGGAGACCGGCCGGGCGGCGCGGGACGGCGAGCCCGCCGACGCCACCCTGTTCTACGGTCCGGCTGACATCGCGGCGATCCGCTGGCACATCGACCGCACCGGGTCACCGGCGGAGCGGGAGCGGGCCGAAGCGCGCCTGAAGGAGGTGCTCCGGTTCGTGGATTCCGGGGCCTGCCGCCGCCGGCAGCTCCTGGCCCATTTCAACGAGGCCTACCAGGGCGGATGCGGCGGATGTGACGTGTGCGCCGGGGAGGTCAGCCTGGAGGACGCCACCGAGGAGGCACGCAAGGTCCTCTCCGCGGCGGCCCGCACCGGTGAGCGCTTCGGCGCGCACCACCTGGCGGACATCGTCGTGGGCAACGCCACCGACAAGGTGATGGAGCGCGGGCACCACCGGCTTCCCACCTTCGGGGTGGGCGCCGAGCTGCCCAGGCCCTTCTGGCTGTCCCTGGTCCAGGACCTGGAGGCCGGCGGCTACCTGGTGCGCGGGGAAGGGCGCACCGCCGGCTACCGGCTTTCGCAGCGCGGTCGGCTCCTGCTCCGCGGCAAGGAGCAGTTCCTGACGCCCCGCCGGCCGGCGCAGGCGGAAGGCGCGGGAGGCGGCAACGGCACGCGGCGCGCGACGGCCGCCGGCCTCGCCGGTCCGGCGCGCATGGGAGGCGACCTGCTCTTTCCCGGCGGCGGCCGGGAGCAGCTGTTCCAGTGCCTGCGGAAGCTGCGCAAGAGCATCGCGGGGCGCCGGGGCGTGCCGCCCTACGTCGTGTTCAGCGACAAGACCCTGCGGGTGATGGTGGAAACCCACCCCACCAGCCGCGCCGCCCTGCTGCGCTGCCATGGGGTGGGAGACCAGAAGCTGGCGGCCTACGGAGATGAGTTCCTTGCCGCCATCAAGGGCTTCCTGGAAAGCGGGGAGTGCCCCGGAGAGTGAGGTTCCGATGCAATCGTTCGAGGACAAGCTGGCCGGGTACGCCGAGCTGGCGCTGAAGGTGGGCGTCAACCTGCAGCCGGGCCAGAGGCTGTTCGTCATGGCCCCTCTGGAGACCGCTCCCTTTGTCCGCGTGCTGGCGGAGACGGCCTACCGGATGGGCTGCCCCCTGGTGGAGCACCTCTGGTACGACGACCAGCTGGCCCTGGGCCGGTTCCGCTCTGCCCCGCGGGATTCCTTCGACCAGCACCCCACCTGGCAGGTGGACGCCCAGGTGGCCGAAGCCGAGCGGGGCTGCGCTTTTCTGCGGGTGCAGGCCGCCGACCCGTACCTGCTGGCCGGGCAGGACCCGGAGCTCGTGGAGGTGAGCTTCCGGGCCAGGCAGAAGGCCCTGCAGCCCTTCCAGGCGTTCATCCGGGAGAACCGTATCAGCTGGTGTCTGATCGCCGCGCCGGTTGCGGGCTGGGCCGCCGCGGTCTTTCCCGAGGCTGCGCCGGAGAAGAGGACCGCGCTGCTCTGGCAGGAGATCCTCTCCATGTGCCGGATGGACACGGAGGAGCCGATTGCCGAGTGGCGCTCCCACATCCGGGCTCTGGCCTCCCGCACCGCCTGCCTGAACGGGAAGGCCTATGCGGCCCTTCGCCTCACCGGACCGGGAACCGACCTGCGCGTCGGACTGCCGCAGGGACACCGATGGATCGGCGGGCAGGTCCGCACCCCGGAGGGTGTGACCTTCTGCCCAAACCTCCCCACCGAGGAAGTCTTCACCCTGCCTCACCGTGAACGCGTGGAGGGAGTGGTCGCCGCCTCCAGGCCGCTCTTCCACCAGGGGATGGTGTTCGAGGATTTCACCCTCACCTTCGAGCAGGGGCGTGTCACAGAGGTCAAGGCCTCCAACGGAGAGGAGCACCTGCGCCGGATCGTGGAAATGGACGAGGGAGCCAGCCGCCTGGGCGAGGTGGCCCTGGTGCCCGAGAGCTCTCCGGTGGCCCGCAGGAAGAGGCTGTTCTACCACACTCTGTTCGACGAGAATGCCGCCTGTCACCTGGCCCTGGGCTTCGGCTTCCCGGACAGCCTGGAGCGGGACGGGCAGCTGGCGCCGGAGCAGTTCGCCGCCGCCGGGGGGAACAGCAGCCAGATCCACATCGACTTCATGGTGGGCTCCGCCGAGCTGGACGTGGACGGCCTCACCGGCGGCGGCGATCGGGAGCCCCTGCTGCGGCAGGGCGAGTGGGTGGGGGCCTTCTCGGGTTAGCCCGGCTCCGGCTAGTCGCCGGGGAGCTTCCTTTCGCGGACGTAGCGCATGGCTTCCTCGAACAGCTGGGCGGGCGCCGCCTCCCGGTAGCGTTGCAGGACGCCCTTTTCGGTGAGCTCCAGGGCCTCCATGCCGATCCTGGGCTTCTCCAGGCCCGCGTCCAGAACCATGCAACCGGGCTCTCCGGTCCGGTTGGTCCAGGGCCGCCAGCGCGGCAGCTCCGCCCCCGGCGGGTTGGGGTCGCCGGTGGCGACGAAGCTGGCCAGATAGCTCATCATGGCCTCCGACAGCAGGATCCTGCCGGGACGGTTCTCCCGGGTGAAGAGGAACAGCCCCAGCGGTCCATCCAGGCTGCGTTTGCCCAGGAAGAAGGGAATCTCGAAGGAGTGGGCGGCTCCCAGCAGGGCTCCCCAGTAAACGGGCAGCACGCTCCTCCCCTGCGGGCCCGGGGAGCCCCAGCGGAACTGGTACACGTACACCGCCGGCTGGCCGGCACTGCCGGCAAGAAGGCGGGCCGTCTCGTCCACCTGGGAAGCCTTCCACAGGTCGCTGCTGATGCCGCTGACCAGACGGTACAGCTCGCGCCGGCCGCGGAAGCGCTTGTCCCAGGCCATGAACAGCCTGATCTCGTCCTGGTTGCTCCCCATGATCACCGGGACCTTGCCGGGGTACTCTCCCGTGCTCAGGGCGTCGTACCCCTGGACGGGGATCACGTGACCGTCCCGGAAGATATAAGGAAAGCTGATCATCCCGAAGGGTCCCGGATCGTAGACCGAGACGATCTCCCGGCCGGACTTGTCCCGCAGGTAGGAGGCGATCTCCCGGCCGGTCATGGAGGACGCCAGGCTGTCGGCCTCTTCAGGGCTTCCGGCAAGCCCGTCCTTCACCAGGAGCGCGGCCAGCGCGCGGTTGGCGGAGGCTACGCCCTCGGGAACGGAGCTGGTTACGCGCAGCCCGCTCTGGACCACCGCCCGCTGGAAGAGCCCTTCCGCCAGGGGGGAAATCAGCAGGGAGAGAACGTTGATCCCGCCGGCGGACTCACCGGCGATGGTGACGCGGTGTGGATCGCCGCCGAAGCTCGCGATGTTCTCCCGTATCCACCTCATGGCCCGGATCAGGTCCAGCGTGCCGAAGTTCCCGGAATCGTCCTCCGGCTCCCCGCGGTGCAGGGCCGGGTGGTTGAACCAGCCGAACGGGCCCAGCCGGTAGTTCACGGACACGAAGACCAGGTTGCCCCGGCTCGCCAGGACGTCCCCGTGGTACTCGGAGACCATAGTGGCCGATCCCATGGAGTTGCCTCCGCCGTGGATCCACACGTAGACGGGAAGGCCCGACTCCGCGGTGCGGGGACGCCAGACGTTGAGGTAGAGGCAGTCCTCGCTGCCGATGATCCTGCCGCTGCGCAGCGGCGCGCGCTGCGTGCAGGGACCGGAGAAGCGGCCGGCCGGCTTCACCCCTTCCCAGGGCTCCGGCTCCTGCGGCGCCCGCCAGCGCAGATCCCCCACCGGCGGGAGGGCGAAGGGCACTCCCCGCCACACCCAGGTCCCAGAACCGTCCCGGAAGCCGCGGAGCGCTCCGTAGCGGATATGCACTACCGGGGTCCCCCTCCAGGCCCGCTCCTCCCCCGGGAGCCGGCCGGCTTCCCGCGGCGCCTGACCCGCGCAGGAGGCCAGCAAGGCCACGGCGGCAGCGGCGGCGAGGCCGCGCAAGGCCCGGGCCAGGGTCCGCCCCGCCCGGCCCATCAAGAACAGAAGCGTCGCTGCGATCAGGGATAGTCGGTTCACGTGTTCCTCCGGGTTGCTCCTCCCACAGCATAACGCAATCCAGCGGGGCACGGTAGACTCGTTGCCGCGAGAAGTCGAGCCGGAGAAGCTCGCCAGCTCGCTCTCCTCCGCCAGAAGCACAAGCTCTCCGCAGCTACCCGGGCCGGCCCCAATCGACGGCCAGCCGCCGCAAGAACCTTACCGAATTGTAATTCTGCTGTAATTCTCCTGTAAGCCTGGGCCAATAATCTGCAAGTGCAGGAGCTTGGAGGTGAGGCCGGTACAGTTTCACCTCTGTCATGAAGGTTTACCAGGGAGGTCCAACATGAAGGTTGCGATGGATCGGCGGATTCTCCTGGCGGCAGCCGCCGCTCTCGCGGCGCTGATCTTGCCCCCCCTCGCCTCTTTTGCAGACGATCCGCAGACGACGAGCGCGAACGCGCCGCAACGATCCATAACGATGCAGGCGGAATACCCGGGCGTGGCCGTGCCTCCGGGCCAGACGGTGAGCATGAGCCTCTCTTTCCACAACAAGGGCAAGCAGGGCGAGAGCCTCGACGTCTGGCTGGCGCGGGTGCCCAAGGGATGGGACGCCCAGGTCAAGACGTTCAAGTACGAGGTGAGCGCCATCAGCGTCCCGGCGGGCAAGGACGAGAGTCTCACCTTCGAGGCGGTGCCCAGCGGCCGGACCGCCCCGGGGAGCTACCGGTTCGTCGTGGGCGCCCGGAGCGCCGACGGCCGCTTCACGATGACTCAGGACATCGTGATCAAGGTGCTCAGCGGCAGCGCGGCGGGGAAGGTGGGCGGCGGCGTTAGCCTGAGCACCTCCTATCCGGTGCTCCGCGGTCCGGCCAAGGGCAACTACCAGTTCTCCCTGGACGTGCAGAGCCGGCTGGACGCCGACACGGTCTTCGACCTGTTCGCCCAGCCGCCGCAGGGCTGGACGGTGAACTTCAAACCTTCCTACGAATCCAAGTACATCTCCAGCCTCAGCCTGAAGGCGGGACAGAGCAGCAAGATCTCCCTGGAGGTTACCCCTCCCGCCACCGCGGCGCCGGGCGAGTATGCCATACCGGTGCGGGTCAGCTCGCCGCAAACCCGGGCGGAGACCACCCTCAAGCTGGTGCTCACCGGCACCTACGACCTGAAGCTGGGCACCGCCACCGGACTTCTTTCCCTGGACGCGCAGCCCGGGAAAGTGGCAGACCTGTCCATATACGTCAAGAACACCGGCAGCGCCCCGAACGAGAACATCAGCTTCATGTCCTTCAAGCCGGAGAACTGGAACGTGGCGTTCAAGCCCGACAGGATCGAAAGCCTGGCCCCCGGGGAGCTGAAACAGGTGGACGTGACGATCAAGCCCAACAAGGACGCCCTGGTGGGCGACTACTCCGTGAGCCTGGAGGCCAAGGGCGCGCAGCAGTCCAGCACTACTGCCGAGTTTCGCGTGACCGTCAAGGCGGCCACGTTCTGGGGGTGGATCGGGGTCCTGCTCATCGTCGTGGTGGTGGGCGGGCTGGTGGCCATGTTCCGTTTCCTGGGAAGACGCTGAGGAAGGGGGGCCAGATGGAGGCGGCGGACCGGCCCGTCATCGAGACCGGGGAGCTGACGAAGGTGTACGGGGAGCAGGCGGCCGTGGACCACCTCACCTTCGGCATCGCGAAGGGCGAGATCTTTGGGTTCCTGGGACCGAACGGCGCCGGCAAGACCACCACCCTGCTGATGCTCCTGGGTCTGACCGAGCCCAGCGGTGGGTGGGCCAGGGTGGTGGAGCTGGATCCGGTGCGCGAGCCCGTCAAGGTGAAACGGGAGGTTGGCTACCTGCAGGAGAACATGGGCTTCTACCGGGACCTGGACGCCTGGCAGATGCTGGGTTTCATCGCGGAGCTGAACTCCATGGACCGCGAGGAGGCCACCGGGCGCATCGAGGGTGCGTTGCAGGCGGTTGGACTGCTGGACCAGGGCAGGAAGAAAATCGACGCCTACTCCAGGGGGATGAGGCAGCGACTGGGACTGGCGGAGATACTGCTGAAGGAACCCGCAATTGCGTTCCTGGACGAGCCGACCCAGGGCCTGGATCCCGACGGGACAAACCAGATGCTGGAGCTCATCGGGCGCTTGAGCCGGGAGAAACAGATGACGGTGCTGCTGTGCTCGCACCAGCTCTATCAGGTTCAGAGGATCTGTACTCGGGTGGGGATCATGTTTCACGGACGCATGGTTGCCCACGGATCCATGGAGCAGCTGGCCAAGGACCGCCTGGGAGCTGGCCAGCAGGAGTACAGTCTGGAAGAGATCTATATGAAGTACTTCAGGGAGGCGGAAGCGTGGGCCGCATCGGGAACGGGGTCAGACCGATCGTAAGGAAGGAGCTGGCCGATCATTTCGGAAGCTACCGGTTCCTGATCCTCTTCGCGCTGATCGTCATGGCCAGCCTGACGCTGGTGTCCATGGCGGCGTCCAGCATCGAACAGAGCGTGCGGGGAACACAGGCGCCGCGCTTCGTGTTCCTGATGCTCTTTACGACCTCGAAGATCCAGTTCTCCCTGGTGCAGTTCGTGGCCTTCTTCGGCCCGCTCATCGGGCTCATCCTGGGCTTCGACGCCGTGAACCGCGAGCGGAACGAAGGCACCCTGAGCAAGCTCCTGGCCCAGCCGATATACCGCGACTCGGTGATCAACGGCAAGTTCCTGGCCGGCGTGTTCGTGATCGCGGTGATGATGACCTCCATCGTCCTGCTCATCACCGGCATGGGGCTGCTGACCATCGGAGTGAAGCCGGGAATCGAGGAGCTCTGGCGCATCCTGATCTACCTGATCATCAGCATCATCTACATCTCGTTGTGGCTGGGGGTGGCCATTCTGTTTTCGATCCTCTTCAGGAGCATCGCCACCTCGGCGCTGGCCGCGCTGGCGGTATGGGTGTTCTTCTCCTTCTTCCTGGCTCTGGGGGTGAACGCGCTCATCAGCGCCCTGCTCTCAGGGCAGGGAAACGCCGCCAGCTCCCTGCCGGTCATCTACGGAGTGGAGAAGACGGTCTCCTTCACCTCGCCGATGATGCTGTACACGGACTCCACCGCCGCGATCATCGATCCGCTGCGCAGAACCTTGCGCCCCTTCATCGCGCAGATGGGAGTGATGGAGCAGTATTCCCTGACGCGCTTCTCCGGCCCGCTTCCCCTGGGCCAGAGCCTCCTGATCGTGGGGCCCTACGTCATCTTCCTGGTGGCCCTCACCGTGATCTGCTTCGCCATCTCCTACATCGTCTTCATGCGCCAGGAGATCCGCTCGGTGTAGCCGCCCCCCCGCCCTGGCCGCCCCGTGTGGCAGGCCTGGAGGGCCATGACGAGCCGGGCAAACTTGCGCACCCGGCGTCTGATGGACTACACTACAGCCCAAGCGTGTGCTCCCACTGTCAGCCAGCTGGTCGCTGTCCGCGAAGGAGGAACCCATGAGTCGCCGGAAGATGCCGATCGGGCTCGTCGTCCTGCTGTCGCTTGTAGTCCTCTACGGCTGCACCAACCCCCTCGTGACCCCCACATCGCTGGAAGAAGCGCAGGCCAGGAGAGTCACCACCCGCATCACCCTGCCGGGCGGGGCGATGTACGAGACCGGAGTGCTTGGCCCCGGAGCCCTCTACGAAATCTGGATACCCCCTGCCGCCCTCTGGGAGGCGGCCGGCCGCAGCCTGGCGCTGTATGCGCACGGATACGTCCGTCCCGGACAGGCGGTCGCCCTGCCTTCCGACCTGAATGCGTTCCGGGACCTGCTGCTGTCTCAGGGGCTGGCGGTGGCCTACTCGAGCTTCTCCCAGAACGGGTGGGCCGTGAAGGACGGAGTGATCCGGACCCGCCAGCTGCTCGGCTACTTCAAAGACAGCTATGGGAAACCGGCCAAGACCTACCTGGTGGGCGCCTCCGAAGGGGGCATCATCGCCCTGATGCTGGCCCAACAGAACCACGAGCTCTTTGACGGACTGCTGTCGGTCTGCAGCCTTCTCGGAGGGGCACAGATGGAGCTGGCCTATGTCCTGAACACGCGCGTCCTCTTCGACTACTTCTATCGTGAAGGGCTGCGCCAGCTTGCCGCCTTCGATCCGGTGGCCCAGGCTCTCGACACGGCCTTGGGTGAGGGGGCGCTGGCGGCCTCGGGAACCGGTTCCGGACTGCCGGCGACGGCGGAGGCGTTCGTCGCCGCGGTGTTTCCGGTGGTCCTCCAGGTGCTGGCCGCCGCGCCGCCGCAGAGCGCCCTGGCCATGGCCACCATGACCGCCGATGGACAGCCGCTTTTCAACTGGCCGCCCGGGATGCTCGAGCCCCCCTATCCGTTCCTTGCCGAGCTGGCTGCAACCATGGCCACCGGCTTCTGGTACAACCTTTACGGAACGGCAGACCTGCTGGGGAGGACCCACGACCACGTCATGGTGGACAGCACTCAGGCCCACTACGGGAGCCCCGTCTTGTCGGCAGAGGAGAACCTGGCTCTCAACGCGGGGATCGAGCGGTTCGCGGCTCGGCCCGACGCGCTGAACTACCTGGAGCACTGGTACCAGCCTTCGGCAAGGCTGGAGATCCCGGTGGTCACGTTGCACACCACCCGCGATCCGGTGGTCCCGATTCAGCACGAATACGCCTTCCGGCAGATCGTCGGCAGCGACGGCGCCGGCTCGCTGGCCCAGTTCCAGGCCGAGGGCTTCGGCCACTGCCAGCTGCTGACCGCGGCCCCGCCGCCGGCGTATTTCCTGCCGGATCCCGCCTTCGAGCTGCAGGTGACGGCCGCCTTCAACTACCTGGTGGCGTGGAGCACCTCAGGAGAGAAGCCGGACCCGGCGCTGTTCCCGCTGCTTTCGCCCCTCCCCTAAAGAGGGGCCGGGCGGATCGGAGCGTTTTTTAGACCCCCGGCGGAGGGTGCGCCGGGCCGCGCGGTGGCCCGCGCAGGGCCGCCTTCCGGCAGTGAACGGGGGGCCCGTGAACGGAGGGTCGCAGCAGTGGAGCCGGAGACCCTGCGGCAACGGCGGCTTTCCAGCCAGCGGCTCATCGCCTCCGCCCTGGAAACACCCGAGGAAGTGGTGCGCTGGACGGGAGGAATCCAGGCGCAGGACGACGGCTGGGCCCGATGGTCCGTGGGGCTTCGCCTGCCCTGCAGCACCGGGGCGACCGTACAGCGGGCAATAGAAGAGGGTGCGGTGGTCCGCACGTGGGCCATGCGGGGAACCCTCCATCTGATCGTCGCTTCGGAGCTCCGCTCGCTGCTAACCCTCCTTGCGCCCTCCATCGTCGCCGGAAACGCGCGGCGCTACGCCCAGCTGGGGCTGGACGGTCCCACCTTCGCCAGGAGCCGCTCCGCCATCGAACGGGCGCTGGGCGGCGGCGGCCGGCTGGTCCGCGCCGAGCTGGTCCGGGCCCTGGAGGCCGCCGGCGTGTCCGCCGGAGGGCAGCGCGCGCCCTATCTCCTGCAGCACGCGGCCCTGGAGGGCCTGCTGTGCCAGGGCCCCGGCCGGGGGGGGAGCCGACCTACGTTCTCATGGACGATTGGGTGCCGGCGCGCGGTGAAACGGCGGATCGGCAGGTGGCGGCAGCCGCCCTGGCGCTCCGCTACTTCACCAGCCACGGTCCGGCGACCTTTCAGGACTTCACCTGGTGGTCCGGATTGCCCGCCGGCGAGGCCCAAGGGGCACTGGAGTCCGCAAAGGACAGGCTGATTCAGGAGGCTGCCGGGCGGACCGTCTGGTGGATGGCGCCGCAGATCCCCCTTGGCGCGCATGGAGCATCGGCTCCGGCGCAGGCCCATCTGCTCCCGCCCTTCGACGGCTACCTGCTGGGCTACCGAGACAGAAGCGCTTCCCTGTCCCCGGGGGAGGCCCGGGAGTTTGGGCTCGGAGGAGGGCTGCCGAAGCCCTGCCTGATCGTGGCGGGTCGGGCCGCGGGAACGTGGCGCCGGGCGGCCGCCGGGGAGGGGCTGGAGGTCACGGTCCAGCCTTTCGGACCGCTGAGCCGGACCGCTGAAGAGCTGGTGGCGGCAGCCGCCCGGTCCTTCGGCTCCTTCCTGGAGAAGCCCGTCGTCCTCCGCTACGGGACGCGCTCCTGACCGCCGTCACCTGTTGAGGAGGGTGCGATCGTGGTGAAGACCTTTCTCGCCGATTTGGCCCGCGTGTTCCACGCGCCGCGGTCCCTCTATCGTGACATCTCCCGCGGCCGTTCCACGGCCAGCTGGCTGTGCGTGCTGCTCTACGGGCTGGTCTACGTTGGGGGGGGCGTTGTGGCTGTGCGACACGGTGCTCCCGGGCTGCGTCCTGTTTCTGCTGGCGCAGGTTAGCCCGGCCGCCCGGATCGAGGAGGGCCTTTCCCGGCCGGCCGCCCCGGCGTCACGGGCGGAGGTACTTCCCGTAGTCGCCCACCAGCAGGTGCAGCGGTTCGACGTCCTCCTCGACGGCGGGAAAACGGCCGACGGGATCGAAGAAGCGGTTGTCCACGTGATCGTCGTTGACCCGGCTGACCTCGCCCACCAGCACGGGCCCCGTGCCTTCCCTGCCCCAGAACTTGTGGTACAGCCGCTGGGGAAGGCAGACGGACTGCCCGGGGGCCAGCACGATCGTGTCGCCGGCCCGCACCGTGCGCCTCACACTGTCCACGGCGATCTCCACGGGCGTGTCGGCGAGCTCTTCCGCCGGGGTGGAGCCCCACAGCTGGATCGAAAGCTCTCCCCCGCCGCGGTTTATGATGTCCTCCATCTTCTGGAAGTGGAAGTGCGTCGGGGTAACCTGCTCCTCCTGCACGATCAGGATCTTCTCCGCGTAGATTCTGCCCAGCGGCTTCTCCAGCTCCGCCAAGGTCCCGTTGCGAAGCGTGAAGACCAGCAGGCCCACACGCCGGAACTCCCCGCTGCCGAAATCCGTGATGTCCCAGCCAAGCCCCTGCTCCGCGATGGCGGAGCACTCCGGACCTTTCCGCCGCCAGTCCGACGGCGACCACCAGGCAAAAGGAGGCAGGTGGAAGCTCATCCCCCGCAGAAACGCGGCCCCCGCCTCCATAATCTCGTTGATCTCCGAGCGCTTCATCGTCGCTACACCACCCGTGTCATGCGCGCATCCTCCGACACCTTCCCGATCCTGATCGGGTAGCTGCGGAAGGCGTTGGCCGCCCAATAAAAGGCAATGGTGTTCTCCACGGCCCGCTTTGTGGCCTGAATCGTGTGGTTGGAACACAGCAGGTGTCCCCCTCCGGGGGACAGCAAACCGATGACCCTCTTCACTTCCTCCACCACCTCGTTCACGGTGCCCTTGGACATGACCCGCCGGGTATCGACGTTCCCCCACACCGTGAGCTTCCCGCCGTAGCGGCGCTTCACGGCGGCCACGTCGTTCACGTCCGGCTGCAGAGGGTTGATGATGTCCACCCCGACCCCGACCAGATCGTCCAGGGCCCACTCGACCTTGCCGTCGCAGTGGAAGGCGATCTTGATGTCCCGGTTCAGCTCGCGCAGCTCGCCGAAGGCCCGGGCGTAGCGGGGAACGAGCAGCTTGCGGAAGAGCTCCGGCTGCATGATCGGGCCGCTCTCCACGCTGAAGTCATCGCCCCACCAGAGGATGTCCACTCCCATCTTGACCAGCTCCCTGGACAGCACCAGGGAGTGATGCATCGTGCGGTCCAGCAGCTCGTTCACGAAATCCAGGTTTCCGGCCAGGTCCAGCAGGAAGTTCTCCAGGCCCCGCAGGTACCAGGCCCCCTCGAGCATCGAGCAGGCCACGGCTCCGATGATCCCGTACTGCTTCCCGTCCCGCGCGATGAGCTCGCGGTTCTCCTCCAGGCCGACCCTGGAGACCTGGAGTGGGTCGGGCCAGACGAACCGGTCGTAACTCTTCAGGTCGGCCAGGGGATGTTCGACCATCTCGCAGTAGCCGCCGAAGTCTTGCCGTCGAAAGCTCCACTTGATGCCGAAGTCGTCCTGATAGAGGTTGTCGTCGACCTTGCGGGACTCGTCGTAGATCGTGCTGAAGCCTTCGCAGAAGCCCACGGCGCGGTACAAGAGGTCGTTGCCCAGCCCCTTGGCGAGTGCGAAGGGGTCTTTGCTGGTGTCCACCCCGAGAAGCTTGATGAGCACGTCCGCCACTTCCGGCGCCAGCCAGCTGTCCAGCGGGACCCTGTCCGGCTCCTCGTGGTTGATCGCCGCCAATACTCGCTCCTTGCTGGTCATCGTCCCATCCTCTCGGGGCACCACTGTAGCTCGGCCCTCAGAAGCTGTCAATCTTGATTGACAGGAGAATCACCGATACGCTATGATCTTTAAGACATAATATTATAATCTTTAGTCTTTGTAAAGGACCTACTCCGATGCCGCTGTACTCCATGAGCACGCTCCTCTCTCACGCCCGGGAGAACCGGTATGCGGTCGGCTACTTCGAGGCCTGGAACCTGGAGTCGATCCTGGCGGTGAAGGACGCGGCCGAAGAGCTCGACTCTCCGGTCATCATCGGCTTCAACGGCGGGTTCATGGGAAATCCCGCGCGCAGGCTGCCCGAGGACGTCCGGCACTACGCGGCGTTGGGTCGGGTTATTGCGGAGGCCAGCCGCGTTCCGATGTCCCTGATTCTGAACGAGGCCGGCGACGTGACGATGCTGGTGGACGGCCTGAAGGCCGGCTTCAACGTGGTCATGCACAGCAACGACGGGTGCACCCTTCAGGAGTCGATCGGAATCAACCGTCATCTGGCCGTCACCGCCCACGCGCTCGGCGCGGAGGTCGAGGCGGAGCTCGGAGAGCTGCCGGCCGCAGATGCCAGGACCGACACCATGACCGAGGGGGAGGTGACCGACCCGCAGGAGGCGGCCCGCTTCGTGGAGCGGACCGGCGTGGACGCCCTGGCCGTCGCGGTGGGCAACGTCCACATGCTGGAAGGGCGCAAAGCCGCCCTGAATCTCCCGCTGGTGGCCACGCTGGCCGGCAGGGTGCCGGTGCCCCTGGTGCTGCACGGAGGCACCGGAATCGAGGATGGGGAGCTGCAGGAGGCGATCCGCATCGGCATCACCAAGGTCAACGTCGGCACCCTGCTGCGAAGGACCTTCATCAACTCCCTGCGCCGCTACTTCCGCGAGCGGGATGTGGACACGCTGGACCTGAACGAGGTCACCAGCACGGGAGGCAGCGACGACCTGCTCGCGGCCGCTCGCGCGGAGATAACGGCAGCGATCGAGCGGCTGATGAAGGTGTTCGGCTCGGCGGGGATGGCTTCCCGCTACGCCGCCGAGGCCAGAGGCCGCTGAAGCGGATGGACAGCCAGGAGGGCAGCACATGAACGAGGGAAAACCACGGGTGGCCATTCTCACCTTCACCGACGCGCGGGAAGAGGGAATCGCGGACGAGAGCGTGGAACGATTCCTGCGCGCGCGGCAGCGGGAGCTGGGCTCCTTCCTCGGCGGGAACGGCATCGAGGTGGTGGATCCGCTGGCGAGACTTCGCCCCGAGGGGACCCGGTGGTACGGGCTGCGCAGTGTGAAGGAGGTAGATTCCGTGGCGGCCGCGCTCCAGGGCCAGCGCATCGACGCGCTGGTGGTAGGCGCCTGGACCTGGTCCCCGCCCATGTTCATCAAGGAGCTCATCCGCAAGCTGCCGCGGCCGCTGCTGTACTACACCGAGAATGACCCCATGTCCGGAAACCTCTCCCAGCTCGCCGCTACCTGCTCCAGCCTCATGGACTGGAGCGTAAACGACTACGCCCGGCGCCACGAGCGTAACTTCGGAGACCGCCAGGCCATGCTGCACTGGATCCGAGGCGCCGCCGCGGTCTCGGCCATGCGGGAAAGCGCGCTGTTGTTGTGGGGCGGGAGCTACGCGGTCAAGATGGACCAGCTGCAGGACGACTACACCAGGCTCAAGAGCTTCATGGTCCGGGACGTCCTGATGGAGGACCAGTACGTGCTGGTGAAGCGCGCCGAGGCGATCCGGCGGGACAGCCCGCAGAGAATCGAGCGTTTCCTCGCCTGGGCTACCGGCCAGGGGCTCACCGTGACCCGCGACTCCAGGATGGTCACCGAGGAGGCCCTGGGCAAGCAGACTGCGCTGCTCCTGGCTGCCCGGGACCGCCTGGCCGAGCTGGAGGAGGAAAACGTGCGCGGCGTGTCCATCAAGTGCCAGCCGGAGATCTACGCCGAGTACGGGGTGAACGCCTGCACGCTGCCGGCCTTTCTGGCTTTTCCGGAGAACGAACAGGGCGCCCAGAGAGTGTACCCCACGGTGTGCGAGGGCGACACCAAGGGCCTCCTGACCGCCATGCTCCTGCACCGCATCGTGCCCCCGGTGCCGCCGGCCTTCGGGGACCTGGTATCGGTGGCCGACGACCACGTGGAGTTCGCTAACTGCGGCGCCGGCTCTCTGTTCTGGGCCGCCAACTCGGGGAAAGCGCGACTGGCGCTGCGGCGGGTCGAGGCCGTGGCCAACATCCACGGCACCTCCGGGGCCGCCTTCAACTACTTCGGGGTGGAAGCTCCGGCGGTAACGGTGGCCAGGCTGACCCGCATCGACGGCACCTATTACATGCAGCACGGCGCCGGCCGCGAGCTGGACGCCCGCAGTTTCCTGGCGGAGAAGCTCGGGGACAGGGAACCGTCTCACCTGGGCGGAACCTGGGGCAAGGTGGTGGTGGACCTGGGGGTGAGGCCGGAAAACTTCGTCAAGGTGATCGGCGCAAACCACCTGCACGCCACCCTGGGGGATGTCACCGCCGAGATCGAGGCCGCCTGCCGGCTGTGGGGCATCCGAACGGTCAGGCTGGACTCGGACCAGGACATGGTCCGCTTCTACGCCGAAGTCCGGCGCTAGATCCGGCAACACCCGAGCGGGAGAGGAGGACCGCAATGAGCCGCCGCTGTCTGATGGGAGTCGATCTGGGCACCACGACGGCCAAGTGCGCCGTGTATGACACGGAGGGAGCCGTGGTGGCCGAGGCCACGCAGGACATGGAGGTCCGCTACCCCGCCGCGGGGCAGGCGGAGCAGGACGCCATGGACTTCTACACGGTCACCTGCGCGCTGATGCGGCGCTGCCTCGCGGAGGGATCGTTCGACCCAGCCGCGGTGGCGGCGATCGGCATCGACAGCCAGATGGGCGGCATCATGTCGGTGGACGAGCGGTTCGAGCCGGTCACCTACTACGACACGCCCCTGGACAGCCGCAGCGCCGCCGACAACGTGGACATGCACGAGCGCTTCGGCGAGCGGATCCTGGCCCTCAACGGCTCGATCGCCACCTACGGACCCAAGATCCTCTACTGGAAGCGCCGGCCGGAGTGGCGCAGGATTGCCAGGTTCCTTCAGCCCTCCGCCTTCGTAGCCGGCAAGCTCGCGGGATTCAAAGGCGAGCAGGCCTACATGGACGAGACGTTCCTGTGTTTCTCCGGTCTTGCGGATCTGGAACGCTCACGCTGGTCAGAGGAGCTGTGCCGCGACCTGGAGGTGGACGCCGACAAGCTGCCACGGATCGTGAAATCGGACTCGGTGGTGGGCGAGCTCGGCGCCGCGGCCGCCAGGGACGCCGGCCTGCCCGAGGGCATACCCATCGCCGCCGGCTGCGGCGACCAGTCCGCCGGCTTCGTGGGCGCGGGCATCCTTGCGGACGGCCAGATGGTGGACGTATCCGGCACGGCCAGCATCCTGGCCGCGCGGGTCCCGGAGTACCGCTTCGACGGCCGGCATCGGACGCTGGCCTGCCTGAAATCCGCCCTGGGCGACGGCTATTTCCTGCTCTCGGTGGTGCTGGGCGGGCGGACCCACAACTGGTTCGTCGAGCAGTTCGGCGGCCCCGGCTCCGCGGAGCTGGAGCCCGGCGGAGGGAGCGTGTACGAACGCCTGGACCGGGAGGCCGAAGGGATCGCCCCCGGCTCCGACGGCCTGATCTCCATCAACTACCTGCAGGGCCGCTTCTTTCCCCCGGACCCCTACGTGCGCGGCCTGTTTGTGGGCCACACCTGGGCCCACACCAAGGCCCACTTCTACCGCTCCATTCTGGAGTCCATCGCCTACGACCACTACCTCACCCGGGAGATCATCCGGGAGCTGGCGCCCGGGCTGGAGCTGGGCACCATCACGGCGATCGGCAGCGGGGCCCAGAGCCGCCTGTGGCTGCAGATCAAGGCGGACGTCCTGCAGGCGCCGTTCGCCACCCTGGCGCGCAGCGACCTGGCCACCCTGGGCTCGGCGGTGATCGCCGGACGCGCCATCGGGCTGTTCGACGACACCAGGAGCCTGGCCGAGCGCCTGAGCCGCCCCGAGCGGGTGGTGCGGCCAAGGGCGGCAGAGCAGAAGCGCTACCTGCCCTATGTCGAGATCTACCGGGACCTCTTCCCGGCCCTGAAGCAGACCTACCGCCGCCTGGCCCAGACACAGGCATGACCTGCAGGGAACGGTTCCTCGCGGTCATGGACTTCGAGCCTGGGGTGCGAACCCTCAAGGCGGAGTACGGGTACTGGACCACGGCCATCAAGCGCTTCGTGCGCGAGGGGCTGCCGGTGGTGGCGCCGCTTCCGGATGCGCTTCCCGACAACGGCACCATTTCCGGAGCAGAGAAGGTGGACCCCGCCGGCGGCGGGCTTTCGGACCGCAACGTCCGGGCCGCCTTCGACCTGGATCCGTACCCGGCGAAGTTCCCCTTCGACATGAGCCCGCTCCTGCCGGAGCAGACCCTCGAGGAGTCGGAGGAGTACCGCGTGTACCGGGACGCCTACGGGATCACCATGAAGGTCTACAAGAAGGGCACCTCCGCTCCCCTGGACCTGGACTATCCCGTCGAGAACCGGCGCGACTTCCAGCGCTACAAGGAGCTCTACGACCGGGACTTCAGAAAACGGCTCCCCCGCGACTGGGACGCTCTGAAATCCCGGCTGCGCGAGAGAGACTACCCCATCCGCCTGGGAGGGTTCCCCTACGGGTTCTTCGGTTTTCCCCGGCACCTGATCGGGACTACCCGGATGCTCCTGATGATGTACGACGATCCGCGGCTCATCAAGGAGATGAACGATTTCTTCCTGGACTTCGCCATGGACTACTGGGAGCCGATCATCCGGGCGATCGCTCCAGACTGCGTCCTGATCTGGGAAGACATGGCCGGCAAGACCGGTTCCATGATCTCCAGAGAAATGTTCGCGGGGTTCCTGAAGCCCTGGTACCTCCGCATGATCGACTTTCTGCACCAGCTGGGCGTACGCAACATCCACGTGGACAGCGACGGCAACGTCGAGGAGCTGCTGCCGCTGTGGGTGGAGCTGGGGGTCACCGGGATCTTCCCCCTGGAGATCCAGGCGGGGAACGACCCTCTGCGGGTGCGCTCACGGTTCCCCAGGCTGCAGATCCTGGGAGCCGTGGACAAGCGGGTGTTCACCGCCGCGCACACCACCGGGGACGTCGACAGAGAGCTGGCCAGGGTCGCGGAGCTGCTGGCCCAGGGGGGCTACATTCCCCATGCGGACCACCACGTTCCGGATGACTCCTGCTGGGAAAACTTCGCCCATTACCGCCGCAAGCTCAATTGCCTGATCGACCGGTCCGCCCCGGCGTAGCCCCCGGCGCGGCTGCCCGGCCGTCCGGTTACGGCCCTCCGGCCGCGGCTACCCCGCCCCCGGGCCTGCTTCAGAGCCCTCGAGCCGGCCGTCCAGCACGAAGCGCCAGCGCACCGGCGCGGTCACGCTGCCCCCCTCCCCGGAGCTGAGCGCGATCCCCTCCGGCAGAAAGCGCACCGAACGCACCCGGCCGAACCCCTGCGGGGTTCTGGCGACCCCCTGAATGTAGTTGATCGCCGTCGGTCTGCCGGAGCGCAGGGTGAGGCAGGTGGGGATTCCCTCCCGGTCCAGGTCGTTGGGGCCGGCGGAGCTCTGGAGCCCGTCGCCGAAATAGGCGCACCCGTCCTCCACGCCGAGGCAGCGGTTGCGGCCGTTCCAGGGCGGGGCGTGCCGGCCCCCGTTGGCCGCCCACAGAAGAGTCTGAGGCAGCAGGACCGGGTCCTTCAGAGCGAACCAGAGATACCCCCGCGAGGGTACGCTGGCGGCGACCCAGGTGGGCGCACGCGCCGGGCGTACGTAGAAGGCCAGCAGATCCATGAACCCGTAGCGCCGGGGGAAGCTGGAGCAGTCCTCCCAGGCCGGGTCCTTCCACACGGTGGGCACCCGGGAGAGGCGCTCGAAGCGGGCTCCCGCCTGCAGGAAGTAGTACTCATTGCCGCTGTTGAGGGGGGCGGACCTGGGCGCCACCCGTGCGAGCCGCAGCGGGCTGGAGGACAGCAGCAGGCTGCCCTCCTCTTGCGGCAGGGCCAGGGTGGCGTGGTGGCTCAGGCACATCTTTCCCGCCAGGCCCTCCAGGAGGTGCTGGCAGTACACCACGTTGTGCCCGTCCACCAGACTCAGGCGCTTGGTGATGGTCCCTGGACGGGCCTGCACCTGGAGGGAGAGGGTCAGGGCGGTCACCGGACCGTCATGTTCCAGGGACTGGAAGCTCCACCGGGAGTTGGAGGATTCCCCGTGAACGGGGTGATCTTCACCTTTGTAGGCGTTGGCGGCCCCGAAGGGCAGGCAGAAGAAGTCCCCCCTCAGCACCTCCAGCAGCGGCAGGCCGGTGGCGGGCTTCTCCTCGTGCCAGGGGTTGAGGTAATAGGGCTGCACGGGGCTGTCCGCCCGCCTGTAGAAGGTCACCGGAGCCATGTGCCCGCCCCGCTCGGTCACCGCCAGCTCCACCTGGTCCGACCGGATGGTCCAGGAAGACTCTCCGAAGAGCCGCTTCTTCGTTTCCTCCATGACCCCTTCCTTGACCTCTTCCTTGCCTCGCCGCCGCCTGCCCCGCCGGCTCGAGCCGGGCTTCAGCCGCCGGACAGCTCGATGGAGAACTTCACCCGGTCCCCCCGGTAGGAGGAGGTAACGAAGTACACGATCGTGCCGTCGCGCGCATAGGTGGTGTGCTCCACGTGCAGGAGCAGCACGTCCTTTTCGATTCCCAGCAGCCTGGCGGCGTACTCGTCTGCGGTCTGGGCCTCGATCGACTCGGTTGCCCGAACCAGGGGCAGCCCGTACTGCTGGGCAATGATGTCGTTCAGGGGAACGTTGGCCAGATCCTGAAGGTGCAGGTCGGGGCACAAACGGTACGGGACCCAGATCGTTTCCAGCATGAGGGGCTCGTTGTCGCCCAGCCGCAGCCTTTCGATTCGGGTGACCTGGTCGCCTTCGGCTATGCCCAGGTGCCGGCCGATGTGCACGTCGCAAGGGAGAGTCTCCACCCGCAGAATGCGCGAGGCCGGCTCCAGGCCGTTCTGAGCCGCCCACCTGGTGAAGCTGAAGTGACGGTTGAGCTTCTGTTCGATCTTGGGGCGGGTGACGAAGGTGCCTTTCCCGGGCCGCCGGGAAAGCCGGCCGTCTTTGACCAGGATCTTGATGGCTTCCCGGACCGTGATCTTGCTGACCCCGTACTCCCCGCAGAGCTCGGCTTCTGTGGGAATCAGCGAGTCCTCCGCCCACACCCCCGCATCGATCTTGGCCAGCAGGTTCTCTTTGATCTGCAGATAGAGTGGAATCCCGGACTTCTTCTGGAGCACCATGCAGCTTCCTATCCCGCGCCGCCCCGCACAGGGAAGCGGCCGCGGCTCCTCTCCTACCCCTTGATGGCCCCGGCGGTCAATCCCTTGATGTACAGATCCTGGATCAGCAGGTACACCAGGAAGATCGGCAGCGAGGCGATCACCACCCCCGCGGCAATGAGCTGCCAGGGAGAGTCCCACTGCCCCACCAGGTTCGCCATCCCCACCGGAATGGTATACAGCGCCTTCTCCTTCAGCAGGATCAGGGCCAGCAGGAACTCGTTCCAGTTCTGCATGAAGGAGAAGATGATCACCGTGGCGAAAGCGGGGGCCGACAGCGGCACGATGATCCGCATGAACGTGCCCGCTTCCCGGCTGCCGTCGATGCGCGCAGCCTCGATCAGCTCCCCCGGCACCGACATGAAGAACCCCCGGAAGATCAGTACCGCGATGGGCAGCCCGAAGGCGATGTAGGCCAGCACCAGGGCCGCATGAGTATTGTACAGGCCCAGTATCTTCATGATCAAGAACAGCGGAATCACCACCGCTGCGGGGGGAATCATCATGCCCAGAAGGATCGTGTAGAAGAAGAACTCCGAGCCCCGGTACTTCAGGCGGGAGAAGGCGTAGGCGGCCAGAGAGCTGACCACCAGGATCACGATCACCGAAGACACGGTGACCACCACCGAGCTGAGGAACAGGCTGCTGAAGCCGAAGGTCGTCCAGGTGGTGAGGTAGTTCTCCAGGTGGATCTCTCCGGTGAAGAACAGGGCGGTGAACACGTCCTTCTTGCTGCGCAGCGACAGGGAGATGACCCAGATCACCGGCAGCAGAAACAGCACGCTCACCAGCACGAGGAGGGCCGGCTGCGCTGCCCGGAGCGCCAGAGGCCTCTTCATTTCACGATCCGCAGGCGCAGCACCGCCGCCACTATGGAGAAGGCGATGATGACGATGGCGATCACCGAAGCGTAGCCCATGCGGTTGAAGCGAAAGGCCTGCTGGAACAGGTAGGTCGCGAACACGTGGGAGCTGTTGTTGGGCCCGCCTGCGGTCATGACGTATACGACGTCGAAGACCTTGAACCCTCCGATCATGTTCAGCAGCATGGTGATGGCGATCACGGGGCTCAGCACCGGAAGCACCACCCTGATCTTGATAGTCAGGGGGCTGGCTCCGTCGATGGTCGCCGCCTCGATCAGCTCGCTGGGCACCCCCTGCAGGCCTGCATAGTACAGCAGCATGTCGTATCCGGTATACTGCCAGATGGTGGCGCCGATCACGGTGTACAGGGCGATTCGTTCGTCCCCCAGGAACATGATGGGCAGGTGGGTCAACCCCGTCGATTCGAGCAGCTGGTTGATGATTCCGAAGGCGTCGAGCATGCGCGACCACATGATGCCGATGATGATCGGGGACAGAAGCACCGGCAGGAAGACCGCGTTCTTGAACACCCCGCTGCCCCGGACACCGGTGTCGATGATCGAGGCGCCCACGAAGCCCAGGAGGTTCAACATCACCGTGGTCAGGGCCACGAAGACGAGGGTGTTCTTCAGGGAGGTGAAGAAGACCCTGTCGGTGAACATCTCTCGGAAGTTCGCCAAGCCGGCGAAGCGGATGTTCTCCAGCGCGAAGCCCTTCCACTCAGTCAGGGACAGGAGGAAGGTAGACAGAACGGGCACCAGGATGAACAGGAGAAAGAATACGATGGCGGGCAGGGAAAACAGAAACCCGGTCTTGGCAGTTCCTCTGTGCATTGTTCCTCGCGATGTGTCCTGGCCGGCCCAGTCCAAAGAGAAAAACCTGGGCGCCCGGCAGGCCGGGCCCCCAGGAGAAGCATGAAAGTCGACGTTCCGCTGCCGCCCGCTACTTTTCCGCCGCTTTGACCAGGGAATCGATGAACTGCTGAGGCGTGAGGGTCCCCCCGTAGATGCCCTGCATCCCGTTCATGATGGCGGTGTACACGACGGTGTTGTATACCACGCGGCTCTGGGACTTGGACTGCGCGTCGAGCATATTCTTGTACAGGTCGCTCATCTGGACGGCTCCCTTGTACTCGCTCGACGGGATGAAGTCGTTCTTCACCAGGATCTCCTTGCCCGCGTCGTTGGTCATGTAGCGCAGGAAGTCGATCGCCGTGTCGACCTGGTCGCTGTCCTTGGCCACCACGAACATCTCCGCCACCCCGCCGGTAGGCAGCATCTGCGCGCCCTTGTCGAAGGGTGGCCAGGGGAACAGGCTCCACTTGAAGGTGTCGCCGATGTCCGCGGTCAGCCCCCCCGTGACGAAGTTGCCCACCGGGTAGAACATGGCCGCCTGCTGCTGCACGAACAGGTTCTTGGCGCCCACGAAGGCGTCCATGGAGTTCGCCCCGGGGGCGATCACCCCTTGCTTGACGTAGTCGGCCACGATCTGGGCGGCCTGCACGAACTCGGGGGAGTTCCAGGAGATCTTGCCCGCGTCGGCCATGGCCATCCTGGTGTGAGTGGGATCGGTGTAGGCGATCTGGGCGAAGAACACGTCCGCTCCGGCCCACAGGTCCTTGGTTCCCAGCGCCACGGCGAACTTCCCGTCCTTCTGGAGGGCCTTTGCCAGGGCGATGAGCTCGTCCTTCGACTGGGGCTTGCTCAGGCCCAGGTCCTGGAACATGGTCATGTTGTAGGCGATCTGCAGGGTGTTCAGGTCCAGCGGCACCGCCCAGGCTTCCCCGTCCACCGAGATGGCGTTCATGATGTTGGGGAAGAACTGCGGGAAGCCCTTTTTCAGATATTCCGTAAGGGGAACGAGCTTGCCGGATCTGGCCAGCTCCGTGTACTCGCCGGCCCAGGGAATCTGGAAGGCATCCGGGGCTTCCTCACCGGAGAGCACTGCCTTGAGCTTGACCAGGTACTCGCTGTAGCTGATGTACTCCCGCTGGATGTCCACCTCGGGGTGGTCCGCCTCGTAGCGCTTCTCCGCGTCCTCATGGACGATCGGGTAGGAGCCCTCGTTGTTCCAGGACCAGAACTCGATCACCGTCTTGGCGGGCGCGGACCCTGCCGCGGATGACGACTCCTTGCCTCCACCCGCGAAGGCGGCGAAGGCGGCGAAAAACACCAGAACCGCGGCGGCCAGCACGGTTGCGGCCGTTTTCTGATTCATCGGTTCGCTCTCCTTTCGACAGAAGGATAAAGATTGACGTGCAGGCAATTCTATACACAGCCGCCGGCGGCTGTCAAGGATATAGATAAAGATACGACTTTACGTTTATAATATTATAATCTTTCTCCGGCGGCGTCCGCCCCAGGGACTGCGACGGCAGGGCGGGGCGGGGGCGCCGCCGGCAGCAGGGACGGCGGCGGCAGGAGCCCGTAGATGGCTCTCCCGGCTGCTGCCGCGTGCGCCCCGGCGCCCCCTCAGTAGGCCAGGAGGATGTTGATCTTCTGCTTGTGCTTTCGTTCCTCGTCGATGACGAGGTCCAGGTCCTCGCGAAACGCCTGGTCGGTCTGCCTCTCTCTGAGGGCCGTGTAGAAGTCCACCGTCTTCTGCTCGATGTCCATGCCGAAGCGGAGGGCTTCGGTGTTCTTCTCGATTCTGCGGCTGCGGTACAGCTCCTCCATGGGGTGGAGGAACTCGCTCTCCAGCAGCTTCTGGAGGTCGGGGCTCACCGTCCCCGCCTCGGCCGCCCCCTTGGCCGCCAGCTGCCTCTGGAAGAAGGCCTTGTGCCGAGCCTCCTCGTCGCGCAGGAACCGCATCTCGTTCTTGACCCGCGAATTGTCCGATGTCTCTACGATCCTGTTGTAGAAGTCGAAGCCGCCCTGCTCCACGCTGACGGCCACCCTGTAGATCTCTTCGACCTGAAACCTGGAAAGATCCCAGCCCGGCCCCGATGCCATAGCTCTGCCTCCCTCCAGACGGCTGTCCGGCTCCCCGCCGCCTCCGTCCTCTCGTGCCCGGCTTCCATCCGCGCTGAAGAGTATAGCCGCAAGGCTTCCCGCTCCGCAAGGCGCCGGCAACGCCGCAACGCCGCGCAGGCTTCCCTGCGCGGCCCTCCCTGCCCGGGCGGCGCGGCTCGGCCCCCCTGGCGGCCCTGGCCGGGCAGCGTGCCTCCCCCGGCGGCCCTGCCCGGCAGGCGCGGCTCGGCCCGGTGAAGCCCGAAAAGAAGTTGACAAGAGCCGACTTTGCCCTATACTGAACCCATCAGCTTATGTTTATATAGTATTGATTATGCTATTATGACGAAGCATGATGGAGGCGCCGAACGCGGGACGCGCCGGTGGGGTCCCGCTTCAACCAACAAAGGACAAGGAGGATGAAGTCCAGTGAACGGAAAACAGCGCAAGCGTCTGACGCTGCTCGCGACGTCCGTGGCGGTGATGGTTGCCGTCTCCGCCGCCGGGGCGTGGGCAGGGGGAACGAAGGAGGCCGAAAAGCCTACGTTGAGCATCCTCGCCTTCCAGGGATACGCCGAGCCAACCTGGGTGGAGCCGTTCGAGCAGAAGTACAACGCCAAGGTGAACGTCACCTACATCGGCACCGTGGACGAGTGCTTCACCAAGACCAAGGCCGCGCCGGGGGAGTACAACATCGTCTCCATCGATTCGGGGCGGGTCAAGCTGTACTACGACGCGGGGTTGATTCAACCCATCGACACCTCCAAGCTGAGCAACTACTCGAAAATCGGCGAGTTCTTCCGGGATCATCCATACGCGCAGCTGGAGCCGGGCAAGAAGTTCCACGTGCCCATGACCTGGGGTACCCAGACCATCACGATCAACACCGCCAAGGTTCCCCCGGCCATGCTGAAGCCCTACCTGAGCCCGGACGGCAGGACCGTCTCCCTCGACATCCTCACCGCTCCGGAGGCCAAGGGCTACACGGCCTTCTTCGACGAGACCACCAACGTCACCGACATAGCCGCCATTCAGGCGGGGGTGAAGGACATCTTCAACTTCCAGCCCCAGGACTGGGACAAGGTGTTCAACATGCTTCTGAAGTGGAAGCGCAACGCCCGGGCCCTCACCACGGGGCTGGATTCCGAGTTCAACATCATGGCGAACGAGGACGCCTTGATTCTGCTGGGCGGCAACGACGCGCTGATCAACATCAAGTTCCAGGAGGCAGGGATCAGGGACAGGTTCACCCAGTACCCGATGACCGAAGGCACGATCTCCTGGATCGACGGCTGGGCCATCACCAAGCCGACCTCGGGGGCTTCCCTGGACCTGGCGCTGAAGTACATCGACTACATCATCAGCGACGAGGGCCAGTCCAACATGGCCGAGCTGGTGGGCTTCGGCATCGTGAACACCGCCGGGAAGTCGGCCTACAACCCGGCGGCCCTGGATGCCTGCTGGTGGTACGGAATGGACATCAACGAGGTGCCCTTCCCCATCCACGTCATGCTGGCCGAGGAAGATCCGGGCCGCCGCGTCGAGCTGTGGAACCGGGTCAAGGCAACCCCGTAGCAAGCGCCCGACCAGGGGCCGGCGGGCTCTCGGTCCGCCGGCCCCCTCCACTCCAACCTCACCGCAAGGGAAAACCATGAGCGTCACCGGCAGACCGAAGATCGGCTTGTTCGCAGGAGGGATCGAGCAGTACTGGAAGGAATGCGGCATGCACGAGCTGCCCGCAGCCATGGAGCGGGACATCGGGCGCCTCAGGAAGAAGCTGGAAAGGCACTGCGACGTGCTGTACCCCCTCATGGTGGCCAACGCGCGGGACGCGCGGGAGGCCGGCCGCGCCTTCGCGGCGGGCGGGGCGGACATCGTGCTCATGTATCACGCCACCTACATCGACGACATGATGACGGTGGCCATGATCCACGAGGCCAGGGGGATCTTCCCGGTGCTGTTCTACTCGCAAGGCTTGGCGGGCATCCCGGAACGCTTCTCCCTGACCGAGTCGGGGACCTGCTGGGGAGCCAACAGCGCCGCGCAGCTTCCCAGCAGCCTCAAGCGCCTTTGGGAGGACTTCGACCTGGGATTCGTCTTCGGGCACCTGGAGGACGAGGACGCCATCGCCGAGATAGTGCAGTACGCCCGGGCAGCCAGGTGCGTCAAACGACTGCAGGGAAAGCACGTGGGGTTCCTGCCGCACAGGAGCGCCGGGGTTCCCATGTACGACACCTTCCCCGACGAGGCGCGCATGATGGGGCAGACCGGCGTCACGCTCTCCTACCTCTACATCGCCGAGCTCCAGGAGCAGATGCGGCGCGTGGGGGAGGAAGAGGCCCAGGAGCTCACGCGGGAGCTCTACGAGCTCTGCGACGTGGTGGAGCCTCCACGGGAGGAGGTCGTTCTCGCGGCCCGCCAGGCCATCGCCCTGGAGAGGCTGGTGCAGGAGAAGAAGGTGGACGCCCTGGCCATCGACATGTTCCCGGGCCTGACGCCCATCTGCGGCATGATCCCCTGCGTGGGCATGGCCCGGCTGATCGACCGGGGCACGGTGGTGGCCGCCGAAGGGGACCTCTCCGTGAGCGTGGCGGGACTCATGGTCCGGGAGCTTTCGGGCAAACCCGTTCATTTCTGGGAGCACCTGATGTTCGACGAGAAGAAGAACTGGATCCTCGGCGGCCACGAAGGCGGCAGTGCGGGCTTCACCATGGCCAGGAAGGACACCCGTCCCAAGCTGCGCAACACCCAGTACGTCAACTTCGGCGGCATCCCCCGCGCTCCCTTCAACGGCGTGCTGCCAGAGTTCATCACCGAGCCCGGGCCCGTGACCCTGGTGACGCTGTTCAAGGGCCGGCGAGGCTACGAGATGAAGATCGCCCGCGGAGAGTCCGTGGACACGCACCCGCGGGAGGTGCACTTCGAGCACACCATCTTCAAACCGGCCGTTCCCCTCAAGCGGTACTTCAGCCGCATCGCCGAGGCGGGCATCTGCCACCACTTCGCCCTGGTCCACGCGGAGGTCGCCGGCGAGCTTGCGAAGGTGGCCCGCATCCTGAAGATGCCCTGCGACAGCCTCACCGACTGAGGCCCCGACGGAGCGGCGGCGGCCGGCGGCGGGCCGGGAGGGGGCCCGGCCCGCTCACGGCCCGATCAGCTCCCCGTAGCGGCCCGCCAGCTCCTCCCAGCGTCCCCTCTCCCGGGGCGCGTACTCCCGGACCTCGGAGGAGCGCCGGATGATCTCCCGTCCTTCCTCCAGGGAGCCTATGTCGCCGGTGCCCTTCATCTGCATGATGAGATTGCCTGCCACCGAGGTCTCCACCGGGCCGGCGGCCACCGGAGCGCCCGCGGCATCGGCGGTCCACTGGCAGAGGAGCTCCGCGCGGATCCCTCCGCCCACCAGGTGAAGGAGCTCGATGGGCCTGCCGGTGAACTCCTGCAGCTGGCGGAAGCGGTAGCCGAACTTGAGTGCCAGGCTCTCGTAGATGCAGGCCGCCACCTCCCCGATCGATTGCGGGCTGTCCTGTCCGGTCCGGCCGCAGTACCCGGCGATCACCCGGGGCATGTCCGCCTGGGGCTGGCCAAAGGCGGGCTGGTCCACGTCGAGGTGGGCCGCCGCCGGGCCGGCGGCCAGGGCGGCCTGAACGATCTCCTCCCAGGAAATCTCCCGGCCTGCGTCCTTCATCCACTTCTGGCGGCACTGCTGCAGCACGAACAGGGCGTTGATGTTGCAGGCCAGGAAGCTGCCCCCCCGGGCTTCCCCCTCGTTGCCGTAGCCGGCCTCGAAGACCTGGCGGGTGACTACCGGCCGGTCCGTCTCCATGCCGATCACCCCCCAGGTCCCCAGGCTGAGCCAGGCCCAGCTCTTCTGCGTGTCGGTGACCGGAATCCCGGCCTCCGCCGAGGCGGAGTCGTGGGTTGCCGGCGCCACCACGGGGATGGGCGGGACCTCCAGCTCCCGGCACACCGCATCCTGCAGGGCGCCGATGCGGGTACCCGGCAGCACCGGCTCGCCGAACAGCCCCGGCGGGATGCCCAGCCGGTCCAGGATCCGGCTTTCCCAGCGCTTCTCGCTCTGGTTGTACAGCGCGGTTGTGGTGGCGTTGGTGTACTCGTTCACCGCCTCCCCGCAGAGCAGGTAGTGGAACAGGTCCGGCATCATCAGAAAACGCCGCCCGTGCACGAACGGTGAGAAGCCGTCCACCTTCATTCCGTAGAGATGGAACACGCTCATGATCGACAGCAGGAAGATCCCGGACAGGGAAAACAGCTCGTAGGCCGGCATCTTCTCGTAGACCTCTCCCTGCATGCCGTTGCCCCGCTCGTTGCGGTAGTGGACCGGATTGCCCAGCAGCAGCCCCTTCCCGTCCAGGAAGCCGAAGTCCACCCCCCAGGTGTCCACCCCCAGAGAAGCGATCCCGGGGTAGAGCCTCACGGCTTTCTGGACGCCGATCTTGATCTCTGAGAACAACCGCAGGACGTCCCAAAACCAGACGCCGGTGAGGTAGACGGGGCGGTTGTCGAACCGGTGGACCTCTTCCAGCTCCACCCGGGAGCCGTCGAAATGAGCCGCGACGGCGCGGCCGTTGCTGGCCCCCAGGTCGAAGACCAGGTAGTGCTTGGTGCTCATGGCAGCTTCTCCTCTCTCTGTCGAGCCTCAGCGCCAGCGGAAGACCGTTCCCAGGTAGTCCGCCTCGGGGCCCAGCAGGCGCTGGTAGGCGGCGGGCGCCTGCTCCACCGGCAGCTCGTGCGTCACCAGCCCCTGTACCTCGAGAGCTCCCAGCGCGATCAGCTCCAGGGTCTTCTCCAGCCGCTCCCGCGTGCGCGAGTTGGGGCAGTACACGGTAAGCTCCTTGGCGCGCAGCCAGTGCCAGTCGATCAGGCTCTCGGGCGGCGGGTAGTAGCCGTTGAGCACCAGCTGCCCCCCGTAGGCCAGCAGCTCCGCCGCCTGCCGCACCGTGGCCGCGCTGCTGGCCGTCTCCACCACCACCGAGGCGCCCCCGGGGTAGCGCTGCCTGAGGAAGACGGAAAGGTCCCCCCGGGAGCTGTCGAAGACCTCCTCGGCGCTGTAGCGGCGGGCCAGCTCCAGACGGAAGGCGCTCAACCCCGAGACGATCACCCGGGCTCCCCGATGGCGCAGCACCTGCGCGGCGTACTGGCCTACCAACCCCTCGCCGATCACCACCGCCGGTTTCCCCCGCCCACACCCGGGGCTTCGTGGCCCCGTTGTAGCCGACCTGAGCCAGGAGCAGCCCGGAGCCCGCCCCGACGCTCACGTTCTCAGGCAGGGGAATGACGCTTGCCTCCCCGGCCACGTGGTACTCCACGTGGCCGCCCCACCAGGAGCCCGCCCACCCGGGCGGCTGCCGGCAGTTGCGGCTGAACACCCGCTGCCCGACCCGCAGGGAGCGCACCCCGGCGCCGGTCTCCACCGGCGCGAAGAACCGTCCCTCCAGGGGCCCGAAGAACCATTTGACCTTCTTGGGCAGGCCCTTGAACATCACGCTGGCGATGCCGGTGTTCTGGCAGAGATTCACGAAGCTGGCCAGGGGCATGGGCCCCTCCTCCCGGGGCTCCTCGATGGCCCACAACCCCATGGGAGCGCGAGCCTTCATCAGCTCGTAGACGTTGTCGCCGATGATGTAGGCCGGATGGAACAGCAGCAGGAAGTCCAGTCCCCTGGCGTCCACATCCTCCCGGACCGCCCGGGCGTCCTGGACCGTCATCACCGGCTTCGGGTAATGGGTCATCTCGAAGCCCATCTGCTCGCCCAGCCTGTCCAGGGCCTTCTGGTAGGCGGCAAAGGTGTCCAGCCCCGCCTTCGAGAAGCCGTCCATGAAACCGGCCGTCGAATCCGACCTTCAGGTTCTTCATCCGTTCCTCGGACCCAGAGAGGGATCAGGGCCTCGATGCGGCCGTCGCAGTCCACGACGATGCAGTCCACCCCGTACTGGCGCACGAAGTCCGAGAGCCGCGCGGTGTACGGCAGGGCGAAGCTCTCCAGCATCGCCGGCGAGATCATGGGTCCGCCTCGATAGGCCACGTCTTCCAGGATCATGACGCAGTCCACCTCCACCGCCTCCAGGACGGCGGACCAGTACTCCATGGCATGGTTCAGGAAGAACTCGTTGAAGCGGTGCACCAGGCCTGGATCGTCGTACAGCGCCGTCATGTAGCCTGCTTCCCCCATGAGGCTCCTGGCGAAGAAGGTAAAGCCGAAGGGCCCGCCTCCCAGCCGCAGCGGGTAGCTCCGCTCCCTCAGGGCGGCGGCCAGGGCCCGCGCCTCGGCGCGCCGCCGCTGCATCAGGCTGCCGTCGTAGCGCTCCAGGTAGCTCTCCAGCCCCCTCCTGTCCTTGATCGGGTAGTCCAGCACCTGCGGGGTGGCGGCCCCTTTCTTCAGCACCCTGACCGTCAGCCCGTAGCCGTCGGCGAAGACCCGCCAGTCCTCGTCCTCCGCCAGCACCCGCCGGGGCAGTCCGGGGCTGAAGTCGACGGGGAACTTGGCCAGGTAGGAGTCCAGCCCCAGCAGCGGCATCACGTTGCGGTCCGAAAGCTCCGCCGATCCCAAGCGGGTTGCGCTCCCGCCCTCCGAACCCAGGGGCAGCGAGCCCCGCACCAGGTCCCCGTCCAGGGCCTCCTGCGGCAGGGGCGCACGCTGCGGAAGCCCCTCGGCCAGCCATCGGCGGATGGCGGAAGCCCAGTAGCCGAACTCGGTCTTCATGGTGAGCTCCGGGGAGGCGAAGCTCATGGCGGCGCGGAACTTCTCCCGGGCGTTCACAGCAGCACCTCCACCCCCTGGCCTCTCAAGCGGGCCAGGATCTCGGGGTCGACGCTGGGATCGGTGACGATGGTCTTGAGGCGATCGAAGCCTATCCAGTTCACCGTGCCCTTCTTGTGGAACTTGCTGGAGTCCGCCAGGCAGATCGTGCGGTCGGCGTTCTCGAAGAACAGCTCCTTGACGCGCACGTCGTTCAGGATGTAGGCGTCCATGATGCCCCGCTGCGGGTCTACGGCGGCCGCGGAGAAGAAGGAAATGTCGGCGTGCAGCCGTCCGAGGTAGCGCTCCGGCCTGGCGGCTGCAAACGCGGCGGTCTCCCGGTCCAGGACGCCCCCCAGGGCGATCACCCGAAAGGCGGGGTGCATCAGGAGCTCCACCGGGATGAAGAGGGAATTGGTGACGATGGTGAGCTCCCGGAAGCCCCGCCGCTTGAGCTCGTCGCACAGGTAGAAGGTGGTCGTGGAGGCATCCAGGAAGAGGGTGTTGCCGCTGCCCACCAGGGCGGCGGCCGAACGGGCGATGCGCATCTTCCTGGAGCGGTTGGACTTGAGCCGCTGGAAGAAATCGTGGTGGTAGCGGTCGCGGTCGGGCAGGCGGATCTCGCCGTAGGAGGTCTCCACCCGGCGGTCGCGCTCCAGGGCCTCCACGTCCTTGTAGAGGGTCGGAGCGGAGACCATGAACTCCCGCGCCAGCTCGCGCACGCTCAGGCGGCCTCTGCGCTCCAGCAGCTCGAGGATCCTGTTGCGGCGTTCCTTCGGCAGCATGCCTCTTCCGGCCGGCTCCGGCGCGGTTCCAGTCATGGGTGGCGATAATTCTACAATAAGTATTTAGAATTCGCAAGAAATTTCAGCATGCTCCGGCGGGGATCCCGCAGCGCGGCCCGGAGGGGCCGCCGGTCCGGCCGGCCCATCCCCGGCGAGGCGGCCCCGGCCCCTCCCGCCTGCCCCCTGGGGCGGCCCTGCAGCCTGGCCGG